>NZ_JADYVD010000063.1 GCF_020193575.1 Ensifer sp. IC4062
CCCTTACCGGTGAGCGCTTGGGCGACATCGGGCGCCTGATAGCTTGCGGCGATCTTACTGCCGTTGGCAGTGCCGATCACACCGAACGTAACAGGCGCACTGCCCTCATTGCTGCCGGCCGTCAGCGTCACGTCCAAGGCGGCATCGGAATAATAGGGGCCGGCCCTGATCAGCCGTTGCAGCGCCGGATGGGCGGCCGTGTGTCGACCGATCATTTCGAGGAAGGGCGTCAAGTCGCTAGCGGCAAGCTTCATCTTCGCCGAAAGCACCGGCTGGTCGAGACCGCCGCTCATCCGGCCGGAAAGAGCAAGCTGGGCGCCGGACAGCGAACCGATCGCCACCCGCTCGGCCTGCAACTGCCCGTTCTTGCGCGTCAGCACCGCCTGTACATCACGCGCCTCCTCGCCGAAGGCGGAAAATGCCTCGGCGGAGAGATCTGCGGCGATCGCATGCTGCAGCAGCGTCCCGGTCGAAGCATCGCCGGCGACGAGACCGGCCAATGCCTGCAACGCCTCCAGGTCGATACGGTTGCCCTTGAGTTGCAGCGATAGGCTCGGCTGCTGCTCCGCGAACGACTGGCGCTCGATCCGGCCCCGAAGCGTCGCGGGGCCAGCCGCCACCTCAAGGCTCTCGAACTGCTGCAATGTGTCTGTCAGGTTGACGGTCGCGGCAAAGCCGGCCGTCTTCAGCTTGCGGATCGCCGGGTCGACTGATCCCGCCAGCCAGTTCGCTAACCCTGAAGGCTGGTTGGAGGCCACCAGGATGTCGCCGCGGAACGCGCGCTGTTCCTTGAGGTTCAGCCGCCCACTGGCCTCCATTTGCGTTCGGCCGGGAAGCAGCGCCACGGCATTCTCGACGATCCAGCCAGCGCCGTCGGGCCTGACGTCGAGCCGCACGTCCCGAACCGTCGTGTCGCCGATCACGATCGCCGGCAGCTTTAGGCTCGCCCGCCCCGGTACCTGCGGGATAGGAATGTCGGCGGCGATCGCCAGCATCGCCTCGATCCGCTGGCGCAGCGAAATGGCGGGATCGCGGCCGGTCTTGCCACTGCGGCCGGAATTGCCAATGCGGCTGACGTCGATCTGCTGGCCATCGGCAATCAGCAGGAATTTCTGATCCTTGCCGGTGTCGAGCGTCGCCTCGCCGGTGACGACATAGGGATCGTCTGGCGGGCCAGCCTCGAAGCGGAATTCCGGTACACGGATACTCTCGTTGGTGAGCTGGAATTCGCCGTTGATGCGCAGAGCCCCACTTTGCTTGGCCTCGTCCGCCGGCCGGTTCTCCGTCAGTGTGAACTGCCCGCCATAAACGGGCCTGAAGTCGACGACTTTGAGGTCACCGTCGAGCTCGACACCGAACGGCCGTTTGTCCGGCGTCAGCCGCGTCCTGAGACTCAGTGCACCTTCCTCGTTCACCGCGTTGCTGGAAAAGGCGAAGCTGCCGGCTTCGCCATCGAGCGCTGCGCGCCCCTCGACCT
Organism: Ensifer sp. IC4062; assembly: GCF_020193575.1. GTDB lineage: Bacteria > Pseudomonadota > Alphaproteobacteria > Rhizobiales > Rhizobiaceae > Sinorhizobium. The sequence continues at coordinate 1,478 of NZ_JADYVD010000063.1, forward strand.
TCCACGGACCGGCAAGAGAGCGCGCCGACAGATCGGCGGAAAGATCTGTGACACGGCGGGTCCGTCCCGTCTGCTCGTCGACGAACTCGATCTCACCGTCGACGATCTCGATCTTTTCGAGAACAACCGTGCTTGCCGGGATCGACGAACGCGACCCACGTGCCCAGTCGAGCGTTCCGTCCGGCAGGAGGCGGATCCGCGCCTTCGGTCGATCGAGCCGCATGTCGAAGATCAGCGCCTCGCCGCTCAGGAACGGCGCAAGCTCGGCGCTCATCGAGAATTGTGCGACTTGGACGATCGGCTGGTCACCCTCGGTGGCACCGACGCGCACGTCGTTGAGGGTCACCGTCGGGAACGGGAGGATGCGGGCATCGACACTGCCATGAACGACCACCGGCTTGCCCATGATGCGGCTCGCCTCGCGCTCGAAATCGTTGCGGAAGTTGGTCCAGTCGATGAACAATGGTGCGATCAACGCCGCAAAAAGCGCGACGACAATCAGCCCGCCGATGGTAACCAGAATTCGCGCCAGCACCGTGTCACATTCCCGTCTGTCTCATTCGCGCCCTGCTCGCATCTTTAAGCGCCGATCCCCGCGGTGTCAGGCAAAGATCTTGCCCGGGTTGAAGATATTGTCCGGATCGAGCGCGCGCTTGATCTGCCGCATCAGATCCAGCGCATCGCCGAGTTCCGCCTCAAGAAACGGCATCTTGCCCTGCCCGATTCCATGTTCTCCCGTGCAGGTGCCGTCCATCGACAGTGCCCGTGCGTTCAACCGGTCGACGAAGGCTTCCGCCCGCGCCACATCGGCTGGATCCTTGTCGTCGAAAAGCAGCCCGACGTGAAAGTTGCCGTCGCCCGCATGGCCGACGATCGGGGCGACCAGCCCGTGTGCCGCGCTATCCTCCTGCGTCGCCGCGACGCAATCGGCAAGCCGCGAAATCGGCACGCAGACATCCGTCGAAAGGATAGCGGCGCCGGGCACGAGCCCCTTCTGTGCCCAATAGGCGTTGTGCCGCGCCTTCCAGAGCCGCGAGCGCTCTTCCGGATTGGTCGTCCAGATAAAACCAGTAGACCCCAATTCCGACGCTATTTCGGCGAACTGGCGCGCTTGCAGCTCGACGCTTTCGGCGCTGCCATGAAACTCGACGAAAAGCGTCGGCGTCTCCTGATAGCCGAGGTTCGAATAGGCATTGCACGCCTTCATCTGCAGCGCGTCGAGCAGTTCTATGCGCGCCACCGGAATGCCGGACTGAATCGTCAGGATCACCGCATTGCACGCATCCGCAGTGGTCGGGAACGGGCAGACCCCGCCCGAGATCACCTCCGGTATGCCTTGGAGGCGCAGCGTGATCGAGGTGACGATACCGAGCGTGCCTTCCGCGCCAACGAAGAGCCGCGTCAGGTCGTAGCCGGCCGAGGACTTGCGCGCCCGGTGGCCGGTCGAAATCTCGCGACCGCCGGCAACGACCGCCGTCACCGCCAGCACGTTCTCCTTCATCGTGCCGTAGCGCACCGCGTTGGTGCCGGAGGCGCGCGTCGAGGCCATGCCGCCGATTGAGGCATTCGCCCCCGGATCGATCGGAAAGAAAAGACCGGTATCCCGCAGGTAGGCGTTCAGGTCCTCGCGGGTGACGCCGGGTTCGACCGTGCAATCGAGATCCTCGGCGTTAACGGCGAGAACACGGTTCATCCGCATCATGTCGACCGATATGCCGCCGTTCGGCGCGTTCACGTGCCCTTCCAGCGACGATCCGGTGCCGAAGGGGATCAGCGGCACGCGGTGCGCGCTGGCGATCTCGACGATCTCGCGAACCTCGGCGCCGCTCTCGGGAAAAACCACGGCATCCGGCAATTGCGCTGGAATATAGGTCGTCGTGTGGGTGTGCTGGGCCCGGACCGCCTCACCCGCCTGGAAACGTTCGCCGAAGCGCGCGGCAAGAAGCTCCTTCGCCGCAACGATACCGCTGTCGTTTCTCGTTCCCGTTTTGATTGCCTTCAACGCCACGAAAGCGCCCCTTCCCTGCAGCGCCTCGCGTTCCGGCCGGTCGCGCAAGGCACTGTAACATTCTGAATTGCCGCTCGATTTTATCCCCAATTCGACGCCGAATTAAGGAACTACGCGGCGGCTGTCTCCACCCGGTTGCCAAACCTCCGAGCCTGGACGCAGACGCGTCTTTCCGTGATGTCATGTCACGACGGGACGCCGGGGCCAGATCGGAAGCGCTGACATTTCAAGGCGCTACTGTGCAAATCGGAATCAATTTGTCCAGAAGTTCACGCAGCCTCGAGGCTTCGCACCGCACAAAATTACCGCCGGTGATACCGGCTTGTCACAAGTGCGCTACTGGCGGTGGCGTTTGCCCGTCGGTTGGCGAAGCCGTGCTCCTTGCTCCTACGGCGCCGCACGATGCTATGATGCATCGGTCGCACCGTACCCATCGCCCTCGCTCACGGAGAAGGTCGAATGTTTGGATTGCTCGCTCTCATTACGGCCTCCATCTTCTTCGGCGCCGCCATCTATATCAACGTGGCCGAGCAACCGGCACGGCTCGGCCTCGATGACCGCTCGGCGCTCGCCGAGTGGCGGCCGGCCTACCAGCGGGGTTTCGAGATGCAGGCTTCCCTCGCCATCTTATCCGGGCTGCTCGGCGCCGCGGCATGGTGGCAGGTCAATAATCCGCTCTGGGGTCTCGGGGCTGCGGTCATCATCCTCAACTGGCCCTATACCCTGCTCTTCGTCATGCCCATCAACCGCCGCCTGGAGGCGACGCGCCCGGAAGAGGCTGGCGATGAGACCCGCGCGCTGCTTACGCGCTGGGGCAAGCTCCATGCCGGCCGAAGCGCGCTCGGCGCGGTTGCCGCGGCGATCTATTTCATTGCCGCACTGCGCGGGTTCTAAGCTGTCATCATACTGTCACGAAGTGTATCTATTCATACCGATAAATCTGGATTTATGGATATATGGATAAGAAGACAGCTCTTGCCGCCCTTGCCGCCCTCGGCCAGGATACACGCCTCGAGGTCTTCCGCCTCCTAGTGCGCGCCGGACAGGATGGCGTGCCCGCCGGCGAGATCGCCACGCGGCTCGGCACCATCCAAAACACGACATCGGCGCATCTGAGAGTGCTCGACCATGCGGGCCTCGTGCGCGCCGAACGCGATGGACGGACGGTGCGTTACGTCGCCGACATGGCCGGATTCCGCGACCTGCTCGCCTACCTCATGGAAGACTGCTGCGACGGCAATCCCGAGCTTTGCCGCCCCCTCATTCAGGCCGTAACCTGCAATTGTTGAGGAGGGTTAATCGTGAACGACCATAGGCCATTCAACGTTCTCTTTCTTTGCACAGCCAATTCCGCGCGCTCGATTCTCGCCGAGGCGATCCTCAATCGACTCGGCCAGGGCAAGTTCAAGGCATTTTCGGCCGGATCGCAGCCCAAGGGGAAGGTTCATCCGCTCGCCCTGGAGGTCCTGCACAGCCTCAACTACGATACGTCTTTCGCGCGTTCCAAGAGCTGGGACGAGTTCGCAACTCCTGACGCGCCGAAGATGGATTTCGTCTTCACCGTCTGTGACGATGCCGCCAACGAGGCTTGCCCCGTATGGCCGGGGGAGCCGGTATCGGCGCATTGGGGCGTGCCGGACCCGGCCGCGGCCGAAGGCAGCGAGCCTGAAAAACACTTCGCCTTTGCAGAAGCCTATCGGATGCTGAATAACCGGATATCGATCTTGATCAACCTGCCGATGCCCTCTCTCGACAAGCTCGCTTTAAAGCAGCGCCTCGACGAGATCGGCCGCGATAGGCCGGACGCGGGCTGACAGTGATGGCATTCGATCTTCCCCGCCGCCTCGCGGCCGAAGCGCTCGGTACCGCCGTGCTTGTCGCCACCGTCGTCGGCTCCGGGATCATGGCGGACAAGCTCACGGACGACGTGGCGATTTCGCTGCTCGGCAATACCATTCCGACGGGGGCCATCCTCGTCGTGCTGATCACAGTTCTCGGGCCGCTCTCCGGTGCGCATTTCAACCCGGCCGTGACAATGGTCTTTGCGCTCCGCCGCGAGATCGAGGCGAACGCGGCACTTTTCTATGTCGTTGCGCAGATCGCAGGCGGCATCGCCGGATCGCTCATCGCGCACGCCATGTTCGAGCTTCCGATCGTGCAGGTTTCGACGACGGCGCGCACCGGCGCCGGCCAGTGGACAGCAGAGGCGGTCGCCGCCTTCGGCCTCGTTTTCACCATTCTCGCCGGGCTCCGCTTCCGGTCGGACGCGATCGCCTGGCTGGTCGGGCTCTATATCACCGCCGCCTACTGGTTCACGGCCTCGACCTCCTTCGCCAATCCGGCAGTCGCGATAGCGCGCGCCCTGTCGAATACCTTTGCGGGCATCCGCCCGGTCGACCTCCCCGCTTTCATCCTCGCCGAGATTTTTGGTGCATTGCTAGCGATGGCGCTTGCCGGCTGGATGCTGGCAGAGGAGAAGACTGCAATTCCCGCGCTCAACGAGCTGAAAGGTGCTGAATGACCATGGACGTCAAGATCTATCACAATCCTGCCTGCGGCACCTCCCGCAACACGCTGGCAATGATCCGCAATGCCGGGATCGAGCCGACCGTCATCGAATATCTGAAGACGCCGCCGTCACGCGACGAACTCGTCCGCATGATCGCCGACGCGGGCCTGACCGTACGCGAGGCCATCCGCGAAAAAGGCACGCCCTACGCAGAGCTCGGCCTCGACGATCCCGCGCTGACGGACGATCAGTTGCTCGACGCCATGCTCGAGCACCCGATCCTGATCAACCGGCCGTTCGTCGTAACGCCGCTCGGGACAAGGCTCTCGCGCCCGTCGGAGCTCGTGCTCGACATCCTGCCGGACACGCACAAGGGGCCGTTCAGCAAGGAGGACGGCGAACAGGTGCTCGACAACGAAGGCAAGCGCATTGTCTGATCTGCCTGCGGTATCCCTGGAGCACCTGCGCCAGCCCGACAGAGAGGCGCTGCGCCCGCCATTTGCGACGCATCCGCCACGCATCCTCATCCTCTACGGCTCCCTGCGTGCGGTTTCCTACAGCCGGCTGTTGGCGCAGGAAGCGGCGCGTCTGCTTACGCATTTCGGTTGCGAGGTGCGCATCTTCGATCCCGCTGGACTGCCGCTGCCGGACGGTGCGCCCGTAAGCCATTCCAAGGTCCACGAGCTTCGGGAGCTTTCCCAATGGTCGGAGGGCCAGGTCTGGGTGAGTCCGGAGCGTCACGGCGCCATGACCGGCATTATGAAGGCGCAGATCGACTGGATACCGCTTTCGGTCGGCTCGATCCGCCCGACACAAGGGAAGACGCTGGCCGTCATGCAGGTGTCCGGCGGATCTCAATCCTTTAACGCCGTCAACCAGATGCGGGTGCTTGGCCGCTGGATGCGGATGATTACCATTCCCAATCAGAGTTCGGTCGCCAAGGCCTTTCAGGAATTCGACGCCCACGGCCGCATGAAGCCCTCCTCCTACTACGACAGGGTCGTCGATGTCTGCGAGGAACTCGTCAAGTTCACCCTCCTCACCCGTGACGTCTCGGACTACTTGACCGACCGCTACAGCGAGCGGAAGGAGGAGGCCGCTAAGCTTGAGCAGCGCGTTCGCTAAAGTCGATTTGACGCTGCAGAGCGGCGCTAATCAGACGCGCAAAGGACACCGTAATTTTGTGAATAGGTTCCGGCTTAGGCAACCTGCAGCAGCAAGGCTATTTCGAATTTTATCGAAATAGCCTTGACTCCATGCCGGGCGCTGATACGTTATTTCCATGAACATCGAGAAAGCAGCCGCCCAGCTCGAAGCCCTGGGCAATCCCACGCGCTTGCAGCTCTACCGGACGCTCGTGCGGGCGGGCGAAGACGGGCTTGCCGTCGGCCGCATCCAGGAAAAGCTCGAGATCGCGGCGTCGACCCTCTCACATCATCTCAAGCGCCTGGTCGACACCGGCCTCGTGACGCAGGAACGACAGGCGACCACGCTGATCTGCCGCGCGAACTATCCTGGCATGCAGGAGCTGGTCGGCTATCTCGTCGATGAATGCTGTGCCGATTCCCGGTGCGGGACCGCCAAAAAGGAGGTCGCCGCATAACCCTTTTTTTACCCGCCGTCATTGGCGCAGGTCCGGTCGGTCTTGCAGCGGCCGCGCATCTCATCACCCGTGGCATCGAGCCGATTGTCTTCGAGCGTGGCGAGACGGTCGGGGCTTCCCTCCTGGAGTGGGGCCACGTCCAAGTCTTTTCACCGTGGACTTACAACATCGATGCCGCCGCCCGTTCGCTCCTCGAGGCGGCCGGTTGGAGCGCTCCTGCCGCCGACGGATTGCCGACCGGGAGCGAAATCGTGCGGAGCTATCTGGCGCCGCTTGCCGCCCTACCTGCAATCGCGCCGAATATCCGGCTTGGCTCGACCGTCATCGCTGTAACGCGCGAGGGATTGGACAAGCTCTCGTCGACCAACCGTGCCGGCGCGCCTTTCGTCGTCCGCTTCGCAGACGGTAACGGCAACGAAGAGCAGGTTCGCGTCCGCGCCGTCATTGATGCCTCTGGCACCTGGACGCAGCCCAACCCGATCGGCATCGACGGCCTGCCTGTTGCCGGAGAGGCCGCGGCGACGGACCGCATCGCCTACGGTATTCCGGACGTTAGCGGCGCGCGGAGAAAGGATTATGCAGGCAAGCGGGTGCTGGTGATCGGTGGCGGGCACTCGGCGATCAACACCGCGCTTGCGCTGATGGAGCTTCAGGAGACGGCTCCTGGAACGGAGGTCTTCTGGGCGCTCCGCCGCAAGGGCGTCGAGCGACTGCTCGGCGGCGGGCTGAACGACCAGTTGCCGGCCCGCGGCGCGCTCGGCCTTGCGGCCAGACAGACTATGAACGAGGGACGGTTGACCATGCTGGCCCCCTTCACCGTCGAACGCATTTCGCGGCAGCCAGATCACGTCGCCGTGGCAGCCCGGCTGGATGGCACGCCCTTCCCCCTGACGGTAGACCGGATCGTCGTCGCAACCGGATTCCGGCCTGACTTCTCGTTTCTGCGGGAACTGCGGCTCGCGCTGGACCCGGCCGTCGAAGCGCCGCCGGCGCTCGCTCCGCTGATCGATCCGAATTTCCATTCCTGCGGCACCGTTCCGCCCCACGGAGTGGCCGAACTCGCCCATCCGGAACCGGGCTTCACGATCGTCGGCTCGAAATCCTACGGACGCGCCCCGACCTTTCTGATGGCGACCGGATATGAACAGGTACGCTCCGTCGTCGCCGAGATCGCCGGTGACCATAAAGCGGCACGCGAGGTTCGCCTGGTTCTTCCCGAGACCGGTGTTTGCAGCGCCGACCATATCGTCGGTTCCGATCCGTCCGCCGGATGCTGCGGCGGGCCGGCGCCCGCAGCCATCGACGCCTGCTGCGCCGCGGACGCAAGCGCAAAAGCGGCCGGCCGATCCGGATGCGGTTGCGGCGGGCCGGCGAAGATGCCAGGGCCAGGGAATGGCAGAACCGACGGCATCGTGGAAATCGCCGGATGAGCGAACGCAAGATACCTGCCGCCGCGCTTTTGGCCCTGGGCCTGACGCAGATCGTCGGTTACGGCACGCTGTATTACAGCTTCAGCATTCTCGCACCCGATATCGCACGCGACCTCAATTGGCCGGAGCAATGGGTCTTCGGCGCACTCTCCGTCGCCCTGCTGCTCGGCGGCCTCTTCGCACCGACCGCTGGGAAATGGGCGGACCGCTTCGGCGCCGGCCACGTCATGACGCTTGGGTCGGCCGGCGCGGCCGTGGCGCTCATTGCCTGCGCCATCGCGCCAGGCCGTGCGGCCTTCGTCCTCGCGCTCGTAGCGATGGAACTCGCGTCTTCCTTTGTGCTCTATAGCGCCGCCTTCGTCGCAATCGTCCAGTTCGGTGGCAGCAATGCGCAGCGAAGCATCACCCATCTGACGTTGATCGCCGGGTTCGCCTCGACGCTCTTCTGGCCGCTGACGAGCGCGATGCATCAAAGCCTCTCCTGGCGAGAGGTTTACGCCGCTTTTGCCGCAATGAACCTTGTTCTCTGCCTACCGATCCATGCCTGGATCGCGCGGCTCACGCGCCGCGCGGCAGTCGCCGCTCCGTCCTTCGCTGCAATTGCGACGGCGCCCCAGGAACGACCGATTGGGGTCGCATCGCAAGACCGCTCCAAAATCTTCCTGCTGATGCTCACCGGTTTCGCGGTCGAAGGCTTCGTCCTGTCGTCGATGCTCATCCACATGGTGCCTTTGACGACGGCGCTCGGAATGGGAACGGCCGGCCTTGTCGTCGCCAGCCTCTTCGGACCGGCGCAGGTCGTAAGTCGGCTGGTCAACATGCTGTTCGGACGCGGTCTCCGGCAGATCTGGCTCGCACTCATCGCGGCAACTTTGCTGCCGCTCGCGCTCATCGTGCTCCTGACGACCACCCCGTTGATCCCTGGCGCAATCGTCTTCGCGGTTCTGTTCGGACTTGGCTCCGGCCTAACCAGCATCGTCGGCGGCACGCTGCCGCTCGAATTGTTCGGCCGAGAAGGCTACGGCGCCCGGCTTGGCTGGGTGACGGCCGCCCGGCAGATCTCTTCGGCGCTCGCCCCCTTCGCCCTGGCGGTGGCGATGGCCGGAACGGGCGTCACGCCAACGCTCTGGGCGATGGCCGCGCTGGCGGGGATCGGTGTCCTGACCTTTTCGGGGATCGCTTTTATCATGCGAAGGTCGAAAGCGCTGCCACAGGAGACCGAACGCAGGTAGATGGCGACAACTGCCGCCGGTCGGACGTTGCGGTGTGACCAATTCCACGAAAAGCGTGTAACGGTTCCCTTTCAAGACGGCGCAAGGTCCTATTCCCGCCGCATGTTGCTCACAGTGCTTCGACAACTGCCGCGGCCGCGTCCATTTCCTCGTGCAGCTTGCGCTCCTCGTCGGCATGCGGCTTCGTGAAGCGCGCGATCACGAGATAGGCGACCGGCGTGAGGTAGAGCGTCACGATCACCGCAAGGCCGAGCCCGCCGACCAGAACCCAGCCGAGCGCGATGCGCGCCTCGGCCCCTGCACCGCTCGCCAGAACCAATGGGACCGCGCCGACGACGGTTGCGATCATCGTCATCATCACTGGCCTCAGGCGGATGTTGGCCGCGTTCTCGATGGCGCTGCGCACATCCTGGCCGCGATCGCGCAACTGATTGGCGAACTCGACGATCAGGATGCCGTTCTTCGCCATGATGCCGACGAGCATCACCAGCCCAATCTGGCTGTAGATGTTCAGCGTGTTGCCCGTCAGGATCATCGCAAAGACGGCACAGGCAAGCCCGAGCGGCACGGTCGACATGATGATGAGGCCGCTGACGAAGCTCTCGAACTGTGCTGCCAGCACCAGGAAGATGATGACGATCGCAAACCCGAAGGTGATGAAAAGGCCGTTGGCATTCTCATTAAGTGTCGCCGCTTCCGCGAGCGGCATCACCCGCGCCCCGGGCGGCAACAGCGGTTCTGCCATCTCCTCCACCATCGACAGCGCCTCACCGAGCGCGAGGTCCGACTTGAGGCCCGCGGAAAGCGAAACGGCGCGCAGCTGCGACTCGCGCGCCAACTGCGGCGCCACGGCCCTTTCCTCGATCGTCGCGATGGTCGACATCGGCACGATCCGGCCGTCGCGAGCCTTGACGAAGATGTTCTGCAGGTCCGTCGGGTCGTTGAGCGGCGTTGTCGAGGAAAGCAACTTGACGGGATAGGCGTCGCCCTCGACGAAGATATCGACGACGCTGCTGCCGTCGAGCATCGCCTGAAGCGCCCAGGACAGCCCGCTGATGTCCACGCCGAGGTCGGATGCGCGCTCGCGATCGATGGTGATCGAAAGTTGTGCCTGGTTGGCCTCATAGTTGAGCCGCACGTTCTCGAAACGGCCGCTGTCCTCGATCGCGCGGACGAGCTTGGCTGCCGCGTCGCCGAGCTTCTTGTAGTCGTTGCCAACCAGCGCTACCTGAAGGCCGCTACCGGCACCGCGAATGCCAAGACTATTGGATTGGATGGCGAAGGAGCGGACGGACGGAACTTTCGCAGTCACTTTGTTGATGTCAGCGACGATCTGCTGCTGCGTGCGCTCCCGCTCTTCCCACGGGGCAAGCGTCAGCACCATGAAGCCGCTGTTGGCCGTGCCGCCCTGCCCCGAGATTGAAAAGACGTTGCTGATCTCGCCCGCTTTGACCAGCGGCTCGAGGCCTTCCTCGATGCGGCGCATCTGCGCCTGCGTATATTCGAGCGAAACGCCCTGCGGCGCATTGATCCTGAGCATGACCTGCGAACGGTCCTCGTTGGGGGTCAGCTCGGACTTCAGCGTCAGGAAGCCGGCGGCGCCCGCCACCGTGAAGAAGGCGGCGACGACGAAGACGATGAGCGGCGCATTGAGGCATGCGCGAAGGGTCACCCGATAGAACGCCGCGGCCCGTGCCCCGAGCCGGCTTATCACGCCCTGATGGGCATGTGCTTCGGTCGTCAGCAGACGCGAGGCGAGCATCGGGCACAGCGTGAGCGAAACGAAGGAGGAGAGCAGGATCGAGAAGGCGAGCACGAAGCCGAACTCGCGGAAGAGTCCACCGGTCTGCCCCGGCAGGAAGGAGAGCGGCACGAAAACCGCCGCAAGCGTGGCAGTCGTCGCCAGCACCGCGAAGAACACCTCGAGCGTGCCATGGACGGCGGCCGCGCGGGGCCCGAGCCCCTCCGCCCGGCGGCGCACGATGTTTTCGAGCACCACGATCGCGTCGTCGACGACGAGACCGGTTGCGAGCACGATCGCGAGCAGCGTCAGGATGTTGATCGAGAAACCGGCAAGATAGATTGCCGCGAGCGTGCCGATCAACGCGATCGGCATCGAGATCGCCGGGATCAGCGTCGCCCGCCAGTCGAGCAGGAACAGATAGATGACGAAGGTGACGATGAATACGGCGACGAGGAGCGCGATCTCCACTTCGTGGATCGCGCCGTTGATGAAGACGGCATCGTCGCTGGTGATTTTGAGTTCCGTTCCCTCAGGCAGGATCTCCGAGGAGATCGTCTCCACCACCTTGTGCACGCCCTCGGAGATATCGACCGTGTTCGACTGGGCCTGACGGATGATGCCGAGGCCGATGCCCTGCCGACCATTGGAGCGCAGCGCCGACGTGCCCGTGTCGGGGCCGAGCGTCACCGTCGCCACATCGCGCAGCCGCACATTGTCCCCGATGATGAGGTTTTCGAACTGCTCGGGCGTCTGGAGGTCCGCCGTTGCCCGAACAGAAATATCCTGGCTGGCGCTGGTCAGCGAGCCCGCCGGTACGTCATAGGACGCATTGGAGAGCGCTTCGCGAAGATTGGCCACCGTGACCCCACGCCCGGCGAGCTTCGCCTGGTCCAGGTCGATGCGGAAGATCTTCTCCTGGTCGCCGTAGATGGTCACATCGGCGACGCCCTCGACCGCCGCAAGCCGGTCGCTGATCTCGTTCTCGACCAGGAGCGTCATGTCCTCCATGGTCATCGTGTCGGAGGTCAGCGCCAGCCGTACAATCGGTTGGCTGTCCGCATCCGCCTTGACGATGATCGGCTCGTCGGCATCGTCCGGCAACTGGCCGGCAACACGGCCGAGCGCATCGCGGATGTCATTCGCCGCCTGGCCGATGTCAGTCGTGTCGGAGAATTCGAGCGTCACGCGGCTGCGCCCGAAGGAAGAGCTCGAGGAGATGCTCTTGAGGCCTTGGACGCGCGACACCGCGCCTTCGACGACCGAGGTCACCTCGCGGTCGATCGTTTCCGGTGAAGCGCCTTCGAACCATGTCGTCACAGAAACGACCGGCTGATCGACCTGCGGCAGTTCGCGCATTTCGATGCCGTTCCAGGCGGCGAGGCCCGCGACGACGATCAGCGTGTTGACCACCAGCGCGAAGATTGGCCGTCGGATGAAGAGCGCGGTAAAGCCGGACTTCCCCCCCTGGGCTCCGCCCTGGCCGTGGTGACCGCCAAACCCGATATTCATTGTGCCTCCCCCGCGACCTTCTGCTCGGGCTCGGGTCGGTCTTCGCCGGCAACGCGTACCGCGCCGCCGTCGCGCAGGCGCTGCACGCCCTCGGTCACGACACGGTCGCCCTCCGCAAGAGCGGCGTCGACAAGCACCTTGTCCGGATTGCGCTGGATGATCTTGACCGGCACCCGCTCGCTGCGGTCGCCTTTGACACGCCAGATATAGGATCCATCCGAACTCCACTGGATCGCCAGCGGATCGACCGTCGGATAACGATCGCCGTCGAAGGCCATGGTGACCGAGAACGACATGCCAGCCCGCAGCATGTCGTCGGGGTTCTCGAGCCGTGCGCGCACGCGAAGCGTCCGGCTCGCCTGATCGAGGCGGTTGTCGATCGCGTGGATGACGCCTTCGAGTTGCCGCCCGGGTTGCGCGATCGCATTCGCCGTCACCGGCTGATTGACGAAAATCTTGCTGGCGAAGCGTTCCGGCACCCAGAAATCGACAAGGATTTGCGAGCGGTCGTCCACCACCGCGATCGGCGTCGAGGTCGTGACATAGTCGCCGACATTGACGGTGATGATGCCGACGACGCCCTTCGAGGGCGCGACGATGTCACGGCGTCTGAGATCGAGCTCTGCGGTTCTCAGCGCCAGTTCTGCCGCCTGCAGCGCGATTTCCGCGTCGCGAACCTCGACTGCCGTCACAGCCCTTGCCGTGCTGAGATTGCGGTAGCGCTGTACCTTTTCCTGCGCACTGTCGCGCGTCAGCCGCGCCTGTTCTGCCGCAACCTTCTGGTCGTCGCTGTCGAGCCGGGCGATCACCTGGCCCTCGGCGATCCTGTCGCCGGACTTTACCAGAATTTCGGTGAGGTTGCCGGTCGCCGTCGGCGTCACCGTGACGGAGTGGATCGCCTCGCCGTTGCCGATGGCGTTGAGCCTGTCGTTGACGATCGCGCTTGCCGACGGTCTGACGACGACCAACGTTGCATCGCCGAAACCGCCCTGGCCACCCTGCCCGCGTCCGCCATTGCGCCGCCCGCCTTCGCCTTCGTCCCCCTGCGACTTCGACAGTGCATCGATCAGCGGATGCGAAACGCCGAGTGCCGCCAGCGTTTCGCCCGCGCCAGGCGCAAAACGCACCCAAGCCGCCGCCCCCACCACGAGCACAACGACGCTGACCGCCAGCTGCTTCCAAACCCGCATTCACATCTCCAAATGAAAAGCGCGCTCTAGCGCGGTCCGTGCCGGCGGAGCGTTCCGATTTGCCCCGAGTATCATTATTTGCGTGCCTTCGAGCAATCTCGGAATGCCATCATTACGCAATTGTAATAAAAGCGATTTTGTTGGCGGCATGATGGCGCTGATAGCGATGCGCCAATTGCGCATTCTCCTACTGGACAACCCGTGTTTACAGCCTCGGCGGCTAGGCTATTCTGCTTGCCACGGGCACCATTTCCGATTGGTTTCGATGTTCAACCCGTATTGTGGAGAAGGACGATGTGCGACGCCTGCATCATGGAATCGGTAAAGCAGCGAATGCTATCGCGGCGCGGCTTGTTCCGAGCGGCTGCGGTTGCCACGGCCGGTATTGCCGCCGCCGGCATGGGAATAGCGCCGCCGGCGCTCGCCGCAGGCCATACCAGCGTCACCGACCTCACCCATGAACTCTACGAGGAATTCCCGACCTACTTCGGCCAGCAGCAGTTCATCCGCGAGCAAAAGTTCAGTTACGCCAAGGAAAAGTTCAACCTGTTCGAACTTCGGGTGAACGAACATACAGGCACGCATGTCGATGCACCGTTGCATTTCTCCGCCGACGGCCTGTCAGTCGCCGAACTGCCGGTCGAGAAACTCGTCGTGCCGCTGTGCGTCGTCGATATCCGCGAGAAGGCGACGGACAACGCCGACGCGCAGGTAACGCCCGACGACATCAAGGCATGGATCGGCGCCAATGGAGACATTCCGGAAAACGCCTGTGTCGCCATGCTCTCCGGCTGGGCCGGCCATCTCGGAACCGACAAGTTCCGCAACGCGGACGCCGAAGGCAAGCTCCACTTCCCTGGCTTCCATGTCGAAGCCGCCAAGTTTCTGCTTGAAGAAACGCAGGCCGCAGGCATCGCCGTCGACACGCTTTCGCTGGACTTCGGCGCCTCGCCGGATTTCGCCACCCATTATGCCTGGCTGCCGCAAGGCCGCTGGGGCCTGGAGGCCGCAGCCAATCTCGACAAGCTGCCGGCCAAAGGCGCTACCCTGGTGCTCGGCGCACCGAAGCACCGCGGCGGCACCGGTGGCCCGGCCCGCGTCTTCGCGCTCGTCTAAGGACCGATCGCGCAAATTCAATGCGAGCTTAAGGAGAAAGCATGAGTACTGTCGTCCCGCCGCCCGATCCGGAAGCCGACCCGCGGGTCAAAGCGGTTTTTGACGATATCCGTGCCACGCGGAAATCGGACTTCATCAACAATATGTGGCTCTGGCTCGCCTTCGACACAGACCTCCTGGAACGCACCTGGGCGGAGGTGAAGGCGGTCATGGCGACGCCGTCTGCCCTCGATCCTCTGGTGAAGGAAATGCTCTACATCGCCGTTTCCGTCACCAACGGCTGCGGCTATTGCACCCATTCTCACACGGCATCGGCCAAGGCCAAGGGCATGACGGCGGCTGAGCACGCCGACCTTCTCCGCGTCATTTCGCTCGCCGCCAAGACCAATCAACTGGCGACCGCGCTGCAGGTCCCAGTCGATCCGGCTTTCGATGCAGCAGGCGAAAATTCATGACCACGGAATACAGCGAAATGCCTTGTCTTTCCACAAGCTTGTCTTCGCGCTTGAAGAATCCGGAATAAAAGAAGAACATCCTTTCTGGCCTTTCGGTCCCGAATCACTACATTGGGCCGCATGAGCAAAGGTTTTGACGACATCCCCTTCTTCGACGAGGAGCCGGCGCCGCGCAAACCCGCGCCTGCCGCCGGCGGTATCGCTGCGCGCGCGATGGCCGCCCGCGACAAGGCCAAGCGCCCGGATTATCTCTCCGGCCTCAATCCCGAGCAGACGGAAGCGGTCGAAACCCTCGAAGGACCGGTGCTCGTGCTCGCCGGCGCCGGCACCGGCAAGACCCGCGTTCTGACGACCCGCATCGCCCATATCCTTTCGACCGGCCGCGCCTTCCCGTCACAGATCCTCGCGGTCACGTTCACCAACAAGGCCGCGCGCGAGATGAAGGAGCGCATCGGCGTGCTGGTCGGCCATGCGGTCGAAGGCATGCCCTGGCTCGGCACCTTCCACTCGATCGGCGTGAAGCTCCTGCGCCGCCATGCCGAGCTCGTCGGCTTGCGGTCGGATTTCACCATCCTCGACACCGACGACGTCGTACGGCTGATCAAGCAACTGATCCAGGCCGAAGGGCTCGACGACAAACGCTGGCCGGCCAAACAATTCGCCGGCATGATTGACACCTGGAAGAACAAGGGCCTCGATCCCTCGCAGATTCCGGAGGGCGACGCCCGCGCATTCGCCAACGGCAAAGGCCGCGAACTCTACGCCGCCTACCAGAACCGGCTCCTGACGCTCAACGCCTGCGATTTCGGCGACCTGCTCCTGCATCCGATCCGGATGTTCCGCGCCAATCCGGACGTGCTGCGGGAATATCACGACAAGTTCCGCTACATCCTCGTCGACGAGTACCAGGACACCAATACCGCGCAATACATGTGGCTGCGGCTTTTGGCGCAGCGGCCACGAACGTCTGAGCGATCTGCGACAGGAGGGCCGGGCGAAGCCCGAGCCAGCGAAGGCTGGCCGGACGACATTTCGTCCGGCCCTGCGGAGCGCAGCCGCGTAAGCGGCGACAGCGTGAGCGCGAAGAAACCGACACAACAAATCAATATTTGTTGTGTCGGCGACGACGATCAGTCGATCTATGGCTGGCGCGGCGCAGAAGTGGACAACATTCTGCGGTTCGAAAAGGACTTTCCAGGCGCCAAGGTCATCAAGCTGGAGCGCAACTATCGCTCGACCGAACATATTCTGGGCGCCGCCGCGCATTTGATCGCCCACAACGAAGGCCGCCTCGGCAAGACGCTCTTCACTGAGCGCACCAATCCGGACGATGAGAAGGTGCATGTCCATGCCGCCTGGGATTCGGAAGAGGAAGCCCGCGCCATCGGCGAGGAGATCGAACAGCTCCAGCGGCAGAAGCACAATCTGAACGACATCGCGATCCTGGTGCGCGCCTCGTTCCAGATGCGCGAGTTCGAAGACCGCTTCGTCACCCTCGGCCTCAACTATCGCGTCATCGGCGGCCCGCGCTTCTACGAGCGGCTCGAAATCCGCGATGCCATGGCCTATTTCCGCCTTGTCTGCCAACCAGCCGACGACCTCGCCTTCGAGCGCATCGTCAACACGCCGAAGCGGGGTCTGGGTGACACCACCGTGCGCACCCTGCACGACTATGCCCGTGCCCGCGACATACCTATGTTCGCCGCCGCGAGCGAGATCATCGAAACGGACGAGCTGAAACCGAAGGCGCGCAAGGGCCTCTTCGACGTCGTCACCGATTTCCGCCGCTGGCAGACGCTGCTCGAAACGACCCCGCATACCGAACTTGCCGAGCAGATCCTTGACGAGAGCGGCTACACCGCCATGTGGCAGGCCGACAAATCGGCCGAAGCCCCGGGGCGACTCGATAACCTGAAGGAACTCATCCGCTCGATGGAGGCCTTCGAGTCGATGCGCGGCTTCTTGGAACACGTCGCGCTCGTCATGGACGCCGAGCAGAACGAGGACATGGATGCCGTCTCGATCATGACGTTGCATTCGGCCAAGGGCTTGGAATTCGACACGGTGTTCCTGCCGGGCTGGGAGGAAGGCCTCTTCCCCCACCAGCGCGCACTCGACGAGGGCGGCCGCGCCGGCCTTGAGGAAGAACGCCGCCTCGCCTATGTGGGCATTACCCGTGCCAAGCGCCGCTGCCATATCTGGTTCGTCTCGAACCGGCGGATCCACGGTCTCTGGCAATCCACGATGCCTTCGCGCTTCCTCGACGAATTGCCGATCGACCATGTGGAAGTGGCAGAGCAGGATGTCTCCTATGGCGGCTACGGTCGCGGCGGTTACGGCCAGTCACGTTTCGACAAGGCCGATCCCTTCGAAAACACGTACCAGACCCCCGGCTGGAAGCGCGCCCAGCAGCACCGCTCGGAGGCGACCCGTGACAACTGGGGCACCCGCTCCGGCCACGCCGTCGAACGCATCGGCTACGGCGAGTCAGGCCCGCGCACCCGCATGATCGAAGGCGAACTGGTCGCCAAGTCGACCACCTCGGAACCCTCCCGCTTCAACATCGGCGACCGCGTCTTCCACCTCAAATTCGGCAACGGCAACATTGCTGCGATCGAGGGCAATAAACTGACGATCGATTTCGATCGAGCCGGGCAGAAACGCGTGCTGGACGGATTTGTGGAGCGGGTGTGATCAGGCCGGAACTGACCACCGCCCTTCCCGCTTTAGCTGGATCGACGTCACCAATCTGCGCACTCAAATCATCATCTTGTACATCACGAAACCCGACTTCTGCGCCACTTGGTCGTAGAGCCGCATTGCCTTGACGTTGCTTTCGTGCGTCAGCCAGTAGACGCGCGGCGATCCTGCCCGTCTCGCTGCTTCAAAGACCCCGTTTATCAGCGCTTGGCCAACGCCTTTGCCGCGCGCGGCTTCGTTGATGAAAAGGTCCTGGAGATAACAATTCGGCTGGATCGAGATGGTGCTGCGATGAAAGATGTAATGCGTGAGTCCGATCAACCGGCCCTTGCTTTCGGCAACCAGCGCATGCATCGGCTCATAGGCATCGAAGAAGCGCGACCAGGTCATGAGCGTGATGTCCGGCGTGAGCGCGGCTTCGCCCGAGCGGCCGTAGAAGGCATTATAGCCTTCCCAGAGCGGCAGCCATCGGTCGTAGTCGCTGCGCACGACGGGTCGGATCGAGAGGTCTTCGGTCATTTTGGAACCCACCAGGAAGGCCTTGCAGAGCGCGAGAGAATAAACCCTGACATCGATCCGGTCTATGCGACTGCGGCGTACCAGGTCATCGCCCCGACATCTCCTCGGCGCCCGGTCAGTCGCTAGCGATCGCTCTTTGCCGGAAGCTCACCAGCCATCGCCCCTTGCCTCCTTCAGGAGCGCGACCACTTCCGCGTCCGTTGTCTGCTCGAAATTGTCATAATAGATGCTGACCGCATGGAACGGGCTGGGGCTGGCAAGGCAAACGATCCGATCGACCTCCCGGCTGAGACTGGTAACGGCGCTCGGCGGCGCAACCGGAACGGCGAGCATCAGGGCCGCAGCACCTCCCTTCCGCAGCGCCTGGATCGCCGCTTTGGCCGTGCCACCAGTGGCAATGCCGTCGTCGACGACGATGACGTTGCGCCCTTTCGGCGAAACGCGCGGTCGGTCGCCGAGGTAAAGCGCCCGGCGCCGCGCAAGTTCGAGCCGCTGACGTTCCGCCTCCGCCGCCACATAGGCCTCTTGCGGATGCACGAGGCGCATCGCTTCGTCGTTCAGCACAAGCTGCGGCTCGTCGCCGTCAACGAGGGCGCCGAGACCGAATTCGGCATGCCCGGGCGCACCGATCTTGCGGACAATGAGGAGTTCGAGCGGCGCGCCGAGATGCGCGGCGACCTCGAACGCCACAGGCACGCCGCCGCGCGGCAGCGCCATCACCACGGGATCGACGAAATCCTCGCGCTCGATCGCGCGGGCGAGCTTTCGGCCTGCGTCGACCCTGTCCGCAAAAGGTATTCTTTCCCCGGGCATCGCATCCGCTCCCGCCGACCTCCCCGCGTCCGCATGCACAACCGCATGGCGGCCGACCAATCGCTAAAATTGCACCAAAAACTGCCGGCTTTCGTTAATGCGACACAGGTACCAATTGACGTCGCATATTGGCTGGAACGCAAGCCGCCTTTCTATTTTAGCACGACAGGCCGTTTCGAAATGAGCTTTCTCCCTGCCATATCGTTCTTTGCGCTTTTGATGGTGCTGCCGATCCTTGTGTCGTTGCGGCGGACGGTGGCGGCCGGCATGCAGTTTTTTTGCCTCGGCTGTGCGCTTTCGGCGCTCGCAATCGCCTTGATGATAGTTGCGGATATGGTTTCGGCCTCTCTTCCTGTCGTGCTTGGCTACGCAGCGCTGATATCCGCATGCGTCTTCATTCTTCTGGGGCTCCGCGGTCTTCTCGCGCTATCTGCTCCCGTTTTCCTGTTGCCTTCACTGGCACTCGCCGCCGGCATTATCGGCCTGCTCGTCTCATTGAACGGTGACGGCAGCCTCGCCGCTCGGCTGCTGATGGCGGTCGGTCCTACCTCCGGCCTTCTTCTTATCGCCGGCCTCGCCGTGTTCGATCACTGGCCGAACGCGCGTCGTGCGTGCTACACGGTCATCATCGTTTCGGCCGCAGTCGGCTGCGCGGCGCTCGTCTATGCACTCAGCCCCTTGGGGGCTTCCGCTTCCCAGACGGCTGTCGCCTTCGAGTTCGCACTTGCCGCAATGCAGGTAGCATTTCTGCCACTCCTGTTCGTTGCCGTAATCCTCACCGTCCAGAGCCGCATCATCGCCGGTCTCAGGATGACCATTGCACGCGATGGATTGACCGGCGTCTTGTCACGCGGGGCGCTGGTCGAGGCGGGAGAACGGATTTTCGCGGACTGCCTCACCCGGCATCGGCCGCTTGCCTTCCTGCTCCTCGACCTCGATTATTTCAAGCAGATCAATGACCATTACGGCCACGCCTGCGGCGACATTGCGCTCAAGCATTTCGCCGAGACCGTGTCCGCTTTCCTCGACGGCCGCGGTGCCTTTGGCCGGATCGGCGGCGAGGAATTCGGCCTGATCCTGCCGGACCACACCGAGGAGCAGGCGACCGCGCTCGCCGAGGCAATCTGCCGGACCGTACGCGAAACGCCCGTCACCCGCGTCCATCAACGCATCCGGCTGACCGTCAGCATCGGCATCGCGATCGCAGCGCCGGGCGACACGATTACCGAGGTGATGATCCGCGCCGATCTGGCGCTTTACGATTCCAAGGCGGACGGACGCGATCGCTGCACGATCGCAAAACAACGCCAGATCGACGCCAGCGCCCGTGCGCTCGCGGCGGCAGCGGCGCAGTTGCGCCAGTCCGATAGTCCGGTGCCGGAAAAGGCGGCTCCGCGTCAGGCGACGCGCCGATAGCGATCTTGACACTCGATTTGTCGGCACAGCGCTCTATGCCCTGGCGAGCAGCTAGGGGCCGGCGCCTCGCCTTGCATTGGCGCGCCCGCCACCTATCTCCATGCTGCAATCCAACGGAGAATATTCATGTTCCGCCCCATCCGCATCCTGCTCTTAGCCGGCCTGGCCGCCTGCGCCGCAGCGTCTCTCCCCGCGCGCGCCGAAACGGTTGGCCAAGTGGGCGTCGACTGGCTCGGCAACGACATCAAGATCGACGCCGTCCGTGACCCCAAGATCAACGGCGTCACCTGCCACGTGACATATTTCGATCGCAGCGTGATCGACCGCCTGAAGAACGGCAACTGGTTCGAGGATCCCTCCAACAATTCAATTGCCTGCCGCCAGACCGGGCCGATCACCATCGGCGACATCGATCTGTCGAAGGAAGGGGAAGAGGTTTTCCGCTCCGGCCTGTCGCTGATCTGGAAAGATCTTCTGGTGACGCGCATCTACGACAAGGCCAACGACACGCTGATTTACCTCGCGCACTCGCGACAACTGACGGATGGGTCGGCCAAGATGTCGATCACCACCGTGCCCCTTTTTGGCCAGACGGTTAACTGGGAGAAAGGGCGCCCGCAATAGCGCCCCTAAAAAAGACAAGGCGGTTGTCCCTTCCCGCCTTGAGAATTGTTTAGGCCATCCGAATGTCAGGGTGTCGGGGGAACGATACCGCGGTAATAGTCACCTTCCCCGGTCTGATAGCGTTGTTGAAGGGAGGATCCGCCACTCGGATAGATGACCCGACCGCTGCGGTCGATGCTGCCTGTCGGCATCTCGTCAACCGTAGCCGGCGCGCCCCGGTTCTGCGGCACAACAGTGGCCCGTACTTGGCTCTGCGTGCCTGGAGGATTGTGCGGGTCGATGCCCGGATAATAGGAGTCCGCCAAGGCTGGCGCTGCCGCGCCGAGTACGGAGGACAGGGCAAATGCAACAACTGATGTTTTCAGCGAAACTTTCATGACATTAGCTCCTATGTTCATTCAACATCCGGCCTCCAACGGATGCTGAAAAGCATAACATCTTTTGAGAGCAGTTGCTCCTTGCAAGCGGTGACGTTTTGTCACGAATGACTCATGCAACCGTGATGGAACATTAAGCAACTGTAACTTGACGCCGCCTTCGCCGGCCCCTGTCCAGTTCGCACTTGGTACGCATCTAGACCTGGGCCACGTAAGGACAAACCACTCCCGATACTGCGGCGATGGAGATTTGTAGTCGCCAATACGCACGCACCGTTGGCGCTCGCCTCGGTGAGACCGCACACGCGCCATCCGGCGGTGGAAGTATGTCGCTAAGATCCAGACTATGCTGTTACTCAGGGAACTGCTGCCGGAGGAATGATACCCTGATAGTAGTCGCCTTCACCGCCCCCCTGGTATTCATTACGATACTGCTCGCGCACGCGAGCGGGGACTCCACTGACGCTACCTGTCGACATGGGATCGACGTAGATGCTGCCCGTGGGCATTTCATCGACGTAATAGGGACCTCTTTGCACGGGTACTAACATCGTTCCCCTGTTCTGAGTCCCAGGAGGATTGTGCGGATCGATGCCCTGATAGTAGCTGTCGGCAAGGGCCGGACCAGCGACGCCTGCAAGGGCAGACGAAAGGATGAATGCGGCCAAAGATGTTCTCATGGAAACTCTCATGGCATTGCTCCTGTGCTTGGTAGCATCCCGCCTCCCGAGGGATGCTGTGGTTTTTCAGTATGGGGTGCTCACCATACCGTTATGGCATAACTCCTTCGCCGCACTCGTGTTCCTGGAAAGAGGTCAACCACTGGCCGCACCCTTACCCGGCGAACTTTGAAGCGCCCGGAGGAAAGCGCGGCCAATCTGCACCGTCATCATGCGAAAAGGCCCGCCAAAGCGGGCCTCTTGCTCACGATTAGTGCCTGCATTTGGGCTATGCCGCCTGCGCCAGCTCGTCGGCGATGACGGTATCGAGATTGAGGAAGCACACCATCGTCTTTTCAAGCGCCACGATCCCGCGGCAGAAGGCGCGTTGTGCCTCCGGAATGATCTCCGGCGCGGGCTGCAGGTCTTCGCTGCGGATTGTCATCATGTCGGAGACCTGCTCGACCAAAAGGCCGACAAGCTTGCCGTTGATGTCGGTGACGATGATTGCCGAGCGTTCGGATGGCTCGGTCATCTTCATGCCGAGGCGGCAGGCCATGTCGATCACCGGGATCACGGCGCCGCGCAGGTTGATGAGGCCAAGCACATAAGGCGGCGTATGCGGCATCGGCGTGACCGGCGCCCAGCCGCGAATTTCGCGGATCGCCATGATGTCGATGCAGAACTCCTGGTCCCCGAGATGGAAGGAGACGATTTCGAGATAGGCGCCGGACTGCTTGATAGCGTTGCTCATGATCAGAATTCTTCCCAATTGTCGCCGGAGGCCATAACGGAAGGTATGGAGCCCGGCTTGTTACCGAAAGCGCCCGCCAGCTTGCCCATCAGGGTCTTGGCGGGAGATGGAGCTGGATGTGCGGATGCCTGCGCGGCCGTCGGTTTGCGCAGCGACACCGGCCTTGCGGGGGCTGCGGTGCTGGCCCGGACGGAGGCCTTGGCCGGGGCGCCTGCCTTGACGGAGGTTTGCGCCGGAGCGGGCGCTGCCTTCCGGAACGCGGCCTCGCTCATCTGCCCGTGGTGGAATTGGCCGACGAGTTCGCTGAGCTTCTCGGCGTCTTGCGCGAGCGTGTGGCTCGAGGCGTTGGTCTGCTCGACCATCGCAGCGTTCTGCTGCGTCATCTCATCGAGCTGTCCGACCGCAGTGCTGATTTCGTTAAGCCCGGTCGACTGTTCGCGCGCCGCCATTACGATCGAGCTCATATGTTCGTTGATGCGCGCGACATCGGCGCCGATGCGGCCGAGCGCCTCGCCGGTCGCCTGCACCAGCTTCACGCCCGTGCCGACCTCATTGCCGGATCGTGTGACGAGCGCCTTGATGTCCTTCGCCGCGCCCGCCGCCCGCTGGGCCAGTTCCCGGACCTCCTGGGCAACCACGGCAAAGCCCTTACCCGCCTCTCCTGCCCGCGCCGCCTCGACACCGGCATTGAGCGCCAGAAGGTTCGTTTGGAAGGCGATTTCGTCGATGACGTTGATGATCTTGCCGATTTCGTTGGAAGCGCCCTCGATGCGCGCCATCGCGGAGATTGCTTCGCCGACGATCCGTCCGGACTCTTCCGCGTTGGTGCGCGTCTCGTCGACCATGCGGCTTGCTTCTTCGGCACGCGCGGTCGCAGTCTTCACCGTCACCGTGATTTCCTCCAGAGCAGCCGAGGTCTGCTCGAGCGATGCCGCCTGCCGTTCTGTCCGGCGGGCCAGATCGTCAGCCGCACTGCGCATCTGCCGGCCGTTCGTTTCGATCGAAACGGCATTGTCCTTGACGCTCGAAAGAACGTGGCCCAGGCGCTCGACCGTGTTGTTGAAGTCGCGGCGCAGCGGATCGAGATCATCTGCGAATGGTTCGCGGATCTCGACGGCAAGATTGCCCTCGGCAAGCTGGTTGAGCGCCCGCCCGAGCGCATCGACCGCGGTCTTGATGCGGGCGACGTCCTGTTCGCGCTCGGTTTCCTGGCGCTGACGCTCCTCCTCGATTTGCTTGCGGCTCGCCATCGCGTTCTGCTCCAGCGAGCGCTTTTCAATCACCGATGCCCGGAAGAGCTCTACCGACCGAGCCATTTCGCCGATTTCGTCACCGCGCCCGAGCCCGGCCACGCCGGAGTTCAGGTCGCCCGAATGGATCCGCTGCATGCCGTCGCGTAATCCGAGGATACCCCGGCGCAGCACATTGCCGTGGAACCAGATCAGCCCCAGCAGGGTCGCCATCGCTAGCAACCCCGCGGCTGCCTGCAGGATAAGGGCTTTCGTGGTTGCCGCGTGCGCCTCGGCGATGCGCGCGGACGCGAGGTCCGCGGCGGCTTCGCTCAACTGCGCGAGTGCGGCACCAAGACGCTCCCCGCCACCGTCGATCGCATCGTCGATGCGAGCGAATTCGTCCGCGTGCGCTCCGGTCTCCACCAACGCCTTCAGGTCCACCTCGACCGCCTTGCGCAGTTCGGCCAGATCGGAATCGAAGTTGGAGAGCGCTTCCGGTTTGCCGAGGAGATGCGCCAGCGCCTCGACATCGGCTTTCTTCGTATCGAGCGCTGCCAACGACGCTTCGATTTGGGCGGCGCGCTCGGGCAGGATCTTGCGCTCGTCGCGATCGACGATCGTGTCCATCGCCGCAAGCACCAGCTCAAGGCCAGCAAGCTGCATTTCCTCGACCGTTCTCATGCCTCGCTGGGCGACCATTGCTTTTTCAAGCGTCTCCTCCGATCGCCGTTCCTGGTACAAACCGACGGCGAGCACCGCCCCGAAGCCGAGGAAGGAAGCGGCAGCAAGCGTCGTCAGTCGCTGGCTGACCGAGAGGGTGCGTCCGACGGATGGAGAGGTATTCATTTGATTGGCAGTCCATGGCAATGGACCCACCCGCGGCAGGCGAGGTCCTCCGTTGCGATCGATGCGGAAGGCCGGGCTCGATCAAAACCGGATGACCTCATGTCATATCGAAGTGATGCACTTCTCCGCGTTCGACGACACTGGCAAACAGACCTTAAACATTCGCTAAAACAGGCCGCCAGGTCCGGGGATGAACCGCTTGTCCGCGCCTCTTTCATTGTTGCCTTCGAGTGCTATGATCCTCTCATGCAAACGGACACAAAGAAATCGCTCTCGCCCCTCGTCCTCGCCCTTGTCGCGGGTGCGTTCGCACTCGTCGCACTCCTGGCTTTCCGGGGCTGGATCGCGCACGGCGCCGACATCTTCCTCTCACTCGCCCAAGCCGGCATTTCCTGGTGCTTCTGACACTCTTGGCGAAGCGGCTTTTAGCAAGCACGCGCATCAACCGCCTGCGGCAATTCACCGTTTGCGCCGGTGGTGGTGACGCGGTATCACAACGCCACGTTCTTTGATGGCTCTTACGGGGGCCTAGCAAATCGGTAGCAACGATGAAAACCATACGCATCGTCCTTTGGGCGGCCATCCTAGTCATGGTGGCGATCCTCGGCTGGCTCTCCTACGACATGACGCAATCGAAGCAGCAAGCATCCTCCGGCCCCTTCGGTGTGCCGTTCACGCTTGTCACACAGGACGGCAAGCCGATCACCGAACAGGCGTTCACCGGCAAGCCGACCGCGCTTTTCTTCGGCTTCACCCATTGCCCGGAAGTCTGCCCGACCACGCTTTTCGAGCTGAACGGCTGGCTTGAAAAGGTCGACCCCGACGGCACCAAGCTGCAGGCCTATTTCATCACCGTCGATCCGGAGCGCGACACCCCGGAGATTCTCGGTCCGTACGTCTCCAACGTCTCCAAGCGCATCACCGGCATTTCCGGGCCGCCGGACAAGGTGCTGGAAATGGTTAAGGGCTACCGTGTCTACTACAAGAAGGTGCCGGTCGACGAAAAGAACCCGGACGGCGACTACACCATGGACCACACGGCCTCAGTGTTCCTGCTCGACGCGAACGGCCATTTCAGCGGCACGATCGCCTACGGCGAGAACCCGGACACCGCCGTCCAGAAGCTCGAGAACCTGACCAAGGGTTGAGCGACCACACCACCCACATTCTATGAAGCGCCGGCCTCGCCGGCGCTTTGCGTTTCTGCCGGATCCGTGATAGCCGCGAGGTCAACTGCAGCCGAAGGACGGACCATTGAGCGAAATAAGACTTTTCGTCACCAGCACCGAGAAACAGGTCGGGGCCGTGCTCGATGTGATGAGCACGATCTTCGAGGACGAAGACTATGCCATCGCGACGATGGAGATCGACGAGAAGCGCGACGTCTGGGAAGCCTCGGTATATATGATGGCCGACGAAGAAGAGAGTGTCAGGGTGCGGCTTGCCGAAGCGCTCGCCGTCGGTTTCTCCCATCTGCCGATCGAACGCGAAGTCCTGCCCGATATCGACTGGATCGCCAAATCGCTGGAAGGGCTCGCCCCCGTGCGTGCCGGACGCTTCGTCGTCCACGGCTCGCATGACCGCGACAAGGTCAGGACCGGCGAGATCGCGATCGAGATCGACGCCGGCCAGGCCTTCGGCACGGGTCACCATGGCACAACGGCCGGGTGCCTCGAGGTGCTCGCCTCCGTCGCGCATACGCGGCCGGTCCGCAACGTCCTCGACCTCGGAACGGGAAGCGGCGTGCTTGCGCTTGCCGCGTGGAAACTCCTGCATGTGCCGGTCCTTGCCACCGACATCGATCCGATCGCCACCCGCGTCGCCAGCCAAAACGCCCGCCGCAATGGCGTCGGCACTGGCATGACCTTCGCCACCGCACCCGGATTCCACTCTACGGCATTTAGCGCCAACGGCCCCTTCGACTTAATCATCGCGAACATCCTAGCGCGGCCGCTGATGAAGATGGCGCCGCTGCTTGTCGCCAATCTCGCCTCCGGTGGCTCGGTCATCCTGTCCGGCATCCTCGCCGAGCAGCGGTGGAAGGTGCTCGCCGCCTATAACGGCCAACACCTCAAACACGTGCGCACCATCTGGCGCAACGGCTGGGTCACGATCCACCTGACGAAATAGGCGTCGTCAGCTGCCCCTCATTCGCCTACCAGCACCTTCTCCCCGTCCTGACGGGGCGAAGGGACGACGCCGCACGCCCCAATCCCCTCTCCCCGTCAGAACTGGGACAGGGCTAGGGTGAGGGGCCGATCAAAGGAGCACTGGTTGTAATTGTTGGTGTCGGCGCTCGCGCACGGACGATACTCCCCGATCCAGCGAAACCGCCAAGGCTAAAGCAGAAAACGAAAAAGGCCACCCAGTCCATCATGACGGGCGGCCCTTTTCGAAACAAAGGCGATGCCGGAGGCATCGCCTGCTGGGCGGCTTTGAGGGCCGACCATGCCCGCGAGCCTGAGGAGGAGGAGCGCTCGAGCGGGTGTCTACCGTTCTGAAATTGGCCACCCTTGAGGGAGGAGGAGAACAGAATGACCAACTATTCTCAGAACCGCAGCTTCTTGAACCACCGGATGTTCGTCCGTGTTCGTTGAGCGCGCTTATAAACCATTATTCCGATAGAGATAGATGCATTGCAGCATGGGTGCCATGCATGTGACGCATATGTCCAGCTGATGGGCAAATGCCCTGCTTCACGGGGCCCAACTCTCCGCCTGTTTACGGCCGGATATCGCCTCTTTCCTCGGAAGCGGCCTTTCCGCTAACATGGCGATCATCCCAGTCGCGGTTCTCCGCCAAATTGCCGGAATATTCCATGTTTCAGTCCTTCGAAGTCACCTCCACGCCTCAGTTCGGCAAGGAGCGCACCGCCGCTCTGCGCGCCGCTTTCTTGGCTCTTGGCATTGACGGCTTTCTCGTGCCGCGCGCCGACGAATTCCAGGGCGAGTATGTGCCGGCTTCGTCCGAGCGCCTCTCCTGGCTGACGGGCTTCACCGGCTCCGCCGGCGTCGCGCTTGTCACGCAGCGTGAGGCGATCGTCTTCGTGGATGGACGCTACGTGACCCAACTCAAGGAGCAGGTGGACGGCAGCGTCTTCACGGGCGGCGACCTTATCAGCGAGCCGCCGCATGTCTGGCTGGAAGGTCATGCTCCGAAAGGTTTCCGCCTCGGCATCGACCCCTGGCTTCATAGTGGCGCCGAGGTCCTCAAGCTGCAGAAGGCGCTCGCTGCGGTCGACGGCACACTGATCTTCCTCGATCACAACCCTCTCGACAAAATCTGGACCGACCGGCCCGCCGCTCCCCTCGGCCGGGTGACAATCCAGCCGATCGAGCACGCCGGCCAATTGGCGAAGGACAAGATTGCCGCGATCGCCACCGGTCTCGAAAAGACGAAGGCAGCCGCCGTCGTCCTCACCGACCCCTCCTCCGTCGCATGGACCTTCAACATTCGCGGCAGCGACGTGCCACACACGCCGCACCCGCTCGCCCGGGCAATCATCCATGCGGACGGGCGCGCCGAGATCTTCCTCGACAAGCGCAAGACCGGCATCGAACAGGAGGCATATCTGACCCAGCTTGCCGAGATCGCGGCGCCCGCAAGTTTCGGGGACCGGCTGGCGGCGCTTGCGGCGACCGGCGCGGCGATCATGATCGACCCGGACCTTGCGCCCTTCGCCATCGGTGAACTGATCCGCGCGAAAGGCGGCTCGGTCATAGGCGCAGTCGACCCGGCCCGCCTCCCCCGCGCCCGCAAGAACGCTACCGAGGTGCAGGGATCGGCCCGCGCGCACCTGCAGGACGGCGCCGCCATGGTCGAATTCCTCGCCTGGCTCGATCAGACCGAGCCTGGCACCGTGACCGAGATCACCGCAACGGAAAGGCTGGAGGCCGTGCGCGCGACCGTCGGCGAGCGCATGCAGAATCCGCTCAAGGACATTTCTTTCGACACGATTGCAGGGGCCGGCTCGCACGCGGCGATCATGCACTACCGCGTGACGACGGACACGGACCGGACAATCGAGCCCGGAACCATGTTCCTCATCGACTCCGGTGCGCAATACGTCAACGGCACGACCGACATCACCCGAACGGTCGCGATCGGCGCCGTTCCGGAAGAGCAGAAGCGCTTCTTCACGCTGGTGCTGAAAGGTATGATCGCGATCAGCACGGCGCGCTTCCCCAAGGGTTCACGCGGGGTCGATCTCGATCCGCTCGCCCGCATCGCGCTCTGGAAGGCCGGCGCCGACTATGCCCATGGCACCGGACACGGGGTTGGCTCCTACCTTTCCGTGCATGAGGGACCTCAGCGCATCGCCCGACTTTCGACCCAGGAACTGCTGCCCGGCATGATCCTCTCCAACGAGCCCGGCTACTATCGCCCGGGCGCTTTCGGCATTCGCATCGAAAATCTCGTCGTCGTCCGGGAGGCCTCGGATATCGAAGGCGGTGATCTGCCGATGCTCGGCTTCGACACGCTGACCTACTGCCCGATCGACCGACGGCTCGTCCTACCCTCGCTGTTGACCGACGAGGAGCTTGCCTGGCTGAACGCCTATCATGCCGAAACGCGTGAAAAGCTCATGCCGCTCATCGCCAGCGACGAGACGCGCCGCTGGCTGGAGACCGCCACGGAAGCGATCGCCCGCTAACGCATCGGCCCGAAAATCGGATCCGATTTCGGAAAGAACGATGCGTAGATTCAAAGACAGCGTCGTTTGTGCGTCCTAAAGGACGCACGGCGCTGTTGAACTTGCATCGTTTCAAACGAGTTAGGTCGCTTCGCGAGCTCTGTCACCTATTGAAACGATCCAACAGGCAGCCCGACAACAGGAGTGCCTTTCCGTGCCACCTCGTTGCGCGGGATTTCCGTAACAATGAAGAGTGCGGGGAGGTGGCACGGAAAGGCAC
>NZ_JADYVD010000064.1 GCF_020193575.1 Ensifer sp. IC4062
TGCCAATGACGCACACGTGTGTGATGTCCTGCGACACGTCAAGTCCGACGAACTGTTCCATGACCTACTCCCGGGTTGGGTTGTAACAGCGGCAGGATAGCACTGACCGCAATTATCCCATGTCGGTTCCCGGCTGATGGCCGGCGCTATGATGAACTCCTGCGGCAAGTCTGTTAACCGGTCAAGCCGCGCGCGAACAAGCGCCGGCATCTTGGCAGTCGGCGCCTAGTACGCTCATTTCTGGTGGGCTGCGTCCGTTGCAAACCTCTTTCGCAGCCATACGAAAACACTCGACTGCCAGACCACTAGGGCATCACGCTTCCGATTGCAGCTGCATTCGGACGCGTAGCTATGCTGACGATTGCATCGCACAGGCAGTCTCTCTCGCTGACAAAGGACTCTATCCGATCACTGCCGCGACGGCCGTCGCGCTGCTGCACGCTCGGAGCAGGCGAATATTGTTCCCACCGCGGATTGAAGTCAGGATGACCGCGAAGCAAACCCTTTTTCCCAAATGGTCGCCGAAGGCAAGACCATGAGAGCAATCCATCGAAAACATGCCTGATTCCAATGCTAATATGAACAATGAGCGCAAAGCGCTTAACGCCGGCACGCTGTCTCAAGCGACGGCGCTGACTACCAAGCTCAAGCTGATTTGAAGTCGGCGCGGCCCGCCGGAACCCCGTGGTCGCCTCAGACCTTCGTCCTAAACCGACCGGACGAACGTCTGACCGGGCAGGGTTAAAGGTCCGGGGCGGCCGGGGTTCTGGGCGCTTAGAGTTGACGGCGGGACTAAAGCGTGGGCAAAGATTGGATGGTCTTGCTGCGCGCGCTCCCAGGCAGCTCGCGGGTTTGTCGAGTGAAGCGCGCCGCCTCGCCGCGTAGAGAAGGCGCTGTCATTGCCGCCCCTGCATGTGTCCAAGGCCGTTGTCGGGTGAGCTGAGTGCTGAGGGAGGTTACTAAAGGGCTGAAATGATGGAGCGTCGAAAGTTCCTCACTGCGTTGTGTACCGCGTCGATCGGCTTCGCGATCGCGGCCCTTCCCTACAAGATCACTGTGTCCGGCTCCACGCTTAATGTCGCTTCCCAATCCGCTGTGGCCAAGAACGGCAACAGCGGCAATGGCAACGGAGGTGGAAAAGGGAACGGAGGCGGAAACAGCAGCGGAGGTGGAAAAGGGAACGGAGGCGGAAACAACAACGGAAGTGGAAATGGCAGCGGGAGCGGCAACGGCGGCGGAAACAGCAACGGAAAGGGAAGCGGCAACTCGGGCAATAGCCGGTCGAGCAACGCGTCGACCGGGTCGAGCGCAAAGAGCACGACTGTTCGAGACAACGGCTCGGGGTTGAGCGTTCGCCATTCCGACGGATTAAGCGAGGAGGTCAGGGGCGGCCGCTATATCATGAAGGACTCGCGCGGGCGTACGATCGTCAATCGGCGAGCGACCTCGGCAGATGAAAAGCGGCTTCAAGCCTTCGCTGATTAGGCGCATTCGTCGAGACGGCGGCGCACTCTACAGCGCCGCGCGTCCAATCAGACGCGCAAACGATGCTGTAGCAATTTGAACTGCAGTAGTTCTGGAACTGGCGCTTCCGCTTAACTGCTGCGACCGTCGATTGCATCGCGCAGCACCATCGCCGCTTCTGTCCGGTTGGCGGCGCCAAGTTTGGTCATGATCTGCGTCATGTGATGCTTGACGGTCTTTTCCTGGAGATCGAGTTTTCTTGCGACCTGCTTGTTGCTCATGCCCGAGGCCACAAGGTGCAGAACCTCTTGTTCGCGAGCGGTCAGCTCCGCGATGAGGTCGGATTTGCTCGCAACGGTCGGCGAAGGGTTCGAGAGCAACTTGGCAGAGAGTGTCGGAGCGACATAGCTCTCGCCGGAGGCCACTGTCCGTATGACGTCGGCCAGCGCCCTCGATCCGATCCCCTTCAATACATAACCCTTGGCACCGCCATTGAGAGCCGCCGTGACGTCGTCACCGGCCTCGGACACGGTGAGCATCACGATCTTCTGCAGCGGGACCAATTCCAGGATGAGCGGAATCGCGTTCAGTCCGCCTCCCGGCATGGAGATGTCCAGCAGCATGACGTCTGGAGACAGGTTCTCGGCGATTCTCAGCGCGTCATCGCGCGAGCTTCCCTCTGCGACGATCTCAAACCCGTCGATCTCCGAAAGACTTCTCGTCACGCCCTCTCTGAACAGGGGGTGATCGTCGATTACCGCCACGCGTATCGCTGCAGTCATGCCTGTCCAATCTCCTCGACACCGAGTGACATCCTAACAATCGTGCCGGGGCCGGCGCTGTCGATTTCAAATGTGCCGCCCAGACTCTCTATCCGTTCCCTGAGTCCCGCCAGTCCGAGGCTCGTCGGCCGTATGGCTTTGGGATCAAAACCGTATCCGTCGTCGGCAACGGCGATGCAGACCCTGTCGCCTGCCGTAGACTGCGTGACACGTTGTCCGACACCGCCACCGTGGCGGTAAGCATTGTTGAGTGTCTCCTGCACGAAGCGGTATATGCATATCTTTGCGGAGGGAGAAAGGCGCTCGGGCGGGGCAGACAGGGAGAGATCGACAGTCGATCCGGTTCGTTCCTCATGGGCGCGAACGACACGCTCCAGGAGTTCTGGCAAGCTGGCCGTCTCGATCTGCGGCAGGACCAGCCCGCTGCATATCGTTCTGATTTCGCGCATGGCCTCGTCAAGGCTTGCCTTGATGGTCGTGATTTCCCGTTCGCGCACCGCTGCCGAAGTCGACGCACTGACCAATTTGCTGCTGTCCAGCCGCAACGAGGCGAAGGCGACGAGCTGTGCCGGGCCGTCATGCAAGTCAGCGCCGATCCGGCGCAGCATGTTCTCGTTCAACGCTGTTGCGCGTTGCGAAGCGTGCTGCAAGCGCCCACGCAGCGCCTCGTTCTGCGAGAGCAGGGCCGAAAGCTCGTCGACACGCTGCTTTAAGGCATGGCGCTGCTTTTCGATGGTTCTGCTCCCGCGCATGACGATCGCCGAAAGCATAGTGAAGAAGGCAAGGGTGAAGCCCGCAACGGCGAGCCAGGTCAGAAAACGGGCCTGAGTGACGCTAAGCTCGAAGTCGTGGGCAATTTCATGGAATTCCGAAACGGCGACGACCTCTCCGGACCACGGCTGAAGCACAGGATTGTAGATCTCGAGCAGCGGTTTGCTCGCCCTTTGGTTCGTCTCGTCCGCGGTGTCGTCGGCCGGCTTGAACTGAGCGACCACCTCGCCGCCGAATGCTGTTTTCAACTCATCGCCGAGGTCGAAACGCCGGCCGACCATGTCCTCCTCGTTCGAGTAGAGAATGGTGCCGTCAGAGCGCCACAGGCGAAATGCCAACAACCGGTTTCCGAGGGCCCCTTGTCCGAGCGTCTCGTCGAGCGCGCGCGCAACCGTGTCGTCGAGGACTTGCGTCGTCTGCATGTCGGGCAAGAGCGGCGCGATCACGCTGTCGACGTACAGTGCAGTCGTCGCTGCCGAGTTTCGGGTGACGGCGCCTTCAATGAGGCTGGTGACGAAAGCGCCGACCACCAGCATGGCGGACGCCGCAACGATACCGCCGATCAGCAGGAACTGGCTCGCCAGCGGCTGTGCGTTCCATCGTTTGATCAGGTCACTGGCACGCAAGAGGAATCTCGGATTTATGCGCTCAACATATGGCTGGACATCGGTCGCAGTCGCGCCGGTAAAAGTAATGCGCCGAGGCGACCGGTCAATGCCACGCGATCTTGGTCAATGTCCATAGGACTTTCGATGGCAGGCTGATCGGACCTAAGTCCTATTCACCAACGCAATGGTCGGGGGACGGTGGTGCTCTCCCGCGGCGCAAGTTAACGTTGTGCATATTCGAATGCGGTTCGATCCGTGCCATCGGCAGCCCGGCTACGACCATCAAAAGACATGGAGAAGTTCATGACCATTTCCAAAACAATCGGACGAAGCTTCGTCGCGCTGGCGATCGCGGTCGCCCCTGTGGCAGGCGTTACCTTCGGCGCATCGACCGTCGCTTTTGCCAAGGGTGGTAACGGCGGTGGAAATGGCGGGGGAGGCGGAAATGGCGGCGGCCATGGTGGGGGCGGTCACGGCGGCAGCCACGGCAACTCGCATTCCAGTTCCGGCAAATCGGGAGCATCCAAATCGGGAACGTCCAAATCGGGAACGTCTAAATCGGGAACGTCTAAATCGGGGACGTCAGGAACGAGCAAGAAAAGCGGCAATAGCCACGGGACTCCGAAGCAAAAATCCGTAGCCACACACAAGAAGACCGGTTCGGCAGTCAAGGCGGCAAAGGCCGTGAACACGGAGACGGTCACCATAACCACAACGGAGAAAACGGTTTCCGACACAGCAAAACTTAGTTCGCTGAACCGGAACTATCATGCCTACTTGAACTCCAACGACCCCCGTATGGTGGCCATTTCCGCCTATGCGACCGCCTATGCCGAGTTCGAGGCCGAAAACGGCGCTGACGCCATTCCGACGGATCCGGCCTTGAGCGATGAAGCGCTCCGTGAGGCGCTTGAGAGCTTCACGAAGGACGGTGTTGTGACCGATGACACGCTCGCGGACGCCAAGGACATACTCGGCGTGGGACCGGCCGTCGGCAAAATCGACGAGATCCGTGCGACGCTTCTGAACCCCGAACCTACCGATCCGGAATTGGAACCTGAGGCAATCGATCCGGAGTTGGAAACCGCAAACTGAGCCTGAGCCCGGTCGGCAGCGGGTAGCGCCGCTGCCGACCTTAAATCCGAAAGGGGCGGTTCGATCCATGAGCCTGGAGAAATTCAGCAGCGTCGTTCGTCGTGTAACACAGGCGATGCAACATGGACGGATCGGTTTTGCCCTGCAGCAAATCAACGCAGTCGACGATCCAAGCGAAGTTCTCTATTCGGAATGCCTGGGAAGGCTCGTCGAACCCGACGGGACCATCAGGACCAGTGGCGAGTTCATAGCTTTTCTCGAAGCATCCGGGCGTGCTCCCGCTTTTGACCGGCACGTCCTTGATCTCGCATTCGACCGGTTGGCTCGCCATCCATCGGATGCTTTGGGCTGCAACATCTCGGCAGAAAATATTGCCGACAAACGAAGCTGGGCGGTTCTGTACGATCTACTTTACAGGCACAGAGCGATCGCCCCGCGCCTGGTTCTCGAGGTAACCGAGAGTATGCCGATTGCGACGCTCTCCGCTGCGGGTGACTTGCTTCAGAGCGCTCGTGAACTGGGCTACAAAGTCGCGATAGACGACTTCGGCACCGGCTACTCGACGCCCGAAACGCTTCTGGCCCTTCCCGTCGATATCGTCAAAATCGACGCCTTTTTCGTACAGCATCTCGGCGACAAGACAGAGCGGTTTCTTCAGCACATGGTCGGTCTGGCATCTTGCGCGGCATCCACCGTCATTGTCGAAGGCATCGAAACCTATGCCCAGTTAGAGGCTGCAAAAACGGCCGGAGCAACACATGTGCAGGGGTTTCTCTTGTCCGAGCCAACCTTGCCACCCGTCCAACTCGGACACGTGCCTCCTGCTAGGCACACGGTCGCCTCCAGATGGATGATGTGAGGGCGGAACGACGGTTCGCCCGTGCGGCTCGGCGTCATTTCGCCGATGTCCTCCACAGCGTCGTCAGGTCTTTCTGGATTTCCGTATGTACTCGACCAGCGCGCGGAGCTTCAGCGGTTGCCGGTGGCGCGTGGGGTAGTAGAGGTAGAAACCAGCGAAGGGCGGACAGTAAGCCTCGAGCAGCGGCACGAGTTCGCCGCGCTCGATATAGGGCTGAAACGTCTCCATCATCCCGAACGTGATCCCCGCTCCGGCTCTCGCCAGTCGAATCATACTTCCCATGTCGTTTGTCGTTACGGCCGGGTCGACGGACACATCGAAGTCGCGACCATCCTCCGTGAATTCCCAGCGGTAGGGCGCGGCGTCAGGGCGCGGCCGCCAGCCCACGCAGACATGCATCGGAAGGTCGCGCGGATGGCTGGGGCTGCCGTGTCGTTCAATATATGCGGGGGAGGCCACCGCGCATTGTCGTTGCTCCGCCGATACCGGTAGCGCGATCATGTCCTGCTCGATCACTTCGCCAAGCCGCACGCCCGCATCGAAGCCGGCCTCCACAATGTCGAACTCTTCGTCCGTGATCGTCAGGTCCAACCTCACGTGCGGAAAGGCCTCGATAAAGCCGGCGAGCAACCTCCCGGACAGGAAACTTTCGGCTATCGACGAAACGGCGATCCGCAGGCGCCCGCTCGGACGGGCCTCGACCTCACGCACCGCCTGCACTGCCGCGCTCACCTGGGCGGCGGATAGACGCACGGCCTCGTAAAAGAGCTCGCCTGCTTCGGTCAGCCTGACGCTGCGCGTCGTGCGCTGCACGAGAGCTACGCCGATGCGATCTTCCAGGCGCTGAAGTGCTTGGCTCACTGCCGAGCGGGTGACGCCGAGCCGCTCGCTCGCAACGCGGAAGTTGCGCGCTTCGGCTATCGCCAGAAACACCGAGATGCCTTCGAAATCATCGACCATTGGTTAGAATTACTAACCAACGCATCGGGGATTGGCAACTCGATAGCGATCTATCGGGCGCATAGTCTGCAATCGTTATCAGACATTCATGAGAGGAAACATGTTCACTTCCTTTTGCAGAGGCCCGGCGCTCGGTCCGGCCATTATCTTGTTTGCGACCTGCGGGTCGGTGAGTTCCGCGGCCAGCGAAGCCAGGATCCACGATCAACACACGAAGCAGCAAGCAATTGCGCCGCACCCCTATATCGGCCTGTGGGTGACGGACGACGGGTATGTCCGGCACGAACTCCTCGCCAATGGGCGGTACGACGAAGCTCGCGGTAAGCGGCAGAGCGCCTACAAAGGGCGCTACGAGGTGTCCGGCAGTCATATCGAATATTGGGACGACACGGGTTTCACCGCCGACGGCGATTTTGTGGACGAGAATACGCTCCACCACGGCGGCATGATCCTTCGCCGCCGATGATCCCCCCGCATACAGCGAAGCATAAAGCTGCACGCGGCTGGATATTCGGGGAGCGGCGCCGATCCTCTGTCGAAAGTCGAGCCTTTTCGGACAGGAAGCCCTCGCGCGAGGTGAGTAGGAAATGGAGGTAGAGATGTCTAATATTCAAGGTAAAGTCGTCGCGATCACGGGAGCCAGCAGCGGCATTGGAGAGGCCACGGCACGTGTTCTCGCGGCCGCGGGAGCCGATGTGCTGATAGGCGCGCGGCGGGTGGATCGGCTGGAGCGTCTTGCTGAAGAGATCGGTGCTGCCGGCGGTTCCGTTCTCGTCAGAAGACTGGATGTGACCAGCCGAACGGATGTGGAGGCTTTTGCGCGTCACGCCCGGTCAGAGTTCGGCCGTCTCGACGTCATCGTCAACAACGCCGGCGTCATGCCGTTGTCGCCGCTGGCCGCGCTCAAGGTCGACGAGTGGGATCGCATGGTCGACGTCAACATCAAAGGCGTCCTCTACGGCATCGCAGCGGCACTGCCCATCATGATCGAGCAGGGGAGCGGGCAGATCGTCAATATTTCGTCGATCGGCGGTCACAGCGTTTCGCCGACCGCCGCCGTCTATTGCGCTACCAAGTTCGCCGTCTGCGCCATTTCCGATGGCTTGCGGCAAGAGACAGACAAAATCCGCGTTACCGTCATCTCGCCCGGAACCACGACGTCCGAGCTCGCCGATACCATTACCGACCCGACTGCCCGCGACGCGATGAAGGCCTGGCGTGCGATCACGATCACTCCCGAAGCGGTCGGCAATGCAATCCTGTACGCCGTGAGCCAGCCGGAGGACGTCGATGTCAGCGAAATCATTATCCGACCGACGGCTAGCCCCCACTGAACTCGGCGTATGCAACGGCGGTGGCAGCATCACCGCCGTTTGCCGCGCCCCGAACTGATGGTCGCCCGATCGCGGGCGGATCTACAAGGTCCGTACCGCGGCTAACGTTACCTGGCTTCTTGCCTGGCCATTCGACTGCAAGCTCAAAGCAAACGTCACGAGCGCGATCAACGAGAACAGAGATTTGGACACCAAGCTAACCAGAAATATCGTTCGATAGACAGGTTCGATCAGGACACTGGTCTCGAGCAGAATATAAATCACTATGAATATTGCTGCGAAGCAATAGAGGGGGAGCCTGAGGCCTTCGGATCTTTGTTCGATCTCGGTAACGCAATCCGTTATTACGCAGAGACCGACGCCATACATTGCCGGGATGAGAGAGCAGATTGCGTAATACCCCGTGAGAACAAGAATTCGTCCTTGGCCGGCCTCCAATAACGCTACGACACTGTCGTATCTCCACTGATACAAAATGACCCAAATGATGGCTGTGGCGAACGCACAAGTCGTCGCGGCAAAGACGATGCCGCCATACTGGGAAAGTGGGAAATTGCGGATATCCGAGAAGGGTATCCATGTACCCTGGTCGATCTTGTGGGTTCGTATGAAAAGAGCGCAAATGCCGGCCGCGAGGAAGCTTGTAAAGAGTGATGCTGACGTGAAGAAAGCCTCTTCGAACGGACCGACGCTCGAAGGGCCGAAGAAAGCGGCACGGATCTTGTGGTATGCGGTCAGCAGGATCACGCAGCCTACAAATGCAGTGAAGGTCGACAGCAAGGCTGCATTGTTCCACGGCCGAGGCTTGCTGCGGCTCCTTCGTACGAGCAACAGCAGTTCTCTGAGCACGACATCGAGCGGCCGCGCTCCGTGGTCCGGATGCAGATGTGCCTTCATCACTCTCGTGTCATTGAGAGCGATGATCGAAAAGAGGGCACTCAATCTGCGGTTGGATACGCCGATTTCCGTCGCTTTCGCGCGCCATAGGTCAGCAAGCGTCAGGTAGGACCGAATGTCCTCCTGCTGCAGTGAGGCGGAAGACGACGCTGGATTAGCAAGAATTTCGGCGGAAATGGATTGAATTCTTTGTGAATCGCCGTCCCCGATGGGGACTTCCGGCGAAGTGTTGCTTTTTTCGATTATGTATCTCACGACCGGTGACGCTAAGGTCTTTGAAACAAGTTCCTTTACTTCTTGCTTCAGGGTTTCGGACTTGGGCTTGAGAACGTCTAGGACATCGCGGTATTTGTCGAATTCTCCCGCGGACCAAATGTCCTGGCCGTTGATCGTCCATCTGGCAAAGAGCTCCGCACCCACCGTCCGCCTTGCCACTTTGTCAGCCTCTTCACGCGAGCAGCCCGCGTAAAGAGCAAGGCTTTGAATCTTGCGAAACCGTTGCAGGTCCGGCTCATAGCGGGGATCCCTTCCCACATATGCTTCGATCTCGCTCTGGGAGAGCTTGGTGACCCGCTCATAAAATTCATCGGGAATGTTGGATACGCTATGGGCCATGCTACGCAGGGAAAGCTCGATCTGGGCGAACAATGGGGTGGACGGGATGACGCCTATGACAATAAGGGCCGCACCAAGCGGCCATGCCGGTCCTTCAAAACCATCGAGCTTTCCCTCGGCCAGGACGCGTATGATCGGCTGTGACGCGCACATGAAGAAATAGAGGATTTCCAGTGACACCGTGTAGATGAGGTAGGCCTTGCGGAAAACGCTCTTGCCGACAATCGCCGGCAACGAAAGAAGACGTACGAAGTCGAATTCCTCGCCTCTAGGCGGTGTTATCAGGGACTCGACGCGCTTTCTGGAATGAAAGGCGATCGTCAAAGCCCCGAACAGGAAGGTCAGGCTTGTTGGGTCACGCAACCAGTCAACCGAAAGCAACGCGCCCATGGTGTGCACCTCCTCAGCATCGATTGATTTGCGGATTACATTGCGCGTTCGCGTCCCCCGATGCAGCGGGAACTAGCCCACATGCCATGGCGGCCGCCAAAAATAGGGTCAGGAGGAATTTCTTTCGCATGGCCAGCTCCACGAATAGATCTCGCGGCACATTTCAAGCGTGAGATGGTTGAGGCTCGATACAGAGCCGCCTTTGGAAAGAATAAGCTTCTCCGGATATGAAGGCGGCCTGTAGATTTTACATGATAGCGCGCATTGTTCGCCGGAACTGTTCCATTTGGTACACTATGGATTCTTTGGCCGGTGCCAAGTATCCGTGACGCAAGCTTGCAAAACGGCGGACTGCATCGGCGAGCCGACAGCGGCCTTTCAGTGACATTATGGGCAGAGGCGGCTCCCCCGTGGGGAGCCAACTTTGCGAGTTCCACCTTTAACCCTGTATCCTTTCAGCGACCCGCTCGGAGATGATCAGACGGCAAAGGGCGTCTGCGCATCGTAAATCGGGTTCCTGGGTCCGACCTGCCAATGGTTGGGTGTTTGATCCGGTGGCAATTTCATCATGATGGCTCGGTGGAAGGCCGCATAGTCGCGATTGAATCGACCATGGTTCCAGGTGGAGATCAACGCGGCGGTAAAGGCGCCATTGCCGATCCCGTCAAGCGAGACCTGATTGTCCTGGCATCCGGAAATCAGGCGCACGCTGCACGAGATTGGGGACGTTATCTCGCGGGTTAGATTGCGTCCTTCGCCAAGCGTGATGGACGCGCCCAGCCTGGCATAGAAGTCGCGGTTCTGGCGGAATGTCCGCGTGGCGACGTCGATTGGCATAGCGCGTGGTATTCCCGCAGCAACCGCGTGACCGTTCGCCAATGTATGCCCGTTGGGGATGCCGGCGCGCACAACGGTCCCGCTGTGGCAACTGTCCGAGATCACCAGCACCCGAACTCCGGCCTTAAACTCGGACCAGAGCCCATAGAGCTCGTCATCAACAAGCTGGCCGTCATAGAGGCACCAGGTCTCGTCGGTGGAATCGTCTTCATCGTTGTTGAAATCGGGGAGCTGTCCGCCGTGTCCCGAATAGCTGATGAGG
This sequence comes from Ensifer sp. IC4062, assembly GCF_020193575.1. GTDB lineage: Bacteria > Pseudomonadota > Alphaproteobacteria > Rhizobiales > Rhizobiaceae > Sinorhizobium. The sequence continues at coordinate 10,875 of NZ_JADYVD010000064.1, forward strand.
AAGATATCGCCCTGCTTGAGGTCCCTTGCAGCTCTCTTGATCTCGTTGATGACGTTCTGCCGGGTCGCCTCCTTGGTAAGGAGTGACTTGGTCTCGTATCCGAGACCGTTTGCGATTTCCTGCATGTCGCTCGCGTCGAACTCACAGGCGCGCAGCGGTCCTTCCCAGCCTGCGTAGTGAGCGGCGCTAACCATATTCAGGCCAATGTGGAGAGACATTCCTGACGGACCGTCCGTTGCCCGTGAACCTGCGGCCGCCGGGAGGGCAGGGATTTCGACCGCTGCTGTCGCGGCGGCCGGCGTCTTGGATCTCGCGGCGCGCGCCTTGCTCGCTTTATGTTCGACGTCGCGCGTCTTTGAGGCGAACTGTTCGATCAGGGCCGAAAATTTCTGCGCCACCTTAGCGTAGCCGTTGTCCGTCGGGTGCAGTTCGTCGAACCACTCCGTCGCGTTCACAATGTTGCGACAATTGATGTAGTTGAGCCGCGCCGATGAGCTTTGCAGCAGCGACAGGCGTTCGTTGAAGCGATCGATCATCACGCGCGCAATCGCCCGCTGGAAATCCGGGTCGTTGATGCCTCGCGATTCCATTGGCTTGCCAAGCCAACTTCCCTTTGCCGGGATCGTATAGTCGTAACCGTGGCATAGGATCTGCACTTTCGGGAAAGCCTTGGCGACCTGACGAACGAGCTTGCCATACATGCCGATCGCATCGTCCAGCATCGTCTCGAACGAGGGCCTAAGATGCGCTTCGGGCGGCAAGGCAGGATCGAAATCGAAGAGATGAGCGGCGAGGTTGCCGCCCGCCACGACGTCGTTGCCGCCGCCGCTGAACAGGAAGATGGATGCTCCCGTGTTTTCGATCGCATCCATGTATTCGGCTTGTCTCAGCATGTTCGACAAAGTGTCTCCAGCGGCATCCAGGCTGAAGATCGCATAATTCTTCATCAACTGGTCGATGACGTCCATCAGGCGGAACGGATACTGGAACCAGCTGTCGCCCTCGGAGACGATGATCGGCCCCTTGTAGTCTCCACTACCGATGCGATTGTGGAAGGCGGCCTGGCGACGAAGGCGGGATATAAAATTCGCGCTGTTCAGAAGGGCGGCGCTGCGGGCCCGTCCTTCGGGCGTCGCGGGAACCGTGACAAGTTCACGATTGATCGCAAGGACGGGATTGAATGGTCCCGACTTCTCGTCGTCGACCGTAAAGTATTTCTGAAGCTCCTGCTCGCTCAGATTGGGATCAGCAAGCTTCCTGTTCAGTTCTTCCAAAGATATTTTGCTGCTTGACGTCATAGCGCGTCCTCCCTCTTTGCCGGTCGGGAACATCCGAGACCGGCGCGATGCGGTTGAGTATCTGGCCGAGCAGGTCGCTCTTCGCCTGAAGATCTTCCTGCTGGAGCAATTCTCCGAGACGAGGCTGGATGGAGATTTCGTTGATCTGAATTTTCGAGAAGGCGGGATGATCTTTCCATATCTCATCGATACGGGTCTTGCGAAGCGACTTGCCGATGAAGACCGGCGGCGGGCCGCTCGAGCGATCGGAAAAGGCTTTCTCTATGAGATCGAGTATGGACTTCGAGTACATGCCCACCGTCAGCCTTCCATCCGTAGTGGAGTCAGGGACGTGGAGGGCGACGGCTGGCGCATTGGTTCGATTTCTGGAGGGTAGCGCCGATATCAGTTGCGTGAAGCCGTCAGCAAAGTCCTTTGCCTCAATGGTCGGCGTGATGAGATCGAGACTGGCGAGACGCGTGGCGAGCAGGCGGAACGATGCAACTCGGTCACGTCTCCACCTTTCGATAAGGTCGCGGAAGAGCAGGACGCCAGCGCCGTCGCAAATGATGTGCAGGGAATATTGATCGAGCGCCAGCAGGCACTCCAGGACATGATCGACCGGACCTTTTATCGCGGCCGACTTCCGGCTGGCCGACTCGACGTCGCGCCAGAACGACCGGCCTATCCCATGTGTAAGGTCCTCGATCAGGTGATCCAGCCGATCGCCGCGGAGATCGATCTGCTTGGTGGCTTCCGTGAAAAGGCTGGAGAGGACGGCAGAGGTCTGGTCGACGAAGTCGTTGCACCAAGCAATCGTCAGCGGATAGAGGCCATGCTGCTTTATCGCATTCTTTTCTCGTGCGATTTGCTGCGCGGTCTGGCCGAGCCCCAGCAAACTGCCGCCGAAACGCAGGAGAATTCCGCGGTAGCCGCGATTGGCCGGGTCATGCTCTGGCGCCCAGACGGGCGCTGTTGGCTGATCGTCTCGGCGGTCCCGACTGAGGAACCTGACGGTCTCATCGAATGTTTCGGCGGAATATGGATAAGGCGCCCTTTTAACTTCTTCACCATCGTCGAGGTGGATAAGGTGGCCCAGCACCTCGTAACCGGGAGTACAGGCAACACGGGCGGGCTTGCGAGCAAAAAAGATGCCCTGTTCCCCGATGGAGAGATCGAAGGCGCCGGGGGTGGAAACGCCTAGCCGAAGTACCCAGCCGTCGAAGATGTTGTCGGCCCAGTCCTGATACGACCAGTGCCCCAATCCCTTGCAGCCGAGATAGCCGCCCCATTCCGTCCCCCATGAGTTCAATACCAGAAAGCCGGTGCTGTCGTAGCCGACGACGACAAACGCATGGCCGCCTCCGTCTCCTCTCGACTGCATGATCTTGCCGGCATTGGCGCGCACCGCTTCTATGTTCCAACCGGCATGCGTCGCTGCGGAAACAAGAACCGGTCCTACTTCGTTCAGCGCCGCATGATAGTCGTTTAGGGTTGGGCGCAGGCGATAATAGGCGCCGAGCGACACCTCGCGCGCTGCCTTGGCACGCCTTACGTTCAGCGTTCCGCCGAGATTGCCGGGTTCGTATTTCCAGAGTTCGTCGGAGCAAACGCCATGGTGGTAAAAGCCTTTGATGACCTCCCGGAGGGAAAGACCCTCATCGCCGTGGGCTGGTTCGCGCGGTCGAGCCATCTCGTAAAGCATGCGCGCGCTGACCGGAACGTTGGCAGCCGCATCCTTGCAATCGAGCATTCTCTGGAGATCGATGAGACTGGCGAGCGCCTGGGCGCTGCACGTGCCCTCGACGCCCTGATTTCGCGGCAGCCAGTATAAGGGGTCGGCGCTCTTCAGCGCATCAAGAACGACTTCTGCCGGCGATAGTATTGGCAAGAGCGGGCGAAGGTTCGGCGAGTAGATCTGATCGCGCAAATCGATCGGATCGCGCGGAACATTGCGTACCATCTCCTGCCGCTTGCGAGAAAAGACCTGCATGGTCAAAAGCGCCCAAAATCACGATAAGGTTGTGATCGGGTGACGCCCGGCAGCGAATGCCGGGCGTCACTTTCATCAATTAGGCGGCGCGCGGTTCCGCTTCTTCACTCCCTTCGAGATACTCGGCGTCCGGTTCAGCAAGCTGCCGGCGGCGAGACAGGTCGTCGGAGTTCGAAAGGGCGAAGTAAACGTCCGCAATCAGTTCGGATATCCGGGAGGGATCAAGCTTATTGTTGCTCACGAATCCCGTTACGATCTCGACGGTCATCTGCAAAATCGGATCCGGTTGCTCCGCGTCGTTGTCCGCGGCCCCGACAGGAAACAACGGAGTGCTCCTTGTCCCCGTGAATTCCAAGTCGTCGTCGTAGTGGGCTGCGGCGATCGGAGGCGCCGAACGCGTACCGGTCGCTTGCACAAGCTCGGGCGCATAGGCGGCCTCCAGCCCGCCTCTGACGGGCACAACGAGCCTGAGGGCTCCAAGAAACCTTGCGTGATAGCGCGCAATCGCTTCTGCAATCCCCGGTTCGTATCCGTTAATGATGGCGCGCGCTCCGACCGGGTCGTTCACATTGTGCTTGAAGTATCGCGATAAGCTATGTCGGCCGCGGCTGTCGCCTCGAAACCAGCCTTCGCCCATGCCGACGAACATGATGGCTGCTGCATAGTCCGGCCGCAAAGCAAGATCGGGATGGTCGACCAGATTGTCGCCGACATGGTCTCCGGCGCGCCGATAATTGTCGCGCCAGGTCAACTGGACATATCCACGCCCGTAATAGGGATGGTAGCGAAGGTTGCGCCGTCGCCATCCTTCGGAGAGCCAATATGCCTCCTTAACCGGCGTCATCTGCCGCGCCGTTTCGTGGAAGGTCGTGGCAAGCATATAAGCGAGCCACCGCGGGTCGCCGTCGGGAAGTCTCTGCTCCCACTCGTCGACTATGGCCGACATCCCGTCTACTTGACCTTGAGTCAGTCGGCCGCCGAACATCGGCCGGACTTGATTGAAGAAGAATGTGCGATCGAATGGCATTCGTGCCTCCTATGTTCAAGGCTCACTTGAGAGAACAGGACATCGGTGATTGGAATCCGAATGCGTTGAGCGTTGCGCCCAATGTTTCGCGGTCAATGACAATGGCGGCCGACGTTGGTTGGAGGCCGGGGTTGTTTCCTTGGAGCCGGTCCGAGTAGGCGATGATATGGCCCTGCGAAGCGATGATGCTGTCAGCCTTCCCTTCCCAGCACCCGCTATATGCACACACCGACATATCCTTGGTGCCGGTATTCACCCCACCGCCAGCAGGCGTGAATCCCTCGGAACTCTGGCATTTGTCGGAATCGCAACGGATCTCGAACTGGCCGTTGCTACATGAATAGGCCCCTGATGCCGCGACGGCGTCGAAGGGTGAAAGTATTATGATTATCGCTGCTAAATGAGCATTGCCCATGATGATCACCCCAAAAAGTACTGTCTCGCCTTGTTCCAAGTGGTCGCGAGTTATCGCCCGCGCCATGGACTCCATGCGTGTTCGATAATCAGGGTCTAAGTATCGAATAAATCGGCGGATGCGACGGGAGCGAAATACGCTTCGACTGAAACGAGCGCAGACTTACAACAAACGTTGCGCGGAACGTTGTTCGGCTTCCCGGATCCTAATCACGCGTCAGAAATTACGAACTAAATGCCTTTCATAGTCGTGACCGTCGGGATTTGCCCCGCAATGCATTGGTCGACTATTGTCAGCGGCATTCCTCATCAGCATAAATGATCATACCGTGTCGACGTGCTGACGCTTGTTACATACGTAACATCGCGGTTGGCCTGAGTTGGTTGTCATAAGTCCGATTTCAGCAGGTATATTCTTAAATCGAAGCTTGCACTGACTCTTCTAGCTTCTTGCTAACGTTCGATTTGATTGTACCACGCGCGGAAATGCTGGGAGCCGGCAACGCGTCATGAAAATTGCGCCGCGGCGAAGCACGCCATGGCGCAGGGTCTGGGTCATCAAGGGGCAGGCGCTCGTGTCTGCTCGCCTGCGACGGAAATCGTATTCACATCACCGTTTGCCCGGCCATGTCCTTGGTCAGCAACTCCTGCTCCTCGCGAACCTGCTTGGCTGTTTCGGCCGCGACGTCCGAGCCGATCTCCGCAAGGCGGGCAGCCTCGTCCGAATAGTCGAGAAATGCGTTCTGCCAGAAGCAGCAGTAGACGTCGAAGGTCTCGTTGACATGGTCCGGCGAGAGGAGGTCTTCGAGCAGCTTAAGGTCCTGCTCCCGCCGGTGCTTCAGGAAATTCAGCATCTCGACCTGATAACGCAGCGTCATCCTCATGGCTTCAGCCTGGAAGCGTCCCATCGAGAGAAGATATTTCGCACCATCGGCCATCGCCGGCCAGCTTTTCGACGGAGAATTGTTCATGGGGGTTGCGATCATACTGGGCATCGACACGACTCCTCGTTCACGGGCTCTCATTCGTCCGGTCGGCAATGCGGCCCCCGAACGGTCCGCCGCATAGCCAAAGAGCGTAGAAGGGACTTTCACCGAGCCATCAGTCTACGTCGAAATGCTCGGCTTTTCGAAAGAAAGTTAAGCCGGCGGATTTGGTCGGTCCTCGATCCGTACCAACATGGACCCACGGCGAGCGGGAGGATGCCGGATGATGTCTCACGAAAGAGTGTCGTCGGTGCGGCTTGTTCCTGAACGGACAGGCTGGCCGCGGCTTGACTAGCTGGACCGTGCAGCCACCCAGCTGTGCCACTCGTCCTCGCTCCCGTGGAACACGTTGAGGTCAATCCGGCCGTCGACGCCGTGCGAGAGGCCGGAGCCGGAATATTGCCAGAAAAGCCATTTCCGCCCGGGATAGACCTTGGACGGGTGAGCGGCTACCGAGCGCAGCCAGAATGGATGGTTCGGGAAGGCGCCCTTCAAGTTGTCGCGATAGAAATCCGGCGCGGTGTAGATGATCGGGCGTTGGCCATAATGCCTTTCCAGCTTGTCCATGAAGACCTGCATCTTTTCCAGGACCCGTTCGCGCGAGGGGCGCCTTTTGCAGCTCGACTCTCCATTCCACTCGACGTCGATGACCGGCGGCAGGGCGCCGGCTTCTCTCGGCACATTGCGGATGAACCAGTCGGCCTGTTCGCCGGCGGTTCGGCACCAGTAGAAGAAGTGATAGGCGCCGCGTTTCAATCCGGCTTCCTTGGCCCTGCGCCAGTTCTTCTTGAACATCGGATCGAGATGATCGCCGCCGTCGGTCGCCTTGATATAGGCAAAGTTTGCGCCCTGCGTCCGCAGCTTGGCCCAGTTGATCTCGCCCTGCCAGCGGGAAACGTCGACGCCGTGCACCGCAAGTTTCCTCGGAGAGCGCGAGCCGAAATTGATCGGCTTGGCGTCTCGGAAGCGATGACTGTAGATTTGCCCACGCGTCGGCGGCGCCTCCTCGATCGCCGGGTTTTCCGGCGCGAGGAGAGCGATCGGTCGTTCCGAGGGCACGGGCATGCCGGTTGTTCTGGCCACCGGCACGAATGCCTGCGGCTCTGGAACCGGCCCGGCCCAGGCCAGCATTTCCTGCGGCGCCGCGGCTTGCGAAGCAGCCGTGCCGACGTTCGCGGCGGGCATGGGCGTTGGCAGCTGGGCAACGGAGCTTGTCGTTTCCCGTGACGGTTGCTGAGCCGCAACCCTATCCCGATTGGAACCGAAGCCGCAGCTCGACAAAACGAGGCCGGCAAGGAGGATCACTGGCACAGCTGAGAAACGCATAGGAACCCGTACGCAAGACTTTCGGTGACAGCGGAACAGCCGCCGAACCCACTGACGGGAATTGCTAACGGAAAATTACCAAAAAAGACTGAATCCGATCCTTGCGGGCGTCGGATTTGTTCCCGGCCTTCGAGCTGCTGACGGCGGCATTCAAACCGCAGATACCCGAACTAACATTTTGGAGCCAGAAGCAGGTCGATCTAGGCGCGCTCTTCCCAGATCTTAGCAAGCTCGACGAGCGTCGCGACGCTTTTCTCCATGTCTTGCCGGCTGATCCATTCGAGCGGGGAATGGAAGGCATGGCCGCCGGCGAAGATGTTGGCGCAGGGCAGCCCCATAAACGACAACCGCGAACCGTCGGTGCCGCCCCGGATGCTGCCGCGCACAGGCACCATGCCGGCGCGTCGGATTGCCTCCATGGCATTCTCGACGATTTCAGGATGGCAATCGAGGATCGCCTTCATGTTGCGGTACTGCTGCTTGACATCGAACGTGTAGCTGGAGCCCGGAAAATCCGCCATTACGCCTTTCACGATGTCTTCGAGCATCTCCTCCTTGACCGCGAGGCCGGCTTCCTCGAAGTCGCGCACGATGAAACCGAGGGTGGCCTTTTCCATCGAGCCGGTCACGCCGATCGGATGGATGAAGCCGTCTCGGCCTGTGGTCGTCTCCGGCGCGATCTTTTTCGGTAAGCGGTCGATGATCGCGCCGGCGATCTTAATGGCGTTCTCCATCTTGCCCTTGGCGAAGCCAGGATGGATCGCGACGCCCTGGATGGTAATCTCGACGCCGTCAGCCGAGAAGGTTTCGTCTTCGATGTGCCCCGCCGTTTCGCCATCAACGGTATAGCCGAACTCGGCTCCGAGCTTCGCGAGATCAACCTTGTCGACACCCCGGCCGATTTCCTCATCTGGGGTGAAGAGAAGCTTGATCGTCCCGTGCTTGATGTCCGGATTATCGACCAGGACTTGCGCAGCGGTCATGATTTCTGCGAGCCCGGCCTTGTCGTCGGCGCCGAGCAGCGTCGTGCCGTCGGTGGTGATGATGTCGTTGCCGATCTGGTTGCCGAGCTCGGGATTGTCACTGACGCGAATGACCTGCTGCGGATCGCCGGGCAGCCGGATGTCGCCACCGGCATAGTTTCGCACCATTTGCGGCTTGACGTTGGTGCCGGTGAAATCGGGCGCGGTATCCATGTGGGAGCAGAAGCAGATCACGGGCACCGGCTTGTCGACATTCGACGGAATCGTCGCATAGACATAACCGTGTTCATCGAGATGCGCATCGGTGAGGCCGATCGCCAGCAATTCCTCGACCACTATCCGGGCGAGATTCTTCTGCTTCTCGGTGGAGGGCTGCGTCGACGACTTGGGATCCGATTGAGTGTCGATGACGACATAGCGGAGGAAGCGATCGGTAACGGTGTCGGTCATGGCAGGTCCAATCTGTTCGTCAGCATTGGGACCGCTATAGCCTTCGCGGGCCTTTCCGTGAATGCACTTTTTGCTCGAACGCTCCTCAAACGTCGTCTCTGTTTGGCTTATCCTAGCAGCGGATGTCCCGGCGTGGCGCGCAAGGCAAGGAGTGCATGCATGAACCGCGATTTCGTCTACAGCGGCAGCCCTGCTCACGTCGTTTTCGGCGAAGGCAAGAGTGCGCTGGCCGGGGAATGGGTGGAGAAGGTCGGTTGCCGGAAAGCGCTCGTGCTCTCGACGCCACAGCGGCAGGTGGACGCAGAGGCACTGGCCGTGCGTCTGGGTCCGGTCGCTGCCGGTGTCTTTGCCGGCGCCGTGATGCATACGCCGGTCGACGTGACGGAAAGGGCGATGGAGACGGTGGCGCGAATGGGCGCTGACTGCGTCGTCTCGCTCGGAGGCGGTTCGACCACCGGCCTCGGCAAGGCGATCGCCTACCGCACCGATCTGCCTCAGATCGTCATTCCGACGACTTATGCCGGCTCGGAGGTGACGCCGATCCTCGGTGAGACCGAAGGCGGGCGGAAGACGACCGTGCGTCATCCTCGCATTCTGCCGGAGGTCGTGATCTATGACCCGGCACTGACGCTGGGGCTTCCAGTCGGCGTCAGCGTCAGCAGCGGCTTGAATGCAATGGCTCATGCTGTCGAGGGGCTGTACGCGCAGGACCGAAATCCGATCTCCACGCTGATGGCGGTCGAGGGGCTGCGCGCCTTCAAGACGGCCTTGCCGAAGATCGTGGAGGCGCCCCGCGACATCGAAGCGCGGACCGAGGCGCTTTACGGCGCATGGCTCTGCGGCGCGGTGCTCGGCACGGTCGGCATGGCTCTGCACCACAAGATTTGCCACACGCTCGGCGGCACGCTCGATTTGCCACATGCCGAGACGCACGCAATCATGCTGCCGCACACCGCCGGCTACAACGCCGCCGCTGTCCCGGAGCTATTGGCTCCGGTCGCAGAGATTTTCGGCGGCGCAATCGGTGGCGGGCTTTGGGATTTCGCCAGGCAAATCGGCGCGCCGCTGGCGCTGAAGGATCTGGGCTTGCGCGAGCCCGATCTCGATCGGGCCGCGGGGGTGGCGACGGAAAATCCCTATTGGAACCCGCGGCCGGTCGAGCGCCGATCCATCCGCGTCTTGCTGCAGGATGCCTGGGACGGCAAGCGTCCGGCGCGTTGAGGATGCGTTCTTCCGCGCCTGCTGCCAGCTCAAGGCTGGTCGACCCACTGCAGCGCCGCGCGTCCAATCGGAGGAGCAAAGGTCGCCGTAGCGCTTTGAATTTGCTGCATGTTTTTTCTCCTTAAATCGGCGGCGATTTAAGGAAACATGCAGTAGGCGAACCGCCTCGCTTCAAGTCAGTCGCCGGCCGTCCGCAGCAAACAGCCGCCGCTGATTGTCGCCGACCGAAAGGGCTAACGTGCTGCCGGCATTGATTTCCGGTCCCGAGCGATATTCGGCAATGAGCGGCTGGCCATCGGCAAGCTGGCAATAGAGATACTGGGTGCCGCCGAGATATTCGGCAAAATCGACCTTTGCGGGAATGCATCCCTCTCCGCCGTCAGTCACGAAAAGATGCTCCGGCCTCGCTCCGAAGGAAACCTTTTCTCCGATCTGCAAGCCGTCGCCGGCGACGGGCACCGACATTTCGCTGCCTGCAACGCGGACGCGTCCGTTGCCCAGCCAGGCGGCGTCGAGCAGGTTCATTCGCGGCGACCCGATGAAGCCCGCGACGAAGATATTGGCGGGGTTCTCGTAGACCTCTCGCGGAGTTCCTGCCTGCTCGATACGGCCGTCACGCAATACGACGATCTTGTCAGCAAGCGTCATCGCCTCGGTCTGGTCGTGGGTGACATAGATCATCGTGTTACCGAGTTCGCGATGAAGTCTGGCAATCTCGATGCGCATCGAGACGCGCAGCTCCGCATCGAGGTTGGAAAGCGGCTCGTCAAACAGAAAGACGTCGGGTTTGCGCACGATCGCCCGTCCGATCGCGACGCGCTGACGCTGGCCGCCGGAAAGCTGGCCCGGACGACGGTCGAGCAGATGGTCGATCTTCAGGATCGCGGACGCGGCCTTCACGCGCGCCTCGATCTCGGCTGTTTCTGTGCGCGCCATTTTGAGGCCGAAGGCGAGATTTTCACGCACGCTCATATGCGGATAGAGGGCATAGGATTGAAAGACCATCGCAATGCCGCGGTCGGATGGATCGAGATCGGTGACGTTGCGTCCCTTGATCTCGATCTCACCATCGGTGACCTCCTCAAGTCCCGCAATCATGCGCAGCAACGTCGACTTGCCGCAGCCGGATGGCCCGACGAAGACGACGAAGGAGCCTTCGGCAATCCTGAGGTCGATGCCATGGATGACCTCCAGGCTGCCGAAGCTCTTGCGAATGTCTGTCAATACAACGCCGGTTTCATTCATGCCGTCACCGCCCGACTTTACCGGCGCGGATCCAGACGAGCATCTCGCCGGGCGCGCGGTTGTCCCATAGATGATAGGGAACGAACCGTGCGGTCGCTTGGTTCAGCTTCGGCGGTGACGTGCGATAGAGGGTGGCCCCCCAGTCATTCGTTTCTTCGCGGGCGACGGGAATGTCGAGCGCGACTGCCCCTTGCAGCTCAGCGATTTCGGCGGTCTTAGCCTTCGAGACATCGGAACCAACCACGATTCCGTTCAAGCCCGCGCCGTTGTCGGTTGCTTCTGCGCAGTAAACGAGCGGCCCGCGCATGAGCGCGACACGGCCGGTATCCTGCCGCACCTGCGGATTTGCCCAGAGCGCCCGCGGCGTCAGTGGAACGTCGAGCTCGACGCGGTCGCCGCTCCGCCATTCACGCTCGATCCGCGCGTAGCCGTCGATCGTTACGTCCGAAAGATCGATCGCCTCGCCGTTCAGTTTCAACGCGGCGCCCTCTGCCCATTCGGGAATGCGCAGCGAAAGAGAGAAGCGGACCGGTTCCTGGGTCGTGACATCGAAGCGGATGGCGCCGTCCCATGGATAGCGGGTCTTCTGCGCCAGCTCGAGCGTCACGCCGCCGATTTCGAAATGGCCCTTGCTCTCGCCATAAAGGTGCACGGCGATCTCGTCTTCTGCGACTGCATACATATAGGAGCCGATGGAGGCGAGCAGGCGCGAGATGTTCGGCGGGCAGCAGGGGCAATGGTGCCAGACCCAGCGATGATGCTTACCGGCGCTTTCAAGCGGGTTCTCGTAGAAGAATGTCTTTCCATCGAGAGAAAGACCGGCCATGGCACCGTTGTAAAGCGCTTGTTCCATGATGTCGGCATAGCGCCGGTTGGGGCCGCGCCCGAGCATGCGGCTTGCCCAGAAGACGAGGCCGACAGAGGCGCAGGTCTCGGCATAGGCGCTTTCGTTCGGGAGATCGTAGTAGTCCGTAAAGCCTTCATTCGAGGCCGCCGGTCCGATGCCGCCGGTGACATACATCTGCTTGGTCGTGAGGTCGTCCCAAAGGGTTTCGAGCGCCGCAGTAAGAGTGTCGTCATTATATTCGGTCGCGATGTCTGCCATGCCCGAGTAGAGGTACATGGCGCGCACGGCATGGCCGACGACCTTCTTCTGTTCTCTGACCGGCAGATGCGCCTGATTGTATTCGTAGGTCTTCTGGATGAACTGCTTCGGATCGCGGCCGTCGCGGATCGCTTCCTCGGTGAAGAAGTGAGGCTCTCTGCCTCGTTCGTCGATGAAGAACTTGGCGAGGTCGAGATATTTCTTTTCGCCCGTGACGCGGGCGAGCTTCACCAGCGCGAGCTCGATTTCTTCATGGCCGCAATAGCCCGGCAACTGCCCTTCGCCATGGCCGAAAACCTTGATCATGTAGTCGGCAAAGCGGCACATGACGTCGAGCAGCTTGCGCTTTCCCGTCGCCTGGTAGTAGGCGACGGCGCCCTCGATCAGATGGCCGGCGCAGTAGAGCTCGTGATGGTCGCGAAGATTGGTCCAGCGTCGGCCGGGCTGTACCCGCTGGAACCAGGCGTTCAGGTAACCGTCCTTGTCCTGCAGTTTTTCATACATGTCGACGATGGCATCGACCCGCGCCTCGAGCCTGGCGTTCGGCTTGCGGTAGAGCGAATAGGCGATCGTCTCGATCGATTTTCCGAGGTCGCTGTCCCAGAACATCTGCGTCGAGCCCAACCAGGCCTGCAGCGGAATGACTATGCCCGGGCTCGGCTGGTCGACGTCAATGGCCTTGAGCATCCCGGCCTCGACGCAGCGGTCGAGCAGTACTTCGGCGGTGGATTCGCAGATCGCGTCCTGGCGGTCACCGAAAAGCCCATGCACTTCAACGCTCGGAACTGGGAGGGGGCGGAACTGGCGATCATGTCGGGGTTTGTTCATGACTTCATCCGTTTGTTGGAGTTCATTTCACTGCGCCGGCCATCAGCCCGCGCATGTAATAGCGTTGCAGAAGCAGGAAGACGACGAGGCAGGGCAGGGTCATCACAGCGACACCGGCCTGAACCGCGCCCCAGTTGACCGCGCCGAGGCGGCCGGCGCGCACCGCCATCATCAGCACCGGGAGCGTGTATTTCTCGTTGCTCGACAAGAGCACGAGGGCTGCCAGAAATTCGTTCCAGGCGTTGAGGAAAGCGAAGATCGCGACGGTGGCGATGCCCGGCAGCACCAGCGGCATCAGCACCCGGAAGAGCAGCTTGAGGTCGCGGGCGCCGTCGATGCGAGCCGCCTCCTCGATCTCCTTCGGCACCGCATCGAAGGCATTGCGCATCATGAAGACCGAGAAGGGAAGCTGCAGCGTCACATAGACGAGCGTCAGCCCGAACAGCGAATTGTTGAGGCCGAGCCTGGCGAGAATGATGAAGAGTGGCGTGAGGATCGACTGAAACGGGATCATCAGCGTGGCGATGATCAGTACGAACAGTACGTTCTTCAACGGAAAGCGGTAGCGCGAGAAGCCGTAACCCGCGAGCACGCTGACGGCGACGGTGAGCGCAACGGTTGCGAGCGACACGAGCAATGAATTGAACGTATGCTGCCAGACACCGGCGCCGAAGGTATCCAGCGAGCGATAGGAATCAAGGCTGATGCCGTTCGCCGGCCACGGCGGCAATGGCGGCAGGCGGGCCTCGGTGCCGTGCCGGAACGACGCGAGCAGAGTTATGGCGAAGGGCACCAGGAAGAACAGCGCGATCGCTACGCCCGTTGCATGATAGGTCGATTCTGCCCGGAACGCCTTGCGGGCGCGTCGACGGCGGGAGAGGCTCATGGAGGCGTTCATCTTGGAAAGGGTCAAGCGCGATCCTCCCCGACGCGAAGCAGCCGCAATTGCATGACGCTGATGACCACCAGGATGGCGAGGAGCGCGATCGAGAGAGCCGCGCCATAACCGAGATTGAAGGACACGAAGGACTGGTTGAAGATGTAGTAGACGACGGAGATCATGCGGTTTTGCGGTCCGCCGCTCGTCATGATGTAGAACTGGTCGAAGGCGAGAATCGAGCCGGTTACCGAAATGATCAGCGCCAACGCGATCGTGCGGCGCATCAATGGCAGGGTGATGTAACGGAACCGCTGCCACCGACCGGCGCCGTCTATGCGTGCTGCTTCGGCCAGTTCGGATGGAATTGCCTGCAGGCCGGTGAGCAGGATGATCATCGTAAAGCCGGCGATCTTCCAGACGACCATGACGATGATCGTGAAGAAGGCGCTATCGAAAGTCGCAAGTAGATTGGGACTCTTCTCGACGACTCCGAGTGCCTTCAGGGCCGGGCCGACGAAGCCGCTGTCGACGTTCGCGAGCCAAACCCAGAGCAACGACGCCGAGGCGAGCCCGACCACGACGGGCAGGAAGATGATGGTGCGGTAGGCGCCGACGAAGCGACGGTGCTTCTCGACGAAGATCGCCAAGGGGAAGGCGACTGCGAAAATCGCGATCGTCACGATCACCGTGTAGTAGGTGGTGAAGCGCAGTGCCGAGACGAAGCGCGCATCGTTCGCCATGCGGAAATAGTTGTTGAAGCCGATCCAGCGGGGCGAGCCGAGCAGCGGCCAGTTGTGCAGGCTCATCCACCCGGTAAACAACACCGGCATGACGAAGAAGACGACGACCAGGGCCATCGCGGGGGCGATGTAAAGAAGACCGCGCCACTGCGGGTGGCGCCGTCTCCTGCGCACGGGCAATGCTTTTCCTGGGCCAGCGCCGGCCATCGCAATTCTCCGCCTGTTCAAGAAAGATGGGCCGGAGGTTTGCCTTCGGCCCCGGTTCCACCGTGCTATCACTGACCGGTGTCGATGATCGACTGCATTTCCGACTGGGCGTTGGAGAATGCCCCATCGACATCGTCGCCATAGATTGCCGCATTGGTGAAGGTCGCCCAAGGGCCGTTCGCGCTGTTGATCAGATCGTTGAACTGCAGCGTGTAGGGCGTCTTGGCGACTTCAATCGCCTTGATGCCCACCTGCATGCGCGGATCGAGACCTTCAAGCACCTTGTCGGCGATATCGCCGCGGGTCGGCAGGCTGCCGTATTTCGCCATCACCTTCTGGCCGTCCATCGAATAGGTGTATTCGAGAAATTCCTTCACCGCGTCGATCTTCTTCGTGCCCTTGGTGATGACGAAGTTATCGCCGCCGGCAAAGGACGAGGTTCCGCCGTTGACGCCGGGGATTAGTGTCACGCCGAAGTTGATGTCGGGATTTTCGGTCACCAGCGTGCCGATGGCAAAGGCGCCGATACTTTGCTGGCCGATCTTGCCGTTCGTAAAGGTCAGGAAATTCACGCCATTGTCGCTGGCGGCACTCGCCGGCACGAGGTCCTTCTCGACCATCGAACGATAGATATCGACCGCCTTGCGCATTTCCGGCGTGTCGAGCGTCGCCGTCTTGCCATCGGCGGAGAGAATGTCGGCACCCGACCCCCAGACGAGCGGGGTGAAGGTGAAGATCATGCAGCCGCCGCAGCCGCCGCCGGAGAAGTAAAAGCCATAGATATCGTCACCGAGCGCGCGGATCTTTTCAGCGTTGGCTTCGATCTCCTCCCAGCTGGTCGGCGCCTTCTCCGGATCAAGACCGGCCTTCTTGTAGAGGTCCTTGTTCCAGGCAAAGATCGAAGTCTCCACCGAAAGCGGCAGACCGTAGATGCGGTCCTGATAGGTGCCGAGCTTGACGTGCGATGGCGAGAGCGAATTGAAGTAGGGCAGGGCCTTGGCCCAGTCGGTCAGGTCCTCGAGCTGGCCGGCGGCTGCAAAAGCCGGGGTGTAGATGAGGTCGAGCGACAGCGCGTCCGGCGCCTGCCCGCCCGCGATGGCGGTCGCATATTTCTGCACCAACTCGGAGAACGGCACTTCGGTCATGGCGACTTGGTTCTCGTGGCTGGCATTGTAGGCCTCGACGACCTTCTTGAAGGATTCGCCGATGCCGGTACGAACCCACATTTCGATCTTCTCGGCGGCCGACGCACCGGACGCCAAGCATAAGGTGGCGATGCTTGTTGCTGCCAATAGACGCTTGATCATGGCACTCTCCTCCCGTTGTGGCGCCTCCTCGCGCCGTTTCGCTATTCCGTGGGTCCCATGCCCCCGCACGATTGCCGGACAACCAACCGGCACGGCAATTTCCTCACGCCCGGCTCGACGCGACGCCCCTCTGCGAGCGCGAGCACGGTCAGGCCGGCCTCTCGGCCAAGCTCCTTCAATCCCATGTCGATGGACGTCAGCGGCGGTCTGGTTTGTGCCGCGACGATCTCCCAGTTGTCGAAGCCGACGACCGACACGTCTTCCGGCACCCTGACGCCGCGCTCACGCAAGGCGTCGACCACGCCGCGGGCGATCTGGTCGTTGCCGCAGAAGATGGCGTCGGGCTTTTCTCCGGGCCGAGCCCAGATCGCCCCGACGGCCTCATGGCCCCAACTTTCGGCCCAGATGCCGTAAAGGACCGGTTCGACGTCGCCGGCGACGTCCCGATAGGCGCTGGCACGCTCCCGGACCGAGAAGAAATCCTCAGGTCCCGTGACATGCGCGATCCGACGCCGTCCGAGTTTCGCCAACCATTCAACCGCAAGACGGGCGCCCTGCGCATCGTCCGAGCGCAGCGTCACGCTGTTTTCCGTTCCTTCGGTGAAGGCGTAGACGACGGGTACCGGGAGGCTCGACAGATCGACCGGTAGGCGCCGGTCCATGCGTTTACCGGAGGCGATGATGCCGTCGACCTGCTTGTCGAGCATGGCCTCGACGTGAATCTGCCCCAGCGCCGGATCGTCTTCGATGGCGCACAGAAATACCGAGACGCCGTGGTCGACCAGTGCTTCGGAAATGCCCGCCATGACCGGCAAGGTAAAACGGCCGTAGGTGTCGTTTGTCAGAAGCCCGATCGTGAAGCTGCGCTTGCTGAGCAGTCCGCGCGCAAGAGCGTTCGGCCTGAAGCCGATTTCGCCGGCAATGCGCTTCACCCTCTCGCGCGTTTCGGCAGCCATGCGGCCAGTATTGTTCAACGCCTTTGAGGCCGTAGAAATGCTGACGCCTGCTGCCGCGGCCACGTCATGAATGGTCACGCGTCTGTTGGTCGGATTGTCCAGCGCACCCTCCCATGGTTCAAGTAGAGAAAACCTTTTCTCACGTGATCTGTCAACAGAAAAAAGGTTTTCTCATCATCGATCACCCGGCAGGGTTCGGGACTGGTCAGGGATCAGCAGCAAAACCGCGACACAAACGATCGAGGCAATGGGGACGACTGCACTGCGATCCTCCATCGCCAAGAGGATCAGGCCGCTGAATGCGCACCACAGGATCGGGATTGGCAGAAGCAGCAAGAGGCGCCTTCCCCGGATCGTCAACACCATGCCGAGCGTCGAGATGGCGGTCGGATCTGGCATCATGCCGAAGGTTTCGGCGGCGGCCAGCGAACCTGTCGAAAGCAAGGCGAGAAGCGGTTGGACCAGGAGTCCGAATACCCCAAGAAACATCCCGCCGTAGCGGCGCAATCGGCTCACGGCGATGGCATGGTTCGGCTCAAGGCTGAGAAGCGCCAGGAGCGCGGCCTGAAGAAAGAAGGCCATTGCTGCATAGGTGGCGCCCCAGGTTATGGTTGAATAGCGAAGCCAGAGGAACTGCCATCCGCAAAAGGCCCAGGCCACAGCCAAAGCCGGCAGAAGCGCGCCCTTCGCGAACCGTGCCTCTCTGATCGCGAGACTCATGATCGCCAGCATGCCGGCCACGAAGACGAGCTGAAGCGGCCAGAAATCCTGATTGTAGCGCTCGATGAGGCGAACGTAGACACGCGGCGAGAACATCAGGAAATCGGCAGGGGTGTAGGTCCACCATTCCGACATTCGCCGACCTCACAGCTCGTCCTTTCCGCAGCACGGGAGGGCGGCGGTCACAACGCCTCCACATAGTCGACCATGCGCCGCCGCATCGCCTCGTCAGGCAGGACGCCGCCGCCGGCTTCAAGGTTCTCGCGGACATGGTCGACGCGGGTCGTCGCCGGGATGGCGCAGGTGACCGCCGGATGCGAGACGATGAACTTGAGCAGGAACTGCGCCCAACTCCGCGCGCCTGTCTCGGCAATCCATTCAGGCAACGGTTCGTCATCGAGCTGCCGGATCAGGCTGCCCTGGCGGAACGGACGGTTGACGATGACTGCAATGCCCTTCTCCTGCGCCAAGGGCAGGATGCGCTCCTCCGGCTCTCGATCGAGAATGTTGTAAGTGAGTTGAACAAAATCGATCGGCTCGCTCGACATGATGCTTTCGATTTCCCGATGCCGTCGCCCTTCCGAAGTGGTGATGCCGACATAACGCAATTGCTCCTTTGCCTTCATCTCGAACAGCATCGGCAGATGGTCTTCCCAGGAAACGAGATTGTGGACCTGCATGAGATCGAACCTCTCAACGCCCCAAAAGCCGCGCGAGGCTTCGATCTGCTCGGCGCCGCTTGCCGGATCGGAAATCCAGACCTTCTCGGCTGCAAACAGGCGGTCGGGATATCCGAGCTTCTTAAGGCCGTAGCCGATGGTCGGCTGGGAGGAGCCGTACATTGGAGAGGAATCGATCATGCGTCCACCGCTTTCAAGGAAAGCGGCCATCACGGCAGCGCACTCGTCCTTGAGCACCGGATCGTCGCCGACGTTGAAGGTAATCCAGGTGCCGAGTCCGATCGCCGGGATTTCCTCGCCACTCGACGGGATTACCTTGCGGAAGGCGACGGCGGGCTGGGCAAATGGGGAGCGCCCCATGGCCGGCAAGGCTGCCGCCAATGCAAATCCCTGAAGAACGCTTCGCCGTGTGAACCTCATCGAGGCACCTCCTTTCCGCGCTCGGCAAGAGAGCGGCACGCGAAAACTATACTCGTTACATTCGGTGACATGATGAACCGCCACGGCTGAGGCCCGAAACCACGAAGTCGTGATGAGGTCGGCCCGAACGCGAAGGCGCTTCGGGACTTTCCGCTTGTTCACAGCCGTTCAAGCCCTTATTTGACGTTGACCGTCACCGGCTGGAACGCGATGGGGCAGAGACTGCTTCGTCTTGCGATCTGGCCCCGCCCGCTGTCTTTTGAGCAATGCAACAGTTCGCCAAGGCGCCGAAGAGAGAGATCGGATGGGGCATGCCGACATCGGTTGCCCTGCACCTGGCGGTCGCGTTCCTGTTGCTTTTTCGGCTGCCCGAGGTACCGCCGGAACCGGCGAAAGAACAGAGCGTCAACGTCGAACTGGTTCCGCCGCCGCCCCCGAAGCCAGCAGAAAAGCCGCCTGCAGAACCGGCGAAATCAAGCCCCAGACCATCAGCCGCGCAGCCACAGGCTTTCGAATCCGCTTCGGCGCGCGCCGAAGGAAAGGAAGCGCAGCGTCCGCCACCTGTCTCTTATACACATCTG
>NZ_JADYVD010000065.1 GCF_020193575.1 Ensifer sp. IC4062
GACCTCGACCGTCGTCTTCAGCGGTCCGGATTGCTTTTCCAGATTGAAGGCGTCGCTCTGCGCCGAAAGCCGAACGGCGCCAAGGCTCATCTCAGGCAGCGATACGGAAGGGAGATCGGCGGCGATGTCGAGGATCGCCGATTGCCCGTCGCCGAACAGCGACAGATTGGCGGTGTTGATCAGCGCGCGCAGCTCGCCCTCCCGCAGCGGCCAGCGGAAGTCGATGGGGCCCCCGGTGCCCGTAAGGCTCGCCTGAAGGTTGTTCTCGCCCTTGCTGTCGACCGTTCCGGAGGCGTTGAGCGTCAGTGCGCCGGTCGAAAACTTGCCGGCCTCGATTTCCACCTTGCTCGATCCGTCGAAGACGGCCGTCACGTCAATGCTCGTCGTTCCTTCGAACAGCGGCTTGAACACCGCCGGCGCGAGTGACACCAAGGCTCCGCCGCCGGAGACGGCCAGCCTGTGCATGCCGTCTGCAGCCTGCACATGACGTCCGTCTAGCCGAAGGATCTCGTTGCCGTCGAGCGAGGCAGTGCCCGATCCTGCCCAATCGGAAAGAGGCCCTTCACCGGTCAAGGTGATGTCGACAGCGGGCTCGCCCGGCAAGCGCAGCAGCTGGGCGAGCAGTCCTCCCTTCGGTTCGACGACCTTCGCTTCCAGCTTCAGTTGATTGCCGGCCGGATTGAAGAGGATATCCGCGACGGCATGTGCCTCCGGGCGATCGCGTTCGGCGGCATCGAAGGCAAGCGCGATGCTGGAGTTCGTGGCGTTGGCATTGCCGCGCGCGGTCAGGAACTGGTCTTCACCGGCGATCGCCTTGCCGATCATGACCTCCTTGAGATCGAAGGCGTCGATCTTGACCTCGACCGGCAGTGCGAAACTCCTCCGCACCTCCCTCGTCTCGGTAGAGGGAATGGGCGTGCGTTCGACGCGGATCGAGCCCGCCGAAATATGGTGCGCATCGAACCGCATCGACAGGAGCTCGGCTGGCGACCAGTTGACCGACAGGTCCCGGATTTCCGCATAGATCCCCTTTCCATCGAAAAGCGTGACCGAGCCGGCCCTGAAATCACCGGTCAACAGGGCGCTCGGCTCCGAGATCCGGACGATCTGGTCGGGCGTTGCGGCATATTTCTCGATTGCCCAGGCGACGACCCGCGCGCCGGGCGTCGTGAAGCCGAGAAAGGCAATGATGAGGAGGAGCAGGACCACAAGAGTGCCGAGGCCGGCAAGAAGAAAGCGCAGCCCGGATCGAAGGAAGCGGATGACCTGATTCATATCCTACCCATAGACCAACTTGCGCCGTTTCGGAATCGGCAGGGACCTTGTCGCCTGCGGGGAATATCTGCCTGAACTATCAACAAATTCAGGCGCAATTCAGAAGGACTGGCCGATGCCGGCGTAGATGCCGAAGTCGGTCCCGTCGGGGTATTTGTTGAGCGGAACTGCAAAATCCAACCGGATCGGTCCGAAGGATGTAGCATAGCGCAGGCCGATGCCGGCGCCGGCGCGGATGTCGGAGAAATCGGGCGTCGTCGATTCCGAAACGGTACCGGCATCGAGGAAAGGGACGATGCCGATCGTCTCGGTAATCGCGATGCGCGCTTCCAGCGAGGCGCTGACATAGGAGCGCCCGCCGGTCTCGTCATTGTCGGCATCGCGTGGGCTGATCTCCTGGAAGGAATAGCCGCGCACAGACCCCCCGCCTCCGAGGAAGAAGCGCCGGGGCGCCGGTATGTCGGCGAGTTCGTCTCCGCCGACGAGCACACCGGCGCCGAGCTTGCCGGCGAGCACGAAACGCTTTTCCTCGCCGAGCGCATAGTAGCCGGAAGCCGAGCCCTCGAACGAGCTGAAGAAGGTTTGTCCCTCGATCTCGTAGCTCGGTTTTGCGTTGATCAGCGCCCGATAGCCTTCCGTGGCGTTCAGCTTGTCGTCGCGCGTGTCGCGGACATATTCGAGCGGGATGCTGGCGGTGAGATAGGAGTTCTTGCCGAAAGCGTCGTCGACGTCCGCCCAGCTCAATTCCGCTCCGCCCGAGAAAGTATCCTGCGGCGAAAGCTCGAATGTTGCGCCCGCGGCCGCGGTGATCATCTTTGCGCGGTAGGCGTCCGGGTCGACGAGGCTTGCCTGGAGGCTGGCGGTGAAGGTCGATGCCGGCCCGAAGGCGCCCGGCTTTGCGAACAGGATAGCGGCGGAATAGTCGAGGCCGCCGATGTCCGTGGTCTCGCCGATGCGGTTGACGGCGCCTTCAATTCGCAAGGACTCCGCGCGGCCGAACAGATTGCGATGGCCCCAATAACCCTGCACGCCGAGGCCGTCTGTGGTCGAGACCTGCCCGCCGAAACCGAAATAGCGGTGCTTGCCTTCGGAGACCTCGATGTTCATCGGGATCCTGCCGTCCGGCGTAAGCGCATCGGCTTCCTTGATCGTGACGCTCGAGAAGACGTTCAATTGACGCAGACGTTCCGCTGCCTTGCGGATGTTTTCCGGCGAATAGGGGCGGCCGTTGTTGAGGCGGGAATAGTCCCTGACGAAATCCGGATCGACGGTTTTCGTGCCGGTAACCGTGAGCTGTCCAACCGGCGCTACGGGACCGCCGGAGGCGCTGATCGTCACGTCGACGGTGGATGTGGCATGGTCGGCTACGACGCTGCGTTCCGTCAGCTTCGCCAGCGGTCGGCTCTGTTCCTTCAGATCGTTCACGATCTGCTCGCCTGCCTTGATTATCAATGTCGAATCGGCACGGGCGCCGCGCTTCAGATCGTAAGCGGCCGGATCGAGCCCGGCGGCATCGCCTTCGAGCCTGATCGAGTCAAATGTAAACGCCGGTCCGGGCATGACGCTGACCGAAACCGGCACAGGTTTGCTGGGAAAGGTGGGGTCGGGCGGCAGGCTGTCGATATTCTGTCCGTTAATCAGAATGGTTATGGTGCCGCCGTAGCGGGCTTTCTCGTAAAGCGCCGCGAGAATACGGTCCCGGTCGTCGCGTGCCTTGATCGCGAGGCCGAGATCGCCGGAGACCGGATCTTCCCTGTCCTGGAAGAGCAGCGAGCTGTTCTCGATGGCCTCCCGCAGCTCCTTGTCATCGGTCCCGGGCTCAAATGTCAGAGCATAGTTGACCGGGTTGATGACTTGGACCTCTTCCTCGTCGCCTTCGAAGAAGCGCATGCCGAAGAGCCTGAACGCCTGGGCCTGGTCGATGGAAAACGGCCCGAGCAGCGCCGAAGCCACAACTGCGAGAGCGGTCGCTGCCTTCCAGTGCGCAGTGCTCGATCGTGCTGGAGACATCCCCTCCGCATCCCGTTTCAGGCGACTCACAACAAACTGCCTGCATATGCGGCACCGGCCACTATAGCAGAACAAAGTTTTCTATCTGTTAACGATGACGGGCTGCCGCATCCACCCCGAAGCGACGATTCGGGGCAGATTTTCGGCAAAAGGGACCCATTATGTTGTGCTTGAGGCACAAAAGCGCCGCGCGACGGACAATGCGACGCTCGGCGGCTCCTTCCAGGTTGCCGCTATCAGGCGATCCGCACAGCCGGCACATTTAGGTCTTGAAGCGTGCAGCTTCCTCGGACCCGCGTGTTGCATCTCCGGCGCTGTAGGAGTGCGCCCCCGCTCCGGCGAGCTTGCCGCCGGTGACGATCAGATATTCGTCGCGGATCGGCTTGCCTTCGAACCAACATTCGAGAATCTCGCGCGTGCCTGCGGCATAGCGCGCCTGAGCGGACAGCGACGAGCCCGAAATATGCGGCGTCATCCCATGGTGGGGCATCGATCGCCACGGATGGTCCTTGGGTGCCGGCTGCGGGAACCACACATCGCCGGCATAGCCGGCGAGCTGGCCGCTCTCAAGCGCCCGCGCGACGGCATCGCGATTGCAGATCTTGCCGCGCGCGGTGTTCACCAGATAGGCGCCGCGTTTCATTTTGGCGATCATCGCCTCATCGAAGAGGTTTTCCGTCTCCGGATGGAGCGGCGCATTGATCGTCACGACATCGCAGATGGGCACCATCTCCGCCGCGGAGTTGTGGAACGCAACGCCGAGCTCCTTCTCGAGCGCATCGGGCAGCCGGTGGCGGTCGGTGTAGTGCAGCTTGACGTCGAACGGTTTCAGCCGGCGCAGCACCGCGGTGCCGATCCGCCCGGCGCCGACCGTGCCGATGTCCATGCCCTCAATATCGTAGGAGCGCGCGACGCAGTCGGCGATGTTCCAGCCGCCCTTCATGACCCACTCGTAGGAGGGAATATAGTTCCGCGCGAGGGCAAGGATCGCCATGACCACGTGTTCGGACACGCTGATCGAGTTGCAATAGGTCACTTCGGCAACGGTGACGCCGCGGTCCATCGCGGCCTGCAGGTCGACGTGGTCCGAGCCGATGCCGGCGGTGATCGCGAGTTTGAGCTTGGCCGCCTTGGCGAACCGTTCCGCAGTCAGATAGGCCGGCCAGAAGGGCTGCGAGATCACAACCTCGGCATCGACGAGTTCCCGTTCGAACACGCTGTCGGTACCGTCCTTGTCCGAGGTCACAACCAGGCTATGTCCCTGGCTTTCGAGAAACTTCCTTAGGCCCAGCTCACCGGACACGCTGCCTAAGAGGACGCCCGGCTGAAAATCGATAGCTTTCGGGGTGGGAAGCGTCTGGCCGCCGGGATAATTTTCCAGTTTCGGCAGGCCATCCCGCGCATAAGCCGTTGGATAGCCGTCGACCGGATCGTCGTAGAGAACGCAAACGACCTTTGCCATTTCCATCTCCCTTCATTGAAGACGAAGAGGAAGGCCACGGTTCATTCAAGACTGCCGGTCAATACGGACGAACAGCAGAGCGACGTGCCCTGTTGAATATCGGTGGCCAGCAAGGTTGCTCCTGGCCCTCCCACATTCGTGGAATTGAACTACTTCAAAAAAGTGGAGGAGCCGGACACGGTTTCAAGTGGGCGCAACGTCGCGCGTGAACGAAGGCGGGCGTTGAGCCGGGCGAGCTCGCGCGGTCCCCATCGGGCAAGGGACAAAAAAAGCCCCGGATCGCTCCGGGGCCTGCTGGTCTGCGATTGCCGCAGCAATCAGCAGCGGTCGATGTAGCGGCGGCCGTAGCGGTCGCGGTAGTAGCACTGGCCCGGCTGCTCGGTGGCATGGCCGATAAGCGCGCCCCCGACGCCGCCGATAGCTGCGCCGACAGCCGCGCCGCGCACGTCGTTCGAGATGGCGCCGCCGATGATCGCGCCCGATGCAGCACCGATGCCGGCGCCCTTTTCCGTCTGCGTGCAGCTTGCGACCGACAAGGCGACGAGCACCAATGCGATGGCTTTCTTCATATTGTCCTCTCCGATCTATACGGATCTCAGCCTGTCGCTTCGTCCGTCCCTGGATTGAAAGGCGGGTCGACGAACGTCTCCGCCACTTGAACTTGCATTAGGGAAAATAAACGGCCGCCCGGGAAAGTCCACGGGGCCGGCGAAATGTTCCCGCCGCAAGATAATGCGATGTTTCCTGAACGGAACATGAAGGCGCTGTTCCCGCAGTCACAGCCGCAGCGGAATTTTTTTGTGTCGCGCGCTGGCCGAAACGGTTGCGGCATTCCAAAAAAAGACAAATGATACAAAGCGCCGCGTCAGTCCGGGAGGAGCCGGCCCGCGGGCAAAGGGCATTGATATCAGTTGGCGCGTACTTCAGTCGCGTGGACGCATGTCACCCGAATTGAAGCCGCGCTCAAGTTGGCACGACCGACCCCGGAGGAGCGAAATGGCGAAAATAACGATGACGGTCAACGGCCGCCAGGTCAGCGGCATGTGCGATGACCGGACGTTGCTGGTGCACTTTATCCGCGAAAATCTTGGACTGACCGGCACGCATGTCGGCTGCGAGACGTCGCAGTGCGGCGCCTGCGTCATCCATATGGACGGACTGTCGGTCAAAAGCTGTTCCATCCTCGCAGTGCAGGCGGCGGGCTCGTCGATCACCACCATTGAGGGCTTGGCCAAGGACAGCGAACTTCACCCGGTCCAGGCGGCGTTCAAGGCGCATCACGGGCTGCAATGCGGTTTCTGCACGCCCGGCATGGTGATGACGGCCGTCGACATGATCGCCCGGCACGGCAGCAGCCTCGACGAGGCGACGGTGCGCGCCGAGCTCGAAGGCAATATCTGTCGCTGCACCGGCTACCACAACATCGTCAAGGCGATCCTCGCCGCCGCGGCCGAGATGGGCGGCTTGCGCCAAGCGGCCGCCGAATGAGGCGCTTTCACAGGGGCGAAAGCGTCCCCGACGGATTTTCATCGCAGGACTTTCGCTGGATGTCTCGGGAGGAGATAGGCAATGGGCGTTGAAGGAATTGGCGCGCGGGTGGCGCGCAAGGAAGACAAGCGGTTCCTGACCGGAAAAGGCCGCTACACGGACGATATGAGCGTGCCGGGCATGAAATACGCGATCTTCGTGCGCAGCCCCCATGCGCACGCGAAGATCAAGAGCATCGATGCGACGGCCGCGAAAGCGATGCCCGGCGTCATCGACGTGCTCGATGGCAAGCAGCTCACGGCAGACGGCATCGGGAACCTGATTTGCGGCTGGATGATCCACTCAAAGGACGGTTCGCCGATGAAGATGGGCGCCTGGCGGCCGCTGGCCGACGAGACGGTGCGCTATGTGGGCGATGCGGTCGCGGTGGTCGTCGCCGACAGCGTGAACGAAGCGCGCGATGCGGCCGAGGCCGTGATCGTCGATTATGACCCGCTGCCGGTGGTCACCGATCCGGTCAAGGCGCTTGCCGACGGCCAGCCCCAGCTACACCCGGAAGCACCGAACAATCTGATCTTCGACTGGGAGCTGGGCGATGCGGCCGCGACCGACGCGGCGATCGCGGCAGCGGCGCATGTGACGGAGGTGAAGATCCTCAACAATCGCCTGTCGCCCAATGCGATGGAGCCACGCGCGGCCCTCGGCATCTACGACTCGGGCGACGATCATTACACCTGCTACACGACCAGTCAGAATCCTCATGTGGCGCGGCTGGTCATGAGCGCCTTCTACAACGTCGCGCCGGAAAACAAATTGCGGGTGATTGCGCCCGACGTCGGCGGCGGCTTCGGCTCGAAGATCTACATTTATCCGGAGGAAATCGTCTGTCTCTGGGCCTCGAAACGGACCGGCGTACCGGTGAAGTGGACGTGTGACCGTACCGAAGCCTTCCTGACCGACGCTCACGGCCGCGATCACGTGTCGACCGTGAAGATGGCGTTCGACAGCTCTAACAAAATCACCGCGCTGAAAGTCGACACCATCGCCAATCTCGGCGCCTATATGTCGCTCTTCTCCTCGTGCGTGCCGACCTATCTCTATGCGACGCTGCTTTCCGGGCAATACGATATCCCTGCGATCCATGCCAATGTCCGCACGGTCTATACCAATACTGCTCCGGTCGATGCCTATCGCGGCGCGGGGCGGCCGGAGGCCACGTATCTCCTGGAGCGGACGATGGAGACCGCGGCACGGGAACTCGGTCTTTCGCCCGCCGAACTGCGGCGTATCAACTTCATCCGCTCCTTCCCCCATCAGACGCCGGTAATCATGAATTATGACGCCGGCGACTACGAAGCGTCATTGAAGGCCGCGATGGCTGCGGCCGACTGGGACGGATTTACCGCCCGCAAGGCGGAAGCGGAGCGGCGCGGCATGAAGCGTGGCATCGGCATGAGCTGCTATATTGAAGCCTGCGGACTTGCGCCCTCTTCCGCCGTCGGCTCGCTCGGCGCTGGCGTCGGCCTCTGGGAATCGGCTGAAGTCAGGGTCAACGCGGTCGGCACGATCGAAGTGATGACCGGCTCCCACAGCCACGGCCAGGGGCACGAGACGACTTTTGCCCAGCTCGTTGCAGACCGCTTCGGCGTGCCGATCGACAGCGTCAATATCGTCCATGGCGACACGGACAAGGTTCAGATGGGCATGGGAACCTATGGTTCCCGGTCAGGCGCCGTCGGCATGTCGGCGGTCGTCAAGGCGCTGGACAAGGTCGAAGCCAAGGCCAAGAAGATCGCCGCCCATCTGATGGAGGCGGACGAAAGCGACATTGTCATCGAAAACGGCGAGCTGAAGGTTGCCGGTACCGACAAGTCGGTGCCCTGGTTCCAGATGGCGCTTGCCGCCTACACCGCCCACAATCTGCCGGCCGGAATGGAGCCCGGCCTAAAGGAGGGCGCCTTCTACGATCCATCGAATTTCACATTCCCGGCAGGCTGCTACATCTGCGAGGTGGAAGTCGATCCGGATACCGGACAAACGGAAATCGTCCAGTTCGTCGCGGCGGACGATTTCGGCAATATCATCAACCCGATGATCGTCGAGGGCCAGGTGCATGGCGGGCTGGCGCAAGGCATCGGCCAGGCGCTGCTTGAGGGTGTGCATTACGATCCGGATACCGGCCAGCTCCTGACGGCGAGCTATCAGGATTACGCCATGCCGCGCGCAGACAACCTGCCGTCCTTCAAGGTGTCGACCTCGAACACCCCCTGTCCGAACAATCCACTCGGCGTCAAGGGTTGCGGGGAGGCGGGCGCGATCGGCTCGCCGCCGGCGCTGATCAATGCGATCACCGACGCGATCGGCAACAACGCGCTTACCATGCCTGCAACCCCCGAGAAGGTCTGGGCAGCGGCCCATGCCGCGAATTGAGACGGAGGACCAGAGATGTATCAGACGAACTATCATAGACCGTCCTCGATTCAGGAAGCCGTGAAGCTGATGAGCGGGGCCGCCGAAGGCAAATATCTCGCCGGCGGCATGACGCTCATTGCGACGATGAAGCAGCGGCTCGCGGCGGCGAGCGATCTCGTGGACCTTCGCCACATAGCCGAAATGAAGGGGATCACCGTCAATGGCCGCTCCGTGCGGATCGGCGCGGCGACGACCCATCACGAAGTCGAGTCGTCGGCCGAACTCAAGGCAGTCTGTCCGGCGGTTTGTGCGCTTGCCAGCCATATCGGCGACCCGCATGTCCGCCACATGGGAACAATCGGCGGCTCCATCGCCAACAATGATCCGGCGGCCGATTATCCGGCGGCGATGCTGGCACTTGACGCAAAGATCGTCACCAACAGCCGCGAGATCGCGGCGGCGGACTTCTTCACCGGTTTGTTCGAAACCGCGTTGCACGATGGCGAGATCATTACGGCCATCGCCTTCGATGCGCCGGCGAGGGCGGCCTACCAGAAGTTCCCGAACCCCGCCTCGCGTTACGCGATGGCTGGCGTCTTCGTCGCGCGCCGCGACAATGGCGACGTGCGCGTTGCCGTGACTGGCGCGGGTTCGAATGGTGTCTTCCGCCATCAGGGCATGGAGGCGGCGCTTGCCGGCAACTGGTCGCCGGACGCGGTCGGCAATGTTTCCGTGGATGCATCGGATTTGCTGACAGACCTTCATGCCAGCGCGGCTTATCGCGCCAACCTTATCAAGGTTATGACCAAGCGAGCCGTGGCTGCGGCTTGATGGGACTTAAGTATTGAAAAGGGGCGGCCTTGGCCGTCCTTTTTTGCAAAAGCTTGACTTCGAACAAAGTTCGGCGGATTGAGTTGCACTAGCTGTTTTGGAATAGTTCAAAAGTAGGGGCCTTTTGCCGCAGGAGCGGGGGCCTTTCCGGGGTTGACCCCTGACCGCTTTGAATGAAGAAAGGCGTCAGGGCACTGGAGATGATGATGGATTTCGAGAGTTTCTTCAAAAACGAGCTGGACGGGTTGCATCAGGAAGGCCGCTATAGGGTTTTCGCGGATCTCGCCCGCCATCGCGGTGACTTCCCGAGGGCGACGCGCCACACGGCCGACGGCACCCAGGAAGTGACCGTATGGTGCTCGAACGACTATCTCGGCATGGGTCAGTCTCCGATCGTCACCGAAGCGATGAAGCGCGCCATTGACGAATGCGGCGCGGGCGCCGGCGGCACGCGCAACATCTCCGGCACCAATCACTACCACGTCCTGCTCGAGCGCGAGCTTGCCGATCTGCACGGCAAGGAATCCGCCCTCCTCTTCACCTCCGGCTATGTGTCGAACTGGGCCGCGCTTGGAACGCTCTGTTCCAAGATTCCCGGGATCATCGTCTTCTCGGACGCCGGGAATCACGCTTCGATGATCGAGGGGATCCGCCATTCGAAATGCGAACGTGTGATCTTCAAGCATAATTCCGTCGCCGACCTCGAAGCCAAACTCGCGGCGGCCGATCCGCGTGCGCCTAAAATCATCGCTTTTGAATCCGTCTACTCGATGGACGGTGACATCGCGCCGATCAAGGAATTCTGCGATCTTGCCGACAAGTATGGCGCGATGACCTATCTCGACGAAGTGCACGCGGTCGGCATGTACGGCCCGCGCGGCGGCGGCATTGCCGAACGCGAGGGATTGATGCACCGGCTGACGGTGATCGAGGGCACGCTCGGCAAGGCCTTCGGCGTCATGGGCGGCTACATCACCGGCTCGGCGGCACTTTGCGATTTCATCCGCTCGTTCGCTTCGGGCTTCATCTTCACGACGGCTCTGCCGCCGGCGCTTGCCGCGGGCGCGCTCGCCTCCATCCGTCACTTGAAGGAAAGCCAGATCGAACGTTTCGCCCATCAGGAGCGCGTGCGGCGGCTGCGTTCGCTGCTCGACCAGCGCGGCATCCCGCACATGGTCAATCCGAGCCATATCGTGCCGGTGATGGTCGGCGACGCCGCCAAGTGCAAGTGGATCTCCGACCTGCTGCTCGACAATTTCGGCGTCTACGTCCAGCCGATCAACTATCCGACTGTGCCGAAGAAGACCGAGCGCCTACGCATCACGCCGACGCCGCTGCATTCAGATGCGGATATCGACCATTTGGTCGGTGCGCTGCATTCACTCTGGTCGCGCTGTGCGCTCGCGAGAGCGGTGGCGTAAGCGCCGACGAACAGATTAGCTTAGCGGACATGCCCCTCACCCTAGCCTCGCCCCGCACGCAGGGAGAGGGACTGAGGCGGTGCGACATATTCCTTCGCCCCGCTGGCGGGGAGAAGGTGCCGGCAAGCGGGATGAGGGGCAGATTCGCCAATCAGTAGGATGTGCTATTCGATCAACCCGGCGGCAGCCCGCCGGGCTTTTTCGTCCGCGGCGAAGACATCATCCATGGTGGCGGCCGCAGGCAGGTCCGCGAGCTCGTCCATCACCTTTTCGACGATCTCGGCCATTGCGAGAAAGCCAACCCGGCCCTTGATGAAGGCCTCTAGTGCGGTTTCCTTGGCGCCGTTCAGCACGGCGCCCTGGACGCCGCCCGCTTCCATGGCACGCCGCGCCAGGCGCATCGCCGGAAAGCGGATTTCGTCCGGCGCCTCGAAGTCGAGCCGCGAGAGTTTCGCGAAATCGAGCCGCTCGACGGGCAGATCGCACCGGATCGGATAGGAAAGCGCATAGCCGATGGCGGTGCGCATGTCGGGGCAGCCGAGCTGCGCCAGTACCGATCCGTCGCTGTAGCCAACCATCGAATGGATGACCGACTGCGGATGCACGATGACCTCGATCTGCTCCGGACGCAGCCCGAAGAGATGGCGCGCCTCGATCATCTCCAGCGCCTTGTTGAACATCGAGGCGCTGTCGATCGAGATTTTCAGACCCATCGACCAGTTCGGATGGGCGCGCGCCGTTTCGGCGGTTACGTGGCGCATCTCGTCGAGGGATTTGGTGCGGAACGGACCGCCGGAGGCCGTCAGGATGATCCGCTCGACGGCGTGGCGCTGATCGTTCTCCAGCACCTGAAAGATCGCATTGTGTTCGCTGTCGACGGGTAGCAGCCGACCGCCGCCCTTCTTGACCGCCTCGATGAAGAGGCTGCCGGCCGAGACGAGGCACTCCTTGTTGGCGAGCGCGATATCGGCGCCGCGCCGGGCCGCAGCGAGCGTCGGGGCAAGACCGGCATTGCCGACGATTGCCGCCATCACCCAGCCGGCGTCGCGTTCGGCCGCTTCGGTCAGGCCGCTGCGACCAGCGGCGACCGCGATCCCGCTACCGGCGAGCGCCGATTTGAGGTCCTGATAAAGATTGTCGTCCGCAGTCACTGCCAGTTCGGCGCCGAGCCGGCGCGCCTGTTCGGCAAGAAGCGGGATATTGCCGTTTCCGGTCAGCGCGGCGACCTCGAAACGATCTCGCCCGCCCAGTCGGTCGATGACGTCGAGCGTGTTTTTCCCGATCGAGCCGGTGGAGCCGAATATCGTCAAGCGGCGCTTCGTGCTGTCGCCGGATGCCATTGCCAAATCCCGTGTTCTTCTCGTTTGTAAGGTTTGCTTTAGGCTCTACAGCCGAAAGCCGCGGGCAACAAGGGCGGACTTTCTGTCACTCCATCGCACCGTTCTCCCACAGCGGGTAAGGAACAGGCGAAACGTTCTCGGCTCGCATCCTGCGTCGTGACTTCCTACAGCGCCGCACGTCCAATCGGACGCGCAGAAGTCGCTGTAGTACTTTGAATTGGTGCATGTTTTTCTCCTCAAATCGGCTACGATGTAAGAAAAAATGCAGTAGCATCGGCACAGGCAGCAAAAACATGCCTATTTGTGGAGGAGATCCAGATGCTCAAGGCTCTGATTGCCGCTTCCTGCGCCTGCGTGTTGATCGAGCTTGCGTCCACTGAGATAGTCGCCGCAGAAAAGGTGCCGGAAGAACTGGTCGGCTCGTGGCTTGCCGAAGACATCGGCGGCGGCGGCGTGATCGACGACCTTCAGAGCGTGCTCGAGATACGCGAGGATGGTACCTATGGCGGCATGGCCGGCTGCAACAATTTCACCGGTGCCTTCAGCGTCTCAGCCACGACGATCACCTTCGGTCCGACCGCAGCGGCGCGCAAGATGTGCGCACCCGCGATCATGGATCAGGAGCAGAAGTTCTTCGACACGCTCCGCGAGGGGCTCATCTGGAAGGTCGACGGCGGAAGACTCACGCTAACGAAGCCGGACGGTACGCCGGTCATGCGGCTCACCTCGATGAAGGCTGCCGCCGTTGGTGCTGCCGAAGTGACGCTCAGCATCCCCGATGCCGCCGCGGTCGATCGACAGAAGGTTCGTTATGATTGCGGCGGCGAGACGGTCGAGGCCGAATATATCAATGCCGGCCCTGTGTCGCTGGTGGCCTTCTCGTTCGGCGGCACCTACATCGTTGCTTCCGCGGTCATCTCCGGATCGGGCGCAAGATATGCAGGCGGTAGGTATGTCTGGTGGACCGAAGGAGAAGAGGCGACGCTCTTCGACGTGACGAAGGGCGAGGAAGACCCGGGCGTTGTGTGCGAGAAAAGGGAATAGCGATGGTGATCCCGGCGCGATTCGAACGCGCGACCCCCAGATTAGGAATCTGATGCTCTATCCTGCTGAGCTACGGGACCACTCGGTATAGACCCATACAAAAGCAAGGCTGCTTCGCCAAGTGTTTTTGCACGGCGGCCTGCCGATTTGGGCAAAGCTGCCTCGCACTTTTCCGCATCCCACTCTAGCATCTCAGACGTTGCAGATGCTAAGCAAGGGCCGGCGGCGGCTGGAGGAGCGTCCTGCCGTTTCCTCGACATCCATCCTGAGATCTGATCCACACATGTTCATCGGAATTGATTGGGGCGGCACGAAAATGGAAGTCATCGCGCTTGACCGCGATGGCGAAACGCGCGCCCGGCACCGTGTCGCAACGCCGACCAGCGGCTATGACGACTGCATTCGTGCCGTGATCGACCTCGTGGCTGCAGCCGAACAGACAGCCGGCGCGCGCGGAACGATCGGCATCGGCATTCCCGGCAGCCCCAATCCGCGTACCGGCATCGTGCGCAACTCCAATGCCGTCCTCATCAACGGCAAACCGCTTGGCCGTGATCTCGAAGCCGCCCTCGGCCGCGAGGTGCGGCTTGCCAACGACGCTAATTGCCTTGCTGTTTCCGAGGCGGTGGATGGGGTGGGCAAGGATGCCCGCGTCGTCTTCGGCGTGATCGTCGGCACAGGACATGGCGGCGGGCTTGCGATCGAGAAGAAAGTTCATGCGGGCTACCAGGGTGTCGCCGCCGAGATCGGCCACTATCCGCTGCCCTGGATGACGCGAGGCGAATATCCCGGCCACAAGTGCTGGTGCGGCAAGCTCGGCTGTCTCGACATGTATGCCTGCGGCACCGGGCTGGAGCTCGACTATCGCACGACGACCGGCATTGACCGCCGGGGCAGGGATATCATCGAGGCGAAACGTGCGGGCGATCCGGTGGCGATCGGTGTCTACGAACGCTTCGTCGATCGTCTTGCTCGCAGTCTGGCGCTGCTCACCAATGTTGTCGACCCGGACGTTTTCGTGCTGGGCGGCGGCATGTCCAATGTCGATGAGATCTACGGCGAACTGCCGACGCTGATCACCAAATACATCTTCGGCGACAGTTTCGAGACGCCGATCCGCAAGGCGGTCCACGGCGACAGTTCTGGCGTGCGTGGCGCCGCCTGGCTCTGGAAGAGCTAATCCCTGACCTGAGAGCGAGGAGATATCATGAACATCGACAACGATCTGCGCCGCATCGCGCTGCAGGAGCGGGAACTGCAGTTCGAGCAGTTCAATCTCGACACGGCCTGGGAACTCGGCTCGATGCTTCGGCGCATGGCGGCCGAGCGCAAGCTCGGCGTGGTCATCGACATCACGCTTTTTTCCATGCAGGTCTTCTACGCCGCGCTCGAGGGCGCAACGCCGGACAATCCGAACTGGGTCCGGCGCAAGCGGAACACCGTCTTCCGGCTGTTCAAGAGCAGCTACGCGACGGGCCTCAGCCTGTTGAAGCACCAGACGAACCTGCAGGCGAAACTCGGCCTGCCCGATTCCGAATACGCCGCGCATGGCGGCAGCTTCCCGATCGTAGTCAAGGGTACGGGCTGCATCGGCGCCGTCACGGTTTCGGGATTGCCGCAGCGCGAAGACCACAATCTCGTCGTCGAGGCGCTGGCGCAGCTGTTCGAGGCCGACCATGCCGCGTTGAAGCTCGAGGACTGACAGGAACGGACACGGAATGGATATTCATTCGCAGGCGCGCGAACTTGCCGACTGGCTCGCTAACGCCGCCTTGCCGCTCTGGCGGCGAAGGGGTTTCGATGTGGCCGGCGGCGGCTTCGTCGAGACGATCGACATGGAGGGCGCACCGACGCGGGCCAATCGCCGCTCGCGCGTGCAGCCGCGGCAGGTCTATTGCTTCGCGGAGGCCGGACGGCGCGGCTGGCCGGGAGACTGGCGCCCGGTGGCCGAAGGCGGACTTGCCTATTTCGACCGAGTCTACCGGCTTCCAAGCGGTTTTTACGGCGCGCTCGCTGACGCCGACGGTGCGTTGATCGACCCGTCCTTCGATCTTTACAACCAGGCTTTTTCGCTGCTTGCGTTTGCCTATCTGGCGCAAGTCTTCCTGGAGCGGAGGGGCGAGATGGCCGAGCGCAGCAATGATCTCAGGCAGAAGCTCGAGGCCTATTGCAAGCATCCGATCGCCGGGTTCGAGGAGGATAATCCGTCCCGCCTGCCGCTCGGTTCCAATCCGCACATGCATCTCTTCGAGGCGTGCCTCGCAAGCGAAACGGTCGAAGGCTTCGATCGGGCGGCCTGGGCCAACCTTGCCGACGAGATCGCACAACTGGCGATGGATCGTTTTGTCGATGCCGAAACGGGTGCATTACGCGAATTCTTCGACCATGACTGGACGCCGTTCTCGGGCGATAAAGGCCGCATCGTCGAGCCCGGCCACCAGTTCGAATGGGCGTGGCTCCTGCTTCGCTGGGCGGAGCGGCGCGGTAGCGCAGAAGCTATCGTCAAGGCGCGGCGGTTGTTCGAGATCGGCGAGGAACACGGTATCTGCCCGAAGCGCGACGTCGCGATCATGACCCTTCGCGATGATTTTTCGGTCGCCGACCCGGTTGCGCGGCTCTGGCCGCAGACCGAGTGGCTGAAGGCGGCGATCCGATTCGCTGCCCTGACCGAGGGGGAGGAGCGCGAACGCTATCTCGCCTCGGCGGCGCGGGCGGCAGCCGCCCTCAACCGATTCCTCCAAACGCCGATCCGCGGTCTTTGGCGCGACAAGCAGCAGGTGGATGGCGCATTCGTCGAGGAGCCCGCGCCGGCGAGCAGCTTCTATCACATCGTCTGCGCGATCTATGAGCTGAAGGATTGCCTGAAGCGGATGTAGGGGGCGGCGGACGTGGATTGCCCCTCAACCTTGCCCTTTCCCCGCAAGCGGGGCGAGGGGATTTAAGAGCACGCCGCTTGCCCCTTCTCCCGCATGGGGGAACTGAAATCGGGGTCGCTTGTCCCCTTCGCCCCGCTTGCGGGGAGAAGGTGGCCGGCAGGCCGGATGAGGGGGGCGCCCATGCTTCCGAGATTTTTCCGACCATCAGTGATGGCCTACCGCAAACCGCGGCGGGCCATTTTTTTGCCGGCGTTGAAATTGTGATTGGCGCGTATGTTGACATAAAGATATCTTTATGTGAGTAAATCAGAAATTGTCGTTTTCAGAACGGGGGATTTTCCATGCCCGCCATCGACTCCCTTTTCGGAGATGTTTCGCCCAAGCCTGATGGTTCGGAAATCCTCTTGGCGCTCCGGCAAGCGGCCAGCGAACGCATCCTGGTCATGGACGGCGCCATGGGCACTGAGATCCAGCAACTCGGTTTCGTCGAGGATCATTTCCGCGGCGAGCGCTTCGGTGGCTGCTCCTGTCACCAGCAGGGCAACAACGACCTTCTGACGCTGACACAACCGAAGGCGATCGAGGACATCCATTACAGCTACGCCATCGCGGGCGCCGACATCCTCGAAACCAACACTTTCTCCTCGACTCGCATCGCCCAGGCCGACTACGGCATGGAGGATATGGTCTACGACCTCAACCGCGACGGGGCACGGCTGGCGCGGCGCGCGGCGAAGCGCGCCGAAGCCGAAGACGGCAGGCGGCGTTTCGTAGCGGGCGCCCTCGGGCCAACCAACCGCACCGCCTCAATCTCCCCGGACGTCAACAATCCCGGCTACCGCGCCGTCACCTTCGATGATCTGAGGCTTGCCTATGGCGAGCAGGTTCGCGGTCTGATTGACGGCGGCGCCGAAATCATTCTGATCGAGACGATCTTCGACACGCTGAACGCCAAGGCCGCGATCTTTGCCACACAGGAAGTCTTTGCGGAGAAGGGAATTCAGCTTCCGGTAATGATCTCCGGCACGATCACCGATCTTTCCGGCCGCACGCTTTCCGGTCAGACGCCGACCGCTTTCTGGCACTCGCTGCGCCACGCCGCCCCCTTCACGATCGGGCTCAACTGCGCGCTCGGTGCAAGCGCCATGCGCGCCCATATCGACGAGCTTTCCTCGGTTGCCGATACTCTCGTCTGCGCCTATCCGAATGCCGGCCTGCCGAATGAATTCGGCCGCTATGACGAAAGTCCCGAAGCAATGGCGGCTGAGATCGAGGGCTTCGCCCGTGACGGGCTCGTCAACATCGTTGGCGGCTGCTGCGGCTCGACCCCTGCGCATATCCGCGCGATCGCCGAAGCCGTCGCCAAATACCCGCCGCGGCAGGTCCCGAAGATCGAGCGGCATATGCGGCTTTCCGGCCTCGAAGCCTTCACGCTTACCAAGGACATTCCCTTCGTCAATGTCGGGGAACGCACCAACGTTACCGGCTCAGCCAAGTTCCGTAAGCTCATCACCGCTGGTGACTATGCGGCAGCGCTCGACGTAGCACGCGATCAGGTCGCAAACGGCGCCCAGATCATCGACATCAACATGGACGAGGGTTTGATCGATTCGACGCGAGCAATGGTCGAGTTCCTGAACCTCGTCGCGTCCGAGCCCGATATCGCCCGTGTTCCGGTGATGATCGATTCGTCCAAATGGGAGGTGATCGAGGCTGGCCTCAAATGCGTCCAAGGCAAGGCGCTGGTGAATTCCATCTCGCTCAAGGAAGGCGAGGAGGCGTTCCTGCATCACGCGCGACTGGTGCGCGCCTATGGCGCGGCGGTCGTGGTGATGGCTTTCGACGAGAGCGGCCAAGCTGACACGAAGACCCGCAAGGTTGAGATCTGCAGGCGAGCCTACCAACTGCTCACCGAAAAAGTGGGCTTCCCCCCGGAGGACATCATCTTCGACCCGAACATCTTCGCAGTCGCGACGGGCATCGAAGAGCACAACAACTACGGGGTCGATTTCATCGAGGCGACGCGCGAGATCATTGCGACGCTGCCGCATGTCCATGTCTCAGGCGGCGTGTCTAACCTGTCCTTCTCCTTCCGCGGCAACGAGCCGGTGCGCGAGGCGATGCACGCCGTGTTCCTCTACCACGCGATTCAGGCGGGCATGGACATGGGCATCGTCAATGCCGGGCAACTGGCCGTCTATGACACGATCGATGCGGAACTGCGCGAGGCTTGCGAGGATGTCGTCCTCAACCGTCGGGCAGATGCGACCGAGCGCATGCTGGAGCTTGCCGAGCGCTATCGCGGGCAGGGCGGCGCGCAGGGCAGGGAGAAGGATCTCTCCTGGCGCGAATGGCCAGTCGAGAAGCGGCTGGAGCATGCGCTCGTCAACGGCGTCACCGAATTCATCGAGGTCGACACCGACGAGGCGCGGCTTGCCGCAGAGCGGCCGCTACATGTTATCGAGGGTCCGCTGATGGCGGGCATGAACGTCGTTGGTGACCTCTTTGGCTCGGGCAAGATGTTCCTGCCGCAGGTGGTGAAGTCGGCGCGGGTGATGAAGCAGGCAGTCGCCGTGCTGCTGCCACATATGGAAGCGGAGAAGCGCGCCAGTGGCGGTGGCGGCGCGCGCGAGAGTGCCGGCAAGATCCTGATGGCGACCGTCAAGGGCGACGTGCACGACATAGGCAAGAACATCGTCGGCGTCGTGCTCGCCTGCAACAATTACGAGATCATCGATCTCGGCGTCATGGTGCCGTCTGCAAAGATCCTTGAAGTGGCGAAGGAGCAGAAGGTCGACATCATCGGGCTCTCCGGCCTCATTACCCCTTCGCTCGATGAAATGGTCCACGTCGCCTCCGAACTCGAGCGAGAGGGGTTCGACATCCCGCTTCTGATCGGCGGGGCGACGACGAGCCGCGTGCATACCGCCGTGAAGATCAATCCCCGCTATAGCCTGGGCCAGACCGTTCATGTCAACGACGCCAGCCGCGCGGTCGGCGTCGTTGCCAGCCTGCTCTCTCCGGACGTGCGCAATGGTTACATGGAGACGGTTCGCGCCGAATATCACAAGGTCGCCGACACACACGCACGCAATGAAGCGGAGAAACGCCGTTTACCGCTGTCGCAGGCGCGCGCCAACGCGCAGAAGCTCGATTGGGCGAGCTATCGACCGAAGGCGCCCTCCTTCCTCGGAGCACGCGTTTTCGAGAACTGGGATCTCGCGGAGCTTGCTCGCTATATCGACTGGACACCGTTTTTCCAGACATGGGAACTGAAAGGCGTCTATCCGAAGATCCTCGACGATGAGAACCAGGGCCCAGCGGCGCGCCAGCTCTTCGACGACGCGCAAGCGATGCTTCGGCAGATCGTCGCCGAAAAATGGTTCGCGCCGAAGGCCGTGGTCGGGTTCTGGCCCGCCGGAACGGTCGGTGACGACATCCGCCTGTTTACCGATGAGACGCGCGACGCGGAGCTTGCGACCTTCTTCACCCTGCGACAGCAATTGCTGAAGCGGGACGGGC
Organism: Ensifer sp. IC4062; assembly: GCF_020193575.1. Lineage (GTDB taxonomy): Bacteria > Pseudomonadota > Alphaproteobacteria > Rhizobiales > Rhizobiaceae > Sinorhizobium. The sequence goes on from NZ_JADYVD010000065.1 coordinate 19,682, forward strand.
GGCCGAATCTGGCCCTTGCCGACTTCGTGGCGCCGGTCGACAGCGGCGCAAGAGACTATCTCGGCGGCTTCGTGGTCACCGCCGGCATCGAGGAGATAGCGATCGCTGAGCGTTTCGAGCGCGCCAATGACGACTATTCCTCGATCATGGTCAAGGCCCTTGCCGACCGTTTCGCCGAGGCCTTTGCCGAGCGCATGCACGAATATGTGCGCAGGGAGCTCTGGGGCTACGCTCCCGATGAAGCCTTCACACCAGAGGATCTGATCGGCGAGCCCTATGCCGGCATCCGCCCGGCGCCCGGCTATCCGGCGCAGCCCGATCACACGGAAAAGGAAACGCTTTTCCGCCTCCTCGATGCCGAGGCGTCGATCGGCGTCAAGCTGACGGAGAACTATGCGATGTGGCCGGGCTCATCGGTTTCCGGTCTCTACATTGGCCATCCGGACGCCTATTATTTCGGCGTCGCCAAGATCGAGCGCGACCAGGTCGAGGATTATGCCGAGCGCAAGGCGATGGGTGTTCGCGAAGTCGAACGTTGGCTCTCGCCGATCCTCAATTATGTGCCGATACCGGAGGCTGAAGCGGCGGAGTAAGCCCAAAAACTGGGGGTGTCCGCCCCAGGCGGTCGCAGAGACTACTTCGCGCCTACGCGCTGTCGCCACAACGACCAACGGAGCGCCCGTGCTCACCCCTTCATGTACCAGCCCCAGGGTTCGTCGGCATCGAAGCTGGTGATCTGCTTCACCTCCAGATAATTGGCGAGCCCCCAGCGGCCGAGTTCGCGGCCAATGCCGGATTGCTTGTAGCCGCCCCACGGTGCTTCGGTAAAGGTCGGCTGCGAGCAGTTGATCCAGACGACGCCGGCACGGAAGGCGCGTGCGACGCGTTCGCAGCGCGCCCTGTCTTCGGACATGACCGCGGCGGCAAGGCCGAAGCGGCTGTCATTGGCAAGCCTGATCGCCTCCTCCTCGTCGCTGAACGGCATGACGCAGACGACGGGGCCGAAGATTTCCTCCCGCCAGACGAAACTGCCCGTGCTTATGTCCGTCAGCACCGTCGGCTCGATGAAATAGCCGCAGTCGAAGCCGGCCGGGCGGCCGCCGCCGGCTGCCACTGTTGCGCCGTCCAGTCTCGCCCGCTCGATCGCGCCGAGAATCTTATCGTACTGCCTCTTGGAGACGATCGGACCGAGCAACGTGCCCTCGTCGAGGCCGTTCCCTATCCTGATCTTCGCTGCTTCCTCGGTCAGCCTTTTCAAAACAGCATCGTAGATCGGCTCTTCCACCAGCACCCGCGACGTCGCCGAGCAGACCTGACCCTGGTTCCAGAAGATGCCGAACATGATCCATTCGACCGCCTTCTCGATATCGCTGTCGGCGAAGACAACAAGGGGCGATTTGCCGCCGAGCTCGAGGCTGATGTTCTTGATGTCCTGCGCTCCCGCCATCATAACCTTGCGGCCGGTCGGCACCGAGCCGGTGAAGGCAAGCTTGTCGACGAGCGGATGTTCGGTCAGCGGCTCTCCGGCATCCGCTCCGGTGCCGGTTACGATGTTGAGAACCCCGGGCGGTAGGTTGATCTCTTCGGCGATCCTGCCGAGCTCGAGCGCCGTCAGTGGCGTGAGTTCGGATGGTTTCAGCACGATGGTGCAGCCGGCGGCAAGTGCCGGCGCGACCTTCCAGGCGACCATCAACAGCGGGTAGTTCCAGGGCGTGATGGCGCCGACCACGCCGAGCGGTTCGCGGACGGCTTTCGAGGAGAATCGGGTGTCTGGGACGGCGATCGGTTCCTCGGCATTGTTGTCGAGCTCTTCGGCAAGGCCCGCATAGTAATTGAAACAGCCGGCCGTGTCGTCGATATCCCAGAGTGCTTCCGGCAGCGGCTTGCCGTTATCCGTGACTTCGAGCCTTGCGAGCGCATGGCGTCGCTCGTCGATCTTTTGGGCGATCGCCCGAAGATAGCGGGCTCGCTCTGCGCCCGTCAGCTTCGGCCAGGGCCCACTGTCGAACGCGATGCGAGCCGCCTTGACGGCGTGATCGACGTCGTACGAGGTCCCCGCCGCCGCCTTGGCGATGACCTCTTCCGTCGCCGGATTGATGACATCGATGGTGCCGCCCTTGCGCGGCTTTTCCCATCTTCCGTCAATGAAAAGCTTATCCTGCATGCCCATTCCCCATTCGTAGCATGCTACCGCATGTTTCCTTAAATCGGAGCGGATTTAAGCGATGAAAACATGCGGCAATTCAAAGTGCTACGGCGACCTTTGTGCGCCTGAAAGGCGCACGGCGCTGTAGTATGGCTCACGCTGCCGCCGACACGCCAGCCGCTTTTTGCGCTAGCATTCTTTCGAAACAGATGCGCATCGTTTGGAGCGTGCGGGATGTGGCTCATGACGCAGGCTGTTCAAACCAGTGTTGCGGCCCTCATCGGTTCGCCGCGACGATCATCCCCGCCGCCTTTTCCGCGATCATGATCGTCGGCGAATTGGTGTTGCCGGAAGTGATGGTCGGCATGATCGAAGCATCGGCGATGCGCAATCCCTCAAGCCCGCGCAGGCGAAGTTCAGGGTCGACGACGCTCTCTGGGTCGGCGCCCATGCGGCACGTGCCGACCGGATGGAAAATCGTCGTGCCGATATCGCCGGCGGCGCGCGTCAGTTCCTCATCCGTCTCGTAAGCCGGACCTGGCTTGAACTCGACCGGATCGAAGCGGGCGAAGGAGGGTTGCGAGGCGATGCGACGGGTGAGGCGGATTGCTTTGACGGCCACATCGCGATCGGCTTCGGCGGTCAGATAGCGCGGACGAATGTCGGGTGCGGCGGCAAAGTCCGGTCCCTTCAGGTGCACCGAGCCGCGGCTTTCGGGCCGCAGATTGCAGACGCTGGCGGTGATCGCCGGGAAGGGGTGCACCGGCTGGCCGAATTTTTCGAGCGTAACCGGTTGGACGTGGTATTCCAGATCCGGCGTTTCCTTCTCCGGGCCCGAGCGGGTGAAGATGCCAAGCTGGCTCGGCGCCATAGCCATCGGGCCGGAACGGCGGGCGAGATATTCGAGCCCGATCGCCGCCTTGCCGAGAAACGAACTGGCTTTCTCGTTGAGCGTCGGCACGCCGGTGACCTTGTAGGCGAGGCGCAATTGCAGGTGATCCTGCAGGTTTTCGCCGACGCCGGTCAACTCGTGGCGCACTTCGATGCCGTTTTGCCGCAGGATATCGGGCCGGCCGATGCCGGAGAGTTCTAGGATATGCGGCGAGCCGATCGAGCCCGCCGAAAGCACGGTTTCGCGCCGCGCCCGCACACGCTTGCCGGTGCCGTCGTGCTGGAACTCGACGCCGGCAATGCGGCCTTCCTCGATAATCAACCTCTTCACATGCGCCTTTGTCAGGATGACGAGATTGCGCCGATGTCGAGCAGGCTTCAGGAAGGCTTTGGCCGTGTTCCACCGAACGCCGGAGCGCTGGTTGACGTCGAAATAGCCGGAGCCTTCATTGCTGCCGCGGTTGAAATCCTCCGTCTCGGGAATGCCCGCCTCACTCGCCGCCTTCTGAAAGGCATCGAGCACCGCCCAACGTACGCGCGCCTTCTCGACGCGCCACTCGCCTCCGGCGCCGTGCATGTCGTCGGCGCCGCGATAATGGTCCTCGGATTTCCTGAAAAGCGGCAGCACGTCCTCCCAGCTCCAGCCGGCGCAGCCGAGCTGGCGCCAATGATCGTAGTCGCGGGCCTGGCCGCGCATGTAGATCATGCCGTTGATCGATGAGCAGCCGCCGAGCACCTTGCCGCGCGGATAACCGAGCGACCGACCGTTGAGGCCTTCCTCGGCGGCGGTCGTGAAGCACCAGTCCGTGCGAGGATTGTTGATGCAGTAGAGATAGCCGACCGGAATATGTATCCAGTGATAGTTGTCGCTGCCGCCGGCCTCGAGCAGCAGAACGCGGCGATCCGGATTTTCCGAGAGACGGTTTGCAAGCACGCAGCCGGCGCTACCCGCTCCGACGACGATGTAGTCGAACGTGTCCATGGGCTTTCTCTAATTTTCGTGGCCCGGCGTACTTCGGCACCGGGCCATAAGCGTCAATGCTTGTGGCGATGCTCGAAGCCGAGCCTGCGGCCGAGGCGCGAGTTGTAGAACTCCCCGACAATGCCGCGGCGGAAGAGCAGCACGCAGGCCATGAAGACAAGGCCGGTGATGATCGTGACCGGGAATTCAGACGTTGCGAGATAGTTCTGAAGCGTGACCACGAGACCCGCGCCGAAGAGGGGCCCGATCAGCGTGCCGATGCCGCCGAGCAGGGTCATCAGGATGACTTCGCCCGACATCTGCCAGCCGACGTCGGTCAGGGTGGCGAACTGGAAGACCAGCGCCTTCACGCCGCCGGCCAATCCGGTCAGCGCCGCCGACATGACGAAGGCCGCGAGCTTGTAGTTCCTTACCGAATAGCCGAGCGAGATCGCACGCGTCTCGTTCTCGCGGATCGACTTCAGGATCATGCCGAACGGCGAGTTGATGATCCGCCAGATGATGCCGATGCCGATCACGAATACGGCGAGCACGAAGTAGTACATGCTCGTCGACTGGGAGAGATCGATGAAGCCGAAAAGATGGCCACGCGGCACCGACTGGATCCCGTCTTCGCCGTGCGTGAACTCGGCCTGGAGGCAGAAGAAATAAAACATCTGCGCCAGCGCCAGCGTAATCATCGCGAAATAGATACCCTGGCGGCGAATGGCGAAGAAGCCGATGACCGCACCGAGAAGTGCTGCGCCGACGACGCCGACAAGGATGCCGAGTTCGGGCGGTACGCCCCATTCCTTGACGGCGTGTGCCGTGAAGTAGGCCGCGCCGCCGAAGAAGGCGGCATGGCCGAAGGAAAGCAGCCCCGTATAGCCAAGCAATAGATTGAAGGCGCAGGCAAAGAGCGCGAAGCACAGGATCTTCATCAGGAAGACGGGGTAGAAGAACAAAGGTGCGAGCAGAAGAAGCGCAAGCCCGATGCCGAGAAAGATCGTCTGCGCGACGACCGGCGTACGTTCCTTCTGCTTCTCAAGTTCAAGTGTCAGCGTCATATCAAGCATCCCGGCCGAAGAGGCCCGCCGGCCGTATCAGGAGAACAAACGCCATGATCACGAAGATCACGATATTGGAGGCCTCCGGATAGAAGACCTTGGTCAGTCCCTCGGCGACACCGAGCATGTAGCCGGTGATGATCGCCCCCATGATCGAGCCCATGCCGCCAACGACGACGACGGCAAAGACAATGATGATGATGTTCGATCCCATCAGCGGCGAGACCTGGTAGATCGGCGCGGCCAGCACGCCGGCAAGCGCCGCCAGCGCCGCGCCGAGACCGTAGGTCAGCGTCAGCAGGAACGGCACGTTGATGCCGAAGGACTGCACGAGCACCGGGTTTTCGGTGGCAGCGCGCAGATAGGAGCCGAGTTTGGTCTTCTCGATGACGAGCCAGGTGCCGAGGCACACGGCGAGCGAGAAGGCGATGACCCAGCCGCGATAGATGGGCAGGAACATGAAGCCGAGATTTGTGCCGCCCGCAAGCAGTGCCGGCGTCGCATAGGGCTGGCCGGAGGAGCCGTAAAGATAGCGAAAGGTTCCCTCGACGGTCAAAGCCAGGCCGAAGGTGAAGAGCAAACCGTAGAGCGGGTCGAGCGAATAAAGGCGCCTCAGCATGGTGCGCTCGATGACGGCGCCGAGAAAGCCGACGAGAAGCGGCGCGAGGATGAGGGTCGGCCAATAGCCGATGCCGAAATGCGACAAGAGCAGCCAGGCGACAAAGGCGCCCAGCATGTATTGCGCACCGTGGGCGAAGTTGATGACGCGCAGCAGGCCGAAGATGATCGCAAGGCCGAGGCTCAACAGTGCATAGAAGGAGCCGTTGATGAGCCCGATCAGAAGCTGCCCGAGAAAGGCCTGGAGCGGAATTCCGAAAATTGTGGTCATGGCCTACACTCCGAGCACATCATGCAGCATGTCCATGCGTTCGGAAAGTTCCGAAACCGGGAACTCGCCCGCGACACGGCCATGGTCCATGAGATAGAAGCGGTCAGCAACTTTGCTGGCGAAGCGGAAATTCTGCTCGACGAGGAGGACGGTCATGCCGCGCTCCTTCAATTTCTTCAAAACGTCGCCGATCCGCTGAACGATCACCGGGGCAAGCCCCTCGGTCGGCTCGTCGAGCAGCATCATCCGGACGCCGGTTCGAAGGATGCGGGCGATCGCCAACATTTGCTGTTCGCCGCCCGAAAGCTTGGTTCCCTGGCTGTTACGCCGTTCGTGCAGGTTTGGGAAAAGCTCGAAGATCTCGTCGATGGTCATGCCGCCTTTGGCGACTGCCGGCGGCAGCAGCAGGTTTTCATAGACAGAAAGAGTCGAGAAGATGCCGCGCTCTTCGGGAATGAAGCCGAGGCCGCGATGAGCGACACGGTGTAGGGGCACGCGGAGCAGATCTTCGCCGGCGAAGCTGATCTCGCCCTTGCGTTCGCGCACGATTCCCATGATGGCACGCAGTGTCGTCGTCTTGCCGACGCCGTTGCGGCCAAGCAGCGTCACCATCTCGCCTTCGCCGACGGTCATGTCAACGCCGTGCAGAATATGGCTTTCGCCGTACCAGGCATTGAGGCCCGAGACCTTGAGGAGAGGTTTCATGTCAGGCATCCTCCGTGCCCATATAGGCGGTGCGCACGCGCGGATCCTCCGACACGGCGGCATAATCGCCCTCGGCGAGAATTTCGCCGCGCTGCAGCACCGTGACATGATGACAGAGCGTGGCGACGACGGAGAGATTGTGCTCGACCATCAGAACCGCGCGTTCGCGCGCCACTTCCCGGATGATCTCGGCGACCATGCCGACGTCCTCGTGACCCATGCCGGCCATCGGTTCGTCCAGCAAGAGCACCTTCGGATCGAGCGCCAGCGTCGTTGCGATCTCGAGCACGCGTTTGCGGCCATAGGAAAGATCGGCGGCGATCGCGTTGCGCTCCTTTTCGAGGCCGACGGAGCGAATCAACTGATCGGCTCTGGCGTTCAGGGCCTCAAGTGCGGAAAGCGGCTTCCAGAACTGCGTTGCAAGGTTGTTCGGCCGCTGCAGGGCCACGCGCACATTGTCGAGCACCGACAGGTGCGGGAACACGGCCGAGATCTGGAACGAGCGGACGAGGCCCATGCGCGCAACCTTGTCGGGGGCGGTTTTGGTGATGTCTTCCCCGAGCAGCGTGATCGTGCCATGCGTCGGCTGCAGGAACTTGGTCAGCAGGTTGAACACGGTGGTCTTGCCGGCCCCGTTCGGGCCGATCAGCGCATGCACCCGGGCATGATGGACGTCGAGATCGACATCCTTGACGGCGGTGAAGCCGCCGAAGTCACGACGGAGACCGCGGGCGGACAAAACCACCCGCGGCGCTCCATTCTGCGAAGGCATGGTCACGGTCATCGCGATCCGGCCGATCAGGACTTCACAAGGTCGCAGCCGCTCTGAGCGGGGTCGATGAAGGCGTCCTTGCCGGGAATGGTCGCGAGAACCTTGAAGTAGTCCCAGGGTTCCTTGCTCTCGTCGGGCTTTTTGACCTCGAGAAGATACATGTCGTGGATCATCCGGCCGTTCGGCGCAACCGTACCGTTCTGAGCGAAAACGTCGTTGACTGGCAGAGCATGCAGTTCCTTGGCGACCGCATCGGCGTCGTCACTGCCGGCTTTCTCGATCGCCTTCAGATATTGCAGTACGGCCGAATAGGTACCGGCATGGACCATGTTCGGCATCTTGCCGGTGCGCTCCATGAAGCGCTTGCCGAATTTCGCGCTTTCCTCGTCGCGGTTCCAGTAGAAACCTTCGGTCAGCGTCAGCCCTTGAGCGGCTTCGAGCCCGAGGCCATGGACCTCGGCGAGCGTGAAGAGCAGGGCTGCCAGACGTTGTCCGCCCTGGACGATGCCGAATTCGGCGGCCTGCTTGATGGCGTTCGAGGTGTCGAGGCCGGCATTGGCAAGGCCGATCACCTTGGCGCCGGAGGACTGCGCCTGCAGCAGGAACGAGGAGAAGTCGGTGGTCGCCAGCGGATGACGGACGGCGCCGACGACCGAGCCGCCGTTTTCCTTGACGAAATTGGCCGTGTTTTCTTCGAGCGAATAGCCGAACGCGTAGTCGGCCGTCAGGAAGAACCAACTGTCGCCGCCCTGTTTCACGAGCGCACCGCCCGTGCCGACGGCAAGCGAGTGGGTGTCATAAGCCCAGTGGAAGCCGTAGGGGCTGCATTGCTTGCCGGTGAGCTCGGTCGTTGCCGCTCCGGTAACAATGTTGACCTTCTTCTTCTCCTTGGAGATCGCCTGCACCGCGAGCGCGACCGACGAAGTGGTCAGTTCCATGATGCTGTCGACCTGCTCGGTGTCGTACCATTGCCGGGCTATGTTGGACGCGATGTCAGGCTTGTTCTGGTGATCGGCCGTGACCACCTCGACCGGCACGCCGAGCACCTTGCCGCCGAAATCCTCGACCGCCATCAGCGCCGCCTCATACGAGGACTTGCCGCCGAAATCGGCGTAGACGCCGGATTGGTCGTTGAGTATGCCGATTTTGACCCTCCCATCGGACGCGTCGGCGAGTGCCGCGGTGCTGCTCGCGAGCATCAATGCAAGCGTGGCAATCAGGTTCTTGTGCATCATGTCTCCTCCCAGGACTGTCAGAGTCGGAGGGGCGAACCATCGCGAATACGCGCGATGCTTCCGATACGCCTTTCGGCGATATCGGCAATGAATTCGTTCCACTTTCTCTGTTCAAAATTGGCCAGACACGCTCCTCAGATGTCGGCTCGGTTCTTACAATCCCGAAAATTTTGCTTGGATGCAAGCGGGCCGAACCGTAAATTATAAACAGGGTCTGTTCATTTTCGAACAGAGGGGGCGAACATGAATCCGAATTTCACCTGGGACGACCTGCAATTCTTCCTTGCTGTCGCGAGAACCGGACAACTGTCGACCGCGGCGCGGCGACTGAGGACCAGCCATGCCACCGTGTCGCGCAGGATCGATCGGTTGGAATTCGCGCTGAAGGTCAGGCTATTCGAACGCAATCCGCGTGGTTACGTGCTGACCACTATGGGCCAGCGCTTCGTCGAGACGGCCGAGCGCATCGAACGGGAAACCGAGCAGCTCCAGCTCGACATCAGCGACGGCATGACCTCGCAGCGCGGTGTCGTGCGGCTCAGCACGCTCGAAGGTTTCGGCAATTTCTTCCTGTCGGACCGGCTCGCGGACTTTGCCAACCGTTATCCGAACATTTCGCTCGAACTCGTGGCGATCCAGCAAATCATGTCGCTGTCGCGCAAGGAGGCGGATATCGCCGTCGCACTCGCCGCACCCAAGGCAGGCCCCTACCATTCCGAAGTGCTGACGCCCTATACGCTGCACGTCTATGGCGCGCGCAGCTATCTCGCCACGCATCCGCCGATCCGCAATCGCAACGATCTCGGCTCCCACCGTTTCGTCGGCTATATCGAGGATATGATCTTTACGCAGGGGCTCGACTATCTCGGCGAAGTCCAGCCGGGACTTCGCGCCCATTTCCAGAGTTCGAGCATCCTGACGCAGCTTAAGGCGGCGCGCCAGGGACTGGGCCTCTGCGTCCTGCCGCATTTCATGGCGCGCGACGAGCCCAATCTCGAGATCGTGTTGCCGGAGGAAATCGAACTCAAGCGCACCTACTGGATGATCTGCCATCGGGACCTGATCGCCGTCCCGCGGGTCCGCGCGGTGCGCGACTTTCTGGTTGAGGCGGTCCGAGAGAACCGGTCGTGTTTTTTGCGCGAAAGATCGGTGCTGAGAACCGGTCAACGGCACCCCCTTGAAGCGCAATGATGCGTTAACCATATTAGGACCACCGGCCAGTGATCGCATTTTCGCGAAATGCAGGGTTTTTGGAACTGATCCGGCCCTGGTTTCCCACCGTGATTGAAATTTCACAGTGATTTCAGTGGTTTCTGTTTTTTTGACGATTTTTTGAAAATGGTTGTTGACGTGTCGGGGAGGGTGGGTCTATAAGCCCGATCACTGACGAGGGCGGCGGCGCTGCTGGCGACGATGACCTTCGCTCTAGAGTTTCCAAGGGATTGGCTGAGGCTGATTGCGGGGCTGGGACTTAGGTTTTGGCTTGGTTTGGAACGTTGACGGGTGGTTAACCTGTCGGTTTTTTGACAATTGAAGATAGAGAAAGAGAAACGTGGGCGGCGGAGCTCGCGGGACCTGAGCGATTGGGTTCTGGAAAGAGACTTTGGCGG
>NZ_JADYVD010000066.1 GCF_020193575.1 Ensifer sp. IC4062
TGTAGTAGCCAAGCTTGAAGTCAATTTCCCCACGAGGCGATGGGAGATCTATTCCTATATAGTCAGGTTGTTCCACCTGATCACTGTTAAAGGCCTTGTATGCCTCTTCCACCGCGCCGATGACTTCAGCCATGCCGATTAGCCGTCTTACTTCATCCTTCTTAAGCAGCAGCGTTTTCATGCATGACCTCTCGATTTTGGCTTCATGGGATGCATCGGCACGGCACGCCCTGTACCGCAATCACCATAGTGGGAGAGCGGGGAGACTAGTGGCCGGATTCGCCGCGAGCGAAGCAGATTGTTTTTTATCGTACAGAGGTTTTGGCAGAGAGTTACGGCAGGCGTCTTTCCAAGCCTAGGCGAAAATGTTGGAAGAGGCGCTTGCCCAAATTTGTCCCATGCGGGGACCTCATCTAAAAGTCAGCGACTTTACCCCAGGCGGATTTTCGGAAGCGGTCCGGATGGTAGGGGCGGGGATCGACGATCGGCTCGTTACCGGTCACGATGTCTGCGATCAAGTGGCCGGCGCCCGGACCGATACCGAAGCCGTGCCCGCTGAAGCCGGCGGCGAGGATGAAACCTGGTACGGCGGCGATTTCGCCGATGCCCGGGACCCCGTCCGGCGTGCTGTCGATATAGCCCGCCCATGCGGCGCCGATGCTGGTGTTCTTCAGGGGAGGCAGGAGGTCGAGCGCGCGCGAATGGGTGAGGCGAATGGTGGCCTTATCGACCGCGGGATCAAGGATGCGCATGCGCTCCATCGGCGTGGGGGCGTCCAGTCGCCAGCGGGCCAAGGTCTCATGGCCGGAGCGGAAGCCCTCAAGCCCGCCTGGCGCCAGGCTGCGCCAACGTTTTACGAACATCGGCAGGAATTGCGGCCAGAACCTGAGTTGCTGCGGCGTCGGGTCGACGCGGCCGCGGCCGCTGATGGCGAGTGTATAGCCGCCGTCGGCGCGGCGCGTCACCGAAACGGCGGCCGTATGCAGCGCATCCGGAAGGCCGATGGCGCCCGGCGAGACGGCAAGAATCGACGAGCGGATAGCCGCCTGCGGAAAGCGGATACCGAGCTGGCGGCAGAAGGAGGAGGCCCAGGCGCCGCCGGCGAGGACGGCCGTCTTCGTGCGGATGGTGCCATGCTCGGTGACGACACCGGATAGGCGACCGCCTTCTGTCTCTATGCCGCGGGCGGCGCAGGACTGGTGCACGGTGCCGCCAAGCTTCAGGATCGCACGCGCGACCGCGGGTGCCGCGCTCGCCGGATCGGCGGTTCCGTCGGTCGGCGAAAAGACCCCGCCCTTCCACGGCTTGCCGCTTGCGCGGCCGCGATCGGTCGCCTGGGCGCTGTCGAGCATATGGGTGGTGACGCCGACGGTCCCGGCGAAATCGCGCCAGCGTGCCCAGCCGGCCAGTTCGTCTTCGCTATTGCTGAGGTAGAGCAGCCCGCAGCGGCGAAAACCGGTGTCCGCGCCGCTCTCGGCGGGGAAACGTTCCCAAAGATCGAGGCTCATCGTCGCCATCGGCAATTCGCGGGCGTCCCGGTTCTGCTGGCGGCACCAACCCCAGTTGCGACTCGACTGTTCCGCGCCGATCCGTCCCTTCTCAACGAGGGCGACCTTCATTCCGCGGCGGGCAAGGTAATAGGCCGCAAAAACGCCGACAATGCCGCCGCCGATCACCACGGCATCGGCGGCCTCGGGCAGTTCCGGTGATGTATCGACGAGTTTCAGCGGTGCGGGCATGGGTCGGTCTCCGTTGTGAGTGCAGTCTACAGATTCCATTGCCTCGTCGCTGCCGGAGACCGGCGACCCGGCAGCAGAAGATTCTGTCTTGCCGGAGGATCACAGTCCTTCCTGCTTAGTGCGAACAAGCGAAACGGAATCGACGCGTGACGGCAATGTGTTAAGGTCATCATCGGGAACATCGCGGCATAATCTGCTGCGGCTCGGACCTGACAACTGCGGGGAGGCGCGTGCGATGAAATTAGACCGGATCGACATCAAGATTCTGTACGAACTGCAGAAGAATGGCCGCATCACCAATGTGGAACTCGCCGAGCTGGTCAACCTGTCGCCAAGCCCCTGTCTGATGCGGGTCAAGAAGCTGCAGTCGGAGGGTTACATTGAGGGCTATTCGGCGCAGATCAACGTGAGCAAGCTCGGGCAGACCCTGACGGTCTTCACCGAGATCACGCTGAAGAACCACCGGCAGATCGACTTTGCCCGCTTCCTTGCGGCGATAGACAAGGTCGACCAGGTGATCGAATGCCATCTGGTGTCCGGCGGCTACGACTATCTTCTGAAATTCGTCACGGCCGGGATCGGCGAATACCAGACGATCATGGAGCGCCTCACCGACATGGACGTCGGCATCGACAAATATTTCAGCTTCGTCGTGCTGAAGTCGCCGATCGTCAAGGCGCACATGCCGCTGACCAGCCTGTTTCGGGCGTAGAATTCTCGAATCTAGATTCGTCTCCCACTCTGGCACTTTCGCCACAAGCAGGGAGGGGAGAGCCTGCGGTGGTCTTCTTCCCTCCAGCGATGACGTAGGGCACGAGCATGCCGCGTGTCTCCTTCGCTCCGTTTGCGGAGAGAATGTGCCGGCAGGCTCATGAGGGCATTCCACCGGCACCTCAGCGCCGGCAATAGGCTCGCACCAGTTCCGGATCCTGCTCGAGGCCATCGAGCCAGGTGGGGTCGAGCTTCGGGACCGACGAGAAGAGCAGCTTCGAATAGGGGTGGTGCGGCGTCTTGACCTTGGCCCGAGTGATGTCCTCAACCTTTTTGCCGCCATACATCACGACGATCTCGTCGCAGATCGCCTCCACCACGGAGAGATCGTGGCTGATGAAGATGTAGGAGAGACCGAGCTCGCGCTGCAATTCCTTCAGCAGCTCGATGACGGCGGCGGCGACCACCGTGTCGAGCGCTGAGGTGATCTCGTCGCAAAGGATCAACTTCGGATCGGCGGCGAGCGCCCGGGCGAAGTTGACGCGCTGCTTTTGGCCGCCGGAAAGCTCGCCCGGCCGGCGATGACGGAGGTTGCGAGGGAGGCGCACCATGTCGAGCAGCTCGTCGATGCGTGCGTTGCGCGCCTTAGCATTCATCCCGTGATAGAAGGTAAGTGGCCGGGCTAAGATGTCCTCGACGGATTTCGCCGGATTAAGCGCCGTATCGGCGTATTGGAAGACAATCTGCATTTCGCGCAGTTGGTCGCGCGTGCGCTCGCGGGCGCTGCGGCCGAGTTCCCTGCCGTCGAAGACGATCTTGCCGACGGCCGCCGGCAAGATGCCGGCTATGGCGCGGGCGAGCGTCGACTTGCCGCAACCTGACTCGCCGATGATGCCGAGGTTGCGCCCCTTCTCCACGTTGAGGCTCACATCTTCGACGGCGCGCACGAGCGGCAAGCCATCGGTCTGGGACGGACCGTATCCCGCGACCAGGTTTTCAATCTTCAGAAGCGGAGCCGGTGCGGTCTCGGCTGTGTCGGCAGCCTCCCGGGGCTTTGGTTCAAAGGCGGAGAGGAGTTCGCGGGTGTAAGGGTGCTTGGCGTTCGAGAGGATTTCCTCGGTGGTGCCGACCTCCTGTACTTCGCCGCCCTTCAATACGATGATGCGGTCAGCGATCTGGGCGACCACCGCGAGGTCATGGGAGACATAGACGCCGGCAATGCCGCCCTTCTTCATCACCGACTTGAAGGCGCGCAGCACCTCGATCTGCGTCGTTACGTCGAGCGCCGTTGTCGGCTCGTCGAAGATGACGAGGTTAGGATCACCGATAAGCGCCATCGCTGCGGAAAGACGCTGCAGTTGCCCGCCGGAAACCTGGTGCGGATAGCGGCTTCCGATCGTCTCGGGCTCGGGCAGCGACAGCGCGCGGAATAGATCGACGGCGCGGGAGCGCGCCTCGTCGGCCGCCATAAGCCCGTGGATACGGGTGACCTCGATCACCTGGTCCATGATCGTGGCGGCCGGATTGAATGCGGCGGCGGCGGATTGCGGGACATAGGTGACTTCGGTGCCGCGCACCCTCGCGCGCTGCTTTTCGCTGAGGGTCATCATATCCTTTCCAGCCACCGAGACGCTGCCGCCGGAGATCCGACAGCCGGGGCGGGCATATCCCATCAGCGTCAGCGCTATCGTCGTCTTGCCCGAGCCGCTTTCGCCGATCAGCGCCACGATCTCGCCCTCGGCGATGTCGAAGCTGACGCCGTTGATGATCTCGACGCGGCGGCCGGAATCGGTGGTGGCTTCGACCTTCAGGTCACGGATTTCTACGAGATTGCCCATTATTCGCTCCGATCCCGAATCTTACGCGGGAGGTTGTCGATCAGGAGGTTCACGCTGATCGTCAGGCTGGCGATCGCAAAGGAAGGAGCCATCACCGCCGCTGCGCCAAAGGGCAGGCCGCCGATGTTCTCACGCACGAGCGCTCCCCAGTCGGCAAAGGGCGGCTGGACGCCAAGGCCGAGGAAGGAGAGGCCGGAGAGCAGGAGAACGATGAAGACGAAGCGGATGCCGAGGTCGGCAAGTACCGGTCCGACGATGTTCGGCAGGATTTCCGAACGGATGAGGTAAAGCGTGCTCTCGCCACGGATACGAGCCACCGTGATGAAATCCATCGCATTGATGTTGACGGCAAGCGCGCGGGCGAAACGGTAGGCGCCCGGAATGTAGATCACCGAGAGCGTCAGGATCAGCACCGGAATGGAGGATCCGACGGCGGCAACCACCACGAGGCCGAAGAGCTTGCTCGGGATCGAGTTGAGGGCGTCGAGGAAGCGGCTCAAGAGCGTGTCGAGCCAGCCGCCGGCGACCGCCGCGATCATGCCGAGGACCACGCCGCTGAAACAGGCGATGGTGACTGCCGCAAGCGAGATGCCGACCGTGTAGCGGGCGCCCATCAGAATCCGTGAGAGCATGTCACGGCCGAGGTAATCGGAACCAAGCCAGAAGTCGGGGCTCATCGGACCGAAGTAGTCGAGGTCGGCGATCTCCCCGACCGGATAGGGGATGATCAGCGGTGCGAAGATCGCAACGAGCGCCCAGAACAGGATGATCGAAAGGCCGACCATTCCGACGATATTGAAGCGATAGCCGATCCGGGTTCCGGAAAGCCGGGCAGACTTGGTCTCAGAATGGGTCATTGTCATCGTAGCCTCGGATTGGAAAGGATGGCGATGATGTCGGCTGTCGTGATCAGGAGCAGGTAGCCAAGGCAGAAGATCATTGCGCAGCTCTGGATCAGCGGCAGATCGCGGGTCGAGACGGCATCGACCATCAGCTTGGCAATACCGGGATAATTGAAGATCGTCTCGACGATAATGACTCCGCCGAGCAGATAGGAGAGCGAAAGCGCGACCGCATTGACGATCGGCCCCAGAGCATTTGGCAGGGCATGGCGAAACACCATGCGCGGCCGGGAGGCGCCCTTGAGCAGCGCCATCTCGACATAGGGCGTGTTGAGCGTCTCGATCACCGCGGCGCGCGTCATTCGGATCATCTGGGCCGAGATGACGAAGGTAAGCGTGATCACCGGCATGGCATAGATGCGCAGCAGATCGGCGAGCGACGTCACCTCATTGGCGAAGGAGAGCGCCGGCAGCCATTTCAGATAGACGGCGAAGATCAGCACCGCGGAGGTCGCAATCATGAACTCCGGCACGGAGATGACGCCGATCGTCAGCACAGTCACGATGCGGTCGTAGAGCGAACCGCGCAGCATCGCCGACGTTATCCCGAGGGTGAGTGCGATCGGCACCGAGAAGAGGGCGGTGACGCCGGCGAGCTGCAGTGTGTTGACGAAGCGCCCGCCAATCAGATCTGCGACCGGCATCTCGTTGGCATAGGATGTGCCGAGGTCGCCTTGCATCAGACCGACGATCCAGCGCAGGAAACGGAAGATTGCCGGCTCGTCGAGGTGCATCGCCTTGCGCAGGCCTTCGACGGCCTCCGGCGTGGCGGCCTGGCCGAGCAGGATCGACGCGGTGTCTCCCGGCAGGAGTGTCGTCGCGAAGAAGACGGCGAAGGAAACGATCACCAAGGTGATCAGTGCAATGAGCAATCTGCTCAGCACAAGGGATAGGACCCGGTTGTTCACGCGCGCTCCCTTTCCGCTTTCAAGACAGGTTTCGAACCATAATGCCCCGGGGCCGCAGCGTTGCGGCTGCAGCCCCAAGCCCGTTATTCAATCAGGCTTCGAGCCAGACATATTCCGCAAAAGCATAGCCCATCTGTCCGCCGAGCGGGTTGGCCTCCAGGCCCTTGAGCTTGGTGGTGATCGCGTCGACATTGGAGATATAGGCCGGAATGATGGTGCCGGCTTCGTTGGCGACCATCACCTGCATCTCGTTGTAGATCGCCTTACGCTTCTCCTGGTCGAGCGAGCCGCGCGCCTCGATCAGCATCTTATCGAATTTCTCCGACTTGTACTGGCTCTCGTTCCACGGAGCCTCCGAGGCGTAGAGTAGCGAAAACAGGATATCCGGCGTCGGACGCGGGTTGATATTGCCGAAGTGGACCGGCGCCTTCAGCCAGTAATTATCCCAGTAACCGTCGGCGGGAACGCGCTGGACATCGAGCTTCAAGCCGATCTCGGCAGCGGAGGCCTGTATGATCATCGCCATATCGATCGCGGAGTTCGCTGCATCGGAGGCAATCACCGGTATCGACTGGCCGAGCGCGCCGGCCTTCTCGAAGTGGAACTTGGCCTTCTCGGGATTAAAGGCGCGCGGCTTCAGGTCGGGATTGTGATAGAAGTTTGCCGGGGATACCGGCTGGTCGTTACCGACCTCGCCCAAGCCGCGCAGGGCCGATTTGACGATCTGCTCGCGGTTGACGAGGTACTTCATACCCTCAACGAAATCGCGCTTGCTGCCGGGTTCCATATCCAGCCGCATGTTCAGATTGGTGTAGCTACCGGAGGTGGTCTTCGAGAGCACGAACCCGTCGCCCTGACTCTCGACCAGGCGCATGGAGCGCGGATTTATCGTGGCGGCGAGGTGGATGTCGCCGGACAAGAGTGCATTCACCCGGGAACTGTCGTCGCTGATCGCGAAATATTCGAAGGAATCGACGTTCGGTCCGGACTTCCAGTAGTTCTTGTTCTTGATGCCGACGGAGCGCACGCCGGGCTCGAAGACTTCTCTCACGAAAGCGCCCGTGCCGTTTCCCTTGGAGAAATCGGTCGTGCCGTCGGCGACGATCATGAAGTGGTGCATTGAGAGGATGGTCGGCAGATCTGCGTTCGCGTTGGCGAGCGTGATCTCGACGGTCTGCTTGTCGACTGCCTTGAAGCCGGTCATTTGGGCGGCGATCTTCGCGACCTTAGATCCGACGGACGGGTCGAGATGGCGTTTCAACGAGAAGATCACATCGTCTGCTGTTAGGGGCTTGCCGTCATGGAAGGTGACGCCCTTCCTCAGCTTGACGGTCCAGGTCTTCGCATCCTTGGTTTCGATCGCTTCGGCCAGCTCCATCTGTGGCGTACCGCTTTTGTCGAGGAAGGTGAGGCGGTTATAGAAGGAGCAGCAGCGGACATAGTCGGTGGAGAGCGATGCCTTGGCCGGGTCGAGCGTATCGGCGGTCGAGGATGACCAGCCGGCCGCCTTGAGCGCGCCGCCGGAGACGGGCGTTGCGGCAACCGCGTGGCCGGCGCGGCCGAGCACGAGGCTGCCTGCGGAGAGGGCGACACCGCCCGCGAGCATCATCTGCAGCAGTTCGCGGCGGGTGGCGCCGCGACGGATGGCGTTTTCGACCATAACGTCGTCAGAGCTGGTCCAATTGGTGATCTTGTCGTTCATGTCATTCCCCTTTCGTCTGTTGGTGGGCTGCCCGTCTTTCGTGGGCTTGGACCCGATCCGGTGAACTGGTCAGCTGCGTGCGACGGCCACTGCATCGGCAAGACCGGCCATGGAGGTGAAATGGTAATCGGGCTCGGTGAATTCGGCCGGCTCGATCGTGCCGCCATAGCCCTTCTGTGCGTGGCGACGCTCGATCCAGCAATTGGTCAGCCCGAGCTTCCTGGAAATGCCGATGTCGTGGTATTGGCTCTGGGCGACATGCAGGATGTCGTCTTTTGAATTTCCTTCCGAGTCGACGAACGCGAAGACCTTCTCGAAGAAGACGGGGTCCGGTTTCTCGGTACCGGTATCGTCGGCCGTGAAGGCGGCGTAGAAGGGATTGCCCAGCTCCTTGGCGAAGAAATCGAAGGCCCAGCGACGGGCGTTGGTCATCGCGATGAGCCGGTAAGCCTTGGCAAGGCGCGCAAGCGCCTCGGCGCTGTCGGCGAAACCCTTCCAGTTCTTCGCGGAGTCCCTGAAACGCTGCCCGTATTTCCGTTCGGCTGGCAGGCGCAGCTTTGGAGCGATTTCAAGATAGACGCGGACGAGATCGTCGGGGAAGAGGTCGGCGTCCTTGGAGTAGCGCGCCGCGCGGTAAAGGCCGAGCGCTTCCTCGTCTTCGATCGTGACACCTGCCTCAGCCGCGATCTCGGCGAGACAGTCCTTGAGGCCACCCTCGAAGTCGATCAGCGTGCCGACGACGTCGAAAGTCATATACTTGAATTCCGGAAGGCTCTTGCGCACGTCAATTCCCCAGTTTTCTGGCGCTCGCTCGGGAGCACCGGCTTCGTGAAGAAGATTATTCTGTTCCCGGCGGCGGGTGATGTTTCCCGCTCTTGGTGAAAAGGCCCGCATTTGCTGGGATCCGGCCCTTTTCCTTGACTTGAGTTTGGCACTTGTGCCGCGCCGGAGTCTCCGAAAAGACATTGTGGAGCGGCACAAAATTCCGAATATGACGTCTTCGCGCTATATCGCGCCCGGTCATCCGTCAGGTCTTCAGAGCCCGCCGCACATCCGGGTCTTCCAGGGTCTGATCCAGAATTCGGCGGGTGCGCTCGACAATTGCGTCGATTTCCGTTTCGCTACAGCAGAGAGGCGGGGCGTAGCCCAGCACGCCATTGGCGAAGGCGCGGATGACGAGACCGTTTTCCCAGGCTCGATCGAAAATGCGGCGGGCGGGTTCCGCGGCTGCCGGCAAGGGCGTCTTCTTTGCCTTGTCGACGACGAGCTCGACGGCCGCCAACATGCCGCGGCCGCGCACATCGCCCACGAGCGGGTGGTCTCCCAAGCCTTCGAGACCTTCCATCAGCCGAGCACCGGCCGTTACGCCGTTGTCCAGCAGACCGTTCTCGTAGAGCTTCAACACCTCGAGACCGACGGCGGCGCTAACCGGATGCGCCGAATAGGTGTAGCCGTGACCGACGGCGGCGGCGCCGGCGCCGTCCGCGATCGTCTGGTAAACGTGGTCGGCCATGAAGACCGCCCCCATCGGCACATAACCGGAGGTGAGACCCTTGGCCGTGGTGATGAAATCCGGAACGATCTCGTCCTCGGTCGAGGCAAAGAGCGGGCCAGTGCGGCCGAAGCCGGTGATCACCTCGTCTGCAACGAAAAGGATGCCGAGCTCGCGGCAGAGTTCGCGCATTGCCTTCATCCAGCCCTTGGGCGGCACCAGCACGCCGCCCGAGCCCTGGATCGGCTCGGCATAAAAGGCGGCGACCCGTTCGGGGCCGATTTCCTCGACCTTGCGTCTCAGCGCGGCGAGCGAGGCGTCGATGATCGCCTGCGGATCCTCACCCACCGGATTGCGGTAGACATAATGCGATGGGATCTTGTGCTGCCAGTCAAAGGGAATGCCGAAGCCGGCATGGAAGGCCGGCAGCGCGGTCAGCCCGGCGCCGACCGTCGAGGAGCCATGATAGCCCTGTTCGACCGAGATGAATTGATCGCGCTGCGGCTGGCCACGGGCAATCCAATAGTAGCGGATGAAGCGGATCGTACTGTCGACGGCATCGGAGCCGCCTAGCGTAAAGTAGACATGGTTGAGATCGCCTGGCGCGCGTTCGGCGAGTTCCGAAGCGAGGCGGATTGCCGGCTCCGAACCGAGGCCGAAATAGGCGGTTGCGTAGGGCAGTTCCCGCATCTGCTTTGCCGCCGCCTCGACGATGCTCTCATGTCCGTATCCGGCATTGACGCACCAGAGTCCGGCAAAGCCGTCGATCAATTGTCTACCCGAGGCGTCGGTAACCGTTGCACCTTTGGCCGAGGCGAGCACGCGCACGCCGAGCTTTTCGTGGCTGCGATAGGAGGCGACCGGATGGATGAGGTGGGCGCGGTCGAGTTCAATGAGGGAGTTGCTGTACATTAAGAACCTCCGGATCAGCCGAGCGCCTGGTTGGCGAGGGCAAAGGTGTTAGCGGCGTGATCAGCCGAGCGGCGGATCGGCGGCTTCATCATGGCGATGCCGCCGCCGACATGGGCCATTCCCTGTTCGGCAAGCCAAGGTGCGAGGCCGGTGTCGGCCGTGGTGTCCACTCTGAGGAATCGGCCAGGCCGCGCTGTGATGAAATGCGCGACAAGCGCCTTCGCATCAGCAAGATCGGCGGCAACGACCGGCCCGATGACCTCGCCGCGGCCAAAGGCGCGTATCGCCGCGAACCCCGAAACGTGGCTTTCACTGCGGCGGACGGCAAGTTCACCGGATTTGGCTAGATAAGCGATCAATCCTTTGCGGTCAGCGCCGAATGCGCGCCGGTCGAGCGCGGCAATAGCGTCGATGTCGGCAGCGGTTGCGCTCTCGATCCCCCGCGGCGCGGCCACGGCACCGACCAAACCCTGGTGCTGCAGCACGCGCCCGGTCTCCTGAAAGCCAAGTTTCTCATAGAGCGGCAATCCCTCGGCGGTCGCCACGAGCCGGAGCGGCCGGTCGCCGGCGATTCGCAGCGCGGCGGCCATGAGCGTCCGGCCGAGACCGCGGCCGCGCATTGCCTCGTCGACGATGACCATGTTGATCGTCGCGCAGTCCGCCTTATAGGGCGTGACGAGCACAGTGCCGACGACTCGGGTATTCTCGATGGCCACCACGCCTTCGCTCAAGGCGAGCGCCATCTGCCAATCCTCTAGGCGATGTGGCCAGCCGGCCTGCCGCGAGAGCCTGACGGCGGCCTCCAGATGCTCGGGACCGAAGGCGGTCATGTCGATCTGATTTGTCTGCATGGCGATGTCCTTCATTTCCTGCCCAGAAGTCTGAAGGAGTGGCGGCCGGTAGATCGGCTGAAGGCTGCGGCCCACGCGATATCTTATAGCTTTGCTCTGACCGGCTGCCGCATCTTATGCTGGCAGGCAGGAGCGGAAGCGAAATGTGGCCGGCAAGAAGCAGAGCGGCAGACAAAGCTCGCAACCTTCTGCCAAAGCCGCCTTTGGATACGATAGATTCTGCTTCGATCGTCGCGAAATCAGGTGAGCCGAGGAATGAGCTGGCGCCTATGATCTTAGAGGTAAACCCTAGTCCGGCTCTTTCGAGGATAGTTCACATGTCGACCTTCCGTCCGAAATACATCACCTTCGATTGCTATGGCACGCTGACTAACTTCCAGATGGCGGAAGCGGCGCGCGATCTCTACGGCGAACAACTCGATGAGCCACGCATGGCGGAATTCATCAAGAATTTCGCCGCCTATCGCCTCGACGAGATCCTCGGCGACTGGAAGCCCTATGCGGAGGTGGTGCACAATTCGCTCGAACGGACCTGCAAGCGCAATGGCATAAAATTCCGCGAGGAAGCGGCGCGCATGGTCTATGAGCGCGTCCCGTCCTGGGGTCCGCATCCCGACGTACCTGCTGGCCTCGCCAAGGTCGCCAAGGAGATCCCTCTGGTCATTCTCTCGAATGCGATGAATTCGCAGATCATGTCGAATGTCGAAAAGCTAGGCGCTCCTTTCCACGCCGTCTACACCGCCGAACAGGCACAGGCTTACAAGCCGCGTTTCAAGGCGTTCGAATACATGCTCGACATGCTCGGCTGCGGTCCGGAGGACATTCTCCACTGCTCATCCTCCTTCCGCTATGACCTGATGTCGGCGCATGACCTCGGCATCAAGAACAAGGTCTGGGTCAATCGCGGCCACGAGCCAGCCAATCCCTATTACGGCTACGTGGAGATTGCCGATATCTCCGGCCTGCCGGGGGTGGTCGGGCTCTAAGAGAAGGCGCGTCGCCATGAAATTCCTATCCTACTGGCACGACACCGCCCCGGCCTTTGCCGGGGCCGCCCAAGGTCCGGTCGAGGGCCATTACGACGTCGCAGTGATCGGCGGCGGCTTCACCGGTCTTGGCGCCGCCCGGCAGCTCGCCAAGGCGGGGGCCAAGGTCGCCGTGCTGGAGGCGGAGAATGTCGGCTGGGGTGCCTCCGGCCGCAATGGCGGGCATCTCAACAACGGACTTGCGCATAGCTATCTGGCAGCCAAGGCGGAGCTCGGCAAGGAACGGGCCACCGCCCTTTACAGGGCGCTCGACGACTCGATCGACACGATTGGGGCCTTGATCGCCGAGGAGGGAATCGACTGCAGTTTCCGCCGCGCCGGCAAGCTGAAGCTCGCCTCCAAGCCTCAGCATTTTGACGCGATCGCCCGCAACTTCGAAGCCGTACACGCGGAGGTCGACCCCGATACCGCGCTTCTCAGCGCAGACGACCTGAAGCAGGAAGTCGGCGCGCCTTTCTTCGGCGCCATGCTCTCGAAGAAAAGCGCGATGATGCATATGGGCCGCTATGTCGTCGGGCTCGCCGAGGCGGCAAGACGCCATGGCGCCGCGATCTTCGAGCACGCAGCCGTCACCGAGCATCGGCAGGCGGGCGGCCGCCACGCCTTGAAGACCGCGCGGGGCAGCGTCACGGCGGATGCAGTCCTGGTCGCCACCGGCGCCTATACGCCTTCGACCTTCAGCTATTTCCGCCGTCGCATCATCGCGGTCGGCAGCTTCATCATCGCCACCCGGCCGCTGACGGCAGTGGAGATCGCAGCGACGATGCCGGGCAACCGCACCTGCGTCACGTCGATGAACATCGGCAACTATTTCAGGCTCTCACCCGACAACCGGTTGATTTTCGGCGGCCGCGCCCGCTTCTCGGCGACATCCGACCAGCGCTCGGACGCAAAAAGCGGCGCCATCCTCAAGGCGAGCCTCGCGGAAATCTTTCCGCAGCTTGCCAATGTCGAGATCGATTATTGCTGGGGCGGTCTCGTCGACATGACCAAAGACCGCTTCCCCCGCGCCGGCTATCACGACGGGATTTGGTACGCCATGGGCTATTCTGGCCACGGGGCGCAGCTTTCGACGCATCTCGGCATGATCATGGCGGACGCGATCCTCGACCGGCCGGACCGCAATCCGCTTAAGGGTCTCGAATGGCCGGCCGTGCCAGGCCATTTCGGTAAGCCCTGGTTCCTGCCGCTGGTTGGCATGTATTACAAGATGCTCGACAGGGTGCAGTAGCCGGTGGGAGGCCGACAATGGGGGGACGAGCCAGGGCATCCGGATCGAACTCGCTCCCGCTTGCAATCGGATCACTTGCACACTTTGCGGATCCCCGCCTTGACGGGAACCCGCGACTTCTGGTTGGCGGATGACCTCAGATAAGCAGATCCGAATTCAGGCTGCCTCTATCTGTGGCCATCTGGACCAGGATGTTGGCCAGGGCGTCGTGCGCACCATCGGCGACGTCCACTGGCACCTGGAAGTCCGTGAGCCGGCACGGGAGAGCATCGCGGTGAGCGAAGTTCGCAACCATCTCATCGAGCAAATCGGCGGTTTCATCGGCTTTGCCGACAGTCTCCACAGGCGGTTGAAAATGCAACTGGTCCCCGTTGAGAGCGAGATGATCGCCAGTCGGGGCCAACGGGGCGTTTGTCTCATCGCTGGCGGAACCAGTTAAAGGGTCGTTCTGTACCACGTCCCAATCACCGCTGCCTTTGAGGAAATCCGTAAGCCAGGCGTTCGAAGTAGGCGTTCCGTCGCCGTCCGACGCATCGGAAGAGACTGGAGTCTCGATCGGCCTCGATTCCGGAGTTGCTGCGGCATTCGCACTCAGCGTTCCTGACGTCATGACCGGATCAATAAGGTCTTTCTTCACGTTTTTCGTGCCGATGGTGACAGTCTGGGTCGACGTGGCAATGTTGGCGCCCGAAAAGGCGACGGTATAGGTGCCGGGCTTTAGCGCGAGGTCATAGCCGCCAGCGGCGGTCGTCGTGGTCTTGAAAAGCTGGCCCGCTGAATTCTTGGCCGTCACCGTGATGCCGCCGAGACCCTCGCCGGGATCGTAGAAGCGATCGCCATCGCGATCGTCGAAAGCCACACCCGTCAGGAAGAGGTCGGAACCGGTCTTTGCGAAATCCTCCGTCGCGAATGCGCTGCTGCGGCCGCGATAGTCGCCGACCTCGACGCCGAGGCCGACCTCGCGGAAATTCGGATTGAGCAGGTTGGCGCGGTGACCCGACGAGTTCATCAGGTTGGTGTGTAGGAGCTTGACTTCATCCTGATAGCCGGTGGGGGCTCGGGTCGTTGCCCAGGCGATATTCTCACCCGTGGCCCAGGACCCCTGCAAGACATAGCCGGCCGCTTTCATGCGCTGTGTCGAACTGGATCCCCCAGAACCGGTATGCGAGAAAACGTCGGCAGCGAGCATCCACTGACTGTGCCCTTCGGCGGCTTCGCCGAGGTCGTTGTCGAAGGCCAGCGGCTGTACGCCCGCTTTCGCCCTCTCGGCATTGATCAACTCTAGCAGGTATTGTTCATTTGCGCTGTGCTGCGGCATTCGGTAAGTCTCCCTGACAGTCATTCCTTGTCGGTTGAGTGCATCGCCCCCATCGCTCCATAGGAACGAACTGTGTCCAACGTGCGGAATATGATTGACTAACTTGGGGATTCGCACATGTATCTTCGCCCCCGCCTTCGCGCGGTGTCGCAAATGACAAAATCCCGCACTCGTTACTGCGGAGCTATTATCGCGGAGCAGGACGGATGAAAGTCTTCGGCGTTCGGGGAGGCTGTTTCACGCGGCCGACGCGATGATCTCCTGGCGGGGCCGTGTCTCTCTCTCTCTCTCTCTCTCTCTCTCTCGAAGAGCGCTGGCTCACAGCAGACACGGCACTTCGCAAGCGGTCCCCGCCGGAGGAATACGGTTCCGTGAGCATCACGGAGTTACGTCAGCCCGCCGATGTGAAAGCTCTTCATCTCGAGATATTCCTCGATGCCGACCTGGGCGCCCTCGCGGCCGAGGCCGGATTGCTTGACGCCGCCGAAGGGAGCGACTTCCGTGGAGACGGCGCCGGTGTTGAGGCCGATCATGCCGAACTCCAGCGCTTCCCCGACGCGCCAGGAGCGCTTGAGGCTTTCCGTGTAGAAATAGGCAGCTAGGCCGAAGGGCGTGCCGTTGGCGATCGCGATCGCCTCTTCTTCCGTCTCGAAACGGAAGAGCGGGGCAACGGGGCCGAAAGTCTCTTCGCTGGCGAGCAGCATTTCAGTCGTGGCACCGGTCAATACGATCGGGGCTGCGTATTGCGGGGCTCCCGGCGACCGGCCACGCGCCGCAAGCTTCGCCCCCTTGGCAAGCGCGTCCTCGACATGGCGGTTGATCTTCTCGATCGCCGCCTCGTTGATCATCGGGCCAATCGCAATGCCGGGCTCCGTGCCCGGACCGACCTTCATCGCGTTGACGCGGGCGCCAAGCTTCTCCGCGAATGCATCATAGACGCCGGCCTGCACCAGGATGCGGTTGGCGCAGACGCAGGTCTGGCCGCCATTGCGGAACTTCGAAGCGATCGCGCCTTCAACAGCGAGATCGAGATCGGCGTCATCGAAGACGATAAAGGGGGCATTGCCGCCGAGTTCGAGGGAGAGCCGCTTGATGCTGTCTGCGGCACCACGCATCAGAAGCGAACCGACGCGCGTCGAGCCGGTGAAGGAGATCTTGCGCACCGTCTCGTTCGCCATGAACTCGTTACCGATCGCTGCTGGCATACCGGTCACGATGTTGATGACGCCGGCCGGAATACCGGCGCGCTCGGCAAGCACGCCGAGGGCGAGCGCCGAAAAGGGCGTGAATTCCGAAGGCTTGATGACAACCGTGCAGCCTGCGGCGAGGGCAGGTGCCACCTTGCGGGTGATCATCGCGTTCGGGAAATTCCAAGGCGTCACAATGGCGCAGACGCCGACCGCTTCCTTCAAAACCACGATACGGCGGTCCGGCGTTGGCGACGGGATGGTGTGGCCGCCGATGCGCCGGGCTTCTTCCGCGAACCATTTGACGAAGGCAGCCCCGTAGCGGATCTCGCCCCGTGCCTCGTCGAGCGGCTTGCCCTGCTCCAAGGTCAGCAGCAGCGCCAGATCCTCGAGATTTTCGATCATCAGCGCATACCAGCGCTCGAGCAGTGCCGCCCGTTCGGCATGCGTCTTCTTCTTCCAGGACCCAAAAGCGGTGTTGGCGGCCTCGATGGCCGCGCGGGTCTCGGCAGTTCCCATGTCCGGCACGGTCCCGAGAACCGCCTGGCTGGCCGGATCGATGACCTCCACGACCTTGCCGGAGCCGGCATCGATCCATTCACCGCCGATCAGGCCAGATTGCCGGAAAAGTTCCTTGTCCTTCAATTTCATGTGCGTTCCTCCAGGAATCAGTCGAGCGCGGCGACAACCGCCGCGGTAACGGCTTCGGTTCTGTCTTTTCCCGGCACCGTGCCGATGCCGCGGGTGGTCGTTTTTTCGAGCGCGTCCATGACCCTCCGCCCTGCCTCTCTTTCCCCGAGATGCTCGAGCATCATGGCGCCGGACCAGATGGCGGCGATGGGGTTTGCGATGCCGAGATGGGCGATGTCCGGAGCGGAGCCGTGCACCGGCTCGAACATGGACGGGGCGCTCCTGTCCGGATTGACGTTGGCTGAAGCGGCAAACCCGAGCCCGCCCTGAATGGCCGCGCCGAGATCGGTGAGTATGTCCCCGAAGAGGTTGGAGGCGACGACCACGTCGAGGCTTTCAGGCGCCATCACCATGCGCGCGGCCATGGCATCGATGTGATAGCTCGTCACCTCCACCTCGGCGTATTCGGCAGCGAGCCCTCGCGTGATCTCGTCCCAGAACACCATCGAGTATTTCTGGGCGTTGGATTTGGTCACCGAAGCGAGCTTGCCGCGACGCTGACGCGCCTGCTCGAAGCCGAAGCGCAGGATCCGTTCGACGCCCGCACGGGTGAAGATCGAGGTCTCGACCGCGACCTCGTCCGCCGTCCCCTGATGGACGCGGCCGCCGGCACCGGAATATTCGCCCTCGGTATTCTCGCGAATGCAGAGGATGTCGAAGGCTTCAGCCTTCAACGGCCCCTGCACACCCGATAGCAGCCGGTGTGGGCGAATATTGGCGTATTGCACGAAAGCCTTGCGGATCGGCAGAAGCAGGCCGTGCAGCGAAACGGAATCCGGCACCTCCGCCGGCCACCCGACGGCGCCGAGCAGAATCGCGTCGAAGCGGCGGAGCGTTTCGATGCCGTCTGGAGGCATCATCGCACCGGTCTCTTTGTAGAAGGCGCAGGACCAGGGAAAGGGCGTTCCGGTGAGCGTGAAGCCGGAATGCCTTGCGACGGTCGAAAGGACCTGCCAGGCGGCATCCGTCACGTTCGGGCCGATCCCGTCCCCGGGGATGAGTGCGATCGAATAGGATTTCATGAAAGCTCCTAAAGGCTGATGAGCACGCTCTTGCTCTTGCGGTTGGCGTGGTACGCCTCGCGGCCGAGGTCCTTACCGATGCCGGAGCGCTTGTAGCCGCCGGTCGGCAGGATGTGGTCGCGCGAGCGGCTGTAGCGGTTAACCCAGACGGTGCCGGCCTGAAGCGTGCGCGTCAGCCGCAGTGCGCGCGACAAGTCACGGGTGAAGAGGCCGGCGGCAAGGCCGTAGGTCGGGTGATCGGCGAGAGCGAGCGCCTCATCCTCGTCGGCGAAGGTCTGCAGGGTGAGGACCGGGCCAAAGATTTCCTCGGTAATCGCTGGCGAGGAGCTGTCGCGCACGGCGATCAGCGTCGGTCGATAGAAATAGCCTGGCGCATCCATTGGGGCGCCTCCGAACAGGCATTCGCCGCCCGCCACGACAGCCGCCTCGACGATGCCGTGGATGCGATCCAACTGGCGCTTCGAGATGATCGGCGAGTATTCGCTCGCCTCGTCCCAGGTCGGACCAGGTTGCGCAGCCTTCATGCGCGTGACGATCGCCTCGGCGAGCGGGGCGGCGATGCTTTCCTCCACGATCAGGCGGGAGCCGGCGACGCAGGCCTGGCCGGCATTCGAAAGCATGCTCTGCGCGATTGCCGCCGCCGCCCTTTCGAGATCGGCGTCGGCGAAGACCAGTTGCGGGCTCTTGCCGCCGAGCTCCAGCGTCATCGGCTTGATGCCGGTGCGCGCAGTGTTGGCCATGATGGCAGAGCCTGCGCCGGTCGAGCCGGTGAAGCTCACCTTGGCGATGTCCGGGTGACCGGTGATGGCATTGCCGGTTACCGGCCCATCGCCAAGCACTATGT
Source organism: Ensifer sp. IC4062 (assembly GCF_020193575.1). Classification (GTDB taxonomy): domain Bacteria; phylum Pseudomonadota; class Alphaproteobacteria; order Rhizobiales; family Rhizobiaceae; genus Sinorhizobium. The sequence goes on from NZ_JADYVD010000066.1 coordinate 18,394, forward strand.
TGACAAGGCCTGCAGGCAGGCCGGCGCGGATCGCAAGCCCGGCAAGGTAGACTGTCGAGAACGGCGTCATTTCGGAGGGCTTCAGCACCACCGCATTACCGGCGGCGAGCGCGGGTCCGAGCTTCCAGGCGGCCATGGAAATGGGGAAGTTCCACGGCGTTATGGCGCCGACGACACCGTAGGGCTCAGTCATGATCATGCCGAGATTGCGGTCGTCGGTTGGCACGAGATCGCTGCCTTCCTTGTCGGCGAACTCGGCAAAGAAGCGAATCTGCTCGGCGCTGACGGCAATGTCGCCCGCGACGAGGTGTCCGACGGGGCGGGTCGAGGAAAGCGCCTCGAGCTTGGCGAGGGTCTCCGCCTCGCTTTCGATCAGGTCTGCCCAGCGCTGCAGCGCGACTGTGCGCTCGCGCGGCCGCACGCCGCCCCAGTTGCTGGCCTTGAGCGCCTTCTTGGCAGTTTCGACGGCGCGGTCGACCAGCACCTCATCCGCTAGCGGGCAGCCTGCATAAGGCTTGCCGTCGGAGGGGCGGTGCATGTCGATGACGCCCTCGGCCGGTACCAGTCGGTCGCCGATGAAATGCCCGATGGGCAGGGGAAGTGTGTCCGGATCAAAGCTGAGTGTCATCGCGCGTCCTCGGCATGGGCTTGAAGCCAAGGCTAACGGACGAAGCCGAGCAGCATGCATCGAGTGAAGGAGCAATCGCGGCGGAAAATTACGTTTTCGGCGACGGGACAGCGAAATCTTTGGAGGCCGGGATGGGCGCGACGGTGACGTATCGCGATGCGCCGGAGCAATCCGAAGGGGGCGGGGGAGGGAGCGATTGCTCGGTGTGGAGAAGCGACGACACGTCAGAAAGACTCGAGCGTGCCGTGTTGGGCGAGGATGCCCGTCTGCGGCAAGTTTCCGCCGAACCCGTTCGAGCGCGATCCGCGGGGATAGCCTGTGTGAGGGGCCTCGATCGGATCGCGCGTCGCACACTACATCACGGTCACGTAGATCTTGCGCACCGTCTCGATGGTCTTCCAGATGCCGACGAAACCCGGCTTCATGACGAAGCTGTCGCCGCTTTTGTAGACCACCGGCTCTCCGTTTCCGGCGTGAGTTCGACGACGCCCGAAAGGATATGGCAGAACTCGAAGGTCTCGCCCTTGATCGAGCGCGTCTCGCCGGGGGTCGCTTCCCAGACGCCGGTATGGATCATCTCGCCGCGGGCGACGTCCTGGGCCCAGGTCTTGAAGGAGGGATTGCCGGAGATCAGACGTTCAGGGAGCGGGCTAGACTCGCGCGGCGCTAAGGAGGGGTTGGGCTCGATGGTTTTCAAGAGCGACATGGTTTTCCTTTCCTCGGTTTAGAACTTGATGCCTTGTCGCCCGAAGGTGTGCTGCGGTCTCGGGATAACGACATGCATGAAAAAGACGTGGAGCGTAACGCACGGCTCCGATTGGGTCCGCTTCAGTAGCCGCGACCGCGGTCGACCAGCCCGAACGGCTCGAGACCCGCCCGATGCCTTTTGATGTTCTCGATCACGGCCTTGGCGGCGGTTTCCGGCTGGGTGACGCTTGCGATGTGCGGCGTCAGCAGGATCTTTGGGTGGCGCCAGAAGGGATGACCGGCAGGAAGCGGTTCGGGATCGGTTACATCGATCACGGCCCCGGAGAGATGGCCGCTGTCGAGCGCCTGGAGGAGTGCCTGGTGGTCGAGTTGCGGTCCGCGCCCGACATGGACGAGCGCCGCACCGGCCGGGAGCCTGGCGAAGAGTTGGGCATTTAGCAGACCACGCGTCTCGTCGGTCAGCGGCAGCAGGCAGATGAGAATGTCGGTCGAGCCAAGCAAAGCATCAAGACCGTTCCGGCCGTTCAGGCATCTCACGCCTTCGATTTCGTGCGAGCTGCGGCTCCAGCCGGAGAGCGGAAAGCCGAAAGGCATCAGCCGATCGAGTACCGCGGTTCCGAGCATACCGAGGCCGAGCACGCCGACGCGGCGTTCGGCCGCCTGGACCGGCGCAATGGCCTGCCAATTCTCGCCTCGCTGCCGCTCGAGATAGTCCGGCAGGTTGCGGTGAAGCGCGAGCACGGCAAGCGTCACATATTCCTGCATCATCCGGATGATGCCGTCCTCGACCATGCGCACCACCTGCACATGCGGCGGCACTGCATCGATGCGGAACTGGTCGACGCCGGCGCCGATCGAGAAGAGGATTTCAAGATTGCAATAACGCGAAAGATCATCGGGAACTGTCCAGGTGATCAGGTAGCGCACCGCTTCCGGATCGACCGCCGCCGGGTCCGTGGCGAAAGGGATGTCCGGCAGTTCACGGGAAAAAGCCTTGGCGAAGATTGCGCCACGTCTTGCGTCGGAATTGAAGAGGAAGGTCATCGCGCGTCTCCTTCTCGAAGCCTCAGGCGCGGCAAGTCTCGCCGAGCCGCTCGATCATCGCCTGACAGGCCAGGAGCTCATCAACGTGAATGAATTCGTCGGGCTTGTGGGCGCGGCCGATCTCGCCGGGGCCGCAGATGATCGCGTCGATGCCGGCCTGTTGGAAAAGTCCGGCCTCGGTGCCGTAGCTGACGGCTGGGAGGGCCTCGAGGCCGGTCAATTTTTCAAGCAGCCGCGCGAGCGGTGCATCGGGACCGAGCGAAAGTGCCGGGTAGGAGCTTAGCTCCTGCCATTCCACTTCGAGGCCCCGTTTCGACAGCGCCTCGGCGGCCTCTCGCACCGGCGCGAGCAGCTCCGCCGGATCGACGCCGGAAATCGCCCGTGCTTCGAACTCGGCCTCGCAAGTATCCGGAATGATGTTGACCGCCTGGCCGCCTTTCACCGTGCCGATCTGCAAGGAAGAGTAGGGCGGCTCGAACACGTGCTCGAAGGGACCGAGAGCCAAGCGGTCGGCTTCTGCGACCGCGCAGGCAAGGACACCCGTGACGGCATGAACGGCATTCAGCCCCTGGTCGGGGCGCGAAGAATGGCCGGAACGACCTTTGACGGTCAGTCTGGCGGCAGCCTTGCCCTTGTGGGCGCGTATCGCGCGCAAGCCGCTCGGCTCGCCGACGAGCGCACCGAGCGGCCTCGCGCAGAGTTCCGGCAAGCGCGCGATCATATGCGGCACGCCGCGGCAGCCCGCCTCCTCGTCATAGGAGAAGGCGAGGTGCAGCGGCTGGCGAAGCGGCTTGGCCGCGAGACTGGGAACGGCGGCGAGAACGGCGGCGAGGAAGCCCTTCATGTCGGTGGCGCCGCGCCCATGGAGCCGGCCCGCTTCGGCGCGCAGGCGGAAGGGATCACTTGTCCAGCCGGTTTCAGCCGCCGGAACGACGTCCATGTGACCCGAGAGAATATAGCCACGCGCCTCTTTCGGCCCGATGGTGGCGAAGATGTTCGACCGATCGCCCTCTGGACCGGGAAGGACAGTAACTGCGACGCCGTGGCTTTCCAGATACCCGCGGATCCAAGCCACAATGCCTTCATTGGGCAGGCCAACGACAGAGCGAAAGCCAACGAGCGTCTCCAGGATTTCCGTTGCTTGCATCGGTGCCCCCACAATATGCCCGGCCTTTCGAGATCGATGCTGTCGATCAAGCGTTCACAACGAAAGGTTTGATATCGACGCGCCGCCGCATGAGGCGACAGGCAAGCGACCGGCGGCTCGCTTTTCGCTACTTACCTTAGAAGCCTGTGAACGATTTACATGCTGAAAGCACGCCGAATTCGGAGGATTGTTGTGCGCGCAATGCGCTCTCAAGCGAATCGTATCGTGCGTCAGGTCCTATTGTGAGCAAGAAAAGCTTTCGCCACCGCCTGGCTGAAACTCTATTGGCGAAGATGAGACGAAAGCAAAAACAATGGCGGGGAGGCAAAGGGTGGGCGTACCGGCAGCCGAATCTAAATTGATCGACAGCTTCAAAATGCATGTGGCCACAATCGAGAGCGCCAATCTCGAGCAGTTGCATGCATTGTCCGTTTCCGTCGGTTGGCCTCTCCGCTCCGAGGATTTGCAGTTTCTGCGCGAGTGCGGCCACGGCTATGTCGCACGCGATGACATTGGCAGGCTAACAGGCTCGGCCATGTGGTTTCCGCATGGCGACGATTTCGCGACCATAGGCATGGTGATCACTTCCCCCCGGCTGCAGACAAACGGCACCGCACGCTGGCTCATGGATCACGTGCTTTCGGATTGCCGGGGACGCAATCTCAGGCTCAACGCGACGAGGGCCGCCCGCCGTCTTTATCATTCGCTCGGCTTCCAGCCCTTGCGAACCATCTATCAATGCCAAGGCATTGTCCGCCTCTCGACCGAGAGCTCATCGCCGGAGGCGCAGTCGGCCGTTCGGCGACTTGAAGGGGAGGACTTTGCCGCGGTCGCTGAACTGGATGCACGGGCATTCGGTATTTCGAGGGCGGCGCTGATTGGCAAACTCTTCGCACAAGCCAAAGGCTACGGGTTGTTTCGCGACGGTCGGCTCAGCGCTTTTGCGCTTTGTCGCCCCTTCGGCAGGGGCCATGTAATTGGCCCGGTCGTTGCGGACTCTGATGCTGACGCCATCGCAGTTAGCCGACAGCATGTCGCCGCCCATGAAAATCAATTTCTGAGGCTCGACACACCGGTCGAGACGGGCCCTTTCGCCACATTCCTCTTACAATCCGGCCTAACCGTCTTCGATACGGTGCTCGCAATGTCCCGTCAGGGCAAAGGACGGGCGGACGTGATACCGGGAACAAACCTCTACGGCCTGGCAAGCCACGCTCTTGGCTGAGCCTTTACGGCTTCTGCAACGGCAAGATCATACCCGCGACCCTCACAGCAACTTTGATCCTCGAAAGCACATCCTCCTATAGCAGTCGAGCGCCGGTGCGGGCTCGAGCGCGCGGGCCAGGTTCGCCGTCCAGCGCCGAGGGCGGCGGCCTCGGAAAGAAAACCGGATGGTATTGAAGTTCGCGGGCCCAGTTCATTGCGGCAGGCGGAATCTGGGCATTGTTACAAGGCTGCCTTGCAGTAATAGGCAGCCATGCGAATTCCGGCTTCGATATGTCCAGTGCCAAAAGCACTGTGTCTGGTTGCGGAGCGGTTTGAGCCGAATCTCGCTCTCGCTCGACCCGTCCAAATCATCGCCATGTATGTCGTATGTGAGTTCTCTTAGGAAAGAAACGTCAGTTGCACTTTGCAGGCGACGGAGCGGTCGCCGGCCTGTTCGAAGGCCGCAACCGCCCGCTCGACCGGAAAGCTGTGGGAAATGATCGGCCGGACATCGATCCGGCGGTGGGCGATGAGGTCGACGGCGCGGGCGAACTCGCGGTCGAAGCGCTGCGATCCGACGAGGCACAATTCCTTGCCGACGAGCGCGTTGAGCGGCAGGGTGATGTCGCCCGTGACCCCGACCTGCACGATCAGGCCGCGCGGTCGCACCGCGGCGATCGCGCCGCGCAGGGCCGGTTCGGCCGCGGAGCATTCGAAGGCGACGTCGAACTGGCCCTTGTCCACCTCGTAAGTGGCAAGGCCCGCCGGTTCTCGCCGGACATTGACGGCCTGGGCCGCGCCCATTGCCAGTGACCGCTCAAGCGCCGCATCGGCAAGGTCCGTCACCACGACCATCGCGGCCCCCGCATGGCGGGCGGCCGCGACCACGAGCGCACCGATCGGCCCGGCTCCGGTGACGAGTACCTTTTTGCCGTCGAGGTCCCCGGCCTGCGCCACGGCGTGAAGGCAGACGGCCAGCGGCTCGGCACAGGCCGCCTCGCCGGCGCTGATGAGTGTGCCCGCGGCAAAACATTGGCTCGCCGGAACGACGAGCCAGTCGCGGAACATGCCCTGCGTGTGCGGGAAACGCATGGCGCTGCCCATGAACCGCATGTTCAGGCAATGAATGGCGAGCCCCTCCTGGCAAAAGCGGCAGACGCCGCAGGGCTGGCTCGGATTGACCGCCACCAACTCGCCGACTGCAAGTCGGGCCACGTTGGCCCCGAGCGCCGCGACGTGGCCGGAAGCCTCGTGGCCGGGGATGATCGGTTCGCGGACCCGGATGGGACCGAAGCCGCCATCCTGATAATAGTGAAGATCGGAGCCGCAGATGCCGCCGGCCGCCATCTTCAATAATACCTCGCCTTCGCCGGGCTCCGCGACGCCCTCGGCCTCCAGCCGGAGATCACGTTGGCCGTAGAGCCGGGCGAGACGGGTGTGCATGGGTGCTCCTGTCATCAGCGGATCAGCCCGGCGACGCCCGGCAGCCACAATGTGATCGCCGGCACGAAGGTGATCAGGATCAATGCGATGAAAAGCGGCAAGAGCCAAGGCAGTATCGCCATGGTCGTCTTCTCCACCGAAAGCTTGGCCACGCGCGAGAGCACGAAAAGCACCATGCCAAGCGGCGGATGCAGGAGGCCGATCATCAGGTTGAGCGTCATGATCAGGCCGAAGTGAACCGGATCGATGCCGAACTGGGCCGACAGCGGCAGCAGAATCGGCACCAGGATGGTGATTGCCGCGATCGTATCCAGGAAACAGCCGACGAACAGCATCAGAAGGTTGACCAGGATCAGGAAGACCCACTTGTTCTCGGTGATCGTCAGGATAGCGCCGGAGAGCATCTGGGCGGCTTGGCTTACCGTCAGGAGCCAGGCGAAGATCGAGGCCGCCGTGACGATGAAGAGCACCGAAGCCGTCGTCTCGATCGTATCGAAAGTCGCCCGGGTGAGCGTCGACAGGGTCATCGTCCGATAGCGCACCAGGCCCAGGAACAGCGACCAGAGAACGGCCGCGACCGCCGCTTCCGTTGGCGTGAACCAGCCCATCGTCATGCCGCCGATCAGGATCACCGGGGTCATCAGCGCCATGACAGCGGAGAAGTCGAAATACCAGTCAAGCGCAAGGAGTACGACGAGCGCGATGCCAACGGCGGCATTCAGCGAGAGGCCCGCCGTCATCAGGAGATAGACAACAATCGGCACGGCGAGGACGACGACGACCTCGAGCGAGGCCGAGAGCAGCCGCTTCATCTCGAAGGGTGTGTCCGAACCCCAGCCGCGCTTGTAGGCGAAGATCGCCACCGTCAGCATCATCAGCGCCGTCATCACCACGCCGGGGACGATGCCGGCCATGAACAGCGCGCCGATCGAGACGTTCGCCATCATGCCGTAGATGACGAAGGGCAGCGACGGCGGAAAGATCGGTCCAAGCGTCGCCGAGGCGGCGGTCACGCCGACGGCCGCCTCGACCGGATAGCCGTGATCCTTCATCGCCTTGATCTCGATCGTGCCGATGCCGGCGGCGTCCGCGAGCGCCGTGCCCGACATGCCAGAGAAGATCACCGAGCCGATGATGTTGACCTGCGCGAGGCCGCCCTTCATCCAGCCGACGAGGGCGACGGCGAAGGAATAGATGCGGCCGGTGACGCCGGCGGAGTTCATCAGGTTGCCAGCGAGAATGAAGAACGGCACTGCCAGCAGCGGGAAGCTCTCCACACCGGCTATCATACGCTGCGCGGCGATGATGTCCGGCGCGACATTGTAGAAGACCAGATAGAGGACCGAGGCCACGGCCATCGAAATGGCGACCGGCACGCCGACCACCATCAGCGCGAGAAACGAACCGACGAGCAGAAGCATGGATCAGTCCTCAAACTTGTGGAATTCTTCGGGCCGTTCGAGAACCGAATAGCCGCGGCGCTGATTGGCGATGAAGACCTGGATAGAGCGGATGAGCATCAGCACGAAGCCGGCCATGACGCTGTAGAAGACGATGTTGCGTGGCAGGTTGACGGTCACCATGCGCTCATTGGCGACGATCGCCACATAGCGCCACATCAGCCAGCAGGCATATGCGAAGAAGCCGATCCGCACGAAATCGACGAAGACCGCCATGCCGCGGGCCACGGACCGCGGGAAATAGTGGTAAAGGACGTCGACCTGGATGTGCCGCGAGACGCGCACGCACATGACGGAGCCCAGGAACACGACTGCGATCAGGCAATTGGTGGCGATCTCCTCCGTCCAGGCATAGGAGTCGTTGAGCACATAGCGCGTGAAGAACTGCAGGAACACGCATCCGGTCATCAGCCAGAAGAAGACGAGCGTGATCCAATCCTCGACGGCATAGTTGGAAACATCCGTGGCCGGTACTGCGGCATCCTCGAAGGAATGGGCGAGTTCCTCCGGCGTGGACTGCAAATGGATTTCTTGGGACATGGCGATCATCCGGCGTTCGGGCGGGAACGGATGCCGGCGACCTGGCGGCCGCCGGCAAGGACACTCACTTGACGGCGCGGATAGCCTCAAAGTCTTCCTTGTTGTAGCCGAAGTCCTCAAGCTTGACCTTGTCAATCACGGTCGACTCGAAATCGGCCTTGTCAACTTCAGTCACTTCGATGCCCCGTTCCTTGAAGGTCGCGACGAGTTTCTTCTCACGCTCCTCGATGATCTTGGTGGCGCGCTCTGCGGCCTCCTGCATCACTTCGGTGAAGATCTGCTTGTCGGCATCGGAAAGCTGCGACCACAGGTTCTTCGACACGACCGTGTTCAGATGATCGACGATATGGCCGGTCAGCACGATGTGCTTCTGCACCTCGTAGAATTTCTTCGCCTCGATCGTCGTCAAGGGGTTTTCCTGGGCCTCGACCGTGCCGTTCTGGAGAGCGAGATAAACCTCGGCAAAAGCGATCGGCGTCGTGTTGGCGCCGCAGGCGCGCGGCATGGCGAGATAGGCAGGAACGTCCGGCACCCGCATCTTCAGTCCCTGCATGTCGGCACATTTGGCAATCGGCCGGTTCGACGTGGTGTGGCGGGTGCCGTAATAGGTGACGGCGGTGATGTGGTTGCCGGAGGCGTCCTCATAGCCTTGAGCCAGTCGCTTGAAGACATCGCTCTTCGTGTAGGCGATCAGATGAGCCGGGTCGCGGAAGATATAGGGGAAATAGGTGACGCCGATCGGCGCATATTCGCGTGCGGCGAAGCTCGATCCGGAAATGATGATATCGACCGTGCCGAGCTTCAGGCCTTGGTTGATATCGGCCTCCTTGCCGAGTTGCGAGGCCGGGAAGACGTCGATCTTGTAACGCCCCTCGGTGCGCTTGCCGATCTCTTCCGCCGCCCAGACGGATTCCGTATGGAAAGGCTCCGAAGTCTCGTAGACATGCGCCCATTTGAGGGCGGTCTGGGCCTCGGCGGTCAGTGTAGAGGCCAGAATGGCCGCGGTCGCACCGAGCAGCGCGTACAGGTTGAATTTCATCCTCTTCTTCCTCCCAAGGTGAAATGATTGAACAAAAGCGCTAATTGCCCCCGGCACGCCTCCATGCGGCCGGTATCGTGCTGTCGGACGGCTCCTCCCCGAAGCTCGCCGACAGGCGAATTTGTGACTGGTCGAGATGCGCGCGCATCGCGGCGCGTGCGGCGGCCGGATCACCGGCGGCAATCGCGTCCCGAATCACGCGATGCTCCTCCATCGCGGCCCGCCACGTTTCGGTGTTTTCGAAATAGCTGGCGAGTTTCTCGAAATAAGGCGTCATGCGCATGTCGTGGATGCTGCCGACAAAACGGTTCAACGTCTGATTGGCGATGATGCCCGACACGAGGACGTGGAACTCGCGGTCGAGCGCGAGCGCCTGACGGCGATCCTCGAGTGCCGCAGCCATGCGTGCAAGGTTGTCGTCGAGAATGGTGATATGCTCGGAACGCGCCAACCGGGCAGCCTCTTCGGCGATGGCGCATTCAACTACCGCCCGCGCCCGCAGCAATTCGAACGGACCTTCGAAATCCTCCGGCGGCACATCCAGCGCCGGCGCCGTGCGCGCCGTCACATAGATACCCGAACCCATGCGGATGTCGACGAAGCCTTCGACCTCCAGAACGATCAATGCTTCCCTGATGGTCGGCCGGGAGACGCCCAGCTTCTGCGCTAGCTCCCGCTCTGCCGGAAGCCGCAAACCGGGCGCCAGTTCACCCCGCTCGATCAGGCTTCGCATCTGGTCCGCCACCTGCCGATACAGGCGGCGCGACTCCACGACAGAGAACATCATATCCTCGCTACAGCACAGCCGTTATCGACCTGGTGGCCAGGTGGTCATACCAATTTGCATTACAATACGCGTCGCCCGAGCGATGTCAATCAATCAACGATCTGTTCAAAGCGAGGAGGTTCGGTCCACCGCTGATGCGGCAACTTTCGCTTAAAGGACAAGAGCCCCTGATGACGACAGACAACGTCCCTCCATCGAGCGGAGCGGCTTGCCGGGGCTAGTTCTCTAATTGCGGCCTCCCGGTCAACTGCTTTTCCGTAACCTGCCCTTGCGTCACGTTTCTCTCAGTGGTCGAAGCGAGCGTTCGCACTTCATGGCATCGAATGCTGCGGTTCCCAATGTCGGT
>NZ_JADYVD010000067.1 GCF_020193575.1 Ensifer sp. IC4062
GGGTGCGGGGGACCTTTCTTTATCGGGAAGGGGGAGGTCACGCGGCGTCACGTGGCTGTCACCGGCTGTCGCGTGACGCGGGCAAACCGGCCCCTCGCCTTCCGTTCCCTCCGCCTCTTCCCGCGCCAGCCTTTGCCGACGGCGCTGCTGGCGGGCGCGGTCGAACGCCCGGCGCCGCTCCAAGGCATCGAGCGCGTGCGCCTCGGCGGCCGAGACCGCCGAAAGGATCATCTCCGGCGTCGCCCCCGCCTCCACCAGCGCCTCCACGATCGCCGAGATTGGCAATGCCGCTCCCCTCATCCTGCCTTCCGCCTTTCACACGCAGCGCTACGCCTTGTCGGACGCCGCAACCGCTTGAATTTCCATCCATTCCCTTGGGCCGGCACGCCGCCCCAAGAGATCACGCAAGAGCGCGCCGCATCCTGCCCGCGCGGAGTTCTCCGTCGCGGCGCCGACTTCGCTGCACAACCCATCGATGTTCTCTAATTCCCGCGCGGCCGAGCCGCCGGGACCTCCGCCCTCATCCGCCCGGCCGCGGCCGGGCGATATTTGGTTCGGTGCGAAGCCCTGTCGGTTGAGGTCCAGCCGACAGGGCTTCGCGCTGATCGCCGGGGAGGAGAGCGGCGATCAGTTCCTGCGGGGTGCAGGAAAAGTGCGAAGCGGTTTTTCCGCTCGCACCCCGCACACCCAAGAACCCCGGGGGTGCAGGACAAGTGCGAAGCGGTTGTCCGTCCGCACCCCGCACACCCAAGAACCCCGGGGGTGCAGGAAAAGTGCGAAGCGGTTTTCCGCCCGCACCCCCGCACACCCAGGAAAACCCCGGGGTGCAGAAAGTACGTCCACACCCCGCACACCCAAGCAGCCGTGCAGGAAAAAGTGCGAAAGTCCCGCACCGCGCATCCTATTCTCGGGGAACGTGCGAAGGCGCTTTCCGTTCACCCGCACCAAGAGAAATTTAGGCGTTCGGCGAAGCGGAGTTCCGCCTTCATCGGCGCCTCAACCCGCCCAGTCCCCGGGCATCCAGAGGGATGCACACAAGACTGATCTAGGGCACCGCCGATGGCTTGAAAGGCGTGAAGCGAACGAAGGTCGGTAAAATCTTACGCTGCCGCCCCTTCATATACGCCCTCCGTTGTTCGCGTTTCCATGCCGTCATGGATGACATCATTCGTGTTGTCTTGTCAACATGATTTGTGTTATTCATGTCGCTATGTTCCGAACCACGAGCGACAAACATGTTCCGAGCCATGAGCGACAAAGCTGAAAGATTGCGCGAAGCGCGCCGGAAGGCCGGCTATCGGTTTGCCTCCGATGCCGCCAACGCGCTTGGCGTCATCGCCTCGACCTATCGCGCCCACGAAAACGGCCAGAACGACTTCGATCTCGGGGAAGCCAAGATCTACGCCCGCCGCTTCAATGTTGATCCGTACTGGCTGCTGGAAGGCGACCGTCGTACCGGCAACGGTGCTGCGCTCACGGAGCCCGTGAGGGTCGCCGAGCCGAACGGGACGGTTCTCACCCCGCTCGTCGGCCAGGGCAAGAAGATCCCCGTCTACGGCCAGGCCGTCGGCGGAGTGGACGGTGAATTCATAATGAATGGCAATGTGTTGTACGAAGTCATGGCGCCGCCGATCCTCTCGGACATTACCGGCGCCTATGCGGTCTCGGTTTCCGGCGATTCCATGTATCCGCGCTACGAGGACGGCGAGGTCTGCTTCGTCGACCCCAAACGCCCGGTGAGGCGCGGCGACTATGTGATCGCCCAGATCCGGCTCGAAGAAAACGGCGCGCTGCTCGCCTACGTCAAGAAGTTCGTCCGCCACAACACCGCCGAACTGGTGCTCGAGCAGTTCAACCCGCCAAAGGAACTCCGCTTCGAAGCCAACACCGTCCACTCGGTCCATTACATCGCGCTCGCCGGAAATGCCTGAGGGGATGTGAGGCCTTGCGCCAAGGACTTGGCGCGCTGGATTCCTGTGACAAGCACAGGGATAAGGGAATTCGGGTTGGCCGAAGCATCCACGGCCGGGCCTCCTCAACTCGCTTGGACACTACGACCGCAAACCCTCCCCTACCGCAGCGGGACGAGGTGCGCGTGACTGACGGTGGCGATGAGCACTAACCGGCGAAGCGTCGGCGCGAAACTGATTCGCCCGTAGCCAAAAACTCCACCTCGTTCCTGTGCTTGTCACAGGAATCCAGCGCGCCCAAGTCCTTGGGCGCGCGGGACCCTTCGCCGCCTCAAATCGCCTGGACCCGCCCTGCCCCCCGCTCGATTCCCACTCCCATACAAACCATGTCGACAACATCAAAACAACACGATGCGTGTTGACACCGGCCATGCGCCACGCGATGTTGCTGTCAAAACCAACGACACGACCGATGTCGCCAGCCCGGCCCATCGGAGACCGGGAGAGCGCGCGGCCGCATGTCCATCCTCATGATAAAAACCGGCCTGCACGGCCATGTCGACGAACTCTTTGCTGCCGATCTTCGCCGGTCGAGTGACGCCGAGAACGAGCAGGCGCTGAAGACCTTTCTGGCGAGCATCTATTCCAGCCTCGCCTCGCTTGCCTGGCATCTCGGCGCCGATGGCAATGTGTTCCAGCGCGAGGCCCTGCCCGCCTCCGAGCTCACCGGCGACGCCTTCTTCGACCTCAACCGCGAGCGCGAATTTTCCGCCGGCGGCGTCGGCCGCGACCAGTGCCTGGTCGGCACCCACAACCACCGCCAGCAGTTCTAGTCCTTTGATGTCGCAATTCCGGACGGAAAACCGCTTTCGCACTTTTCCTGGAATTGCCTCTCAACACACGCAATTCCGGACGGAAAACCGCTTCGCACTTTTCCTGGAATTGCCTCTCAACACACGCAATTCCGGACGGAAAACCGCTTCGCACTTTTCCTGGAATTGCTTTGGAGTGTTTCCCAATGCGCGCCGAAACCTACGCCGTCGTCAATCTCGCCGCCTTGAACCTGATCGAGGCGATGAGCGCCGCCTGTTATGCGACCGAGCCCGAGGCGGCCGCCCGGCATGCCTTTCGCGTCCGGGAAATGCTGAAGAAGATCGCCGCGGCGCTTGAGCAGGAGTTCGGCCACGACGCCGCCGAGGCAAAGCTCGCGCCCGGCACGACGCCCCCATCAGCGACAGCCCCCGTCCTGAAGCTCGTGTCCCTTCCGCGCCCCTGAGCCGCGCCGGATTGCGACAGAGGATAGACAACTCGAAGCATTGACGCGCTGCCTCGGGCACCCTTATCCGCAAGCTCTTCATCCGAGCTTCAGGTTCGATCCCCGAAACTATAGCGCGGCGCGTGTCATCAGAGGCGCAAAGAGCGCTGTAGCACTTCGAGTTGCCGCATGTTTCAGCCTTAAAGCGGCTACGATTCAAGGAAACATGCGGCGAGCCACATGCGTTGATCTCGATAATGAAGAAGGAGCCCTAGCTGTGAAGTTCTTGACCATTGCAGCCGCAGCTAGCGTGGCACTTACGGTATGCGCCGGGAACGCATTGGCAGATCCCTGGAAGGACGAAAGCGGTCACGGGCGCTGGCGTTGGGGCGGCTATTATGATGGCCCCCGATATGAACGCCGAGCCTACAAGGAAGAGTACCGTCGCGGCCGGTGCAAGATCGAGCGGAAATGGGACGACGACGAGTACAAGGAAGAGATCAAGTGCAAGCGCCCTCGCCCGGTCTACGGATATTACCGCTACTGAGCGCCGTCTCGGGCCCTGCTTTCAGAAAGATCCCCCGCCTCCACCCTCCCTTGATCAGCGTCAAGGCGCAAGCCCTGGCGAGCGCCTAAAGCTTCCTCGTGGATGGTGGCGCTCCAGGAAAGGCGCAGCCATCGGAACGCCCGCACGTTCCCTTAAATCGCAGCCGATTTGAGGATAAAATATGCAATGCGAAGTGGTGCGGCGGCCCTTGTGCGTCCGACAAGGCGCTGTTGTTCAGGAGGGAGTCATGTTCGTCAGGGAAATGACCGAGCAGGAATGCATCGCGCTTGTTGCCTCCGGCCGCCTCGGCCGGCTCGCCTGCTGCCGGGAAGGCCGGCCCTACGTCGTTCCGATCCACTATGCGCTCGCCGGCCGATGCCTCTACGGCTTCTCGATGCTCGGGCAGAAGGTCGAGTGGATGCGCGACAATCCTTGCGTCTGCGTCGAGATCGACGAGCTTGTGAGCTATAACGAGTGGAAGAGCGTCGTCATCTCAGGCCGCTACATGGAACTGCCGGATACCGACCAATGGCGCCATGAGCGCCTGCACGCCTGGTCGCTCCTCGAAAAGCACGTCAACTGGTGGGAGCCGGGCGGTCTGAAGCCCGGCACGCAGCCGATCGCCGACGCCTCCCCGCACGTCTTCTACTCAATCGACATCGAGGAGGTGACCGGCCGCGCGGCGATGGCGGGCGAGCCGATGTGATGCTCGCTGGGGTGTGTCTTCTTGGGCCGTTGCGTTCGCATCATGACGATGCGCGCCCGGCTGCATCGTCGGCTGCGGTGCAGAAAGGTCCCTCAGATCCCTCATTCCTGTGCTTGTCACAGGAATCCAGCCACGGCGCGTCCGCGCCGTGAGTGACCCCGTCTGGTCTGCTTCAGTCGAGCGCATGATTCTCCCGCGCCCAAAGACTTGGGCGCTGCTGGATTCCTGTGACAAGCACAGGAATGAGGGAGACGGGAAGATCCGCCAATCCCAATACGCTGCTGTCTTTACTGCGATCAGACGTCCGGCACCGCTACGCGATCGCCATGATCTCGAGCTCCTGATCGCCCACGCTCACGACATCGCCGACGGCCTTGCCCATGAGGATCCTTGCGACCGGCGAAACATAGGAAATCGATCCGGCCTTGGGATCGGCTTCGTCCTCTCCGACGATCCGATAGGTCTGCACCCGCCCGTCATCGCGGCTGAAGGTGACAGTGCTGCCGAAGGCAACGATGTCGTTCGACGTCGGGTCGGGCACAAGCTGGGCCGTGCGCACGCGTTCGGCAAAGTAGCGCAGGTCACGCAACGGGTTTGCCGCCTGCCGCCGCCGCTCGTTTACGTCCTCGATCGCGCTCGTCGCATCATAGGCCTCGCGCGCCTGCCGGAGCTGCGCTTCGAGCGCCTTCAATCCCGCTTCCGTGACAAGGTTCGGATGGGGCGAAATCTGACGGTCGGGCAGCAGGGTTTCCGAAGCCGTTTCGGCACTTTCTTCCTTGACGAAGGCTACGCTCACGATCGAACTCCGTTTAGACGCGATACGCTCGGACGACGCTGGTCCACCCGGGGGCATTGACCATCGGTGGGCGACGCGGATCAATGTTATACGATGTCTCCGATGCCGACCATCGATTCCTCCCGATGCTCAACACCCGCCCTGCATGGAGAGCGGTAGTTGGCCAATGCGCCAACCGCCGAACCGGCCTGGAAATACGATCTTCGGGTCGTGTACTATTCTGGAATGGAAATGATTCCTGACGTCGTCACCCACAACTACGATCCGGCTCACGGGCCATTTAGGAACATTTGTGAGCTTCCAGATAGTGAAGCAGAGCGGATTCTCCAGGAGATCAGGAAAGCGGGCTGCCGTTCGATTAAGCTTGACTACTTGAGTCGGAGGAGGCTCACGGAAGATTGGCTAATTCAAGAACGGCGTCAAAAGCTGGGCGCAACCAAGCTGGAGCGACCGATCTATTTCTTTCTCGGCGATTTCGCTGATGGCAAGGATCGCTCGCGTCCGTTGTCAATCGTAATGCGGCTGCAAGATCTCCCGCCGGAGATACTGACGTTCACCTACCCTGACAGCATGGCAAGTCTTCCAATCGCGACCCGCGGCGATCACCGACCTTACCGAAAGCCATATCATGGGCACGTATTCACGCTCGACGAGATCAGGTCCGTCGTCGCCGAATTCGGAATGCCCGGTGGTCGCTGCGAGACTGAGCCTGCCATGAAGTACGACAAGTTTATCGAGGTTCAGATTTGGGATGATCGCCCCCTCAAGGATTACCTAGCCGCGATCTGAACGTCCGCTCCGGGTCGATCTTTCACGTTCCTCAGAGGGGGCAGAGTGTGGTTTTCCGCCTTGCCTTGGCTTGGGAGGAACGCGACTGAAGCGCAAATGCGGTCGTTCGACCGGTCAGAGATATCCCGACTATTAAGATGCGCACCTAAGATGCGCACCCGCAGACAGAAAGGTTTCAAATGACAAGCAGATTGGCCGCCTTCACCCTCATCGTCTCGACGCTCCCTTTCTCCCCTGCGGCGGCAAACGAAGATGCCTTCCAGTCGAAAGCGCAGGCGGCTTTTGCAAGCGCCATTGAACAATACAAGATTCCCGGACTCGTCGTGGGCATGACCAAGAGCGGCGAGCATACCTTCTATGCGACCGGCCTCGCATCGCGGGGCGACAACCGGCCGGTAACCCCCGACACTCTTTTCGAGCTGGGATCGATCAGCAAGGTCTTCAACGTGACGCTGGCGGCGCTCGCCGAAGAGCGCGGCAAGCTGTCGCTTGATGACAGGGTTTCCCGCCATCTGTGCGCCGACGCCTGCTCGATCGGTGACGGCATGACACTCATGGACCTCGCGACCCATCATTCCGGCGGGCTGCCGCTGCAGGTTCCCGATGGCATCACGGACACCAAGGAGCTCGTGAACTGGCTCAAGGACTGGCAACCGCCGCAGCCTGGAACGCGCAGCTACTCCAACATCAGCATCGGCCTTCTTGGCCACATCGCCGCAAGCGCGATGGAAACGGACTATACAGAGGCGGTCGAGACGATGCTGATCCGAGAATTCGGTCTCGATAACACCTTTATCGACGTGCCGGCCAAGGCGATGGACAATTACGCCTACGGCTACGAGCGCAAGACCGACAAGCCGATCCGCGTCACCCCGGGCGTCCTCGACGCGGAAGCCTACGGTATCAAGTCGAGCGCGCGCGACATGCTGAAGCTGCTCGATGTGGAACTCGGAAACGCGACGGTGTCGCCGGAGCTGAAAGCGGCTGTTCGGCGTACCCAGGAAGGCCAGTTCCGGACCGCCAAATTCACGCAGGACATGATCTGGGAGCAGTACCCCTGGCCCGCCGATCTCGAGACGATGGTGGCCGGGAACGGCTATGACTTCATCCGCCACCCGCAGAAGGCAGAGAGAATCGAGCCGGCGCTTGCCCCGCAGAAGGACGTCATCATCAACAAGACCGGATCGACGAACGGCTTCGGCGGCTATGTCGTGCTGCTTCCGGGCGAAAACCTCGGCATCGTCGTCCTCGCGAACCGAAATTATCCCAACGAAGCGCGGGTTCGGGCAACCTATGCCCTGATCGAAGCGCTGCTGAAATAGGCTCGCGATCTGGCTGATGCGGCCGTGAGCGTACTTCCGCTACGCGCAAATTGCGGTGATCAATCTGTCATGCAACTAGATCGGATAAGAGCCCGATTTTGTCTTACGTCATTGTTTGAAGGTTTGGTCGATGATTTACCTATTGCGCCATGGCGAAACCGTCTGGAATACACTGGGGCGGTTTCAAGGCCAGAAGGACTCACCGCTAACCGCGCGTGGCATCGAACAGGCAGATTTTATCGCCAAAGTTCTTTGTCGCGAGCTTTCTGAAGACCTTCGGTCATTTGAGATACAAGTAAGCCCTCTTGGAAGAACTCGCCAGACCGCAGGCAGGGTTAAACGTGCGCTATCTCTCGTCAGCATTGAAGATACCCGGCTCATGGAGGTGACGGCTGGCTCATGGGACGGGATGACCAAATTCGAAATCGACTCCGAGTTCCCCGGTGCCCTTGACGACTCAGACGTCTTTGACTGGTATTTCAGGTCACCTGACGGCGAGAGATTTGATGATGCGTGTAATCGTGCAAAGGCCTGGATTGCCGATATCCAGCGCCCTACGGTGGCGATATCGCATGGGCTGTTCGGAAGAATAATCCGAGGTGTCTACGCGGGCCTCTCGAAAGGGGAAATGCTGGAACTGCCGGTACCTCAGGACGGCTTCTATCGTCTCCATGAGGGCGACTTTAGCTTTATCGACGGTTCGTCCTCTGTAACAGGGTCCGCCAGGATATAACGTCAAATGACCGCAACGGGCCGATGGGAGACCTTGGCAGCTTCGCGCCAAAGAAGACATTGCGCAGGTCTGGCACAATGCCATCGATTCATCGGAAAATCCTAGGATGACGGCGGCGAGAGAGCTGCGTCGCACACATTTCATCGTCGGTGCGTTCTTTGAGGTAATGCACTGGTGGCTTGTCGACCAGATGTTTCAGCAGCTTGCCTTTGATGGGATGAAGGCAAGCTTCGAAGCTTCTCTAGCTCAACGTTTACGAGTCGACGATATTCGTCATAGACGCCCGGCTGTAGTTCCCTCCCGGAAATCTTAGTTTCGTTCTCGAACAAGGTTTTGGTCCCCGCCATTGCTGTGAGCCAACTCAGTTTTTCAATGCACACTTCGTTGTAGAAGACGCGAGGGCGTACAGATTGTAACGCATGAAGGCAGTGGACAATCCTGTCCGGCGACTTTGAACCCAAAGACGCAACGAAGTTAGTTAATATCTTTCCTCGACTAGGATCGCTTGTCGTTCCAGAAGGAAGGACTCTATCCCTCTGCATTTTGAAAAGGCTGTAAACAAAGAGCTCATGATAAACTTCTTGGACGTCATCTTGCTTAAGCATGCTCATCAGCTGCGGCATAAACATCTTCGATAGGCTATCGATCAGGACGACCTCATGCGGATCTAAGCTTGCTGAGAGGGCGCAGAACGCAGACTCAAAAAAGAGATCAAAATTCCCCCATAACGCGGACTTACCAACAATTATAAGCAACGCCGGCGCGATCCAGCTCGCTGCGGGGTCATGCTGACCAAAGTCTGTAGAATAAATGTATCGATGTGTGAGCACGTAGCACTGCTCAACGCTAAAATCGTATATCTTATTGTAAAAGGAGAGCCAAGAATCACTCACAAGAGAAGGCAACCTACCGCGGCCTGCCAAATAAAGTATGAATTTGTCTTCGCAGTCGAGAAACTTTGGCCGGTCCGGAAAAAACTGCCTCACTCGCGCGAATTCATCTAGCCGTATTTCGTAGAACTGAATGCGCTTTATGTAGTCGGAAAGAGCTGCATACGGATACAGCAATTCGCTGATCCTTAGCGAGTTATCGGCCAACGAGATGTGATGTGAGCTGTTCAGCTGTTTTTCGAGGAGGGCGACAACGGCATCAAGCCGACTGTCCGGCTTTGAACCGAACAGGCGCAGCGCGCGAGCAATGATAGCCGACTCGCTGAAGAACTTATCTCGCGCGGCAGCACCTGTCACACCGCCGTTCAATCCGTCTCGAACCAACCGGAAGAACGGCAGATCGTCCGATAGATGATCCACGGGCCTAGCTGCCGAAAAGAGTATAGACCGTGCCGTCCTTGTCCTTTTTGCGGAAAACCCACCAACCGAGGCCTCCCCGGATGTCATTCAAGCGCTCGGAAACGCGCATGACGCCATCGACACTCATAAGCTCTTTCATCAAGCCAGTATCAGCAAGCATTTTTTGAATCTCGCGGTCTTCTTCAGCCATTTCAACCTCCTGTCGGATAATGGTCTCAGGCACTGGCAACATGAATTTTAGTATTTGATCATACTCTGGAGTAAGTTTGTGAAAACCCTAAATTTTAAAGGGAAGTATTCTAAGCCGCCGAAATACAAATCCGCGTCCTTGGGGGCTTGACTTCATGAGACTGTGTCATACTCGGATCTGGTTATTCATGGGGCTCAGCTCGAGGCCGCCTCAGGTGCAAGCGCGAATGACGGGTTAGGGGTCGGAATTCCCCGTCATCAGCGTCGTGGGTGGGTGGACGCGGAAGTCGGACGACGGGAGCTGAATGGGCATGATGCGCCAGAAGCGGTCGTTGCGCGCGCGATGTCGGGTTCGCCACCAACCGGGCCGCCCCGTTGCTTTGGCCCAACCCAAGACCAGACTCCGGCGGCGATTTCCAGCCGGCGAGACGCGAGATCAAGCAGGAACGTAGGTCAACCTGAGCACATCCTCGCCAATCCGGTCATGTGCGATCAGGCGGAGCGGCGGCCGGGGTCCGGCGAAATATGGCTTGCCGTGACCAAGCACGACGGGGTGCAGGTAGATTCGATACTCGTCGATCAGGCCAAGTTCGGTGAGGCTTTGCGCCAGGTCCGGGCCAGCAACTTCGATCTCCCCGTCGCGTTCGGCCTTCAGCTCGCGGATCGCGCCCTCAAGATCATCCTCGACAAGCCTGGCGTTGGGGCCGACCGACTTCAACGAGCGCGACACGACCCATTTCGGCTGGTTCCGCCACGCCGCCGCGAAGGCCTGTTCCTCTGCATCCCATTCAGGATGATCGTCATCCCAGTAACGCATGACCTCATACATTTTGCGACCGTAGACACTCCCCGCCTGCCGCTGTGCCTCCTCGATGAAGTGACGGAAGAGCGTGGGGCCAGGCCCAAACGCCATATGATCGACGTAGCCGTCGAGGGACTGGTTCATTCCGAACACGAGCTTGGCCATTACCCACGTCCTTTCCCTAGATGGACATTCGCGCGGTTCCGATTGTGTTATGCAATCGGTTTTAAGCTAGACCGACTGATCTTATATTGCAATTGGTTTTCGGAGTGCGCCTAGCGCTCGGGGCTGCCCGCTCATCTCACTCTCGAGAAATACCAGGTCTTCAACAGAGGGGTTGTCAGCAGCAGGCGTCCCCTGGCACGGAAACGCATCTCCTCCTGCCCTCATTCCTGTGCTTGTCACAGGAATCCAGTCAGCCCAAGTCCTTGGGCTGAAAAGCCTCTTCCGCGCCGCCGACGCGGCGCTGCTGGTTCCTGTGACAAGCACAGGAATGAGGGCGAAAAAAGCATCCGCCAAACGATAGAGCTACTGTCATGTACCGTGGCGGCCGACAAGACGCGCGGCGCTGTAGGTTCAACCTGGGCGGTACTGTTGGCGAGCCGCCCGTGCGGCGTGATGGCGGGCAAGATGGTTCCTGTCGTCCAGCGTCGAGCATAGGACTGAGAGGACGATCCCGATGCCGGCGCCCAGCACCGTATCGAAGACCCGTTCCGGCGCCATCGTGGCGCCGGCCACGCCCGGAGCGGCGAGATAGCTCATCAGCAGCGCCATCGGCGTGACAAGGATCTGACCGAGCGCGTAATTCGCCCCGATGATCACCTCGGTCGTGAACTGGAGGACGATGAGCAAGGCGATCACGGTCCCGACCGAGGGCGCCTGCGCGAGAATCGGCCAGACCAGACCGGCGCCGACGACCGTGCCGGCCATGCGTTGTAGCGCACGGTTCATGCTGATGTGCAGTTGTGCGCCCTGCATCACGGCCATGGCGCCCATGGCCGCCCAGGCAGGGTGCGGTGCGCCGGCGGCATGGGCGATGAAGGCGGCGATCCCGGCGCCGAGAATCATCCGGGCGGCGGCGATCAGACGATGGCCGAGCGGACGCATCGGCTCTGCCGGAAACGGTGCCTCCGGCTTCGCCTGCTGGCGAAAGGACTCCGTCAAGACGCAGATTCCCAAAGCCAGCGCCGCGATGACAGCGGTGGCAACGGTACGCCCGATCACGTCGTGCCAGCCGCCGATCGGCCCCATCGAGGCGCCGGCGGCAAACACGAAGATCAGCGCGCCCGGAGGGCCGAACTGCCCCGCCGTCGAAACGAAGAAAAACACGCCGCAGATCAGCGCCAGCAGCATCAACTGGACGATGAAGGACACGCCGAGCCAGGCCGCCGTCGACATGGCCAGCACCGCGAAGCTTTGGCACAGGGCACACAGCAGCAATATGCGGCCGCGATCCGCCGGTGCGGCAAATCGGCCGAAAAGCGCGACCAGCGCGCCGAGCGAGGCGAAGCCGATCAGGTGCGGCCACGGCGAAAGATGGACGAGCGGCAGCGCGATCGCGGCTGTGAGGGCGGATTGCAGCCCGGCGACGGCCGAGTTTCGGAGAGAGGGCTGCGCGGCCAGGGTCAGGCTTTCCCGGATTTGGTGCGGCTTCAGCAGATGGCGCGCCGCGTCGATGCGACGGGTGAGCAGCGTCGCCTGGGCGGCAGGATCGTTTCCGGTCGGTTCGGAGGCGCTCATGAGGCCTCCTGTTGGCGCCGTGCCTGCAGATCCCGCAGCCGCTGGTCGAGCCGTTCGAACTGCCGCAGCATGACGCTTATCTCCGCGTCCGAGAAATCTGCCAGCATCTCCGCTTCGCCGCTCGCCAACTCCCGGCGGATCTCGGCGACCCGCTGCTCACCTGCGGTGGTGAGATGGACCAGTCGCGCCCTGCCGTCGGCGGCATCGACCCGCCGTTCAACCAAGCCTTGCCTCGACAGAATGTCGAGCAAGCGCACCAGGCTCGAACTGTCGATGCCGACCATCGTGGCTAATTCCTTCTGAATGATGCCGCCCCCGCAGGCGTGCAGATGGACCAATGGCACCCAGGTGGCATCGGACAGCCCGACGGCGGCAAGATGGGCATCCAGCACCTGACGCCAGCGACGGGACAGGAGTGAGAATCGGATGCCGAAGCGAAAGCGAGGCGAGGATGGCTCAGTCGTCATGCGCCAAGAGAAAGCAAGAAATAATTTGATTTGCAATACAAATTATTTTGATCATGTCTTCTCCGCCAAAACCCGGCCATGCAATCGGCATCGTCGTGCCCGACCTTGGTCGGCTTGCCTCCCCTGCCCACACAATGATGGTCGCTTCTGGTCGGTTCGCAGGAACCATTGCCGGAGTGTGCGGTTAGGCCGGCGTTGAACGTAGAGTTGAGGCAATGAACGCAACCTGGGGAGAAGCCGTCATCGTCCAGTTGGGCGAGCGCGTCGAGATCGTCTGGACGCCGGGCCACGCAGTTCGCTTGCTCAATGAGCATTGGACGGTCGAACAGGGCGCCGCTTACCAGACCGCCCTCAATCGGTGCACCGATGCAATGTTCGGCATCTACCCGTGGGAGCAGGCTCGTGAAGCATTCGTTGCCGCTATCGGAGAGGCCAACCTCAAGAAACTGCGCTGACATCCTTCGTTCGCCCGCCCCTGCCGTCCAGCCGGCACGAGCTGCGAGCCGAACGCGGCAAGCTCCTGTTCAGCAGAATCGGAAGCGGCGCGCTAAGCGGATGGTGCGGCGGCCGCGATTTGACCGCCCCTGAAGCTCCGTTGCTTGGCGGCTTAGTGTTCGCAGTAAGCAAGAGCTTTTCCCTCGCTACCGGTACAGACAAGGCGTATAGTTGGCCGTTGCGGGCAGTTCAGATCAAGCGATACAGACCTTTGGCTTGAGGTCAGGCGGACTCTACATTCCTAATTGCTTGGGCCGCTCACAGGCGTGGGCTTCCTGTTGAAATAGTCTTTCGCGCGATTCTGACGGGCATCTTCCTTCTTGTTGGAGAGGGAGCGTTCCGATGCAGATCATCCAGAGCCGCCGCTCTTTTCTGGCCAGCATAGCGGCAGCTGGCGCCGCTGGTCTGACCGGCGCAGCACCGTTTGCGGCCGAGGCGCCATTGGAAACCAGCACCATCCGACTGGCAAAGATCAGAGGCATCTGCATCGCCCCCCAGTATGTCGCCGAGGAGCTGCTGCGTTTGGAGGGGTTCACAGACGTCCGCTATGTGATGGCGGAAGCAGGCTACGCCACAGCCGAGAAGATCGCGCGCGGTGATTTCGATTTCAGTTTGAACTTCGCTGCACCACTTGCCCTTGCGATCGACGCGGGTGAACCGATCATCCTGCTGGCGGGTGTGCATCCCGGCTGCTTCGAGCTGTTCGGCAACGAAAGCATTCGCGGCATCACAGATCTGAAGGGCAAATCTGTAGGCATACAGGGCCTGGGTTCAACGCCGCACGCGTTCGTGACCAGCATGGCGGCCTATGTCGGGCTTGACCCACAGAAGGACATACGCTGGGTGACCGATCCATCCGTCAGGCCCATGGAGCTTTTCGTCAAAGGAAAAGTCGACGCGTTTCTCGGCTTTCCACCGGAACCCCAGGAACTGCGCGCCCGCAACATCGGTCACGTGGTCGTAAATAGTACAATCGATCGTCCCTGGTCGCAGTACTTCTGCTGCATGCTGGCCGGCAATGCCGATTTCGTGCGGAATAACCCTGTAGCCACCAAGCGCGTGTTGCGCGCCATTCTCAGGGCGGCAGACCTATGCGTTGCCGAGCCGCAGCGCGTCGCGCGCCAGATCGTCGATGGCGGGTTCACTGCCAACTATGATTATGCCCTGCAGGCGATGAGCGAGGTGCCTTACGGTAAATGGCGCGAATACGATCCCGAGGACACGATCCGGTTTTACGCCCTGCGGCTGCACGAGTCCGGCATGGTCAAGTCGAGCCCGCAAGAAATCATTGCCGATGGCACCGATTGGCGCTTCCTCAACGAGGTGAAACGCGAGCTGAAGACGTAAGCGGGCCGGCGCGCTCTTTCGAAGGAAAGGAGGGGTCGCAATGCGGATCATTCAAAATCGTCGCACCTTTCTGGCTGGTCTGACGGCGGCCGTAAGTGCAGAGCTGTTCAAGGTCCGGGCGTCCAGCGCCGCTGCGGAACCGGCCCCGGAAACGACCTCTGTTCGCTTGCCGCGGTGGATCGATGGCGCTTACTGCTGGGCGGGCTTGTACACCGCGGGAGAGCTGTTGCGCGCCGAGGGCTTCACCGATGTCCGATATGTGCAAGGCGACCCAAAGGTCGATCAGTCGGTGTGGATTGCGCGCGGCGAAACGGATTTCAGTGTGAACTACGTGCCTGTTCATGTCGCATCGATCGACGCCGGCATACCGATCAAGGTGATTGGCGGGCTGCATTCCGGATGCCTCGAACTGATCGCCAATGACAGCGTCCGCGGCATAACGGATCTCAGAGGCAAGCGGGTGGGCGTGTTTGACCTCGAGACGGCGGGCTATGTGTTAGTCGCTCTGATGGCCCGCTATGTCGGGCTCGATCCCGTCAAGGATATCGAATGGGTCATCGTGCCAAACGATGGGACGATGGCGAACAGCTTCGTTGAAGGTAAGTTCGACGCGTTCCTCGGCCAGCCACCCGTTGTGCAGGTGCTGCGCCCCAGGAACATCGGCCATACGATCCTCAATTCGACGATTGACCCACCGTGGTCCCAGCATTTCTGCTGCATGGTTTCCGCCACCGAGGACTATGTGAACAAACATCCGGTGGCAACCAAGCGTGTCCTGCGGGCAATCTTCAAGTCAGCCGACCTCTGTGCCTCGGATCCTGAATTGGTTGCACGGCAGTTGGTCGACCGAGGTTTCGTCCCCAGCTACGAGATCGCGCTGCAGACTCTGAACGACATCCGCTACGACCGGTGGCACGACTATGACGCTGAAGCCTCTCTGCTCTTCTACGCCCTGCGCATGCAGGAGACGGGCATGATCAAGTCGAGTCCCAGGGAAATCATCGCCAATGGTTCGGACTGGCGCTTCGTCAACGAACTGAAGCGTGAGTTAAAGTCATGAGGAGATGGCCAGCACAGGTTCTGCTGTTGCTGCTGCTAGCCGGGCCAGCGCAGGCGCATGACGCATCGTACGACCAGCGCTTGCCGACGATTGGAGCGGCGCCGGACTTTACCCTGACGTCGCAGGACGGCGTGTCTGTGTCACTCCGCGACTTTCGCGGCAAAGTGGTCGCCGTCGCATTCATCTTTGCTTCCTGTACCGACATTTGCCCGATGCTGACTGACAACATGGCGCGTGTGAAAGACGCGCTGGGCCCTTTGTTCGGCCCGCAGATCAGCTTCGTTTCAATCACCGTCGACCCGGAGCGGGATACGCCCCAGGTGCTGAAGCAATACGCACAGAATTTCGCCGCCGATGTGAAGGGTTGGGTGTTTCTCACCGGCGATCCTGCAGTCGTTCATGATGTGGTGCGGAGGTATGGCGTCATAGCGAGAAAGACGGCGAGCGGCGACGTCGATCATACTCTGCTGACGTCGCTCGTGGATCGTAGCGGCAGCTTGCGCGTGCAGTATATCGGCTCAGGTTTCGACTTGGAGGAGTTCCGGAGTGATCTTCTCAGCCTCGTGGACGAAGCCCGGTAGTGTCGTGACCCGGCTGATTGGTTGGGTTGCGCGTCTGCCGGTGCGCGTCCAAACCAAGCTCCTGATCGCCTTCCTATCGATCGTCGGACTGCTGATCGTGCTCGGAGCGGTCGGGTTGCAGGTGTTGAGCGGGGTCAACGACCAGACAACCGAACTGATCAAGCTGCAGCGCAGGATCGCGGCCTATCGCCAGGTCCAGCACGACACGACCAATCAACTCTACAGCATCTCCACGGCACTTTTGCTGCAAGACGAGAGAATGCTGGATGCGGCGCTACGCCAGCTCAGCCAGTTCGGTTACGACCTCGACCGCATGGAGTTCGTCGCCACAAGCGAGGTGGGCGTGCTCGGTCAGGTGCGGCGCGAGTATGACCGGTTTACGGCTGGCGTGAGGCGTGTCGCGGACCTCATTCGCTCCGGCCGCACAGAGGAAGCACGCAAAGTTCAGCTCGATGAGATCATGCCATCGGCCGACCGCCTCGAACGGCTGACGAACCAGCTGGTCAACATGGCCGAAGCGGACATGGTGACGGCAATCGAGGTGACGGAGGGAGCCTACGATACCTCACGACTGATTGTGGTGTCCTTTGCTGTGGGTAGCATCCTGTTGGCACTCGGTCTTGGCTACGTCATCTCCTGGTCGCTGGTCGACCCCGTCAAGAAGATTGAGGGGCGTTTGCGTCAGATAGCGGGTGGCGACTTTGCCCAACAGGTTGCGGTCGGCAACCGGGACGAGCTTGGGGCGCTTGCCGACAATGTCAACCAGACCTCAGCGCAACTCGGAAGGCTGTACCTTGAAATCGAGACCCGCAACCGAGAGCTTACCGAAACACTTGAGCAGCAGATGGCGACGAGCGCGATTCTCCGCACGATCGCCGCTTCCCCCACCGACATTCAACCCGTCCTGAACGCCGTTGCCGAGAGCGCGGCAAAGCTCTGCGACGCTTACGACGCGGCCATACTCCTGGAAGACGGTGGGTCGCTGGCAATCAGAGCGCATCACGGCCCGATCCCGATTGATTTCGTGAAATGGCCGATCAGCCGTGACTGGGTTTCCGGTCGCGCCTTTGTAGACCGGAAGACCGTGCACGTAAGCGATCTCAGCACCGCTGATGATTTCCCCGCGGGCCGGCAAATGGCTGTGCGGCTGGGCCACCGGACAACCCTTGCTGCCCCGCTTCTGCGGGAAGACGAAGCCATCGGAAGCCTGATAATCCGTCGAGTCGAGATTCGGCCATTCGACCGCAAGCAGATCGAACTGCTTACCACCTTTGCCGACCAGGCGGTGATCGCGATCGAGAATGTGCGTCTGTTCCAGGAAGTCCAGGCGCGCACGGCCGAACTCGCGCGCTCCGTCGCCGAATTGGAAGCGCTCGGAGAAGTCACCAAGGCGGTCAATTCGACGCTTGATCTCGACACAGTACTGCAGACGATCGTAGCAAAGGCCGTGCAACTCTCGGATACGGATGCGGGTACTATCTATGTGTTTAGCAGCACCCGGCAGCAATTCCGTCCGCGTGCAACCTATGGAATGAGCGACGAGCTCGTTGCCGCCATCTCTGGACAGCCCATCTCTCTGAATGATCCAGGGATCGGTGATGCCGCGCGGCGCCGCGAACCTGTGCAAGTGCCCGAACTCGGCGAAGAAACGCCGAGTCCCGTTCAGAAAATCATCCGCGACGCGGGATATCGCGGCGTGCTGATTGTTCCATTGCTGAGGCCGAACAAGATTGTCGGCGCCCTCGTCGTTAGGCGTCGCAAACCCGGAGAATTCGACGAGCGGGTTGTTCACCTGATGGAAACCTTCGCCGCCCAGTCGGTGCTCGCCATTCAAAACGCGAAGCTGTTCCGCGAAATAGAGGAAAAGAGCCAGGAGCTGGAGGCCGCTAGCCGCCACAAATCTCAGTTCCTCGCGAATATGAGCCACGAGTTGAGAACGCCGCTTAATTCGGTTCTGGGCTTCACCGAACTGCTGGTCGACGGCATTTACGGTGAGCTTCCGGACAGGGCAAAAGCGACGGTGGCGCGCGTGCAGGCCAACGGCCGCCATCTCCTGGGGCTCATTAACGACGTGCTCGATCTTTCGAAGATCGAAGCCGGCCAGCTGACACTGGCATTTGACGATTATTCCCTTGGGCAGATCGTTCGAACCACCGCCGCCGCGGTCGAGCCGCTGGCGCGGGAAAAGGGCCTGGCGTTCACTACGACAGTTGCGAACGATCTTCCTACCGGCCGCGGCGACGAGCGCCGTCTGACCCAGGTCCTGCTCAATATTGCCGGCAACGCTATCAAGTTCACGGAATCGGGCTCGGTCGACATTCTGGCCGGCGCAGCCGATGGCCGCTTCGAGATCGTCGTGCGGGACACCGGTCCGGGCATCGCGCCTAAAGACCAGGCGCTGATCTTCGAGGAATTCCAGCAGGTTGACAGCAGCAGCACCCGGCAGAAAGGCGGCACGGGTCTCGGTCTGGCAATCTCGAAGCGCTTTGTCCAGATGCACGGCGGAACAATAACCGTGGAGTCGGTGCCCGGGTCCGGTGCGACGTTCCGCATCACGATACCAATCGATGCAGAGGAGCGCGTTCAAGCGGCATGAGCAAACGGATCCTGATGGTGGAAGACACCGAAGACAATCGCCAGATCGTGCGCGATCTCATCGCCACCACCGAATATGAACTGATCGAGGCCGCGGACGGGGCCGCCGGCGTGACGGCTGCGGCGGCGCAGAAGCCGGACTTGATCCTCATGGACATCCAACTGCCGGTGATGGACGGGTATGAAGCGACTCGCCGTATCAAGTCCGATCCGGCGCTCCGGCACATTCCGATCATTGCCGTTACCTCCTACGCGTTGTCGGGCGATGAGGCGAAAGCCCTGGCTGCAGGATGTGACGGCTATATCGCCAAGCCATTCAGCCCGCGCCAACTGCTGGCAAAGGTCCAGGAACTCCTGGCCTGAGGGAGGCTGCGCCATGCACGATCCGCCGCGCATTCTCGCCGTCGACGACACGCCGGAAAATCTCGAAATCCTGCGCATGCGCCTCGAGGCGAATGGCTACGAAGTGGTGACCGCCGCGGACGGCGAAGAGAGTCTTGCAAAAGCACGCGACCTCAAGCCTGATCTCATCCTTCTCGACATCATGATGCCGAAGCTCGACGGCATCAGCGCCGTGCGCCTGCTCAAGCAGGACATTTCGCTACGATCGATCCCGGTCATCCTCGTGACTGCAAAAGCTGACACGCGCGATGTCGTCGAGGGGTTGGACGCTGGCGGCGACGACTATCTGACCAAGCCGTTCGAGCACAAGGCGCTGCTGGCGCGCGTCCGATCGATGCTGCGGCAGAAGGCGCTTCACGACACGGTCGAAGCCCAGGCGCGGAGCCTTCGGGACCAGGCAGCCCAATTGGCAGCATGGAACCAATCCCTGGAACAGAAAGTGGCGGAACAGGTAACGGAGATCGAGCGGATGGCTCGGCTCCGACGGTATCTGCCTGCTCAGGTTGCCGATCTCATTGTTGCGGCCGGCAATGACGACGCACTTCTCCAAAGCCACCGCCGCGAGGTGACGGTCGTTTTCTGTGATCTTCGCGGCTTTACAGCATTTGCCGAGACTGCCGAGCCTGAAGAGGTGATGACAGTTCTTGGCGAGTACCATTCCTGTCTCGGTGAACAAGTCACCCGCCACGGAGGAACGTTGGAGCGGTTCGTGGGCGACGGCATTCTTGTGGTTTTCAACGACCCCCTGCCCTGCGCCGGCCACACCGAGAGGGCTGTTTCAATGGCCGTGGCGATGCGTGACGCAATTGACGAGCATTCAGAGCGATGGCGCAAGCGGGGCTATTTGCTCGGCTTCGGAATCGGCATTGCCCGGGGACACGCAACCATCGGAAAGATTGGTTTCGACCAGCGCTCGGACTATGCGGTCATCGGCACCGTCCCGAACCATGCGGCCCGATTGTGCGAGGAGGCCAAACCTCGTCAGATTCTCGTCAGCCAACGGGTCTTTGGCGCCGTCGAGCCCTTGGTCGAATCCAGTCCTGTTGGCGATTTGACGCTGAAAGGCTTCCACCGCCCGATGCCGGCTTACGAAATTATTCGATGGCTCGGGCCGTCATGATGACGATCATGAGCCCAGGCCGCCGGCAAGGAGGTCCACCTGGCGGCAGAGCACGACGAACTGCTATCCCTTCAACTCCCTCTTCAGTTCGTTGAGGAAACGCCAGTCGGTGCCCTCAGCCAGGAGCTTCTGGGGTGTGCTCTTGAGCATCCCGACTTCGTGGAGGCGCAGCGCGTAGAAGCGCAGGGTGTCCTCAGCGCTATACTCGCGCCACTGATAGGGGAGCGCCTTCACGACCTCGAGGGCATGGTCGTAGCGCTCGGTATAGCCATGGTCCACCATGAACTGCGCGGATTGCTCGGGTTCGCTGGCGCAGAAATCCGCCGCTTTCAAGATGGCGCGCAGCGCGCGTTTGGTGGCCACCGGATTCGCGCGGACGAACTCCCGATTCCCAGCCAGCATGCAGCAGAAGTATTGCGACCAGGGCCGGTCCACGATGCTGCTAATCACCACATGGCCGATCTGCTGCTCCCGCATCTCCTGCGGTTCGGGGGGAAAGCCCAGGTAGGCATCGATCTTCCCCTCCTTTAGGAGCCGGATGGACTCGGGTCCCGGATGCGTGACGAAGTGTATGTCCTTGTGGAGGTCCAGGCCCACTTAAGCCGTGATCGTGGCGAGAAAGACGAATCGACTGGAATCCAGCGCCGGCACGGCCACGGTCTTCCCCTTGAGGTCGCGGATCGCCTGGATGCGATCGTTCCCGAACAGCTCAAAGCAGCCGACGTGGAGTCCTGCTAGGATGACGATGGGATCCCCCGCCTCCAGGCGGAGAAGGAGCGGAGCGGCGAAATGCCCATTGATGTCGGCTTCACCGGAGGCAAGGGCCGTCGCGATGTCTGCGGTCCCCCCTCTTTGGAGGTACTGCACGTCGGTGAACCCTTCGCTTCGCAGCAGTTCTTCGGCTACATACTGGGGCGCCTGACAGATGCTGGGAATCCGGACGAGCCGGATGCGCGTCGTCTCAGGCGGTGGCTCCGCGGCGGCTCGCCCGGGGTACCAGCCCAGCAGCCCCGCAGTCCCCGCCAGCGTCATCCCACTCAGGAACCTCCGTCTGCTGAACCGTCCAGGGTATAGGGTAAGCATGGGTTCCCTCCCTTCCAAATGCTGGCCAGCGTGACACCGAGAACGTACCCATGGACGCCTCTGACCTTGCGTGAACGGGTACAGCCTCATACGGTTTAAATGGATGGCGAATGATACCACATAGTGGCGCGAATTGGCGCGCGAGGTTGAAGCCCGCGGCTTGATGCACGGGAGCAAAGCAATGCTATCCCGGGCGCCATCGAGACAGCTCGCGAGCGGTAGAAGCAGATCATCGTGACGCATGGCTTCGCCTTGACGTTCGTCATCGCGGCATGGATCAAAATGCCTCTCGATGCCGCCGGAGATGTGAGTTTCGCGGCGCGGCCCGGAAGCATCACGCACCTGCGTCAGGACGATTTCTGGAGGAGCCGTTCCGTCATCATCCTGGCGGATATATCCCACCTACAGCGCCGCGCGTCTTTTCGAGACGCGCAAAGGACGCTGTAGCACTTTGAATTGCTGAATGTTTTTATCCTCGAATACGACTTAAGGAACCACGCAGTAAGATCCGAGGCGACAAATGGCTGACATCCCCGTACGTTGTTTCGCAGTGTCCGTCGTGCTCCTGCGCGTCGTCGGCGGCCAGCCCGAGATCCTGCTTCTTCGCAGGAATCGCACCCTGATTGGCGAGTGGTGCCAGATTGCGGGAGCTGTCGAGGATGGCGAGAAGGCCTGGGAAGCCGCGCTTCGTGAAGTCAAGGAAGAGACCGGACTGGAATGCCGACAGCTCTACTCTGCCGATATCTGCGAGCAGTTCTATGAAGCCGACCGCGACGCGATCAGCTTGCTGCCGGTCTTCGTCGGCTTCGTAGAACCGCAAGCAGCCGTCGTCATCAATCACGAGCACAGCGAATATCGCTGGGTTTCATTCGAGGAAGCCTTGACCATGGTTCCCTTTGCGGGGCAGCGCCATGTGCTCAGGCACGTGAAGGCGGAATTCGTCGAGCGCGAACCGATCCGCCACCTTCTCGTAAAATGAGGTCTTTGGGTCACCCACGAAGCGAGTCATTGCGGTTGTTGAAGATGATGGGCAAGGTGGCTCCAGCCCGACCGTGAGGAGGAACCTGTCGTGCAAAGGAAATTGGCACTCCTTGACCGTGCCCAATGGGCTGAAAACGAGGAAATTTGGAAGGGCGAGTTTGAAGGAAACGTATTTGGCACCAACGTCTCAGTTATCTTCTACACCACTGATGAAGTCGGCCTGGAGACGACAGATCTCCATGTCACGGACAGAATTATCCAAGAGGATCTGGAATAATCAGCCTGATGGGCCGGGACTCTTCGCCACGGTCCGATGCCCTTTCAGGTAGGTACAAAATAAGCAGAGTCCCGGTGGTTGTCAGCAGCGCTAGGAGAGCAGCATTTGCAGGTTCCGGATCGTTTCCTCGTTTACGGGACTGATTTTTGGTTTCTGAATCACCGGATCGACTCGGCTCTGCCAGGGTATCTGATGATTGCTTCCAAGCTGCCGGTCTACGACCTTGCCGAGCTTCCGGACGGCGCACTGGCCGAATTGGGACCGCTGCTGGCAAAAGCACAGAGGGCGGTGCAAGCAGTCCTGAAGCCCGCTCGCGTCTATATCGGCCGCTACGGTCACTCTCCCGGCCATCCGATCCATTTTCATTTGATCCCGGTCTATGACTGGGTTGAAGGGCTTTTTTGGCGCGACGATCGATACCGAGTCCTCGAACACTTTGTTGAAGCGCAGCACGAGCCGGGCACGGATGGCGCAGAACTCACGCTGTTCATTTGGAGGGAATTCTGTGAGCGGCCGAACCCTCCACCTATCGAAGGTCCTTCCGTCCCGGAGACGATCACGCTGCTCCGGGAGAAGATGAACGGCTAGGATCGTGGGTCGGCTTTCCAGGCGACATCACTGGAACCGAATGTGCAACATGAGCCGAGCGTCGACATCAAGTCGCTCCACACCAACGCCGCTTCGGTGACCGTGGCAGGGCCGAGCTTGATCGGCCGTTCTCCGACCGGAACGCCTCCTATGCGCTCGTAGAAGCGGCGATTCGGATTATCGACCAGGACCCATACGAGCATCGAGCTGAAACCTGTTTCGACCAGGCGGCGTGCGAGCGCGCAGAAGAGGCTCTTGCCGATCCCGCGGCGCTGATACTCCTCGCGAATGTAGATGGCATAGAGCTCGCCGGAGTACGGATAATCGCTGTGCCGGTTAGGACCCCCGTTGGCGAAACCGATCACCTCGTCGGTTCGACTGTCGACGGCCGCGAAGTAGGCAGTCCGTGGGCCGGCCATCGTCCGGGCATGACGTTCCCGTTGATGCTCATAGGACATGCCGTCCAGGAAGTCATCGGATAGCAAGCCCCGAAACGTGCTGCGCCACGTATCCACCAGAACGCGCGCAATCGCCTCCAGATCTTTCTCGCTGGCCTGTCGAGTATAGACCGAGTGTCCCTGGCACATTGTCATCGTTCCTGCGTGGCGGACTGGCCCCACTCCATTGGCTTTGCATCAGTCTCGAATTTTTCATATCTTAAAGTTACACCATTGGAGGTCGCTTCATGCAAAAGTTGTCGGATCGCGAGGTCGCGGAACGCATGGCGCAGGCACGTGAGTTCCTGGAAGAGATGGATTGCGGGTCGGAGCGCGCGCGGCTGATGATCGAGATGTGCGTGAAGGCGATAACGGGGGCAGAAACGCTGCTCACGGAAAGCGTCACGACGACCAGAAAAAGAGCCAACGACAATTGAGCCGATGGATGAGTGGAGAATTCACTGGCTCGAGGCGGAAGGCGATCTGAAGCGCTGGCGGGACCCGATCATCGCCGGAGTTGACGAGGCACGCAGGGCAGTATCGCGCGTGCTCCCGCCGCCCGCCCTCGACATTCTCGTGCAGCAGCAACCCGGGAAGGTTATCCCGGAAATCGGCATGGTTGGCTTCGCCTACCGAAGCTCCCTCTTCTCGCTGACCATCGACCTCGACAACCCAAATCTTACCCGCTGTCTCAGCGACGGCACTCTCGTCCGCCAGCTCGTCCACGAAGCGCATCATTGCCTCCGGATGGCGGGTCCCGGCTACGGACGCAGCCTCGGGGAAGCTCTGGTGAGCGAAGGGCTGGCAGGGCAATTCGTGCGGGAGCTCATCGGCAACCCGCCGGAGCCTTGGGAATGCGCGGTCGATGATGAAGCCCTGTGCAGGAATCTTCCTGTCGAGGCGGCGCTATCCTCCACCGATTACGATCACGCCGCTTGGTTCTTCGGAACGGGCGGGAAGCGGCCGCGGTGGCTAGGCTACACCCTTGGCTATAAGCTCGTCGGCCACTGGTTAAGGAAGGCGTCGCCGATCACTCCGGCCACATGGATCAATGTTCCCGCGAGCGTCGTCCTTGCCGCCGGGCTCAAGGAAATCAACTGCATGTTTCCTTAAATCGTGCCCGACTTAAGGGTAAATACATGCAGCAATTCAAAGTGCTACAGCGTCCGTTGCGCGTCTGAACGCAGTACACGACAGCACGTCGTTGCTCGCAGTACGGCAGGTTCTCCTCCTGCCCTCATTCCTGTGCTTGTCACAGGGACGAAAAAGCATCCGCCAAGGCCAATTGCGTTACTGTCTCGTATTGTGGCGTCTGATAGGACGCGCGGCGCTGTAGATCTTCGCGAGCGACAGCTTCTGTCGGGCTGGATCCACCGATAGCGCCCCATTTCAGGTCTGGCCATCGGCAGGATTCGGATCCGTGTCGTGACCGGCACGCTTGAGTTGACGAATCAGACTGGCATGCGCATCGTTGGGTCGGCTTGGCCCGCGCCTCCCCCCTCCAACCGGGGAAGTATCGCACATACGGGGCGACGAGATCATCGAACCATCTGTTCGAGCGTTCGCATAAGGAGGGGTTGCGTTTCGTGCTCGCAATGGAGGTTCCATGATGCGGTTGTCTGCCCCCGTCTACCAACTGAAGCGTCGCGCCAAATCTCTCGCCCGGAATGAAAAAATCGCCCTGCACGAAGCGCTGGATCGCATCGCGCGTGAGGAGGGCTTTGCGGGGTGGAGTTTGCTGTCGTCTCGGCTGGCGATGAATTCGCCCTCAGAAGCATTGCTGTCCCGGCTTACGGATGGTGACCTTCTGTTGTTGGGCGCTCGTCCCGGACACGGCAAGACCTCGCTGGGGCTAAAGCTTCTGATCGATGCGGTCCGTGAAGGCCGCAGGGCCGTTTTCTACACCCTGGAGTATACAGAATGGGAGGCGCTGGAGCGTATCCGTTCATTGGACAAGGGCAATCACGGCATCGGCGACAAGCTTGAGATCGTGACCTCGGAAGAGATCAGCGCCGATTTCATCGTAGAGCATCTGTCCGGATTGCCTCGCGGGACCGTTGCAGTCATAGACTATCTGCAAATCCTCGATCAGCAGCGAAGCAAGCCTCCGCTTTCGGACCAACTGCTCGTCCTGCAGGAATTTGCCCGCCGTACCGGGGTCATTCTCGGTTTCATCTCGCAGATCGACCGTTCCTTTGACCCTCAGCGCGATCCTGTGCCCGGTGTCGGAGACATTCGCCTGCCCAATCCCATTCAGTTGGGCATCTTTTCGAAAGCCTGCTTTCTGCACGACGGTGCGGTCCGGTTTCAGGATGTCTCCTGACCGATCTTCTCGCGCAAAACGTTGGCGGCGCGCGTCTGATAAGACGCGCGGCGCTGTAGCAGATAGGAAGGACGCGACAGCGGCAAAAAGAGCGCATCCCTCAGCGAAGCCGGGCTCCCCCGCGATGGCTCGCGCTCTGGAGCATCTCGAATTTTCTGCAGCACGCTACATGAACCAGGTTGCGATCAGGCCAATTGAAGCCGAAAAAATGGCGAGCGTAGTTATCCAGCCGAGCACGTTGGTGCTGACGCTGTTCACGTGATCGCCCATGATCCTTCGATTGTTCGTCATAAGCAGGATCAGGAGGAGAAGCGGAGGCGTTGAGAACCCCTGGACAATTCCCGACCAGACCAATGCCTTCATCGGGTTGAAGCCGAGAAAGTTCAAAGCCACCGCGATGAGGGTGAAGACGCCCGTCACAATGTAAAACTTGCGAGCCTCTGCAGGCTTCGCATGGAGGGTATGTCGCCAGCCCATCGCTTGGGCCAAGTCGTAGGCCGCTCCGGTGGTCATTACCGGTATGGCCAGAAACCCGACGCCGATGATCCCGGCTGCGAAGAGTACACCGGCTGCCTCGCCTGCCAGCGGGCGCAAGGCCTCCGCGGCTTGCGCAGCCGTCTCGATATCGTGTTCACCCGCCTCGTAGAGCGTGGCGCCCGTTGAGAGGATGATGAAATACATGATGAGATTGGAGAAGGTCATGCCAATCAGTATGTCGCGCCGCGAGCGGCGAAGTTCGCCTGCCGTGGCACCTTTGCGTTCTTCTACCGTGGTTCTGCCCTTGCCGATCTCCTCTTCCACCTCCTCGTTCGATTGCCAGGTATAGAGATAGGCCGACAGCGTGGTGCCGATGATGGCGACGAGAATCGATAGAAATTCGCGGCTGAACTCGATCTTCGGGATGAGCGTACCGCGCAGGATCGCGCCCGCATCGGGCTGCGCCAGGATGGCGGACCCAACATAGGCGAGAAGCGCCAGTGCAAGCCATCGGAAGACGTTTCGGATGAAAGTATACGAGCCATAGAGCTGGAGGGCGAAAATGACTACGGCGATGACCGACACTAGCAGGGGACCGGGGAGCGGCACGAACATGCCGATCGCCGCGGCCATTCCGCCCAGATCTGCCGCCGCCTCAATGGTGTTGCCAATCAGGACGCCGATCAGGATCGCCCACAGGAGCCAGCGCGGATAAACGTCTTTGATCACATGGAAAAGGCCGCGGCCGGACACCTGCCCGAGCTTCGATGACAGATAGACCACCGCGTACATCATCGGCAGCGTCACTGGGGCGGTCCAGAGA
>NZ_JADYVD010000068.1 GCF_020193575.1 Ensifer sp. IC4062
GCTCGATGACGGACCACTGCTGATCGCTCAACCAGAATTCACTTCCCATGATCCCAAACTCCAATCTACTCGGAACAGAATCACGGAAATCAAACGTCATCAATAGGCTGATTGAGTTTTGACCCTAAAGCCTGAAGCCAAATCAGTGCGTTTGGCTGTCGCGCAAACCACTGTCTATGAAGATCCTCGCAACATCGCGGCGCTTCGCGCCAGCGGGGCGGAGATGAGACGCCTTATGCGTCAGGCGCATGAAGCCGGAGCGAGGCTCGTGCATTTTCCTGAAGGCGCAACCTGCTCCCCTAACAAGCGCATTATGTCCAGTATCGGTCCCGAAAGAGTCGGGCCTTCCGATTGGGGCCGGTTCGAATGGACTGTTCTGCGTGAGGAGCTGGAAGCCACCAGGACGCTTGCGCGGCAGCTCGGGCTCTGGACGATCGTCGGATCAGTACATCAACTCACCCCACCCCACAGGCCGCACAATAGCCTCTATGTCATCTCCGATCGCGGGGAAGTGGTGACGCGTTACGACGAGCGCATGCTGTCAAACACCAAGGTCTCATTTATGTACACGCCGGGTTCAACCCCGGTGACGTTCGAGGTTGACGGGGTCCGCTTCGGCTGCGCGCTGGGTATAGAGTCGCACTTTCCGGAGATTTTCATCGGATATGAGCGGCTTGCTGTCGATTGTGTTTTGTTCTCGACCACCGGCGGCTCCTCCACCAATGATCTGGCTTTCGCCGCCGAGGCACAGGGACACGCCGCAAGCAACAGGTATTGGATTAGCTTCTCTGTTCTCGCTCAGCGTGGTCTGAGTGCTCCTTCGGGAATCGTTGGCCCCGGCGGTCAATGGGCCGCACAATGCAAGGCGGATGGAACACCCTCGATTGCCGTCGTCGATATCGACGACAATCCGGGAGACCTTGCGCGATCTTGGAGACGAACGGCACGGGAAGGCATTTACGAGCCGCACCTGGTGGACGACGACCAACGAAGCCGCAGCCGCGATATGTTCTGAACTTGCCTTGGCAACGACAAGTAGCGAGCGCGAAAGCGCTCCCGTTCGCCGCCTTCGTCAAGTTAACGACGATCGCGCTCTGGAGAGGACCGTTGCTGTTCGCTTATCAGCTCTTGCAGCACCGTATTGAGATATTCCGGCTGTTCCAGCGGAACGTAATGGCCGCAATTTCGGACGACCTTTAGATGTCCGTGCCGCGCCAGCGCTGCTTGCATGGAACTCGTCTCGGGACCTGGCGCGCGGTCATCTTCGCCAGTCACGATGAAGATCGGCCGAGGCAAGCTCAACAAAACCTGCTCCCTACTTGGTCGCGTGTGAAACACCGTCACGCCCCGCGTAACGTCCTGCGGTCGCTGGCGAAGGCTGGTGGCTTTTGCAGCGGCGATCACCTGGCGGCTGGTCGATCCAGAAAACAGCGGAGCCCAATAGGCATCCCATGCGGCCTCCAATCCCTCGTCTCGAAGCAGTTCCAAAACGGATACGTGGAGCGCTGGGTCTGGCCTATGGCGAGCTTTCGTCCCGATTAGAACCAGTGCGGCGATCCTATCTGGTGCGAGTGCGGCAACCTCGAGAGCACAAGATCCTCCAACCGAGCAGCCAACGACGATCAGGCGGTTACCGCGAACCAACTTCAGCGCCTCAGCTGCCCACGCCCCAACGCTATCGCCCAAAGAATAGAGCGTCGGCGCATGGGTGGAGCCCGGCAGAAGATGCATCTGTCTCTCCCACATCGAGCCATCAAGCGGCAGCGCGTGCAGAAGAAGTAGTTCCAGCCCATCGTTGCTCATGGATGCGACTTCATCGGCATCCCGGTTTTTGCGACCATAGCTTACGCGACATTAGGCCGGCTGCACCGATTTGACGCTGCCGCTGCTGTCGACGACACAGGCGAACTTGCGCCCGCCAGCATCGACATCGACGGCGTAGGTCGTCGCATCGAGCTGGCGCGAACTCATCGGCAGAACCCTGGCGCCACTGGCTTGAGCAACAACCGCATTGGCGCAGATGAGCTGCAGGTCGGCGGGCGCAGTTTGCAGGCTCGTGCGTGCCATGTTCTGCGGCTCGGGCGCCGATGACTGGCATCCGCCAAGAAGCAAGACGCCGGCGACAACAAATGCGCAGCGCGCGATCGAGTATGCGTTCAACTTGGTAGTCGACAAATCCTCACCTCCAGATGTCGTCTCGCTGGCGATTTTCAAACGCCTTTGTAGAGCGCCGCCCCCTGCATCAGCACGATGACTTTCGCGCCGATCTTCACGCGAGAATGCAGATCGATGATGTCGTCATTGTTCATGCGGATGCAGCCGGAGGAAACGTCAAGACCGATCGTCCAGGGCTCCACCGTGCCATGAATGCGGTAGATCGTGTCGTTCTCGCCTTCGTAGAGATAGAGCGCCCTCGCGCCGAGCGGATTGTCCGGTCCCCCCGGCATGCCGGCTGCCCATTTCGCCGCGTTGGGGTCGCGCGCCACCATCTCGGGCGGCGGCGTCCAGGTCGGCCACTCGGCCGTACGCCCGACGCGAACGATGCCCGCCCAGCCGAAGCCCTCGCGACCGACACCGATGCCGTAGCGGATCGCCTGGCCACCGGGCTGGATAAGATAGAGAAAATGCTGGTTGCCATCGATGATGATCGTGCCCGGCGGCTCGGCGGTGCGGAACGGCACGACCTGCCGGCGAAAGGCCTCCGGTACCTGCTTGTTACGCGCAAAATACTGCCGTGCCTTGCGCTTGTCGTAGTCGACCCATTTCTTCGTGCGGGCGTCGTAGATCTGCGTCGCGGCGAGCGCCGCCAGCGGCCCGAGGCAGAGGCAGGCGGCAAGCATGACCAAGCCGAACTTCCGCATCCTCCTGCCACGTTTTGCGTCGGCCGCAAGGCTATTCCGGATCATCGTCATTGCCTTGCCCACCCGTCTATGCGTGCTGCGTTGCCGTCGACCCATTTCTTTGCGTAGTCGGGAGGCGTCTGGCGCTCCACCTCCAGCGCGTAGCTCATCGCCGTCACCTCTTGCGGCGAGAAATCCACCCGTTCCAGGAACTTCGCGACGTCAGGATGCTTCTTGCCGAAGGCAGCTCCGTAGGCAATGTGAAAATACGCCGTATCCCAGGCGGTTGCAGCGCTTGACTTGGTGACCCATAGCGGATCGTCCGCCGGCACGATCTTCCATTTCGCCGGATCATGCGCCGGCTCCTCGATGCGCGTGAGCTTGTGCAACTCGAAGACGTGATGCGGCGCGTAACAATAGAACACCATCGGCCGCGCGGTCGCGACCGCCGCATCGACCGCCGCCATCGCCACGTCCTCTTCGGCCTCGACGAGCGTCAGGTTTGCGGCATAGCCGTAGCTGTTGGCCCTCACCCGCTCGATCCCTGTCGAAAGCCATGTCGGCGCGCCGATCCACACTTCGCCGCGTCCGTCCCCGTCGGTGTCGAGCACCGCGGTCTTTGCCGGGTCGCTGAGATCGGCAATCGTCTTGAGGCCGGCGGCGGCCGCCTCCGGCGTGGCGCAAAGGCCCTGCCAGGCCGGCACGGCGCGCCCGCTCAAGACGACCGCGCCCTTGTCGGTCACGTATTTCTTGATGAGGTCCTCGAAATTCGGCCGCCACACCTCGGGCTGGACATCGATTTCGCCCTTTTCGAGGCCCACGAAGGCACTGATCGTCCCGAGTTCGCGCACTTCCGCATCGAGCCCGAACTTGTTGGCGATACTCAATTT
The DNA here is from genome assembly GCF_020193575.1 of Ensifer sp. IC4062. Taxonomy (GTDB): domain Bacteria; phylum Pseudomonadota; class Alphaproteobacteria; order Rhizobiales; family Rhizobiaceae; genus Sinorhizobium. The sequence goes on from NZ_JADYVD010000068.1 coordinate 3,731, forward strand.
GAGGATGTTGGCCGTTGCCTGTCCGGACGGCCAATTGGGCATGGCGATCACGAGGTCGGCTGCCTCAACTGGCAGGGCAACGGGTGCGGCGAGCATGGCTGCGAAGGCGGCCACGCGGAATTTCGTGCTTCTCTTCACAGTGTCCTCCGAACAGATTCCCCGAATGCTGCGGCCGATTGTGAATGAATGCTATGAGTCGAAATCTGCAGCGCCATGCCGGACGCGACGTACGCAATGTGCACGCACTTGATCTGCTTGCGGGGTCCACGCGACCCGGAATGCTATGTAGGCATGTCTTGGCGGCCGGCAGGATGCACCAGCTTCTTCCTATCCGTCAACTTATCGTTGCTGGGTTTCGGGTCGCTTCCTTGAGGAGCACGTCATCGCAGCGGCGACTATCGAGCATCATGACAGTAGAGGATCAAGAACGTGCGCCGCTAAATTTCCTGCTCCACGACCAGTTTGTCGACATAGCTCTCGACGCCGTTGATATTCTCCATCAGCACCTTGATGGCCCGACGCTCCAGCTCGCTCCTCACCTTGCCTTCGAGTACGGCGTGGCAGGCTTCCACGGAGACTTTGATTCTCTCCGCGTCGAGGCCGAGGTCGGAGCGAAGGCGCGCGCGGATCGCCACGGCGAGCGCCTCGTCTCCCCGGACCGTGCCCTCGCCCCGAACGTCGACGATCGCGCGCAAGAGGTCGACGCGACTAATGATGCCGATCAGCGCCCGATTTTCCACGACCGGCACGCGCTTTATCTTGTGCTTGAACATCAGTTCGGCAACCGCGCCGATCGGTGCGTCGCGGCCGACCGTGAAAACTTCGGTCGACATCAGATCGCTGATGCGCCAGCTGTTGCTGCGGATGTAGCGGTCGAGATCGATAAGAGCGCTCTCGGCGGCCGCGCTGCCTCGCCCGGTTCCAAGCTCGATTCGCCGCAATAGGTCGCCTTCCGTCAGCATGCCCGCGACCGCGCCATCGTCATCGATGACAGGGAGGCCGCTCAGCCCCTTCGTAACCATGGTCTCGATCGCGTGACGCACGCTGCTTGCAGTGCTGATCGTGGCCACATTTATGGTCATGATTTCATCGGCGCGCATTGGGGCCTCCACCTGTTGCGGGAGAAACGAAACCATTCGAACCGTCACAGCTGAGCCTCTGCCTAGGACTCCATTCTGGCTGACGGATTTGTTTGAGAGAAGGAAAGATGCAGGAAATGCCGAAGGTTTCAAATCTTTCCGATGCAACGAAGCGCAGAATCGTCTTCGGACCGGCGGCTACGGTGCAACGGCAATGCCGGCCTCCCTGGAGGCGTCCAGGAATGCGATCCGGGCGACATAAGGCGGCAAATGGCCGCTCAGCACTTCCTCGCAGGCGCCAACAGCAGCGTGATAGGCGGGTCCTTTCCGTTGCGGCCAAGCCTCCTGGAGTATGGCGAGAGCGTCGCTCGTGGTAGACACAAATGTCAAACCGCCTTCGCCAGATCTCACGACGACACATTCGCTCCAGGGACCGGCACTCATCGTTTGTCTTCCCGTCGGGCAACGCTACTGGACGTTATTATAGGTAACGTAGCAATCGTTTTTTTGAAGTCGGGCCCGGGACCGGGAGTGCTGAAAAATCGCCCGATGAACGTTAAAACCGTCGGCCATTCATGGTTCGAGGATGCGGCCGGCAGCACGGACGCGAGCGGCCGCATTGCGCCTCTGAGCCTTCAGCCCAATTGCAGGCCCGCGGCCCGGGCCGTCTCGCGCAGGAACGGCAGGCCGACTTCGATGACGTCCCGCGGGTCTTCGGCGACCGGTCGCCAGATTGCCAGCCCCCCCGCGATGTCCTGGTCGACATGGTTCATGCTCTCGAGCGTGATCGGGCCTTCATAACCGACATCCGTGATCGCCTTCAGGCAGGCCTGCCAGTCCAGCATGCCGCGTCCGGGCACGCCGCGGTTCGCCTCGGAGACATGCACATAGCCGAGATAGGGCGCCGCAGCCTCGAAGCCGGCGGCAAAACTCTCCTCCTCGATGTGCATGTGGTAGGTGTCGAGATGGATGAAGATATTGTCGGCGCCGATCCGCTCGATGATCCGCGCGGCGTCGATGCCGCGGTTGATCAGGTGAGTCTCGTAGCGGTTGCAGGGCTCGATGCCGAGCTTCAAGCCGTGCGACCTTGCCGCCTTCGCCGCCCGCTCGAGAAACCGGCACATGCCGTCGATCTCCCTGGTCGTCGCGGCGCGGCCCGTGGTCTTGCCGATCGAGCCATAGGTGACGCCGGCGAGCCCGAAGCTGCCCACTTCCTCGCAGACCCGGAAGGCGGGCTCCAGGAAGTCGAGCCCGTCCTGCGGATGTTCCACGATATCGAGCGCCCGCGGCAGCCCCAGCGATGGTATGAGTTCCACGCCGTAATGGCCGGCGAAGGCCCGCGTTCGCCGGGTATCGATTTCCCTCGGCCTCAGCAACGGAATTTCCAGGAGCCCGATGCCGAGTTCCTTGAGGCGATCCATTTGCGGCTCGATGCGCGTGAGATCCCAGACCGGCGCGATCGCGAAAGTGTGCAATCCGAAGATGTTCATGAAGTTAGCCTCGTTGTTCGTGCATGGCCGCAGCCGAAAGGTCGCCGCCGCCGACGATGCGGCTGACGACCTCGCTCATGTTGGTTCTGGCGGTCGCAAGATTTGCGTCGGCCCGCCCGTGACGCAGGACGACGATTCGGTCGGTGACCGCAAGCACGTCGTTCAGGCGGTGAGAGATCAGGATCACGGCAATGCCTTCCGATTTCAGCCGCCGGATAAGATCGAGAACGCCCTGCACCTCGCGCACCGCAAGCGCCGCGGTCGGCTCGTCCATAATGACGAGCTTCGGATTGAAGGTGAGCGCCCGGGCGATCGCCACGGTCTGCTGCTGGCCGCCCGAAAAGGAGCCGACCGAGCGGTTTATCGACGGCAGGTGGGCGCCGAGCCGCGCGATCATACCTGCCGCCTCGCGGTCCATGCGGGCCTTGTCAATGAAGCCGGGAAACAGCCCGAACAGCTTTCGCGTCGGTTCGCGGCCGAGGAAGATATTGCTCGCCACGTCCTGCTGTTTTGCCAGCGACAGGTCCTGATAGATCATCTCGATGCCGAGTTCGCGCCGCGCACCGGGGTCGAGCGGCAGCACATCCTTGCCGTCGAACTCGATGGACCCAGCGTCGGCCCGGTAGATGCCAGTGATCGTCTTCATCAGAGTCGACTTGCCGGCGCCGTTATCGCCGACGAGGCCGACGACCTCGCCCTTGTCGACGGAAAGATCGACGCCGTGCAGAACATCGACCGCGCCAAAGCTCTTGCGGATGCCTGAGAGGGTAAGAAGGGTCATACGCGACTCTCCTTGCGCACCTGATACTGGTCGATAAAGACCGCGAGGATCAGCACCGCGCCGATCGCCATCTGCTGGTAGTAGGATTGCACCGCAAGCAGGTTGAGCCCGTTCTGCAGCACGCCCATGATCAACGCGCCGATCATGGTGCCGAGGATCGACCCGCGGCCGCCGAAGAGGTTGGTGCCGCCGATGATGGCGGCGGTGATTGCCGTCAGTTCGTAATTGAGGCCTGCCGTCGGATCGCCGGAGTTGATGCGCGCCATGAAGAGCATGCCGGCAAGTCCGGCGAGCGCGCCGGAAAGCGTGTAGAGGATGCGCCTGTGACGCTCGACGCGGATGCCCGCGGCGCGCGCGGCGCTTTCGGAGTCCCCGAGCGCCATGGTGTGGCGGCCGAATTTCGAATAGGCGAGCAAGCAATGGGCGAAGATCGCGGTGACAACGAAAATGATCACCGGCATCGGAATGCCGAGCGGCCGCCCCTGGCCGACATAGACCATCACGGCCGGGAGGCCATAGATCACCCGGCCGTCGGAAATGACGAGCGCAAGCCCGCGCGCAAGCCCCAGCATGCCGAGCGTCACGATGAAGGCCGGGACGAAGGCGCGGGTGATCAGTTGGCCGTTGACGTAGCCGGCGGCCGCCCCCGCCAGGATGCAGGCGGCAAGCCCCACGGGCGATGGCGCGCCGAGATTGACGGCGACATAAGCGCCTGCCACGCCGGAAAGCCCCATCACCGATCCCAGCGAAAGATCCAGCCCGCCGGACCCGATGACATAGGTTGCGGCGATCGCCAGCACTCCGATCGTCGAGGTGGCAAGCAGGATGTTGAGGAAATTGCTGAGCGACAGGAAGAACGGCGACAGGACGGCCATGATGGCGCTGAGCACGATCAGGACGATAAAGGATTCCAGCCGTATATGCAGTTGTTCGACCGATGTTCGTTGCGCCCGCGCCCAGAGCCCGGGCTGCGCCGTTTCATGTGTCATGGCTCCCACCTACCTGCAGCAGAAGGCGGCTGGCGCAGTATGGCGCCAGCCGGTTCGGCAAAGCTCACTTGACGTATTGAAGCATCGGCTCCTTGCCGGCATCGAGCACGTCCTTGGTCAGCACCAGCGTTGGCACGGCGATGTCCGCCGTGACGCTTTCGCCGGCGATCGCCTTCTTGACGTTTTCGACCGCCTGTTTTCCGACGAGATAGGGAAGCTGGGCGACCGAGGCGTTGAGCCTGCCGTCCCTGATCGACTTCACCGCATCGGAATTGCCGTCGACGCCGATGATCGTCACCTGGTCCCCCTTGCCGGCGGCATAGACCGCTTCGACGGCCCCGAGCGCCATGCCGTCATTGGCGGCGAAGATGCCGACGAGGTCCGGGTTGCGGGTCAGAATGTCGTTGGTGATCGAGGCCGCCTTGCCGCGATCCCAGTCGCCGGGAAGCGAGGCGACGACCTCGAGGCCCGGCGCCAATTCCTTCAGCCGCGCCGCAAAGCCTTGCGCGCGCCTCTGCCCGGTGACGTTGCCCGACAGGCCCTCGATCACCAGCACGGGCCCCTTGGCCTCCTTGCCCAGCTTTTCAACGAGATAGTCGGCACCCTGCGCGCCCGCCGCGACATTGTCAGAGCCGATGCGGAAGGTGATCTTTATGCCTTCCTTGTCGAGCACGGCCTGGTCGAGATTGCCGTCGAGATCGACAACCTTGATGCCGGCGTCCTGCGCCGCCTTGAGGCACGGCAAAAGGTTCGTCGAATTGATGGCCGCGGTGATCATCGCCACAGGCTTGCGTTCCAGCATGGTGTTGCAAAGGTTGAGCTGCGGCTCGGCCGCCTGGTCGCTTTCGGCGGCTTGCAGGAAATATTTCACCCCCGCTTCCTTCGCGCCGTCCTCCACACCTTGGGCCATGGCGCCCCAGAACGGATTGGCTAGCGTTTTCATCAGGACGCCGTATTCGCCGTCTTCGGCGACAGCAGGCGCGGCGAAGGCCATTGCAACGCCCAACGCCAAAGTAAAGCGATTCATCTTTGCGACAAATGGTTGCATCGTTTCCTCCAGTTGATGTCACGCACCGTGAGGTCCAGCCAGATCCGGCGCTTGCCTTCCGTCTTCGACAATCGGGGTCATTGTCGTTTTCCTCCCCCGGAGTGCGGTCCGCTGCCTGGCGACCCAACGGATTCCCGCATCAAGACCTTGCATGGCTCGAGCCGCGCCTTGGGCGGCCCCCCTTCCCCCTCAATCCGGCGAAACAGTAATTCCATCGCCTCGATGGCGATCTGCCTGACGGGCTGCACGACCGCCGCGATCGCCGGCCATGTCACCTGCATCCACTCCGCATCGTCGAAGCCGACGAGCGAAATGTCGTTCGGGCAGTGCCAGCCGCGCCGGCGGAATTCGCTGAGCGCGACCAGCGTGCCCCTCAGGAATAGGGAGTAGACGGCGGTCGGCCGCTCGCCCTTGGCGAAATAGTCTCGCAGCGAGGATCGCAGTGGCTCGACATCGCTTTCCGAAAGAATCACGTCGATGCGGGTATCCGGGGCGAGCTGCAACGCACGCTCGCGAAAACTGTCTAGCCGGGCGCGGACGGTCGCCGCCTGCTCACCGAGACCGAGCACGAGGATATGGCGGTGGCCCCTCTCGACGAGCTCGCGCGCTACCTCGGCGCTCGCCGAGACACTATCGGCCGATACCGTGTCGAAGGCATCATCCGCGAGCACCCGGTCGATCAGCACGCCGGTCATGCCGTACTTCTTCATGAAGCCTGCCGCCGGCCCGTGCTCGTTGCGCACCGGCGCCAGCACGACCCCGGAGACGCGCCAGTCATGCATGCGGGCGAGGATTTCCCTTTCGCGCGCTTCCGACTCCCGGCTCGACGCCGCGACGAGCGCATAGCCGCGCTGCTCGGCCAGCCGTTCCAGCTGCGTGATCATGGAGCCGAAGAATTCGCTTTCGAATTCCGGAACTATCGCGCCGATGATGCGGCGCTTGGCCCGTCTCAGGTCCGAGGCGAGCGGATCGATGCGATAGCCGAGCAGTTCCACCGCGTCGAACACGCGCTGCACATTCTCCGGCTTCACCGTCGGGACGCCTTGCAGGACTTTCGACACGGTCGCGGCAGAAACGCCGGCGCTATTGGCCACGTCGTGGATCGACGGTCGCCGCGCATGCGCTTCCCGATGAACCATCCTCTCCTCCCGAGAGCAAGCAGTCTGCCGAGTGTCGCACATTAAGCGATAAATCGATTTTTCGCGGTTGTAAATCGTTTAATTTGGCGTACAACCTTTTCGTCAGCGGTACATGTACCGAATGCATCGGAAGGAGCCGACCGGGAGGAGGAAGCCATGTCCGACAATTCGCTGCCGCTGGTGATCAGCGCACCGGAACCGCGCACGCTCGAGCTCATTTTCACCCCGCCTTCGCTCGCCCGGCTTCGCGCCGGCTACCGAATCGTCGAGACCACCGACAGCGGCATTGCCGCACTCCCCGAGGAGACTTTGGCGGAAGCCCGTTATGTCATCGGCCAACCGCCGATTTCGGATGAGCTGCTGCCCCGGATGCGGTCGCTGCGCTGCGTCTTCAATGTCGAGACGAACCTGATCAACAATATGCCTTACGAGACGCTGTTCGAGCGCGGCATCCATGTGGTGACGACCGGCGCCGTCTTCGCTGAGCCTGTGGCCGAGCTTGGCCTTGCCATGGCGATCAACCTTGCGCGCGATATAGTTGATGCGGATCTAGCCTTCCGCGAAGGCAAGGAATTGTGGGGCGGTGACGGCAACCGCACGGCGCGGCTCATCTCCGGCGCCGACGTCGGCATCATCGGCTTCGGCGACCTCGGCAAGGCGCTGAACCGTCTGCTTTCGGGCTTCAACACCCGCACGCGGGTCTTCGATCCCTGGCTGCCGCCCTCGATGCTGATCGAGCACGGCGTGGAGCCGGCTTCCTTGGATGAGGTTCTGTCTGGAAGCGACTTTGTCTTCGTCGTCGCCTCGGTCACCAGCGAGAACCAGGGTTTCCTCGCTGACGATGCTTTCGCGAAGATGCGCAAAGGGGCCGCCTTCATCCTGCTGAGCCGGGCCGGAGTCGTGGATTTCGAGGCGTTGATGGAGGCGGTGCGCAGCAAGCACATCATCGCGGCCAGCGATGTCTTTCCGGAGGAGCCGCTGAGACTCGATCATCCTGTCCGCACGCTGCCCGGCTTCCTGCGCTCGGCGCACCGCGCCGGCGCCCTCGATGTCGCCTTCAAGCGCATGGGGGACATGGTGCTCGAGGACATGGACCTGATGGATCGCGGCCTGCCGCCGATGCGCTGCAAGCGCGCCGAGCGCGAGACGGTCTCGCGCATGCGCTCCAAGCCGGTCGATCGGAACTAGCCCTCCCCCTCAACGGCCCGCCGCCCGCCGTCTTGTTTGACTTCCCTTGCCCGAAACCTAGGTAGAAGGCGACCCGCAAAACCGATCGCTCCGGATCGACCCGTTCAATCCCACCTGAGAGAAAAGCCATGCACTACAGAACTCTCGGCCGCACCGGCCTCAGCGTTTCCGAAATCGGATATGGTGCCTGGGGCATCGGCAACAGCGGCTGGCGCGGCGCCGACGACCAAGAGTCGGCCCGTGCGCTCCATCGAGCGATCGATCTCGGCCTCACCTTCATCGACACGGCGCTCGGCTATGGCGAGGGCCACAGCGAAAGGCTGGTCGGCAAGCTCTTGAAGGAGCGCTCGGAGACGATCCACGTCGCAACCAAGATTCCGCCAAAAAACAGGATATGGCCCGCCCGCCCGGGCACGCCGGTCGAGGACGGTTTTCCCGCCGACCACGTCATCGCCTGCACCGAAACCAGCCTCAGGAATCTCGGCGTGGACACCATCGACGTGCAGCAGTTTCACGTCTGGTCGGACGAGTGGGTCGGCCGCGGAGACTGGCTCTCGGCAGTCGAGCGGTTGAAGCGCGATGGCAAGATCCGCTTCTTCGGCGTGTCGATCAACGATTACGAGCCGGAAAATGCCCTCGCCCTCATCGAAAGCGGCGTCGTTGACAGCGTGCAGGTGATCTACAACATCTTCGAGCAGACGCCCGAGGAAAGGCTGTTCCCGGCCTGCGAGCGCCACAATGTCGGTGTGATCGTCCGGGTGGCACTCGACGAGGGCGGCCTGACAGGACAGATCCGCGCCGACTCCGTCTTCCCGGAGGGAGACTTCAGGGCCAATTATTTCCGCGGCGACCGCAAGCGCGAAGTCGAAGAGCGCGCTCGCAAGATCGTCGAGGACCTGGCGATCGCCCCCGATGCGCTCGCCGAGACGGCGCTCCGTTTCGTGCTGAGCCACCCGGCCGTTTCGACCGTCATCCCCGGCATGCGCTCGGTCCGCAACGTCGAACGCAACTGCGCGATCGGCGACGGACGCGGCCTTCCTAGCGAGCAGCGCGAGAAACTGCGCGCGCACAAATGGCCGCGCAATTTCTATCGCGATTGAGCCTTCGATCGAGTGCTCGCAACCATGAACCGCTTCCTCGTTCAAGGCGCGGGCGATCGTCTTCCCGCCTAGCGCTGCATCTCGCGCGCGCATTCTGGATGCCTGGGCTCGTTTCGGGGGAACCGAAATGGCGGATGGTGGTTTGTCACGTACCGCACGCGAAGTGCGAGCAAGAACATCGGAGATTCCACTATGTTGAACAAAGTGTTGGTTGCGGCTGCCATTTTCACGGCTGTTGCGTCGCCCGTCTTTGCACAGGCAGATATCACGTGCGACCAGGCGGCGATGACGAAGCTCGAAACCGATGTAAGCCAGGTCACCGACTCGGCGCGGAAGGAGCATGCTCAGAAGGAGCTGGCTATGGCAAAGGAAGCCATGGCGGCGAACGATCAGGACAAGTGCAAGACCCACATGTCCAACGCTATGAAGGGCAACGACCCGATGTAACGGCCGCCAAGGCCGACGCACGCTGAGGCCTTCACTGCACATCGCGCGATCGGCCCGGAGCAGTTCCAGGAAAAGTCTGCAACGGGTTTCCGTTAGCATTATGTAGTTTCAAGGAATTAGACGATTTCACCGTTTCAATGAAACGGCGAAATCGTCTGGCCGCACCTTACTGAAAGAAACTTTCTATGAAGGCTGCGGAACCGCCGGCGCGCGACAGTTTCACGCGGATGCTTCAATTGTTCCCCCTTATCTGGTATCGCTTCGAACCGAAGAGCATTGGCCATCGAGGTTCGATTTTGCCGTCGTAAATACCGGTCTCATCCATTTTCACCCCATGTGCCGCACAGCTGTTGCTGCCGATGCATGATTGCGTTCGTCGGGTGGTTGGTCTGAGACCGGTCTGGCCTTGTCAGATGTGCCACGCGCAGATCCCTGCGTCTCAGCTCTTCAACCACCCGAAACAACGCCATACCGTACCCATAAGGGGTTTCTCCGACCGTCGTCTCGACGAACTTCCTAACGGAAGACCGAGACGATATGTGCAATATTCTCCGGGTCCGCTGGACCATTATTCCTCGAACTCCCCCTGAACCGCGAATTGCCTGCAGCAGATGTGGAGGCGTGAGACCCTTTCGCTCGAGCGGCAAGATCAGGCTCAACGCCAATGGCAGGACGCTCGATGCCTGGCTGATCTACAGATGCACCGCATGCGGTAACACCTGGAACCGGCCGATCTTCGAGCGCCGGAACATCCGCGATCTCGATGGCGCGGCGTTGGAGGCGCTGCAATCCAACGATCCGGATCGGGTACGCGGCTGGGCGTTCGATCTCGATGTTCTGCGGCGGAAAGCGCAATCGGTCGATGAACGCGCCGACGTCGACGTTCGCAAAGAGGTCCTGAGCGAGTGCGACGCGTGGACGTCGCTGGAAATCGGTCTCGCGGTGCCTTTCGCCACCAGCCTCCGCCTGGACCGGCTGCTCGCCCGCGAGCTCGGCATTGCGCGGTCCGATCTGCAGAATGCCCGTGAAGGAATGAGGATTCGAACCGAGCCGCACCATCCGGGCATTCTCCGCAAACGGATCAAGGACGGAACGCGGGTGAGGATCGACCTCGCCGTCGACGCAGAGAGCCGTTTGCGGTGGAGAGCCGCGGCAACCGGATTAACCGATCACGATAACCCACGTGCTGCGGAAATCGGATAGCAAAAAGAAAGCCGGGGCGCATGCCCCGGCTTTCTTCGTCTCTCGGGAGGTGAGCCTTGCTGCCCCGCACATCCACTGGATGCTCAAATGACGCAGCAGCACCTGAAGTGGCGCATAATCCTTTCCGGAAATCGATGCGATTTCCGGGGTTATGCGCGTTCCGTTAGTTCTTCGCCTTGTCGACCAGCTTGTTCTTGCCGATCCAGGGCATCATGCCGCGCAGCTTCGCGCCGACTTCCTCGATCTGGTGGGCGTCGTTGACGCGGCGGATGCCCTTGAAGCGGGCGGCACCCGAGCGGTACTCCTGCATCCATTCCGAGGTGAACTTGCCGGTCTGGATGTCCTTGAGGACGCGCTTCATCTCGGCCTTGGTTTCTTCGGTGATGATGCGCGGGCCAGTGACGTATTCGCCCCACTCGGCGGTGTTGGAGATCGAGTAGTTCATGTTGGCGATGCCGCCTTCATAGATCAGGTCGACGATCAGCTTCACTTCGTGCAGGCACTCGAAATAGGCCATTTCCGGGGCATAGCCGGCTTCGACCAGCGTTTCGAAACCGGCGCGGATGAGTTCGACCAGACCACCGCAGAGAACTACCTGTTCGCCGAAGAGGTCGGTTTCACACTCTTCCTTGAAGTTGGTTTCGATGATGCCCGAGCGGCCGCCGCCAACACCGCAGGCGTAGGAGAGCGCGAGATCAAGCGCGTTGCCGGAGGCGTTCTGGTGAACGGCAACCAGGCAGGGGACGCCGCCGCCCTTCTGGTATTCGCCGCGAACCGTGTGGCCAGGGCCCTTCGGCGCGATCATCACGACGTCGACCGAGGCCTTCGGCTCGATCAGGCCGAAATGGACGTTCAGGCCGTGCGCGAAAGCGATCGCCGCGCCGTCGCGGATGTTGTCGGCGATCTCGCCCTTGTAAATGTCGGCCTGCAGCTCGTCCGGCGTTGCCATCATGATGAGATCGGCCCACTTGGCGGCTTCCGCGACCGAGAGAACCTGGAGACCGTCGGCCTCGACCTTGGCTGCCGTTGCCGAGCCCGGCTTCAGCGCAATGCGGATTTCCTTGGCGCCGGAATCCTTGAGGTTCAGCGCATGGGCGCGACCCTGGCTGCCATAGCCGACGATGGCGACCTTCTTGGACTTGATCAGGTTGAGATCGGCATCACGATCGTAATAGACGCGCATCGAATTTTCCTTCCCTTTGCTGGTCTGTTGTTCCACTGGCTGACCCAAACGCACGACCCGGAAGATCCCTTGATCTTCGCAAAGGCTTATGCGTCCGTTTGAGACCGGCCGCTACCCTTTCTTGCCGTAGAGCGTAAGAAAGGCGTCGATCGCCCGCTCCGCCCTGCGGCTGAAACCCTTCTTCATTTCGCCTGGCTCCTCGCCGAGCAGCATCCGCAAATGCCAGTCGGAAACGACGAGACCGTAAAGTGCACCATAAGCCTCCTCGGCATCATCGAAGGCGAGTAGCGCCGCCTTGCGCCCGGCCTCGAGCAGCGCGCCGGCGCGCCGGCCGATCTGACGGCGGCCGCGCTCCTGCAGCATGTGGCCGAGCTTCGATCCCTCGCGGCTCGCCTGGCCGATAGCCAACCGGTTCAGCGCCAGCGACACGTCACCGGCGAGCACGTCGAGCAGGTCCTTGGCAAAGGCGACGAGATGCCGGCGCAGGCCCTCCGCGTCGAGCGCCCCCGCGGAAACGTCGAGTGTCCTGACCTTGCTCGCCTGGTAGCTGATCATCGCCGAAAGCAGCCCGTCGCGATCGCCGAACCATTTGTAGAGGCTTTCCTTGGAGCAATTGGCAGCCCGCGCGATGCCCGCTGTCGTCAGCGCCTTCTCGCCGCCATCTACGAGCAGTCTCAGCGCCTGTTCGAGCACTGCGCCCTGACGCTCGGTCAGGCCGCTTGCGGCATTCGCCCCCCTGCTCTCCAAGACACCCTGCACTTCGACATCGCTCCTAAGTACCGTACGGTACGGTTCGCACGTTTCTAATGCGGTGGCGAAACAGCGTCAAGTGCGAGCCATCAGAATTTCCGGAAGCTGGAAAAGAAATGCGCTTGTGTCCTGCCACACGGCCCAAAATAAGCGCAGTTCCCCTCTTGAGCCGGACCCAAGGTCATAGCTTAGAAGGGGGCGAAAAGGAGGCCTCATGCCCTGCACAACCGATGGAAACCAATGGTTGACCGCCGCCGAGTGCGGCGAGCGTCTCGGCCTCACTGTCCGCCGTCTTTATGAAAACCGCGGCCTGATCTCACCGCGAAGAACGGGCAAGAACTGGCGGCTCTACGGCGCCGAGGAATTCGCCCGCCTCAACGAGTTCCGGCAGCATCACCTCGGCGTCAAGCGCAAGCGCCGCCTCGGCCAGGACAGCGCGTGCGGCGCTCGATCTCGGTTACGAGATCACCATCGCGAGCGACGCCTGCGCCACCCGCGACCTGCCCTCGCCGGTTGGCGTCGTCACGGCGCGTGAATTGCATATTGCCTAACTTGCCGAACTTGCCGACCACCATGCCTGCGTCACCGGCGTCGCCACGCTCGCCGCGCGGAAACACGCCACAGCCTAAGCTGTTGGTGAAGATGAGATTTCGGGCGCCGGCGAGCTGCCGGCGCCTCCCCACATTACAAAAATATAATCATCTCAATGCTTTTCGCTGATCTCGTTCACCTCTATTTTGAGAAGCATGAACGCCAGCGAAGCAGTGAAGCCATGAGCAAAGCAGCGAAGACGATCCGGGACGAGGCGACAGCGCTCAAGCCCGCGCCCGCCAATGTCCGTGTCATCCCGGCAGCCGCGCCGCCGGTTCGCCGGAAACGCCGCTCGCGCCTCTGGATCGCCGCGCCCGTCCTTCTGGCCGTGCTCGGCGCTGGCTATTATGCCTGGAGTCAATACGGATCCGAGCCGGCCACCGCGATGATCACACAGGTCGTTACGCGCGGTGACATCGAGGACAGCGTCACCGCTGTCGGCACCCTCGACGCGATCAATTCCGTCGATGCCGGCGCACAGGTTTCCGGCCAGCTGAAATCGCTCCACGTGGAGATCGGCGACAAGGTCGAACAAAATCAGCTCGTCGCCGAAATCGACCCGGCCACCATCGAAAACCGCATCGAGATCGACCAAGCGGAACTCGCCAATCTCGAGGCACAACTTGTCTCGAAGAAGGCGCAGCTCGTGCTGAAGCAGGCGAATATCGAGCGGCAGCGCAATCTGGTCGCGACCAACAGCGTCTCGCAATCGACGCTTGACCAGGCGGTTGCCGACCATGCTGCGGCCGCCGCGGACGTCGACGCGATCTCTGCCCAGATCCGCAAGCAGAAGGCGACACTTGCCGGCGACAAGGTCGATCTCGGCTACACCAAGATCTATGCGCCAATGGCCGGCACGATCGTCGCCAACCCGGCCAAGGAAGGCCAGACGCTAAACGCCAACCAAACGACGCCGACGATCGTCACCATCGCCGATCTCTCGACGATGACCGTGAAGGCGCAAGTTTCGGAGGCCGACGTCGGCAAGCTGAAGATCGGCATGGATGCCTACTTCACCCTCCTCGGTCAGCCCGGCAAACGCTTCACCGGCAAATTGCGGCAAATCCAGCCGATGCCGGACACGGAAAACAACGTCGTCCTCTACTACGCCCTCTTCGACGTGCCTAACCCGACGGGCGAACTGATGATGTCGATGAGCGCCCAGGTCTTCTTCGTCGAGGCTGCGGCCAAGGACGTGCTCGTGGTGCCGAGCGCGGCGATCCATGCGAACGGTGAAGGCAACGCGCAGGTGACCGTGGTCACGCCCTCGGGCGCGACCGAGAGCCGCGCTGTCGAGGTCGGCATCCGCAACCGCGTCAGCGCCGAGATCGTCAGCGGCCTTGAGGAAGGCGACCGCGTGGTCGTCGATGCAGCTTCCGCCTCGACGGGCGACAGCGCACGCAATAACCGTTCGCGCGGCATGCGCATGCCGCCGATGTTCTGAGCACGCAGATGACCGCGCTCCTCTCGCTCAGGGACGTCCGCAAGACCTACTTCAACGGTGATCTCGCCGTCGAGGTGCTGCACGATATCTCGCTAGACATCGAGGCCGGCGAATTCGTCGCGATCATCGGCCAGTCCGGCTCCGGCAAGTCGACGCTGATGAACATTCTCGGTTGCCTCGACCAGCCGACCTCGGGCGAATACCTGATCGATGGCGAACGGGTCTCCGGTTTCGACGGCGACGAGCTTGCGGCACTGCGCCGCCGCACCTTCGGCTTCGTCTTCCAGGCCTACAACCTTATCCCGACCGCGAGCGCCAGGGAGAATGTCGAAGTGCCGGCCGTCTATGCCGGCATGCCTGCGCGCGACCGGCGCGACCGCGCCGAGGAGCTGCTGAGATCGCTGAAGCTCGGCGAGCGGCTCGACCATCGGCCGAGCCAGCTTTCCGGCGGCCAGCAGCAGCGCGTGTCGATCGCCCGGGCGCTGATGAACGGCGGGCGCGTGATCCTCGCCGACGAACCCACCGGAGCGCTCGACAGCCAAAGCGGCGACGAGGTGATGGCGCTCTTGCGCGAGATGAACGAGGACGGGCACACCGTCGTCGTCATCACCCATTCGCGCGAGGTGGCCGAACAGGCCGACCGGCTGATCGAAATCCACGACGGCCGCATTGTCGCCGACCGGACGAAGAAGGGGCGCAGCAATCCGGAGGGCGCCGTCGGCCTTGCCGACCGCACCCGCGAGGGCTTTGCCGCGATCGCCGATGTCTCCGAGGCGGTGAAGATGGCGATGCGGGCTTTGCGCGCCAATCTCTTCCGCACCATTCTCACGCTGCTCGGCATCGTCATCGGCGTCGGCTCCGTGGTCGCCATGCTCGCAATCGGCACCGGCGCGCAGGACTCCGTCTTGAACCGCATCTCCTCGATGGGCTCCGATCTTCTCCTCGTCCGCCCAAGCATGGCCAATTTCCGCGGCAGCGCCGGCGGAAGCAACGTCACGCTCGTGCCGGCCGATGCCGACGCGATCCAGGAGCTGCCGAACGTCGCCTTCGCCGTGCCGGAAATGACGAGCACGGTGACGCTCAGGCGCGGCAACGTCGACTACCAGACGACGGCGAACGGCACGGTGCCGCAATTCACGACGGCGAAATCCTGGAGCGTTGGCCGCGGCGAGTTCATCAACCGCGACGACATGGAAAGCTACGCCCCCGTCGCCGTTCTCGGCGAGACCGTGGTGAAGACGCTGTTTGCGGACGGCTCCGACCCGATCGGCCAATATGTGCTCGTTAACAAGATCCCCTTCCAGGTGATCGGCGTGATGAGCGAAAAGGGTGCCAGCGCCGGCGGGAACGACCAGGACGACGTCGTCCTCGTGCCGCTGACGACGGGCAGCATGCGCATCTTCGGCCAGCGCAACATCCGCACGATTACCGTTGAAGTGAAGGACGCCTCGGCGATCGACCTGACGCAGGATCGTATCCAGGCGCTGCTCAATGAGCGGCACAAGAAGGAAGACACCCAGATCACCAACATGTCGTCGGTGCGCGAGGCCTTCACCGAAACGTCGAACACGATGAAACTCTTCCTGGGATCGGTCGCAGCGATTTCGCTGCTCGTCGGCGGCATCGGCGTCATGAACATTATGCTGGTCAGCGTCAGCGAGCGCACCCGCGAAATCGGCGTGCGCATGGCGACCGGTGCGCGCGAACGCGACATTCTCGTGCAGTTCATCGTGGAGGCGCTGGTCGTTTCTGCGATCGGCGGAGCGATCGGAGTCGCTGCCGGACTGGGCACCGGTGCCCTTGCCAAGACCCTGGGCATGCCGGTGAGCTTCACCGTCGGCCCGGTTGCGCTCGCCTTCGCCTGCTCCTTCCTCACCGGCCTGCTCTTCGGCTTCCTGCCGGCCCGCAACGCCTCACGCCTCCAGCCAGCGGTGGCTCTCAGCGCGGATTAATCCGGATGAGCAAAGCTGGCGCTTCCGCCCGCAGGAATCCAGCAGCGCCGCGTCTGCGGCGCAAGAGACCGGAACCGCGAGGATATCTGTCAATTCACACCGACGGTTCCATCACGGCGACGAATTTCTTCGCAAGGTCCTGCGACGCCGCCTTCCGCGGGTGAAGCTCATCGTTCCACCGCCCCTTCACGACGCCCTTCAGGCGGACGACGGTGACATTGTTCTGGGCGCGCTCGATCCGCTCGAGCATGTCGTAGAGGCGGTCGACGAGATAGGTGAGAATGCCTTCGATGAGCGCGCCGTCGTCCGTCAGGCTGAAGCCGCGGCGGATGAAAGGCTGGCCGAGCCACGGACCGTTCGCCACCGGCATGGGAACGTCGTAGCCATGGACCAGCATCTGCGTCCGCTTCGAGGTCGACAGGGTCTCAACGTCGCATGCGATCTCATTATAGCCTTCCTCAAGCAACCGCATCGTGCGCTCCAGCACGTCCAGGCGGAGAAAACTGCTTGGGTCGGCGGGCGTGCCGGAGATCCTCGGCCGCAGCAGCTCCGTCAGGGCGCCGCCGCCAAGAATGTCGTTGCCGCCGCCCGAAAAGATGAAGAAGTCGAATGAGGCGGATTTCACCAGTCGGCGGTAATCCTTCTTCTGCCGCATCTGTTCGAAGGTATCACCCGGATAGGCGACGTTTCGGGCGTAGTAGCGTCCCTCGAGAATGTCGAAGAATGTCGGGGCGTAGCCCGCCAGCGCCGACAGCGGCCAGAGGATGTTGATCCAGGAATCGCCGTCCGCGCAGATCCGGATACCGCTTTCCTTGCGCGCGGCCCACGTGTCTGCGGACAAGGCCGAAGACTGCAGTGCACGCACAGCCTGTTCGTCCGTCAGATAACGGCCTTGCGCATCCTTGACGTGATAGACGAGGCAAATCCCGGGGTCTTTCTCGAGGAAGACCGAAGCGTTGCTGGCCTCGTCCTTGGTCGTCTTCCGGCTGCCCTCACTCCCCCTCGCCTCGGCGGTCTTGCCGCCAGCCCTGCGGGGTTTTTTCGCCTTCGCGCTTTCCATGCCTACGTCCCCGAGCAATTGAAAGTACTAACACATATCCGAGTATCGGAACAGGCCGGCACAATCTTGGATAGATCCGCTGTCGCCGCCCACGGAAGGTCGCCTGGTCCAGTGACGCGGAGAAATGGCGCGAACAGAGCTATTGCCACAATTTTGCTTCACGCAGCCGGCAAAGTCCGCTTGCTATCCAGCGGATGGCAGGGGAATACCGAATATTTGTTTCGTTAGAGTTGGGCCAGAACCTCTCGGTTCGCCCGCCTGTTGGGGCCGTGTTGCAGCGTTCGATGCAATACGGAAACGTCACCGTTCTGCGCGCTGGATAGAGAAACAGATCAAAAACGGACTCGGCTTGGCCGAGCCCGACGGTGGATTAATGCGCGTCCGAGCGGTCGCGTAACGGCGTTCTAGTGCCTTGATTCCAAAGCACTTTACTCGCTTTCAGCCTCTCCGCATAGAGGCAGATGGCTCTAAAGCAGTGAACGCACACCGAAAAATGGCAAGGAGACTTAAGCCATGAAGGTTATAGCGTTTCTCGCCGCAATTTATGTCACCTTTACATTGCCGGATACGGCTGCGGCCGGCATGTTGGCCTACGCCCAACAGTTTACCGGACTTCACGAAGTCAAACACAACAGGCGGCTGCGCGCCGCTCTCGGCATTAATCCCGCCCGTACGCCCTGGTGCGGCCATTTCATGGGGATGATTGCACGGAAAGCCGGCCGACAGCCGCCTAAATCCTACAGTTTCGCAAGTTCCTGGCGGCAGTTCGGTGCGCCCGTGCGCCTCGCCTTTGCGCGTCCCGGCGATGTCATCGTCGTGCGGACGGGCCGCGGCTACCATGTCGGGATCCTCTCCGCCCTGTCGAAGTCGACCGCACAGCTGATCGGCGGCAACCAATCGGGCCGCGTTCAGCTGTCGCAGTTCAGCCGAAAACAGGTCGTCGCAGTACGAAGATAGCCACAGGAAGGCGCGGCCTTCGAGTAGTGAGTACATCGGCGGTGCCTAAAAGACGACGCCGCCGCTGGCGTTTGCGCGCATGCATCCGCACGGTCGGAGCCGTCTACAGCGCCGCGCGTCCGATTGGACGCACGGAGTTACAGCGGCTACCGCTTCAGATCTGCTGCGCGCCGGCGATCCGTTCCCAGCGCCGGCCGTTCGATTGAGACTGGCGCGCGAAATAATTATAAGGGGTCCTCGACCAGTCGCGGACAGAATTGGTCATGTTGTCGAGCACCAGGTCGCCCTCGCTGGTACGCACGGTCAGTACCGTGTGCCCCTCGCCGCGATAGCGGGCGACCGTCAAAAGCAGCGCCGAAGCTGGCCAACCGCGCTTGAGCAACTCCCGCTTCTTCAGGATAGCGAAGTCCTCGCAGTCGCCGTAGGCCGTGGGCACGCGCCAATCATCGTCCTGGCCGACATTTGCCAGGTCGCTCCGCTCCCTGATGCGCGCGTTGACCGCGCGGTTGATCTGCTGCAGCTCGCTCGCCTTTTCCGGGTGCAGAACGACCAGCTTGCTTCCGCCGCCGGTGCTGCACAAGCGCGGCTCACGCGAGCAGAACGAGGCGAAGGCCGGGGGCGCGAAGGCCTTACCGCCAGTCCGCATCGTCGTGCCGGCATCGGCCACCTGCGGGATTAAGAGCAGCAACAAAGATGCGGTCTGCGCGATGAAAAATTTCATGAAATTTCCTTCCGACGGTGGGCGTAACGCTCCCGAGCCCAACTAGACATAATCAATGGGGATTAACTCAAGGTTGATTAACCCGAAATCGGGCGATGTTATGGCCGTACTACTAATAATTCGTAACTTGACCATCTCGCGCTTTACGCAAATTATTTATTACTTTTTTAAAATATTTATTGTGCGGAGTTGCGTAATGTCTAAGTTAAACAGGTCCGTTTTAAAAATTTTCTTTATCCTTTCAACAGCATCCATAGCATCAGTAGTTCTCACATCTGACGCGAACGCAGTACAGCGACAGCGTATGACTGCGAAACAATGCAGTCCGCTGACTGAAGATAACTTCGCTGCCTGCTGCGTGGCGCTCAATCGCTCAAAAATCCTCACACCTGCACAGATCAAAATGTGCCCTCCCCTTTCGACCGCAACTATAAAGGGTGCCTCGACGAACGGAGACGAGCGCAGTGATGCCAGCCGGCCCAAGGGCAGCGGCGGCGGCAACAACGGCGGCGGCAGCGGCAACAACGGCGGCGGCAGCGGCAACAATGGCGGCAGCGGTGGTTCCGGCGGCGGCGGTGGTACCGGCGGCGGCGGCGGCGGCGGCGGCGGCGGCGGCGGCGGCGGCGGCGGCGGCGGCGGCGGCGGCGGCAGCGGCGGCGGCGGCGACGGCGGCGGCGGCAACGGCGGCGGCGGCAACGGCGGCGGCGGCGACAATGGCGGCGGCGACAATGGCGGCAAGGGCGACGGCAAAGGCAAGGGCGACGGCAAGAACAAGGATAAGGCTGGCGCCAAGGGCAAGGAAAAGGCCGGCGGCAAGGGCAAGGAGAAAGCCGGCGCTAAGGGCAAGGAGAAAGCCGGCGGCAAGGGCAAGGACAAGGCCGGCGGCAAGGATAAGGGTAAGGACAAGGCTGGCGGCAAAGGCGGCAAGAGGCATCGCGACAGGAGCCGTGCTTTTGGCTAACCCAGGCATCGGGCCACGACGATTGACGCGTAAATGATGTTCAAACGCGCCAAGCAGTCTGCACATAAACAAAGCGCGCGCGGCAGGATTTCCTGCCGTCACTGGCGGGTTCTCTTGGCCTTCATGCGACTGAAAAGACGCACGGCGGCAAGAGCCCGCCTTCCTTTCCTCCCGACGTCAAAGTTCCGATGATATGATCCATACCGGCCGAGGCCGGAGCGCAGCCTTCAATGATATGGAGGAAACGCTGAGATACTCTGCTGAGCAAGCACACGCCCTCCACGAATGTCCAGCAGTTACACCCGAACGTGCGGACAACCGCGGATGCGCCATTCCGGCCATATCGAGTTGCAGCCGCGGAACGATGTAGATCCAGGCTGAAACGTATACCCGCCTCTAGAAACGGATTGCCACGCCGATGATCGGCCCGTGCTGGATCACGTCGTAGGTGAAACCGTCGTTGCTATAATCGACGCCCATGGCGCGATAGCCGGCAACGGCCGAGATCTGGTCATTGACATTGTAGCCGATCGCACCGAGCACGTCCCAATCGAGGTCGGCTCCGCCGGCGCCCACAAGTCCCCACCCGGTTACGTACCAATCGGGCGTGAACGAATAGAGGCCGCGCACGCCGACCAGCCCGTCGACCCAGGTGTCGCCGTCGCTCCTGGAACGGCCGCCCAGAATGCCGCCGCTGAGCGAGATCGTCGTGTCGACCGACCAAACTTTGGCGCCGCCGATGACATCAAGGCGCACATTGCTCTCGTCGACGAACGCATAGCCGGCGCCGACAAGGGCGGTAAACGTTTCCGCCTTCACGTTGACCTTCTCGGCGATGATGCCACGCGGCGTGGCTGCATCCGTCGACAGCTTCACATAGTTTATGTCGGTGAAAAGGCTGAAACGCCCGTATCGGGCATCGCCCGCTGCCATGAACCCGAAATCGAGGTCGGAAAAAATATCCCTGAAGCTCGGGTCGATCTCAACCGTCGGCAGGCCAAACAGTTGCGTGTCGCCCTCGAGTCCTGCCATCCAGAAGTAGGGAGCAAAGGAGAAAGACCACCCCTCGGGGCTCTCTTCGGGCTGGGGTTGAGGCGCCAGCGCCGGCAGGACATCCGCCGCGTAAACCGGGCCGTTCGCTGCCAGCGCGAGAAACGGAACAAGAACGCAGATTGACCTAACTCTCATGATAGCTCCCCCGCGCCACTTGGCGCTTTCGCTGCGTGGCGGTCCTTTCAGCGGACCGGTAAGCATTCCCTCCACTGCATATTTCCTTAGCCGGTTTAAGGATAAGAACATGCAGCAATTCAAAGTGCTACAGCGTCCTTTGCGCGGCTGATAGGACGCCGCGGCGCTGTGGGGCGCCATCGCGTGCTCCGAAGATTCGCATGGCGGGATGCAACGCATTGAATTGCTGAACGATTTTTTCGGCAGGCCGCTTTCGATCCAGCAAATCACAGAGGCGGACTATCCCACAGCTACACAGCCTAGACAAGAATCCGCAGCCGCCACACGCACAGAATCGGGCTCCGTGTGGCTTCCGCCGCGCCGGCCATCACCCACTTCGGCGGGCAGGATGGCAACCTTTCAGCAACCCCTGACCCCGATAATGCCGCTCAATCGAGGACCGAATCGGATGGCCAAGGCGAGTTCAAAGAGGCGGAAGCGCGGCGCAAGCCGGAAGGGCAATAGCGGCGGCATGGCGCCGTGGTATATCGCGGCAATCCTGGTCATCGGCGGCATCGCGGCCTATGACCACCGGGCGAAATTGCCGGATCTGCCAGGCGCCTCCGAAGTTGTTGCCATGCTTTGGCCGAAAGAGACGAAGACGAGGCCGGTGGCGGTCGCCCAAGCGACGCCGAAGGCGAAAGAGCATACCGGTTCGGTCGCCCGGAAAGCGACGGTTGCCCCCCCGGCGCCGATTACCGGAAAGCCAGTGCTGGCTCCTCCGGCTCCGGTCGGGCGACCGATGGAACAGCCAACGCCTCGGTTTGCAGACTCCAACACGTTTTATTTTTGCGGCATTCGCAACGACAATTGCGTTGTTGACGGCGATACCTTCCTTTTCAAGGGCGAAAAGATCCTGATCGCCGATATCGATGCGCCGGAGACGAAGGAAGCGAAATGCGAAGCTGAGCGCGCGCGCGGCTTCTATGCCAAGCAACGGCTGCGCGAATTGCTGAATGCCGGTCAATTCACGCTCGTCGCCTCCAGGGGCGGCGGCGGCAAGGAAGGCGGAACCCCGCGCCTGGTGATGCGCGACGGACGATCGCTCGGCGACGTCCTGGTCTCCGAGGGGCTCGTGCGCAAACGCGCCGGAGAACCGTCGTCCTGGTGCGGACGCTCCGTCGCTCGCGTCTCCGGCTGAACTCGCCCGATATCACCTTGCGGTCTGCTCTTAGCCGAAGCGTGCGTGATCGGAGAGCACAGCCTCGATCACACGGCGCGACTTCTCGACTTCGAGGCTGTCGGTGCCCGGAAGCTCGGCATAGACGATGAGCGCTTTCCAAAGCGTCCAGCCGCGTCCGCGCGCCCAGGTCGCACAGTCGAGCGGCAGCGCGGCGCGGAATACCTCCCGGCTTTCCCCGTGAAAAAAGGTCCAGGCGACCGAGAGGTCGCATGAAGGGTCGCCGACACCGGAGGTGCCGAAATCGATGACGGCGCTCAACCGCCCGTCCTCGACCAAAAGATTGCCGGAACTGACGTCGCCGTGGAACCAGACCGGCGCGCCGTGCGAGATCGCGGCGAGCGCCGCGTTCCAGACGGCGCGCGCCGCTTCCGTATCGATTTTGCCCTCGAGGGCGACGAGCGCGCGGCGGGTTTCCGCGTCATAGACGGTGAGCGGTCCGCCCCGGAAGAAATTGTGCTGTCCCGGCGGTGGGCCGTCGGTGGCGTCCACCTTTTGGAGAGCAGCGAGGAACTCTGCCAACGTCGTCGCGAAAGCGCTGAGATCCGCGACAGGCGCGTGGGTCGCGATCTCGCCCTCGCGCCACTTGTAGATCGACCACGGCCAGGGATAGCCCTCGCCCGGCTGGCCTACCGCCAAGGGCACTGGAATAGGAAGCGGCAGGCGCGGCGCCAGGACGGGCAGCCAGCGCTGTTCCTTTGTGAGCGCGACGAACAGCCCACCTTTCCTTTTGTGATCGAGGCCGCGAGATAAGCTCCTTAATCGATAGGAGCGGAACGGGATGGTTGGAGATCGCGCTGATGCCATGCTTGAAGTCATGGATGAAG
>NZ_JADYVD010000069.1 GCF_020193575.1 Ensifer sp. IC4062
GGTCGCCGAAGCACTCGTCAATATCCGAACCTATTTTATGCCAAAGCGGGCAAAGCAGAAATTCTGAAAGACAGCGCTATTGCCATTCCGTCAACGCCGAAAGCCGTGGGCTGTTCGTCGCGCTCACGAATGTGGCGAGCCTCTTTGCCGGAATCAGCGCGGCCGCCGAAACTTCCCGCCCCGCGATGGTTGCCATGGCCGGTTGTCGGCAATCCCGGGGGCCAGGTAAATTTTTGCCTCACCACAATCCACCAGTCCTTTTCAGGACGCGAGTATTCTCGTGGAGGCGCTCCGCTACTCGGGATGTCGAAGTCCCTATAGACAAGGAGCCGGCATAGGGCGCACTCTTAAGCATCGCCGTCACCGCCGGTTCTGTCGCAGCCTGACAGCGCGGATCCTTATGGCGGTCACGGCGAGGTAGCACCAGGCCGCGGTCATGCACTGCAGCTGACATCCTACATGACGCGGTCATCTCCGCTGCCTCCAGCAGCACCCCCCAGAACCCATGGAATTGCATCCGGAAGAAATGCCCCTTCGTCAGCTACTCGTCAGCCAGCGAGTCTATCTAGCAGGTTGCGCATGCTCGACTTGATTGGAGGTGGA
The DNA here is from genome assembly GCF_020193575.1 of Ensifer sp. IC4062. Taxonomy (GTDB): domain Bacteria; phylum Pseudomonadota; class Alphaproteobacteria; order Rhizobiales; family Rhizobiaceae; genus Sinorhizobium. The sequence goes on from NZ_JADYVD010000069.1 coordinate 604, forward strand.
ATATGGCGGGCATTGCCCGACCTGGAAAATCGCACGTTGGGGCTGCAGGAGCCGACAGCACGTGGGGATCGAGGTTCAAGCCCGCAGTCCGGTCCCGCCCCGAGAAGGCAGGCAATCATTCGACTCCGTCGTGGAGCGGATGCGCTCCCGGCCTCAAGATAGAACGGCACCGCTCGTGAGCCAGCCACCAACTTCGGGTGTGGCAGCCCCAATGCTCGATGAGCTCGAAGCCGGCGCGGCCTCCCTCGAACAGATCGACAACGGAGTCCGACTGAAATTCGATCGGGAGCGTCGTTACCCCGACGTCCTTCCAGGCGCATACGATCAGCGCTCCTGACCCTTCGTCTTCGAAAGTGAGTACAGATGAACTTCGTCTCAATGAATCGGGTGCGTCAACAAACGGGTAGCGTGGAAGCGCAAGATGCCTCTCCGGCCGACTCGTCGGCAGAGGCGGCGGCCTTTCAGCGGCAGCTGAGCGAGGTCGCTGTCCCGTCCGCTCCCGTGCTCATGCAGGTCCGCGCCCATCAAGCGGATGCATCGCGATCTGAGCCGAGGCGGACCTGGGCCGCGACTGCGCAGCACAGCGGGCCGCCTGCGAACCAGCAGAATCTGCTTTTGGAGACGGTGGACGGACGCAGTTCCTCGCCGCCTCTCGGGACAATCGCGCAACATCAACAGACAGCGGATCCCGGAGGATCCATTCGTGACTTGAACTTGCCCCGCCACGACCATTGGGTTCCGGACGAGCTGACTGGTGCGGTTGATAGCAGCGATCGCCTCGCAGACGGGGTCTTCATCGACGAGGAGCGTGACGCAGCGCAGTCGAATGAAATCGGCAATTCGCGGAGTCGCGTGCGAATGCAGTCCTGGGCCAATGAGGTTAGTGCATCATCATTGGACGCACAGGCCATGATGCTGGCCAGTGGGCACGAAGAAATCCGAGCTCTACATGCGGGACAGGATGAGGCGGTGCTGGGCGCCTCAGCGGTGCAGACCGCTCAGTCACATGGGGTGTTGGTAGGTCGCACCAAAGAGCCGCTTTATGCCAAAGATGCGCTCCTTATTTCGGGGCTTAAGGAGGCGCTCCTCAGGGGTGGAGCCGCCGAGAGCACCGCCACGAGCAACGTCGGTTATCTGCTCAGCTTGGGCCGCTGGCTCTTTGCAAACGACAAGCCGGGCATTGCTGATCGGCTTGATGACGAGTCGATGGACAAGGATGCCGAGGAGTTCATAACAAAACGAGGGACGGCAAACGTCCGTTGGGCACTAGCTCATCTGCGGACCTCTCAGTCGACGGGAGGAGTCGTACCGACCGCAGGCCGCGCTGACCTGACTCCTTATCCCGAGGATTTGACTCTCATCAAAAAGTACAAAAAACAAGCAGTGACGGCAGGGACGTCAAGTACCGCCAAAACCTATGCAACGGTTCTCACGGATTTCAGCCACTACCTGCGTGCAAACAACAAGCCGGGCCTTGCTGCTCGGCTTCACACGGAGACATGGAATGAGGACGAATCGCTGAAGGAAGAGATCAAGCGCTACAAGGACGCCGGTGGTCACAAAAGTATCGGTGCGGCACTTGGTCATCTCCGTGAGGGAGCAAGAAAACTCAACGGTCCCCCTTTTCATTCCGAAGACGCGCCCTTGATTGCCGGACTTCAAGACGCACTCGTTAAGGCGGGGTACAAGGAGATCACCGCTAAGACGAATTATGTTCGTCCTCTTCGCAGATTCAGCCGGTGGCTCTTTGCAAACAACAAGCCGGGAATCGCTGCCCGGCTTAACGACGAGTCGCTGCGCAGCGACGCTGCGATGTTCGATAAAAGTCGAAAGCGGCTCGTTCTTACCGCACTAGATCGTCTCCGGGCCTCCCAGTCGGCGGACGGAGTCGCGTCAATCACTGACCGGGCAGGGGGCATTGAGGCCAAGGCTAAGCAGGGCGGGTCGCAGCCGGCTTTCAGTTGGCCAGCGGCACTCTCTGAGGGGGACGATCAGGATTTATTTCTTGGGACGGTCGATGAAGCCGGTGCATCGTCGTGTCTTCCTGATGAAGACGCGTCTCTTATTGAGGGGCTGGCGCCGTCACTCATCAAGGCTGGGGCCTCCGAGCGCACCGTCAGGCGCAATGTACTTTGTCTTCGCAGATTGGGGCACTGGCTCGTAAAGAACGAAAAGCCGGGCATTGCTGGCCGGCTTTACGACAAGTCGCTGGACGAGGATGCCCAGGAGTTCTGCAAGCAGGAGGGGCAGGCCGTCGCTACGCCACTGGATCATCTTCGAGCCTCCCAAACGCCGGGCGGCATCGCGCCGTTTGCAAGCCGGGTTGAGCTGAATCCCTATCCCCAAGATGCGGATCTCATCAAAGCGTACAAGAAAGAAGCAGCGCCAGGCACGGCCAATACCGCCAGGACCTATGCAACTATTCTTATCGATGTCAGTGATTACCTCCGTGAAAACGAAAAGCCCGGCATTGCTGATCGACTTGGCCATGACTCCCTGGATGAAGATGTCAACCGGTATAAGGAGGCGAACTCCGGTGTCCGCAGAAAAGCCGGGGCCGCACTGGCTCATCTCCTGAAGTCGCCGGCGGGTGCTAGAGCGATGGAACTCCGGCGTCATATTCGCCCCGTTCAGTCACCGCGGCATGGCCTGGCATTGGATCCTGTAGAGGTCCTTCGTCCCTTGAACTGGCGCCATCATGATCACGAACTGACGGATGAACGTCACAAGAACACCCTCGTGCCAGGCGAGCAGGTTCTCATCAGCGATGAGCATGATACAGGGGAGTTGATTTCAGCGAAGAGGCAGAAGACGTTAAGCAGTTCGCAGGGCGTACTCGTTGAGCGGCAGCTGATGCAGATCCCCTCCCATCAACTGGGCGCGTCATCATCGCAGAGGCAAGCTCCGATGCCGTCGCACGCGCTCGAATACGCCCCAGCGGCACATCCAGCAGCGAGGCATGTCCGAGACACCGCTCGGCAGCACAACGCAGTGCGTGACGCCGTCAGTTGGCCATTGGTCCTCTCGAAGGGTCACGCTCAGAAGCAGCCTTCGGTGATGGTCGAAGGCAGCCAATCATGGTCCGTCTTGGTGCCGCCTGAGCAACTCCAAGGGGCAGTACACCCCGGGCCGCAGGAACCCGCCGGGCCCACCTCAACCTGGTTACCGCAGATGCCCCTCGACTTTGATTGGAGCATGTGGCCGATCTCGGCAACTGCGCCATCCTGGCCTGTCCCAGCTCAGCTTCCGTCCAGATCGTATCAGTTGCGTGATGATGCTACCTCTCCGAGCACACTAAACAAGTTTGCGCCCGGGAGCCTCCCCTCGCCGGACGAGTTGATCGGCAAGCAGCTTCCTGCCGAAGACGCGGAGCTCTTGGCAAAGTTCCGGTTAGACGCCGAACAGCGCAAGATCACCCCAGGGGCGATCAAAAACGGTGTTTCCGGGTTTCCTCATCCCGAAGACGCCGCCCTCATCAAGGCCGCGCTCGGCCAAGTCTTGAACGATTGTAGAAACCCGACTGCGGAGCTCAGGCAGTCTGTAGAGAAGCAGGCTACACGTCTTTGTGCGCTTAGTGCGTGGCTTAAAGCAAATGGCAGGGGGACCATAACCGGGCGACTTAACGGCTCTAGCAAGGAGCAGTTAGCGCTGGACAACGATGTGGTAGCGTTCCAACGCACTGGAGGCAGAGTGGTCGGTGCCGATTTGTCGCATCTTCGCAGCTACGTAAAACTCATCGAGGCGAACAGAGAGCTGGGGCTGCAAGCCCGTGAGTGGCCGAGTTCGCCGGCCGCGCAGGGCGATCGGCATTCCGGCTCGGCGCAGCATCTTCCCTCAACACCAGCCAGCCCGAGCACGGGAGTTTGGGCTTGTTTGGGTGGACAGATGCAAGAACCAGCATCACCATCCAGGCCCTCGTCACATGCTGAGGGCAGGCTGGAGCCATCTGTTGAGCTGAATGCGCCGACCGAATTGCGCGACGATGCTCACTTCGCGCCAGCGCATCCTTCCAGGGCTCGCTCAGACATCTACAGCGGCCTAGAGTCTTTTGCTGATCTGAATGCGCCGACGCCGTCCGAATTGCGCGACGATGCTCACTTTGCGCCAGCGCATCCTGCCAGGGCTCGTTCAGACACCTACAGCGGCCTAGAGTCTTTTGTTGATCTGAATGCGCCGACACCGTCCGAATTGCGCGACGATGCTCACTTTGCGCCAGCGCATCCTGCCAGGGCTCGTTCAGACACCTACAGCGGCCTAGAGTCTTTTGTTGATCTGAATGCGCCGACGCCGTCCGAATTGCGCGACGATGCTCACTTTGCGCCAGCGCATCCTTCCAGGGCTCGCTCAGACACCTACAGCGGCCTAGGGTCTTTTGTTGATCTGAATGCGCCAACGCCGTCCGAGTTGTGGGACGAGGTTGATTCTGCGCCGGTGTTTCCGAGCACATCCTCCGATCCTCAGATCGGGGCGTTGGGTCCGACAGCCTCGTCGCACGAGCGCGGGCGGGTGCTCGGCGGGATGGAATGGCTGGGCGACGAGCATATCCTCAGGGATTACGCGCTCCTGAGGCAGGAGTTGCAGCGGGACAATCCGGATCTCGCCGCCCGGACGCAGTTCGTGGATCCCCTGATAGCCCTTTATCAACTGCGCTTCGGCGAGGAGAGCGACATGCTCGTCGCATGGCAGCGCATCATCTACGATCGTCATGATAACGATACCGCCGACTTCCTGTTCCTGCCGGTGAACGATGCTCCGGCTCCCAATCGCCGCGGCAGCCATTGGTCGCTGCTGTTCGTTGACCGCCGCGAACGGGCAAGGCCGATTGCCTATCATTACGACTCCATCCTCGGACACAACGACCAGCCGGCAGCACAGCTCGCACAACGGTTGGGCGCCCCCTTGGAGTCAGCCCGCATGGCCCAGCAGCAGAACAGTTATGATTGCGGCGTGTTCGTGGTGGACGGCACGCGGGCGCTGGTTAGCATATTGGCGCAAGAAGAGCTGCCAGCGCATGAGCCGCTGCACCTCGACAACCTCGTCGCCGATCGGCAGGGACTTTTGGTCCGACTGAGGACTTATGCCGGCTTGGACTGATGGGTTAGCGTCGTCTTAACACTTGTGGCGGTATTTACCGGCATGAACCCGAACCCGCCGACCGATTTCACGATGCCCCGCTATAAGCGTCATCGTTTTCCTATTATGCATGATGCGGCTGAAGAGGGCTGGCGTGTCATGTCGGCGCATCCTGCGGGCCGAAGCGGAGCGTTCAGTCGACGCCTTGTAGAACACAGTTGACGAAATCGTCAAACTCTTTGGGTCACAGGAATGCGCCGACTACTTCGCAGCCGCTGGATATGCGCCCGATTAAAGAGGACGTGCTCTGGGAGGTCCATTGGGAGAGCCACTTGGCTCGATCACGCGGTTCATGTCTTCAAGGCCCATGTCGGTGCTGGTCAAGGAGATCGCCGTCACACCCGCCATCATCAATGACGGCAAGGCCGGTCCCGATGCTCTGCCTGACAATCCCGGCAAGGTGTTTGCCGATAGCGCCTATCGCGGCAACAGTCCCGACCGCTACGCATTATCCGAATTTCAGGAGAGTCACACCCGACAAAACAGTACGGCCGGGCCGGAAAAATCACTTGACGTTCCAGGCTCCGCTTTCTTTGCCCGGAACACATCGGGCGAGGGCTTCCGCGAGCTTTTAACCGGCCTCAAGAGCGGCAATCCTACTACCTACTCGCAGGCATTGGTGGACAGAAGCTATTTTCCGAGACATCAACGCCCGGATGCTGCCGGCTGAAAATACTAGCGGCAGGTCACCCCTTCTCCTTTAAATATATGCGGACGAATGTTCTCCTGAGGAGACGTTGTGTACCTCATCGCCCCTAAGCGCAGGCAGGAAAACGCACACTAAGCGAAGGTCTTGGTGTTCGACATCAATGCCGCCGCGCCGCGGAAGTCTTGCCATGGCTGTCAAGCTCGGTCTCAATCCGGACGCAGTCACCGAGGTCGTGAATTCCGGAACCGGCCGCAGCTACGCATCCAAGTTCTTCCTCCCGCGCGTGCTCAAGGGCATGGCTTCGGCCATTGGGGTAGCCTCCTTTGAGGTATGCCGTGCTCGACAGATGGGCATGACCAAGCAGAACCTGAATGATGCGGATATCGGTCCCATTCTCTACACGGACATGCGCGATTGCACGTCCAGGTTGGTTTTCAAACGCTCCTCGTCGCCTTCATTCTGGTACAGGAACACATCGGTGCCGGAATCGCTGACGTAACGACCGGGCACAATGTGTCGATCATCTTGACATCCTTGCCCTTCTTTGTATTCAGACGAAGCGCTGACCGCTTCCGCTCGACCTGATAGTCAATCTCAAGAAGGTCGGCGAGCCTGTCACAGATCTGCTCCAGGCGTCACGACACGAAAGTGTCCGATCTGTCCGGGTTTGAGAACATAGGGTGATCACGCCGCCAGGATGGAGAGTTTCCCTCCGCAAGGGTAGAGATCGACACCGTCCGTCGGGGGTCCAGATGTAATCGCCGGTGACACTGATGTGCTACCAGCCGAGTGGGGTAATGTGCTTGATGACGTTAGGCGGCGTGGAATGCCCTCCCGGTTGAGCTCGGCGAACGCCGGTTCGAGATAGAGCAGGTTCCAGCGGACGATGGCGTTGATCAACAGGTTCACCCCGGACGCTCGGTAGAACGGTCTCTCGAAGGTACGATCGCGCAATTCTCCGAGACGATTGAAGAACAGCGCGGGCCTCGCTCCTACTCTGTAGCTAAGTCCGCGCCCGGTTCCGCAGATCAAAGGCCAGAGTCGAAAGAGGGCCTTATACGAATAAACCCCTCTTCTCGGAATTCGGCAGTGTGAGGCACGCCCATCATCAAAAAGGTTGTTGTCGGGACCTCCGCGGTTGGCATAAGGCCGTTGGCTCTTAGCATGTTCATCTGGTCTTCTGAGGCCGTATGAGGAGCTAAGAGCCAGTGGTCCCACGCACGAAAACCGCAATTCATAACGAAATCTTTAAGTTCAGCCGGTGCCGCCCCTGTGGACGAGGACGGCCCAGCCTGAGATGGCCCAGCTTGCGGTTCCACGGCATGCTGCCATATCAGATCTTCATCGTATTCGGGCACGTCCTGCAGCGTCCGAGCAAGGGGTTGCTGCTCGCTAGGCTGGGGAGACCTTTCCCTATCAGCGACCAATGGGGCAGGAGAGGCTGTAGACTGCGTATACAGGTCCTGCCAATCAAACGATGATGGGTAAGGATTCGCCGAACTCAAATACTGCGAGTAGGGATGCCCGGTGTCCAAATATGGCGAATACGCTTGTTCCTGCGGCACTAGTGAGTCAGCAGCTTGCGGTTCAGCGGCATGCTGCCATATCAGATCTTGATCGTATTCGGGCACGTCCTGCAACGTCCGAGTAGTAAGCGGTTGCTGCTCGCTAGCCTGGGGAGACCTTTCTCTATCAGCGACCAATGGGGCGGGAGAGGCTGTAGACCGCGTATACAGGTCATCTTGCCAATCAAACGATGATGGATAAGGATTCGCCGAATCCAAATACTGCGAGTAGGGATGCCCGGTGTCCAAATACGGCGAATAGGCTTCTCCCTGCGGCACTAGTGAGTCAGCAGCCCGTGGAGGAGGGCTATACTGAAATCCGCTCAACTGGTCTGCAAATGCCCTTTCGTTGGCGGCTGGTGGAGAGCCGGGCCGTGGGCTAGCGTTTGATGGGTTGATTGAATTGACATCCATCCTGTTTCTCCTTCGAATATGGAGCGCCTCGAGCCTTTCCGATGCGATGGCGGCACAATCCGCCCAGCAATGGTAAGAGAGATGCCTTTCGAGAAGCTGACAATCAGATGGACCGAATGCCAATAAGACCGCACTGATGTCCGCGGGACGTCACGTCATACTGCCAGATTTATTCTGGACAGGCCGACGCTCGCGCACGAAGCTGTCTTGGCGCGGCGCGTCAAAAGAAGGGTCTCCTGTCGCCGCGGCGCGGTGAAACAACCTCAGCACCGATTCCTCCGGCGTTGTCACCTGCTAGCCTGAGTCTCTCAAATAAGAGATGCATCGACCGCGACTCTGAAAAACGCTTTAGTTACCGAGGCCTACCGGTTTCGCCAAGGAGGTTCGATGCAAACACACTGTGTGTCCACCCAGCTCGATTTGAAGACGTCGACAGCCACAAAGTGGTCACTGGTTGAGTTCCGGGCTGAAGCGGCGACCGTGACGGCGGCGGGCATGCCGCGGCCTGCGTCTCGCACGACGCTCCGGCAGGTGCCGCCACAGCTTGATGGCCTGGCCGTCTGCGGAATAGGCGAACTTGTAGATCGTCTCATAACTGACGCAGATCGGATGGCGCTCCAGCCGCATGCGGCCGGCGATCTGCTGTGGCGACCAGCCATTGGCGCACATGCGAGAACCGGGCGAGCTTGCGTAGCCGTCGCCGACGCTCCTTGGAGATGTCGTTGGCGATGCCGCTGTAATAGCCGCTGTCTTCGGGAAATTCGGCGTCATGAAAGGTGTTGCGCTTCAGTTCGCGATAGAACGTTGAACGATGGCGCCTGAGTTGCCGGGCGATCTCGGCAATCGGGAACTTCCGTTCGAGAAGCTGATGCAAGCGTCGGCGATCGGGTAAGGGTGAGCTGCAAATAGCACTGCGACATGCAAGAATCTCCAACGGGCAAGTCATTGTTTTATTGCCATGTCTCACTTGGAAATAGAATGCACCCCGCTACACCAGAAGATCGCATAATGGAACACTCGACCTAGCCGGGCGGGATGCATTTACGGAGCCGTCTCGGGCGCGGACCCCGATGTGGAATGTGTGGCGGGGTAGGGACCCCGGATATTGCTAATCAGCTGTTGCGGCTCGCTTGAAGCTCAGCAAGGACGGCGGCAGCGATTTCGGTCGCCTCAGATGCTTCCGCGGTCGCCACGTCCATTCCGTACGCTGCGCGGTTCATCGCGTGAAGGTCGTTTCGGAACCGCTCGGCAGTTTGGGGCGCTAGCCCGAGTCGCTGGAGCTCCGTTAACGCCGGTTACTCGCCCTAGGCCTGGTCGCAGTTGCGGGGCGCCGATATTGGCCAGCAAGGGAATGTCTGGGGCAGGCGGCGCCGCGCGCGCGTCGGCCTGCGGGATTGCAGGCTCACGCGCTGCGAACCGACGCACATGGCGATCCACAAGGCTTGCGCTGCCTCGCTCAGATGCCGGTTGATGGGCTCGGCGCGTGGCATGCCGTCGGTCATGGAGCTGATCAGCAGCGGCGCGCGCATGGTCTTGCCCAGCAGCGAGGCGCACAACAACTCGGGCAATGCGCAGTGTTCGAACGGATGTACTCCCAGCCGGCGGCGACCGTGGCCGGTGCCGTTCGCCGATCCAGCACGATGTCCAGATGGTCGTCCTTGCGCCGCCTCCCGCGCGTTCAGGCCGGCGCACGCTAGCCTCCCCTCGCAGCGTCGCTGCGGTAGCGGCTGGTCGAGGTCTGGTAGTACTGCGCGCGTATGGCCGTCATGGCCTCGATCAACGGTCCCCACGGCGCGGGAAAGCGTTCTTCTGCCATCACCCGGTGCAGCATGCGCGTATGGCCGGCCAGCTCGTCGTTGAGGAACTCCACCACAGGCATAGCCGGATAGCGCTGCAGCAGCAGGATCGCCGCGTTGTCGGCCTCGCCGGCCGACGTGTCCTTGTCGCGTCCATGCAGATCGTTCTGCAGGCGCCCTATCGCGGAGATGAGCCGCAGGACATGCCGAAACGCCGGACGCGCGCGCAAGGTGGCCATGTCCAGCCCCCACAGCAACGACAGGCAACAGAACACGTTGGCGTAGGCGATCGAATCGATGCCGTTGTGCAGGCACTCGGCGTAGGACCAGCATTCCGCCCTTGCCGCCTGCGCGTGCCCGGCGCGCAGCGCCGCGCAGTAGCACCGGGTATCGTCGAGAAGCTGAGCATAGTCGCGACGATCGTAGGCGAGCGCGGCCAGCGAAGCGCGCAGCACCGCGCAGCCCTCGAATCCGGGGAGCGCGCACGGCACGCCCTGCCCCAGCGCCCGCTCCACTGCGGCGAGCTGCTCCGGCGCGATCAGGCCAAGGTCGTTGCAATCGTCGAGCCAGAACAGCAGCGCCAGTTCGCGATAGAACGCCACGATCAGCGTTTCGTCCTGCGGATCGCGGCCGGTGCGGGCGCTGGTCTCGCGCAGGCTCGGTTGGATGCGCTGCAGGATGTATTGGCCGCCTTTGACCGCTTCCACCGCATGCTCGTCGGCGAATCCGGTCAGGGAATGCCCCCACTCCAGCACCTGCTGCAGCGCGCGTTCGGTCTGGATCATGGCGCCACTCCTGCTCCCTCGGCCAGGAGGCGCCGCCCCCAACGAAGCGCGAGCCACAACCCGGCGAGTTCCGCCACGCGCACGACCCGGGTGGGGCAATACAGTTCCTTGCCGATCCACAGCGGCATCTGCGGCAATGCATGTGCCGCGTGGCGGGCGAGCATCCACTCCAGCGCACGCGCCGCCGCCTGCGCGATGCGCCGGCGCCCTGTCGGCTCTTCGCTCCCGTCCATCACGTGCAACGCGAACAGCGCATAGGCGGTTTCCTCGAATGTGGACGCGCGACCGGCGCCCCAGCCGCCGTCGTCGCGCTGCGCCTGCAGCAGCGCCGCCAGCGCGCGCTCGTCGCGCCACTGGGGCTTGCCTTGCGCCAGCGCAGCCACCGCATGCGCGGTGGGGTACAGCCACGAAACGTGCCATTTTTCGTTGTCCCATAAACCGTGCGGGTTGCGATTGGCCTCGACGTAGGCGGTGGTGCCAGCGGCGGGCTTTCCCAACAGTCGCAACGCATGCAGGGCATGGATGTTGGTCGACACCGAGACATTGCGCTCGCCGGGAAAGGTGACGAACAGCTCGCCGATTTCGAATTGGCGCAACGCATCGACTGCCGGGTCGCGGCCAGCAACGCGCAGGACGCACAACGCAACGGCGGTGTCGTCCGCATCGGCCGCGAAGTGCAAGGCGGGGCCCAGACCGCGCACGCCCAGGCGGGCGTCGAGCTGCGCGACGATCACGCGCACCGCCTCGGTGAGCGCGGGGTGCGCGAACAGCCCGGCCAGATGCAGGGTGTACAGCGACCAGCATGGCTCGAACACATTGATCGGCCAGACGTTGGGAACGACACCTTCGATGCCGCTGCGCGTCGCCCGCGATGCCACCTGTAGATACGCGTCGGCGCGCCCGACCTGCGGCGTGCTCCCCTGTGTCACGGCGTGCGCACGCCACGCGGCGGTGGCCGCCGGACTGATCCCGATGCTGCCGTCGTCATCTGGGCATGCGGCGGTCGGCAACGTCCCCCAGGCTTCCCAGGAGTGCAGCAACGGATGGCCGCTCGGCAATGTCGCCACCGCCCCCAGCCTGACCAGGCACGCTTGCCGCAACGGCAACAGCGCCGGGTGGCGCGGAAACGCCACGCCGCTCAGCAAGGATGCGGCCTCGCCGCACAACTGCGGCAGGATCAGCTCCGCGCCGATCGGCGCGTCTTCCGGCACCGCATGCGCGTAGGGATCTGGCTGGCGCTCGAGGAACCGGGTTGCAGCCTGAACTGCGTCGGCGGCGCCGGGAAGAGGATCGGCCCGCTGCAATGCCAGCAACGCCGCCCACGTGGGCGCATGGCGGAACAGCGGGAAATCCGCGCTTCCCCATCCGCCATCGGCCTGTTGCTGCGCGATGAGCCACGCGTATGCGTCCTGCCGACCGGTGACGTTGCCGTGGAACTGCAGAGCTCGCGCCGTGTCGTAGACGGACGGACCGACGCTGCCGCCGTCGCTCATCTCGCTCAGCAGGTGGCGCAGTTCGGAAAGGATCTGTTCGGACAGCGTGTTCACGCGGGATGTTCCTTCTGCAGAGGGTTGACGAGAACCAGGATAGGGCAGACGCATCGTCGCCGCAGGCCCGTCGCGGCCGATGTGGGCGCCGGTCCGCCGCATAGGCTTTGCGCGCGGCGCGCCGCGTGCGCCGTGGGCGTGCTGGCCAACCGCTGCGATCGGCGCCTCGGACTCGGACACAGTGCTGCATGCACCGCTGCCGCAAGCCGGTCGCACGACTCCATGCGGACGGGCGCGCTCATGCGCATGGCGCATGCTTGAACAGATACGCGTTGGCCCGCTGCAGCATCTGCGCCAACCGTTCCGCATGCGGCCCCAGCGGGGCGATGGCCTCCCCAGCTTCGCGCAGCAGATCCAGCGCGAACTGGCGCGCTGCCTGCAGCCCCATGATCGACGCGCAGGTCGGCTTCTGCGCCGCCGCGTCCTTGCCGGGGGTCTTGCCCAGCGTCGCGGTATCGGCTGTCGCGTCGAGAATGTCGTCGACCACCTGCAACGCTAGGCCGAAACAGGCGCTGTAGCGATCGAGCGCACAGTACAGCGCAGCGTGCGCGGCACCCTCCGCGATGGCGCATAGCGCGCCCATGCGAACGGACGCGCGCACTAGCGCTCCGCTCTTCATCCGGTGCATCGCCACGATCCTGTCCAGCTCGACATGCTTTCCGACCAGCGACAGATCCATGGCCTGCCCGCCTGCGGCACCCTCGGCGGACACCGCCTGCGCCAGTTCGCGCACGAGCGCGATACGGTTGTCGCCCGGCGCATCCAGGCTCGCCAGGGTCAAGAAGGCGTGCGCCTGCAGCGCATCGCCGACCAGGATCGCAGTGGCTTCGCCGAACTTGACGTGCACGGTCGGAAGGCCGCGGCGAAGCACGTCGTCGTCCATCGCGGGTAGGTCGTCGTGGACCAGGGTACAGGCGTGCATCATCTCGATGGCGGCGCCGACGTCGTCGAGCGTGTGCGCCGGCGTGTCGGCCAGTGCGCCGGCAGCCAGACAGAGCAAGGCGCGGGTGCGCTTCCCGCCATGCAAGGTGGCGTAGCGCATCGCCGCTATCAGCTCGGTCTCACCGTCGTCTTCGGCGCAGAGAAGACGCGCCAGAGCCTGTTCGACCCGCTTTGCGCCGTCCTGCATCCAGATCTCCGGCAGCAGCCTGCCGGATGCGCCGCGCGCCGGCGCGCCCAATCCGCCGAGCGCGGAGACGCCAGTTCGGTCTTCGTGTAGCGTGGAACCAGTCTGCATGTTGTTCATGTCCTTGTACCTGACAGGAGACGGCCACGGCGAGCGGCGAGCCGCCGCGGTGTTGCCGGTGTCGCACCGAGCCGCGCGCCGAGTACAGCAATGCCGCGCGTCGCCGGCGCCGCTGCCTCGCCACACGGGGCATGCGATGCCAGCTCATGAGAATCCAATGCGGGTTGTCATGGACGGATGTGCGGTCGGGTAATAGCGCTGGCCTTTTTCGACGCCGCTCAGCAACCTCGGCCGTACCCCGGCCTTGTGCATGGTCAGCGCCAGGGCGATGCAGAACTGCACCAGCACCAGCCATACCAGGTGGTAGCCGATGCAGACGTGTGGGCCGGTACCGAACTGCAGCATGTCCACCGGCCGAATCGGCTCCGTGCGTTGCAGCCACCGCGCCAGGCGGAACTGATCAGGCGCCTCGTGCAACAGCGCCGAGGTCGAGAAATGCAGCAGCGGGATGCACAGATGGGTGCCCGCGGGAATGCGACGTTGGCCGAGTTGCAATTCCTGCAGCGCGCGACGCGGCAGGAGCGTCGTCGCCGGATGCACGCGCAGCGTCTCGCGGAACAGCGCCTCGGCGACCGGACACTGCGCCAGGTCCGCGTGCCGGGTCGGCACCGCGCCCACGCGTTGCGCCTCCTCGACCAGGGCGTCCCACAGCACAGGCTGCCGCGCCAGCTCGATTACCATCCAGGCCATCGTCGAGGCGGTGGTGTCGTGACCGGCAAGCAGCAGCAAGCGGATATTGGCGACCAGGATGTCATCGGAGAGCGCATCGTCGCTGCGATCGAAGGCATTCACCATGTCGTTGATCAACCCGGTGCGCGCGGCATGCACGCGCGCGTCGCGGACGAACTGGCGCAACTGCGCGTCGATCCAGTCGCGGGCGGCGCGGCCGCGCCGCAAGGGCAGTCCGGGCAGGTCGACCGGGGGCGCGACGATCAACTGCAGCAGTTGCCGGTACTTGCGATGCCATCTCGGCAGGTCCTGCGCAGGGATTCCCATGAGGCTGAAGATGAGCTTGAGCATCAGGTCGCCGGTTTCGCGCAGGATGGTTATGTCGCCGCGGTCGCGCCACGCCTGCACCCGCGCCCGGATGACGGGCGCGAACAGGTCGCCGATGCCCGCCTGGGTCAGCCCCTTGGGCAGGAACGCCGCCTTGATCGCATCGCGCGCCTGCCGGTGCGCGCCGCCGTCCTGGGCGACCAACGTTCCGCCAAGCAATTCGGGCGCGATCTCTTCGATCAGCGCCGAGGACACGTCCTTGTGCCGGAGCAGTGCGAACGCATCCGGATCCACGCAGGTCATCAGGTGTCCGGCGGGGCCGAAATCCAGCCAGAAGTGGCTGCCCAGCGTCCGTTCCGCGCGCCGCAGCAGGCGCGGCAGGTCGCAGACGATGGCGGGAAGATGTCCGACCAGGGGGAAAGCGCCGGGCACGACCGGGATGTCGTACCGCAGCCGGTGCCGACGGTTCAGCGGGTTGAGCAGCATGTCCATCAGCAGTGCACCGCTTCGGCGGTGTCGCCGGCGGCCCGCACGGCGCGGCTGTTGCCACCGTCGGCGTACGTCGGCACATGCGCCAGCATGCCGCCGTCGATGCACACGACCTGGCCGGTGATCAACGCAGCATCGTCGGAGAGCAGGAACGCCACCAGCGCGGCGACGTCCTCGGGGCGGCCGACGCGCGGCAGGAGCTGATGCCGGCGCAGATGTCTTTGCATGCACTCGTCCAGCTTGGCGAGGAGACGCTCGGTCATGATCAGACCCGGCGCAACCGCGTTGCAGCGGATCTGCGCATGACCGTACTGGGTGGCGAGCGAGGCCGACAGCATGTTCATCGCCGCCTTCGACGCGGCGTAGGACGTCTGCGCGGTGTCACCGCTGAGCCCCTGGCACGACGACATGTTGACGATCGCGCCACCGCCGCGGGCGATCATCCGTGGGATGGCCTGCCGGCAGCAGAGCAGCGTGCCGCGCAGATTGGTCGCCATGGTCTGATCCCAGACCGCCAGGTCCAGGTCGAGGATCGCGCGGTCGCGCGGGGTCAGATGCATGGCGCTCGCGTTGTTCACCAGCAGGTCGACCCCACCGAAGTGCCGCTCCGCCGTCTCGAATAGCGCTGCCACCGCCTGCGCATCGGCGATATCGATGGCTAGGGCCAGCGCGCGGCCCGCTTCGGCCGCGATCTGCTCGGTGCAGGCGATGGCCGCCGAGCCATCAATGTCGGCCACCACCACTCTGCCGCCCTCGCGCGCGATGGCGAGGGCGCATGCCTTGCCGATGCCGGCGCCGGCGCCGGTCACCACGGCCACCTTTCCTTCAAACCGTCCCATCGTGTCCTCCTGTGTTGCGTTGGTCTTTCGCGGCATGCCGCTCGGCCTCCGCCGGACAAGGCGCAGGGTCGGCGCCGGCGCGCTCGTCATCGCCAGCGTCGCTTTCGATGACCCGAATGGCGGCGACTGGGCACTGGCTGGCCGCGAGCCGCACGGCGGCGTGCAACGTCCGCGGGACCGTCGCCACGCACACTTCGGCCACTCCGTCCGGTTCGCGCTGGCGAAATGTGCCCGGCAGCGTCAGCACGCACTGCCCGGTGGTTCCGCACAGATCCTGGTCGACCACGACGCGCATCTCAGCCCCCCTTTGCATGCAGCCGCACCGGCAGCGCGCGGAACGTCCTAAGGAACGCGGAGGGCTCCCGGGTCGGCTGCTCGGCCAATGCCAGCGTGGGGAAGCGCGCCTGGATCCGCGGCAGGCTCTCGGCCAACTGCACCCGGGCCAGTTGCGCACCGAGGCAGAAGTGGATGCCGTGGCCGAAGCTCAGCATGATCTTCCCGTCGGTCGACATGCCAGGACTGGTGCCGTAGAACCGCGCGGGATCGAAGCGGTCGGGATCGGCGAAGGCGTCCGGGTCGCGATTGCCAGCCGCGATCAGCACGCGCACGTCCGCGTTCTTCGGGATGACCACGCCGCCCAGTTCGATGTCGCGCTGGGCGATACGCGGAATGGAGCTGAACATGGCGGGCGCGTCGCAGCGCAGGACTTCTTCGACGAATGCCTCCACCCCCACGGCGTCTCCCTGCAGCCAGTGCCGCTGTTCGGGATACGCCAGCATCGCCAGGACCGCATGGTCGATGGTCGCAGCTGTGGTGGCGAAGCCGCCCAGCAGCATGCCCCAGAGCATGCTGATCAACTCCGCATCCGACAGCGTGTCGGCATCGTCGTCGTGTGCGCCGACCAGCATCGACACGATGTCGTGGCGGGGATCGGTGCGCTTGCGCTGTATGTGGTCGCCGAAGTAGGCCTGCACCCTGGCGCTGGCCGCGTCCGCCGTGGCGAGCTGGGGATCGCTGGCGTGCGGGCCCAGGCCTTCCAGAATGGCGCCGATGCCGGCGGCGAGCCCGAACATGTCGTCCTGGGGCATGCCGAACAGTTCGGCGAAGACCAGCATGGGCAAGGCCAGCGCGAATTCCCGATGCACGTCCACCGCCTCCCCGCGCTCCAGCGCGGGCGCCATGCCGTCCAGGCGCGCTGCGACGATGCGCGCGATGCTCGGCCGCAGGTTGTCGATCTGGCTTATGGTGAAATCGCGCGAGATCAGCCGGCGCAGGCGCGTATGCGCCGGTGGTTCCTTCATCGCTAGCGTGGACGCCAGCAGATTGAGCGACAGGCTGGTTGCCGCACGCGGGAAATAGCGCGCCAGTTCGCCCGGCACCGGTCCCCGGAAGGCATCGCCCGTGGCCTTGAGCGCCCAGTAGATGTCGGCGTGGCGGCTCAACAGAAAGAGGCCCGACGCCGCGCGATGCACCGGATCGTGCTCGCGCAACCATCGCATGAACGGATACGGGTCGTGGATGCACGCTGGCGACGCCAGTTCCGCGAAGGCGTCCCGGCATGCTGCCGTGGTTTCTTGCACGTCCATCTTGGTTACCTGTTGGCTGGCTGATCTGACCGGCGCGCCAGGCGCGCCAGCAAATTGCTGAGTAGATCGCGATTCCCGGCGGCGTCCGCGCATCACCAGAGCACCGGGAACTCCTCGAACCCGCCAGTGATGATCTCCTTGCGCAACTTCAGTTCTTCGGGCGACACGGCCAGGCGCAGCGCGGGAAAGCGCTGGAAGATCGAACCGAACACCACCTTGAGTTCCAGCCTGGCCAGCGCCACGCCGATGCAGTAGTGCGGCCCGTGGGAGAACGCCAGGTGCGGGTTTTCGTCGCGTCCGATATCGAAGATTTCCGGGTCGTCGAAATGGCGCGGATCGAACGACGTCGCCGGCAGGCCGACCAGCACCTTGCTCTCCGCGGGAATATGCACGCCCGCGATGGTCACGTCGGTCCTCGGATAGCGCATGATGCCGTCCCAGCCCGCGCCCGGCGGGTACATGCGCAGGATTTCCTCCACCGCCTTGTTGACCAGAGTCAGATCGCCGACCAGGCGCTCGCGCTGTTGCGGATGGCGGAACATGGCCAGCAGGCCGAATTCGATCTGCGCGACGGTGCTCTCGTGCCCCGCCACCAGAATGCCCGCCGCCAGGCCGACCGCCTCTTCCTCGGTCGCCTTGTCCTGGTCGACCGCGGCGAGCAGATCCGTCAGCAGGTTGTCGCCCGGATCCTGGCGCTTGTTCCGCATCTTGCCGCGAATGTAGGCGCGCAGTTCTTTCCAGGCCCGGCGCGACGCGCTGCGCGGGCCGCTTTCATGCTGGTGCGTCATCACCTCGTCGGACAGGCCGGCGAAAAAAGCGTGATCCTCGTAGAGCACGCCCATCAGCGCGCTGATGACCATGGCCGGAAGCGGAAAGGAGAGGTGGCGCCGCAGGTCGGCGGGCTGGGGCTGGGCCGCCAGCGTCTCGAACAACTGCGCTGCGATCACCTCGACTTGCTGCGCGAGCAGCTTCACCCTGCGCTCGCTGAAGGCCGGCGCCACGATCGTGCGTAACCGGGCATGCTCGCCCCCCTCGTGCGAGACCAGCCACCCCGGCGAACCGAGAAGCACACAATCCGGGGTGAATGCCGCCGGTGGCATTCCCGCGGGCCGGAACGCCGCGTCGGACAGCACCGCCTTCGCCTCGTCGTAGCCTGTCACCCACCAGCCTTCGTGCCCGGACGGGAAGCGCACGCGGTGGATCGGACCGTTGGCGCGTAGCGCCAACATCGTGGGCGAGGGCTCGATGTGATCGACCCGCCACATCGGCAGCGTCGGCAAGGGTTGTTCGGACATGGTGGCACTCCTCTAGGGGATGGAAGGGCATGCCGGCGTGTGCCGCCGCACAACTAGGGCAGCAAGAATCGTACCAACTGCGCAGAGAGCGCCTCAGATAAACTGCACTGCACATCATTCAGTGTCTTAACTGAGCCCGGCACGCCCTGGCCGAACATCACCATGTCGCGCACGAGACAAGCCGACAGTAAGTCAACGCAAGGTATGTCGGTCGCCTTAGCTTGGCGCAGAGGTGGATCGCGATCCTGTTCCGCTGACGCAGGCGCTGTGCGCATCTATCTATGGACCCCGCCCGATTGCAACAGCCGGCTGGATCAGGATCGATGGTCACAACTGCTGACGTATATCCGGCTTCGTGATGCGGCTGGACAACGTCTTCGCCGCGAGCCTCTATGGGTTTTCGCCCGCTTCCACCTCAAAGCCCCCATAACATTGGCTAACGCCATGCCGGTCCACAGATCAGGTTCGGGAAGCGACGGGGTGACCGTTTCGCCATCTCCTGCCATTTGCTGCAATTGCCGGGGTGGGACCTCCTTTCCTTATCGGCCGCTTCGTTTCAGGCCGCCTTCACCGACAGCGCGGGTTCGTAAGCCGTGTCGCCCGAGAGCATGGCCCACACGATCCGTGCATTCTTGTTGGCAAGCGCAACCGCCGCGACGTTCGGATGCCGCCGTTGCCGCATCTTGCCGAGCCAGAGGCTTCGTGGGTCCTGCTTGCCGCCAGCCCGGCTTAAAGCGGCGCGAGCGCCGGGGATCATCAGTGTACGCAGATAGCGATCGCCGCGTTTGCTGATGCCGAACAAGCGGGCTCGCCCCCCACTGGATCGCTGCTTCGGCACCAGGCCAAGCCAGGCCGCGAAATGGCGGCCCGATTTGAAGTCGGTAGGTTCTCTCATCGAGGAAACCAATGCGGTGGCGGTGATGACACCAACGCCGGGAATACTCATCAAGCGCCGGCAGGCATTGCTGTTCCTCGCGACGGCAATCAAGTCGCGACCGATCTTGAAAAGTTTGGCACTGATTTCGCGAAGCTGGTTCACAAGGTATTGCAACGCATGCCGAGCGACTGCCGGAAGCTCATCGCAATTGGGGTCTTCTATCAACGTGGTCAAGAGACCGATTTTGTGTGACCGATCGGGGCCGATGATGCCGAACTCCGCCAGATGTCCTCGGATTCCGTTGATCAATTGGGTGCGCTGGCGAATGAGCATCTCACGAACCCGGTGAATTACCAAACCTCCTGCTGCATCTCCTCCTTGATGGGAACAAAGCGCATTGTTGGGCGGGTGACTGCCTCGCAGATGCTTCAGCATCAGCAGCATCATTCTTGTTCGTTTTGACTAAGCCGTGAACCCATAAACACATGGTGAATGAAAAGCGGTGAAAGCGATCATCGTGGTTAGGCCTGCGAATTCAGACCTTCGAGGCGTAAACTGCTCGAAGAAGACTATCTCCATACCGCTCAAAACATAGGCGACCCAATCGGCGATCAGTCGTTCGTCTGGCGTGACAGCGCGTCGGTACTCGACCGACCTCAAGACACTCCCATCGTCTTTTGTAATTTCTGCAAAAGTCCTTTTCGGGGTTCCGTCGAAAAAGTAGAGATACATGTATGCAAATACAATAATGTGTCGCTTTCCTAATAAGCGAGCACGTTTGTCTATTGCATTTACTGCATATTGCATTGCATCAAAATCAGCTGTTCTTACCGCGCGCTCAAGACGAACGAAGCCCAAAAATAGGTGCTTATTCTCAATTGTCACGAGTCCGTCTGGCGTTCGATCAACGCCATGGGTAATCAGCTTTTGCTTCACAAATTCATAAATCGAGCCCTGCATAAGGCATGCTTACACCGTGAGGATCGGTGTCGCTAGGGTCGCGCCCATTGGTGGGTTTTGAATTGTCATGGAGTTTGGTTCACAACCTGGCATGAGTCGATATGATTTGACTGACTTCGAGTGGGGCTTGATCGAACCACTTCTACCCAACAAGCCGCGAGGCGTGCCACGAGTTGATGATCGTCGCGTGTTGAACGGCATCTTTGGGTTCTCCGATCTGGAGCCCTTGGCGTGATGTCCCTGAACGATATGGACCATACACGACTTGCTATAATCGCTTTAGGCGCTGGACGGTGGCTGGAGTTTGGGACAAGTTGATGGATGCCGTAACGAGCCCATCGGATGATAGTATCACGATGATCGATGGCACTTCCGTTCGCGTGCATCATCTTGCGGCCACGCTAAAGACGGAACATCCGGATCGTTGCCTTGGACGAAGCCGGGGTGGCCTCACGACCAAAATCCATGCCGCCACTGATGGCAAGGGGCTGCCAATCAAGATTGCCATCACGCCTGGTCACGCCACGACCTAACGGCAGCGAGCAAGCTACTTAATGATCTATCCCCGGGCGGCATGCTTCTTGCTGACAAAGCCTACGACGCTGATTGGCTCCGCGCAGAAGTGAGAACGAAACGATCTTGGGCAAACATCCCGCCAAAATCCAACCGTAGTCGTCTTCAGCCCTTGGCTCTACAGAAAGCGAAATCTCATCGAGCGGTTCTTTAGTAAGCTCAAATGTTATCGACGGATCGCAACTCGATATGACAAGTTGGGCACGAATTTCCTCGCTATGGCAAAGCTGGCTTGTGTCCGTCTCACTCTCCGTCATAACGAGTCCACGGCCTAATCCTCAGGGGGCCATAATGCGAAGGAACGCGCAGATCGCCTGGTTGTCGGCGTTTCCGCCCGCCAAGCTAAAAACGCTCTGCATAATGCTCACCTCTCCGTTACTTGACATATGGTTTGACGTACTGCGCCGGCAGGAGGCGGATCACCGGCCGACCGAAATTGTCAGCAGGGTGAGCCTGAAAAACAGATTTTGCGATATCGAGACCAACAACACTGACGCGAGCTTCCATAATGAACCCTCTGATTGAAGCGCCACCATCTTCCTCCTCGCCGGGCTCCGGCGGAAGGGGGCGTCCATGCCATCATTCGCGGCGCAAGTTCTTCGTGCTTGCCGACATCGCCAGCAACGCCAAACGCGGAAAGAATGCTGCCGCGATATCGCCGGTGGCACTGGAGGCGGTCAAGGGCATTGACGCGCTGTTCGACATCGAGCGCGACATTAACGGTCTTTTAGCCAACGAGCGGCTGCAACGACATCAGAAGGATAGCCGTCCGCTCGTTGATGAGCTTCAGACCTGGCTTCGAACTGAGCGAGGCACAAGTTCGCGCAGCTACCCGATGCGTTCCAGTTTCTGCGGGCGCATGAACTGACATTGGTGTATTTGCATCCGGCGAACGGCGCCTGCCTGCAAACCGCCTGCTATTTACTGTGGCGGATGTGAGTGCAGACGCCGTCGGCGTCTGCGCTGCAGCTAGACTCGTTTGCAGCGTTGCGCATCTTGCGATCGCGTTAACTCCCGCCCCTGTGGCCTAGAAAATGATGGTCTCGCCCTGACGATCAGCCTGCGCCTTGCTGTAAGTAACGAGATGGCTTGTTGAACCCACTCGGTTGACGAGACGTATTTCGCCGCCCTTGTTGGACAGTTGGACGGAATGGCGCGGCAGCAAAATGGTGCTCGCCATGCCAGGCGCGAGCGTGACATCCTTGATGCCGAAGCGATTGCGCATTTTGTCGACGAGGAACCAACCGTCGAGCGAGACCGTGTCGATCCCGGTATTGACGAGGGTCACCGTCTCCTCGCCATCGTCGCGCCCCATCGGATTGATCAGCGCGGCTACGATCTTGACCGATCCACTGACGACACCCGGCGTTTGGCCTTCGGAACCGCCGGGTGTAGCGCCGCCCGTCGGCTGGTTCCCGGCCGGGCCGAGATAGACAGGGTAGAATGTGCGAACGAAACGCTGGCTTTGATCGAGGAACAGCTTCATGTCGTAGCGTGCACCGTTGATCACGGCTTCCTTTGGCGCGCGGGCGCCGCGATGGGCGCGGATCGCACCCATGGCCATCAGGCCTTCGACGCTGCAGCCGACGAAGAAGCCGCCGATAGGCTTCGTCAGCGGCCGGGTCTTGCCGGCGTCATAATCGGGTGCATCCCAGCGGTAGGAGATCGTCACGGATTCCGGGAACTGCTCCTGTCCATCCTTATAGTGGCCACGCAGGTAGAGAATGCGGTCGTTCTGAAATCCGGGGAAGCGATTGCGATCGATCTCAGAGGCGAGCCCGTCATCGAGGTGGTACTTGTACCAGAAGTGATAGCCTTGGACCTTCGGGCCTTCCTGCTCGCCGACGAAGACGTGCTCGAAGCCGGAGAGATCGCGGTCGCCGCTCTGCGAAAAGCGACGAAACCATTGTTGGGTGAGCGTCGCATACCAGCGGTCGCGCGAGACGGGTGTGCCGGTTTCCTCCGAGATATAGGCCCGCGCCACTTGCATCGGTGCGGTGTCGATGACGGCTTCGAGAAGCTCGTGCACTTCAGCGCGCTCCTCCGGGGTCTCGACCTCCGCTGCCCGTTCGTCGAGAGCGTAATTATCGAACAGTGCGCGAACGAGATTGTAGGTCGTTTTCTTGTGGTTCGGTATCTTCACCTCAGAAAGGACCTTGAGGTCGCCGGCGGCAATGCCGCCACCGCCGGTGTTGACCACACGAACGTAGCCCGTTTCCGGCGATGCGTCCGCCCCGGCCAGAATAGGTTTTATGCCATTGCCGCTTTGGTCGGCATCCCAGATTTGCTGATAGATATCCATGCCTGTGTCCTCAATCGTGTTTAGATTTTCCGGGTACTCTAGGGTCGGGTGTTAAAAAGCTGATGACAACGGCCGACGGGAGGCAGTCCGCGACCTCGGCTATTCCACCGGTCTTTCGCATCCGGCCGGCTACACAAGATATGGCAGCCATGTTGAAATGTCCGCCGCTGAGCAAAGTTAAAATGTCACGCGCTGAGGCAAGCCCCCGACCAGACCGGCTGGGCCGGGCTGCAAGGGAAGGGAGGGGGCGGGTGAAGGGCACCCTTCGGCTTTAGCTTTCTCAGTTCCAATTGGTGCGTTCCTGGTAGACGTTGCAGGTAGCTGAATGTGCAGGGCCAGGATCTCGCGATGCTTCCGGAAATCAAGCTGATGGGTGACGTCGATGTAGCCGCTTTGTCGCCACTGCTTCGCGGCATGGCCATGACTGTTTCCTACGCCGAGACCCAGGGAGGCATCGGTCTGACCGCGTCGGGGGCGATGAACCGCAAGTTCGTCCACTGGACCGC
Source organism: Ensifer sp. IC4062 (assembly GCF_020193575.1). Lineage (GTDB taxonomy): Bacteria > Pseudomonadota > Alphaproteobacteria > Rhizobiales > Rhizobiaceae > Sinorhizobium. Next base: position 24,162 of record NZ_JADYVD010000069.1, read on the forward strand.
TGTTCACTTCGATTGGCCCGGCTACACGTCGGACGACTTATACAGCATCAACAAGGTTCTCAACTAAGCCGATATGCCGCCGCTTTTGGTCGTCCGTGACATGCTCAAGTACTTGCGGCTTCTGCGGCGGCGAAAGGACGTACTGGTACCAACCAAACGCGGCCGAGACTTTCTCGCGAAACCGCAGGCCTTCTTCGATCTGAGCGCGACGGATTACCTTTATGCCTATATTCACCACGGGCAGACGCAGGAGGCTGTCCGCAATCGGATGCATTGGTGGCACATCTTTCTCAATCTTATCAATATGAAAGCAGAAACGGGCTGTTCGTTGGACGAACTGGCGAACGAGCTATACCCGAGCGAATCGTACCCGGAGCCAGCAGAAATGACTGTCGAAACCTGGGCGGAAAGGTCGGCGCTCCGCTGCGATGTCATTCGCCCCTTGTGCTGGCTGGGATTGCTGCACGAAGACCGCCAGGGACTGACGATTTGGCAGCACGGAACCT
>NZ_JADYVD010000006.1 GCF_020193575.1 Ensifer sp. IC4062
ATGCATTATGATTTGGGATATATCGACCTGGAGCAGAGGACCTTGCAAACCATCGACAACCCGTTCGGCACGAGGTTGTCACCCATGTCTTAGGTACAAACTGTTACCTATGTCTTCGGGCTGGACACACACTGTTCTGTTGGTAGCGGAGGAGGGATTCGAACCCCCGACACAAGGATTATGATTCCTCTGCTCTAACCTACTGAGCTACTCCGCCGCCGGTGCCGTGAAGCTTCCTCTAGGAAGCCCGTCTCGGCTGGACGGGCGGCTTATAAGGTGCTGTTCCGGCTAGTGTCAAGCAAAGTCTGCGGGAAAATGTGAACTTTTCCTGACGTTCGTGGCCACGCCTTCTCAAGCCGCCGCCGGCGCCTGCAAAAGCTCCTTGAGTGCCGCTTCCGCGCCGGGCTCGCGCTCGGATTTGCGAATGAAGCCGCCGCCATAGACGCGGGCGTCTTCGCCGGTGCCGGAATAGAGTGCGCAGGCCTGGCCGGGCGCGACGCCTGCCTCCCCTTCGGCAAGCTCGACATAAAAGCCTTCAGCGTCGCTTCTTAGGACCGCGGGCATCGGCTGGCGGGTGGAGCGCACCTTGGCGAAGCAGTCGAAGCCGCGGGCGGCCGCCTGCTCGACTTCCTCGTCACCCAGCCAGTTGACGTCGCGCAGATAGACGCGGCGCGTCTCCAGCGCTTCCTTCGGGCCGACGATGACGCGGCGCGAGCGGGCGTCGAGATAAACGACGTAAAGTGGCTCGCCGGTGGCGACCCCGATGCCGCGCCGCTGGCCGATCGTATAGTGCAGGATGCCATCATGGCTGCCGAGCACGCGGCCATCGAGATGGACGATCTCGCCGGCAAGCGCCGCGTTCGGCTTCAGCTTCGAAACGATGTCGCTGTATTTGCCCTGAGGCACGAAGCAGATGTCCTGGCTGTCGGCCTTCTTGGCGACGATCAAGCCCATGTCTTCGGCAAGCGCCCGCGTCTCGGTCTTGGAAAGGCCGCCCAGGGGAAAGCGCAGGTAGTCGATCTGTTCCTGCGTGGTGGCGAACAGGAAATAGCTCTGGTCCCGCTCGGCGTCCGTCGGCCGATAGAGAGCGCGCTGACCCGCGTAACGCGGGTTTGGGCTCGGCCGGGAACGGATATAGTGGCCGGTGGCGAGCGCATCGGCACCGAGTTCCTTGGCAGTCGCAAGCAGGTCGGCGAACTTGACCGTCTGGTTGCAGGCAACGCAGGGGATCGGCGTCTCGCCGGCAATGTAGCTTTCTGCGAAGGGGTTGATCACCGTCTCGCGGAAGCGCGCCTCATAGTCCAGCACATAATGCGGAATGCCGAGCGTCTCGCAGACGCGCCGCGCATCGTCGATGTCCTGGCCGGCACAGCAGGAGCCGGCGCGGTGCACCGCCGCACCGTGATCATAGAGCTGCAGCGTGATGCCGAGTACGTCATAGCCCTCGCGTTTGAGCAGCCCCGCCACGACGGAGGAATCGACGCCGCCGGACATGGCGACGACGACGCGCGTATCTTCGGGCTTGCGGTCAAAATCGAGACTGTTCACGGGATCCAATCCAGCATTGCGGCGCACGCGTCGATCGCTTGCGCCGCCCTGTTTCACGCTCTTGCCGTGGGTCTTCCGCAAAACGCGGCGCCGGACGGCATTTTTTAAAGCTTACTGTGCCGCGACATATAGAAACTTGTCCGCCTTGCGGCAAGGGCGGAGGTTTGGGGCGGAGGCGGGCGAACGACGCGTCAGATCAGCTTCATCCGCATCGCCCGGGCGATCGCCTGCATGCGGTTGACGGCATCGAGCTTGCGGGTCGCGCTCTTGAAATAGCTGCTGACCGTATAGGCGGAAATGCCGAGGATGATGGCGATCTCGTCGCTGCTCTTGCCGGCCGCCGCCCAGCGCAGGCACTCGATCTCGCGGCCGGACAACTTTTCACGCACGGTGCTCCCCGTATCAAAGGTGCGTTCAAGGCACTCGAAAAGTTGCACGAGCGTCAGATAGAGCATCGCGCATTCGGCACCGACCGGCTCCTCCCGAGCGCCCGAAAGCATGACGACGTAAGGTTCCCCGTAGGTCGTATGCAGCAGCAAGGCAAAATGACGCGCCATGTCGGGATCGGCCTCGAGGCGGCGGACGGACATTTCTCCTCTGTCCGCGCGTGCCGCGTCCAAAAGCTCCGCGCCGCCAGCGAGCGGCAGCTTCGTCTGGCGCAGTCGTTCGACAAGGACGCTCGCATGAAAGGCTCCGGAGGCATCGTACTGGCGAACCAGCTCGGCCGGCCAATTGCTGAGCACGAGGCTTTCGGAAAACCGCTGCTGTTCGGCGAGCGGCAGCCGCGCGATCAGGAAGCGTTGAAAGCGGTAGCGCGCAATCAGTCGCCGCATCAGATGCAGAAGCTCGTATTCGGTGCGCACCGATGCCGGATCAAACTCGAAAAACATCTCCACGTCAGCCTCGCGCGGCAAGGCCGGTTCACTCGATTCCTTCATACCTTGTCACCACGTTGCCAGCGCACCTGGCCGAAATTGAATGCTTCCTTACAACCGGGCATCTTTGGAATGCAGCCGAAATACAACCCGGACCCGCTCCGCTGCCGTGCAAGCAACGCGGGCGTTCAAGAAACAAGTTGTATCCCTGAGATAGTTCCGGGAGCGTACACGCGAACGCTCATTCTTTGATGGACGCCTCGCTATCAAAAATTTTAGTCGAAGTGAAATGTGGTAATTGCATGGCTCCCATGTGAAAACCGCGCGAATCCTGGGTTTTCCAAGCTAAGCACAGCAATGACGGAGCAAAGGGGATGATGCGCCCTGCCCTGATCTTTGGATCGCGGCGGGATCGCTGCACCGGCCTCGAAGTGTCTCAAATTATGAGCAAATTGTTACCTGCCGCTTAGGCAAATGTTAAATGTGGCAGGCTAAGGTCGCGTTCATATGGTCTTGAGTTTGTGTAGAGAGTCCCATGACCGAAATGATGCGACCACGCGTAAAGTATGTCATCGGCCCCGATGGCAGCCCTCTGACGATTGCGGATCTCCCGCCGGCGAACACCCGGCGCTGGGTTATCCGCCGGAAGGCTGAAGTCGTCGCCGCCGTGCGCGGTGGCCTTTTGAGCCTTGAAGAGGCATGCGAACGGTACACGCTGACCGTCGAGGAATTCCTTTCCTGGCAGTCCTCGATCAATGACCACGGCCTCGCCGGGCTGCGGACCACGCGCATTCAGCAGTATCGCCACTGATTTCACCCGACAGGGCCATAGTTCGATACCGGCGGCTCGGGACCTGCCCGCAGCCGCCGGTGTTGTTTCGAGCGGATGATGCCGCCGCAGCGCCGAGCGTCGCATCGGACGCGCAAAGGACGGTAGCGCAGGGGATCGCCCGCCCCCCTTGAACCGCGTTCGATTCCGATCTCAGAAAATATGCTGTAGCATCGCCGCCGTTAGCAACAGACGCGGAGCGAAGAGGATCAATGGAAATCGTCCACGAGGAAAACAATTCGAAGGGCCGCTACTCGGTGGCCGTGGAGGGCTATACCGGCGAGATGACCTATTCCCGGTCTTCGCCGAGACTGATCATCATCGATCACACGCTGGTGCCGGACGAGTTGCGCGGCAAGGGTGTGGGGCAGGCGCTCGCAAAGCACGCGGTCGAGGAAGCTCGAAAAGGTGGCTGGAAGATCATCCCGCTCTGCCCCTTCATGCGCGCGCAAGCCATGCGCCACCCGGATTGGCAGGACGTGATCCAAGCGTAGACGGGCCTGCGCGAGCGGCATCTGGCAGGCTCCTCTTTCCATTTCGACGAAAAGCTCATCCAAGCCACGCCTTGACCCGCCTGCATCTGGACATGCGAGGCGGGTTCTCTTCAGGCTGTAACAAACGACCATCCGGTCAAGCCGGAGGCGAAAGCGTTGCCGTTCGATCAGGCGCGCATGCGGGCGCCGGTGTCTCGTTCCTCGAGCGCCGCCGCTTTCGCGTATTCGGCCTGGACCTCCTCGAGCGCAAGTTCGGCCGCATCCTGCTGCGCCTTGAGCTCGCGAATCGATACCTGGAGATTGTCGGCTCTTTGGCGGGCGGCCTTTGCAAAGGTGGGATAGGCAAAATGCGCGGGATCGGAAATTCCCGATTTCTTCTCTTCGAATACTATCTGACTTTCCAGATCCTTGGTCATTCGCTCGAATTCAGCCATCATCATCTGAAGCTGGCTCAACTGACGCTGCTTCTCCCGGACCTGAAACTCCTTCAGACGGACAAGGCTCTCACGTGTTTTCATACGCAATACTCCCGTGGATAGCGAGACCCCGGTTACTGATCCTGACCCGTCGTGCCGGCCCCGTGGTGGCCGGAAACAAAAAATCGAAGCGAGCTTAACAAAGGCCTACCGCTGGTAACCTTTCGTTTACGGGCATCGTTAATCATAGGTGTGATGATTTAAGGCTCCGTAAATGCTGAAGCACGAAATGTGGCACTTCACCATTACCGAGTCGGAAGAGTCAGATAGCGGCGTTTCCTCATGTACTGCATGAGAAGTGTCATTTGAGATTCACCTTTGGAATCAGGAGACTGCTAAAAATATTTAACAATCTCGATACACCTTGCCAGAGTGAATCAGAATTTGTTAACCATTTGGTGGCAGCCTCCAAATCAGGCAACGACTGGATCCGTATCGCGTAAGGGGGCCACGGACGACCTTGGGCGGCGGAAAAGGGGAAAAAAATGCGGGTTCTACTGATCGAAGACGATAGCGCGACAGCTCAAAGCATTGAGCTCATGCTTAAGTCCGAGAGTTTCAACGTTTATACGACCGATCTCGGTGAAGAAGGCGTCGATCTCGGCAAGCTTTATGACTACGATATCATCCTTCTCGACCTGAACCTTCCGGACATGTCCGGCTACGAGGTCCTGAGGACGCTGCGCCTGTCGAAGGTGAAAACCCCGATCCTCATCCTGTCGGGCATGGCGGGCATCGAAGACAAGGTGCGCGGTCTGGGCTTCGGCGCCGACGACTACATGACCAAGCCTTTCCACAAGGACGAACTGGTCGCGCGCATCCACGCGATCGTCCGTCGCTCCAAGGGCCACGCCCAGTCGGTCATCTCGACCGGCGAGCTGATCGTCAATCTCGACGCCAAGACTGTGGAAGTCGGCGGCCAGCGCGTGCATCTGACCGGCAAGGAATATCAGATGCTTGAGCTCCTCTCGCTGCGCAAGGGGACGACGCTTACCAAGGAAATGTTCCTCAACCACCTCTACGGCGGCATGGACGAGCCGGAACTGAAGATCATCGACGTCTTCATCTGCAAGCTACGCAAGAAGCTCGCAAACGCCGCCGGTGGCGCCAACTATATCGAGACTGTCTGGGGACGCGGCTACGTGCTGCGCGAGCCGGATGGCAACGACTACCTGGAAACGGCCTGATTTCGGCAGCATCGCGGTCGAGACCCGCATTTCCTCGTCCGCTCGAACAGCTATCACCCGATCGAAGAACCCGCCCGCCTCTCGGGCGGGTTTTTCTTTGGGGCGGCCTTCACGGGGGTCGCAGCTGCAAGAAAGGACGGCGGCGCCGTCGTTTCTCCCGTCGAATCGAAATTGGTTGTGCCGCGCGCGCAAAAAAATGGCCGAGGAATTGCCTCGGCCCGTGTAGATCATGATGCAGCGATTCAGAGTGCTTCAGCGGATCTTTGCGCGTCTCAAAAGACGCGCGGCGCTGTAAACGTCCGTCAGGCGGCCATCGACTGGCTGGCAAAGACGCTCGTGAGAATCTTGCGGTCGAAGGGCTTCAACAGGAAGTCATCGGCACCGGCGCGCTTCCCTGCCATCATCTTCTTCAGGTCCGCCTCGACAACGCAATAGTAGATGCGTACCGACGTCCCATTCGGCAAGTGCCGGATATTGGCAATCAGATCAAGCGCCCCATCCAGCGCCGCGTCGACGATCAGAATGTTTGGCAACTCGGCTTCGCAGCGCACCAGCGCGTCAAGGCTGCTCGGCGCCTCGAGTACCAGAAATCCCATGCCCGAAAGGATGCGCTTTCCAACTTTCCTGACAGCATCCGAGCCATCAGCAATCATCAAGCGCCGCATCGCCAAACTCCTTTACGCTCTACTCGCACGCGCAGCCGTATCCACGAAACAAATCCTATACAGATTTGGCAAAGAAACCGTTACGACGGTCACCTAATATATTGGCGAGAAGCTCACCACGTTCGCAAGAGACGAGCGCAACCAATGCCGGATATGAAAAACCCTCCGGCAAACTGACGCCGAAGGGTCGGTTCTGTACCGGTGTACATCGCCTGGAGACGGGACGAAGAGTATGCCGCTAGGCGGCCTCGGACTTCGCCGTGAATACAATCTCCTCGCCGGTCGAAACGACATCGATCGTCATTCCCGCCTCCTCGCCCAGCAGCACGGTGTAGTAGGGCTGGATCGAATGTGCGTCGACAGACTCTTCCGGGCTGCCTGAGAGCAGTTCCATGAGTTTCGGGTTGACCCGCATCAACCGCCCCTTGGCGACAAGCGTGAAGGACGCGTCGAATTCGGGATTTTCCAGCGTCACATCGATTGAACCGCCGCGCGGGATCGAGCCATAGGCGATCAGGAACAGATTGAGGAGGAGCTTGACGCGGTTCTTGGCGATGATCGCGCGCGGGCCGTTCCAATTGATCTCGGTCTTCTTTTCCGCGGCGGCGAAATCCTTTGCCGCTTTTTCGGCTTCTCCCGTGTCGATCGACGCGCCAACCGAGCCGGAGGCACCAAAAGCAAGGCGCGCGAACTTCAGTCGGACGGAGGCGTTGAGGGCACTGGTGCGGATCAGGTCCATCGCGTCGGCATCAGCTCCCCCCTCGTCCAGGAGCTCGAGGCCGTTGTTGATGGCGCCGACCGGCGAGATGATGTCGTGGCAAACCCGACTGCAGAGCAGTGCGGCCAGATCGGGTCCCGTCAGTGTCAGGTTCGGATTCTTTGCCATCATTCTTCCTTGTTCGCTATTCGTCTACCGGCGCCGCCGCCGCACCTTCTTGTCCCGCAACCAAAGCTTCCGCACGACCATGGCATGGGCCATGAATCGCGCGGGCGCGGCCGGTAATCAATAGGCCATAATGACATCACATTTGGTAAACCGATTGTTAAGATGATCGGTTCAAATTGCTGGAGCATCCCGAATTCAGCGCGAATCGCTGGAGGATGCGCGGCCGGAACCAGTTTCCACACTTTTCCGCGCCCGCCCCTGGAAATGGACAAGACCCGCGCCGGACGCGCAACCGATGCAAATACCGGCCATGACAGCCGGCGCAGGTCACTTTCGTGCCTGACGGAGGAAACGATGCAGCCGTTCATGAAGGCAACCACAGCGGTTGTCCGCGCTATCCTGACGATGATGCTGATAGCCGGCGCCATGTCTGCCGCCCACGCCCAGTCCCCGAACAACAGCCAGTACACGATGCAGGAAATCGTCGATGCGGGCCACAGCTTCTTCGGGGAGACCTCGGGCGGACTTGCCAAGGTCGTCGAGCGTGCCTTCGAGCGCTACGGCCTGCCGAATGGCTACATTCTCGGACAGGAAGGCTCCGGTGCCTTCATCGCCGGTCTCACCTACGGCGAGGGCGAGCTCTATACCAAGAACGTAGGGCAGCACACGGTCTTCTGGCAGGGGCCCTCGCTCGGGCTCGATTGGGGCGGCCAAGGCAGCCGCGCCATGATGCTCGTCTACAACCTCCCCAGCGTTCCGGCCCTCTACAAGCGCTTCGGCGGCGTCTCCGGCTCGGCCTACGTCGTCGCCGGCGTCGGCATGACCGTATTGACGGACGATCAGGTTGTCGTTGTGCCGATCCGAACCGGCATCGGCGCAAGGCTCGGCCTCAATGTCGGCTACCTCAAGCTGACGCAGCAGCCGACGTGGAATCCCTTCTGAGACTTTTCGGGCGGCAGCTTGTTCCGGCAGACCGCTGACCGGGCCTTCTCGAAGCTAGCCTCACCTCTCCGTCTTACTGGAATCTCGGCGCGTCTGAAAAGGCGCGCTTTCCTGTTGCAGCACTTGCAGCATTCCAGCCATCATGTTTACTGCGGGAGAAAACACTGAGATGGCGCCCGGCTCCACGGCGGGCAGCGCATCCGGTCCTGATTGAAACGGCCAGCTCGTGATTGAATTTGCGCTCCTCTTTGCCCTGGGTTTTCTGACGGCGATTGTCATTGGCCTGATGATCGCCCCCGCCATTCAAAGGCGCATCGTGCGCTTTGCGGAGGATCGCCTGAAGGCGACCATGCCGCTCAGCCCCCAGGAGGTACGCGCGCAGAGGGACGCTGTCCGCGCCACCTATGCTGCGGAAAATGCCAAGGTCCAGCAGGCGCTGCGGCGCGAACGTGACAAGAGCGTCACGCTGATGCTGCAAAACGAAAATACTCTCCGCGAGGCGCGTAGGCTTGCCGGAGAGAACGCCGATCTGCAGGCCCAACTGGCCGACATGAACGTGGCAGCAGCCGACATGCGTTCCACGGTTCGCCAACTCGAACAACGTCTCGAGCAGATGAAGGCAACCTTCGAGACTTCCGAAAAGGACAACGGCACCAAGAGCGACACGATCCGCACGCTCAACGGCAAGGTGGACAAACATACAGCCGATATCGACAACCTCCGGATAGACCTTGCCGCACGCGAAACCGAGATCGAGCATCTGAAGAGCCGGCTCGCCGCGCTGCACGACGAGCGCCAGGCGCTGCGCGGCGATCTCAAGGCCGAGAATGCCCGCGCAAGGGAAATGGAGTTGCGGCTCAGCAAGGACGAGGCCCGAATACGCCAGCTCGAAGCCGCCGTCGCACGCGATGCCGCCATCAATGCGCAGCGCGAAAATGCGCTCGCGCGGCGGGCGGAGGAGATCGAAAAACTGAAGGCGCGCCTGAAAGAGTTGAACCATGAGATGCGCGAAGCGTCGAAGGTCCTTCGCGCCGCTGGCATCTCCGTTCCGAAAAAAGCCGCCGCCGCGGACGCCACGCATGGCAAGAGTGCTGAACGGCACGCGAAGGCTATGCGAGACCCCGACACGCCTAGGCTGTCCCAAGACCTGCGCAATCGCGCCACGGCGCTTTCGGAGCGCCTGATAAACGCCAAGTCCGCCGCGCATGACGAGGCGCTGCGGCAGGAAATCGCCGATATCGCCGCGGGCATGATTGCGCTGACGGCAGCGAACGAAGGCAAGGCCTCGCCGATCCGCAGCCTGCTCGGCGGGGAGGAGACGGACGCCACGCCAACCCGCAAGAGTCTCGCAAGCCGCGCCAAGGAAATCCTGCCTCCAGAGTGAGCGCTACCGGCCGCAAAGCGCGAGCTTCAAAGTCGCCCGTTGATCAGCGCAACCTGATGCAGTGCTATGCCGGCAGCCATGGCGACGTTGAGGCTGTCGAGACCCCGCCGCTGGCGGATGCGCGCGGTCTGGATCGCGGACAGGATAGTCTCCGGCAGCCCCTCGCCTTCGGTGCCGACGAGAAGCGCCGTGCGCGACGCCGGCGGAATATCGCTGATGTCGACCGAGCCGCGGGGCGACAGCCCCCAGACTGTGAAACCGGCGACCTGAAGGCGTTCGATCAGCGCAGCCCCGGTTCCTTCCCGTGCGAACGGCATCGTCAGTACCGATCCGACGGACACCCGGATCGCTTTGCGGTACATAGGATCGCAGCTCGTTGCATCCATCAGGACGGCATCGACGCCGAAGGCGGCGGCATTGCGAAACAACGAGCCCATGTTGTCGTGGTTCGAAATTCCGCAGGCGGCGAGGACGAGGCTTTCAGCCGGAAGGCTGGCAACAAGCGCGTCCCTGTCGGGCATCGCATCGCGGCGCCCGAGCGCCAGCACGCCGCGATGCAGTTTGAAGCCGGCAATCGCGTCGAAAACCCTTTCATCCGCCAGATAGACGGGGATATCGGCCGGGAATTCCGCAAGCACCTCGGTCAGGCCGGCAACACGGCTCTCCAGCAGCAGGATCGCCTCGGCGGCGATACCACGCCGGGCGCGGTGAGCGGCAGCCAGCATGCGGAGCACGACCGTGCCTTCGGCGATGAACCGGCCCTGCCGCCCGATGAGATCCCGTTCCTTAATTGCGACGAACCCGGCTATACGGGCATCGGACGGATCATCGATGCGGATGAGGGAGGGCAGCGTCATGGCGATGCCGTTCAATTGGTCCTGACTGTAATGTCGGCGACAATGCGTCCGGCGGGAATGTCGAACACGATCGCACGCGGCTCGGCGCCCGGCAGGCTGCCATAGAAAAGCACCTGCGACCCGGAAAGCGCGACATTGCTCACCGAAAATCCGGCCGGCAGCGCAGCGATCGCGTTTACCGGCGCGTCGCCCGGCACGCTCACGGCCGCCATCGGCGCTGCCTCCGCGCTGCCGTTCGTGCGGGTCAGCTTGTAGACAATCGTCCCAAGGACAGCCATAAGCATGACAAGCATCACGCCGGCCGAGACGAGTTGCAGGCGCACCATCTTGCGACGGACGTTTTCCATCGCTGGATCAAGCGGCTTTTCTTCCTGTTCATCGGGCTCGAATGCAGTCATGGCTGGCTTTCTGTCGGAATTGAAACGGAATGAACGATCCCTTTAAACAAGCGACCGGCAATAGGAAAGTCCTGAAGGCCAACGAGGACGCGGCGGGAAGGCTGGACGCCTTCCTCACGGCCGCGCTATCGGGCGAGTTTTCCCGCAATCGCATCAAAAGCCTGATCGAGCAAGGCGCCGTCTCGATCAACGGCAGGACGATCGTCGAGCCGAAGCGGAAGGTGCATCCCGGCGACGTGTTCGAGATTGCCTTGCCTGAGCCCGAGGACCCCGAACCGAAGGGCGAAGAGATCCCGCTCGACGTGCTCTACGAGGACGACGACCTGATCGTCCTGGTGAAGCCGGCCGGCCTGGTCGTGCATCCGGGTGCCGGTAACTGGACGGGCACGCTCGTCAACGCACTTATCCACCATTGCGGCGACAGCCTCTCCGGCATCGGGGGTGTCAGGCGGCCGGGTATCGTCCACCGGCTCGACAAGGAAACAAGCGGCGTCATGGTCGTGGCAAAGAACGATGCCGCCCACCGTCATCTTTCGGACCAGTTTGCCGACCACGGGCGCACCGGACCGCTCGAGCGCGCCTATCAGGCGGTTGTCTGGGGGCGCCCCCGGCAATTGAAGGGCACGATCAACGCCTCGCTGGGGCGAGCCGCAGACCGAACGAAGCGCGCGGTCAAGCACGAGGAGAGCGACGACGCGCGCGAAGCCATCACGCATTATGAAGTGGTTGAGCGTTACCACGAAAAGCCGGATGGCACCTGCCTCGCCTCGACCGTAGCCTGTCATCTCGAAACGGGCCGCACCCACCAGATTCGAGTCCACATGGCCCATATCGGCCACCCGCTGATCGGCGACCCGGAATACGGGGCAGCCTTCCGGACGAAAGCCAATCTGCTGCCCGAGATGGCAAAAGCTGTCGTCAACCGCTTTCACCGGCAGGCGCTGCACGCCTTCATGCTGCAATTCGAGCATCCGACGACGGGCGAAACGATGCATTTCGAAGCACCCATGCCGTCGGACATGGAGGCGCTGGTTGCGGCCTTGCGCGCCGGAGGGTAATGCTACGCGCTGGACGTCCTTTGAGACGCGCAAAGGGCCCTGTAGCACTTTGAATTGCTGTATGTTTCCTAAGGCAGCCGCGGTTCAATGAAATATACAACAGCCCTTGAATTCCCCGTTCCGGATTCCAATCTTATAGGAGCTTCAACTCGCGATATTCCCTTCCCCGGTCTCACGAGAGCGTGAAACCGGAGTCCTTGAATCATGCTTTCGCCGTACTTATCTTCTATCTTTGTGGGGTCTTGACGAAGACCCACAGCCCGGTCTGCCGTCCCGGAGGCCGGTGACGCAAAAAGGGGGTGCTTCATGGCCCGCAATACTTTGCCGACCATTACCGCTGGAGAGGGCGGTCTCAACCGTTATCTCGACGAAATCCGCAAATTTCCTATGCTCGAACCGCAGGAAGAGTACATGCTCGCCAAGCGGTATCAGGAGCATGACGACCGCAGCGCCGCGCACAAGCTCGTAACGAGCCATCTTCGCCTCGTCGCCAAGATCGCGATGGGCTATCGCGGCTATGGCCTGCCGATCGGCGAAGTCGTGTCGGAAGGCAACGTCGGCCTGATGCAGGCCGTCAAGAAATTCGAGCCCGATCGTGGCTTCCGGCTCGCGACCTACGCGATGTGGTGGATCAAGGCAGCGATCCAGGAATACATCCTGCGCTCCTGGTCGCTCGTCAAAATGGGCACGACCGCCAACCAGAAACGGCTGTTCTTCAATCTGCGGCGGCTGAAAGGCCGCATCCAGGCGCTCGACGAGGGAGACCTCAAGCCTGAGCAGGTGAAGGAAATCGCGACGACCCTGAAGGTCAGCGAGGACGAGGTCGTTTCGATGAACCGCCGCCTTTCGGGCGATGCCTCACTGAACGCGCCGATCAAGGCAAGCGAGGGCGACTCCGGCCAGTGGCAGGATTGGCTTGTCGATGACCACGACAACCAGGAAGAGATCCTGATCGAACAGGACGAGCTCGACAATCGCCGGGCCTTGCTCGCCAGTGCGATGAAGGTGCTGAACGATCGCGAGCGTCGTATCTTCGAGGCCCGTCGCCTGGCCGAGGACCCGGTCACGCTGGAAGATCTCTCGGCGGAGTTCGACATCAGCCGCGAACGCGTCCGGCAGATCGAAGTCCGTGCATTCGAGAAGGTGCAGGACGCCGTCCGCAAGGCAGCGCTTGAGCGCTCCAGCGCCCTCCGTGTCGTTGAAGGCGCGTAAGGTCGGCTTCCGAGCGGCCCAGGAATAAACGAAAATCCCGGCCGGGTTGCCCCGCCGGGATTTTTTGCATCGGTGTCCCCGTTACCCGCTACTGGCTGCTTGCGGCCGTATTGCCGAGCGCACCCCACGCCTGCATAGCCTTGTTGAAAGCTTCGACGCCAGCCGCCCCCTTCTCCAGCGTCAACAGGGCACGGCGTCCATTCCGGTAGGTAATCGGAATATCTATCCAGCTGCGGCTGCGAAGCAGTTCCGTATTGTTGCTGACTGCTTCGGCAAAGTCGTTAAGCGCGATCATGTGGAAATCGTCGGTGATCTTCGCCGGAACGGCGATCAGCGGATCACCGCGGTCCTGCTCGGTGCGCTTCATCGAAACGCGCTGGACACCGTCAATGGCCCCACCCTCGAAGTTCTCCGGTAGCGAGAACACGAATTCGATTACGTGGCTTGCCGGCAGCGACGGATCGGCATTGCGCTTGATCGTCATCAGGGCGGTCAAACCTCGATCGGGCACGGTGATCTGGGCCTGGATTGCGGGCTCGGGCTTGGCGTCGCCGCCCGGTGACTCATCCTTGATCGACCACGCGACGGTGCCTGGGATTGCTGTCGGCGACGACTGGCCGAGCCGCTCCTCGTAAAGGAACATCTTCTCGCCATCGGCGACGGAAACCTCCGCCTGAGGCGCCTGTCCCGCGTTCTGGCCCTGGTTCTGGCCCTGTGTCGTTGCAGCAACTTGCTCTCCCGCCGGCGGCTGTGGTGCGGCGCCACCAGGTTGCGCCCGCCCTGCCTCCGTCTGGGGAGCGACGGACTTGCCCTCCTGCGAGACTTCCGTGCCGTTCGCGCCGGCTGGACCGTCATCCACTTCGGAGCCGTTGGCGAGCAGACGCTGGGTGAACTTGGTCGAGCTGTCCTCGGCTGGCGCCGTATCATCAGGCGCACCGGCTTGCCCGCTTGATTGACCGGACTGGCCGGTGGGCGCGGTCTGCCCCGGTGGCGTTTCAGTGCCCTCCGGCGCTGCCGGCATAACCTTTGCAATCAGATCCGAAAGCCAGGCGTTGCCCGCTTCCCTGTTCTGCCAATAGGCATAACCGCCGCCACCGAGGAGAAGCGCAATGACGGCGCCGATCGCCAACCGCTTGAAATTGAACCGGGAAGGTTTGGGCGTCGCGCGGTAGGACGATGGCCGGGCTGGCGCCGAAACCGGGGGCTGCTCCCGGCCGTGCTCCTTGGCCGTTTCGTTCGCAGCCGTCGCCGTCTCGTTGTTCTCTCCAAAGCCCAGCAAGTCGTCGATGTGGTCCCAGGCGGTGCTGGCACGCTCTTCCTGGCTCGCTGGCACAGGCGCTTTTTCCACCGGCCACGACCATTCGGAAATATCGTTTTCGGCGGCCTTATCCTTTTTGCTCTCGCTTGTCGTTGCAAAAGGATCACTGTCGTCGAACGACCAGGAGCGCGACGGCTCCGCCTCGCCGGCATGTTGCGCGGGCTCGCCCGCTTCCGGCTCCACTGGATGAATACCCAAAAGCTCGGGTGTCGACGAAGCCGTATCGTCAGGCGCCACCTGGGCGTCGGCCGCCTTGGCCGTCGGAGTTGTATCCTCCCACTCTGGCAAGGCCCATTCCGACGCGGCCGATTTCTTCGGCTCTTCCTCGCTCGACAGAGCCTCGGAGTGCGCAGGCTCCACATGATAGGGCTGTGGCTCAGCCTGCTCGCCGTGGAGTTCGTCTGCGCGCGGTTCAGGTTCCCCGATCTGTTCAACCGGCGGCGCCTGCTCGGCTTCGTGTTCGCGCGCGGCCGGCTGCTCCTCGGTGGAAGAAGGCCATTCTGCCGCGGCTTCCTCCGTGGGCTCTTCGGTCTCTGCTTGTCGCGCCGGTTCGGACGGAGCGCCGTCGCCAGAGGCGGCGATCGGCTCGTGTGCTCCAGCCTCGTCGATTGGCGCAGTGTGCAGCTCCTCGTCCCCGGTCCCGGCGCTAACGGCAGGCTGCGACACCGGTTGCTCGACACTCGGCTCCTCGCTTGCGGGCTCCTCGATCTGCTCTTCCGATGGCGCTTGTTCCGGTTCTGCAGCCGCGCTCGCGGCAGTCTCGGGCTCGACCGAAGCTGGCGGCTCTTGCTCGATCGCCGTTTCTATGCCGGGCTCAACCGCTTCGGCTTCCGCGACTGCGGGGAGCGCTTCCGCGTACTCGCTTTCGACTTCGCCGATTGCCTGTTCCAGCTTGTTCAGCTGGCGATTGATCATGTCGTCCGATGGCCGCGGGCTCATGTTTTCGAGTTGCCGGCGCACGGCACTGCGCGCCTTCTCGTAAACTTTGCCTCGCATTTCCGGTGTGTTTTCCGACAGGCCGTCAACGGTCCTGCGAATAACTGCAACAAAATCTGCCATCAGAACTTTCTCATACTCCCAGGCGTGCGCCCGCAATCACGACGCGACTGTCGTTGCGCGACACTAGTCCTCAAAAGGATCCGTCACAAGTATTGTGTCGTCTCGCTCCGGGCTCGTCGAAAGAAGTGCAACCGGCGCGCCGATCAGTTCCTCGACCTGGCGAACATACTTAATCGCTTGTGCCGGAAGATCGGCCCAACTGCGGGCACCAACCGTCGATTCCTTCCAGCCTTCAAGCGTAATGTAGACTGGCTTTACCGAAGCTTGCTGCGCCTGACTTGCCGGAAGGTGGTCAATCTCCTGTCCATCCAGAGTATAACCGACACAAATCTTCAACTCGTCGAGGCCATCGAGTACGTCGAGCTTGGTGAGCGCAATGCCTGTGATGCCGTTGGCGGCAACCGATTGGCGCACGAGCGCGGCGTCGAACCAGCCGCAGCGGCGCTTGCGCCCCGTGACGGTCCCGAATTCATGGCCACGTTCGCCCAGGAACTGACCGATCTCATCGTTAAGCTCGGTCGGAAACGGTCCTTCGCCGACGCGCGTCGTGTAGGCCTTGGTGATGCCGAGGATATAACCGAGCGACCCCGGCCCCATGCCGGAACCGGCAGCGGCCTGGCCGGCAACCGTGTTGGACGAGGTGACGAAGGGATAGGTGCCGTGATCGATATCGAGCAGCGTGCCCTGCGCACCCTCGAACAGGATACGAGCGCCCTTGCGGCGCTCTTTGTCGAGCAGCAGCCAGACCGTATCCATGAACGGCAGCACACGGGCTGCGACGGAGGAGAGTTCGTCCATGATCGCCTTGTGGCTGATCTCCGCCTCGCCCAGCCCGCGGCGCAGCGCGTTGTGATGCGTCAGCAACCGATCGACCTTCGCCGGCAACGTCTCGAGGTCAGCCAGGTCCATGACGCGAATGGCGCGGCGGCCGACCTTGTCCTCATAGGCCGGGCCGATGCCGCGGCGCGTCGTGCCGATCTTGGTGCCGCTGTTCGAGGCAGCGTCCTCACGGAATCCGTCGAGCTCCCGGTGCAGCGAGAGAATGAGCGTCGCATTGTCGGCGATGCGCAGATTGTCCGGCGTGACCTTCACGCCCTGATTGGCGAGCTTGTCCATTTCCGCAATGAGCGCATGGGGATCAATCACGACACCGTTGCCGATGACGGCGAGCTTGCCGGGACGAACGACGCCGGAGGGAAGCAGGGACAGCTTGTAGCTGACGCCGTCGATCACCAGGGTATGGCCGGCATTGTGGCCGCCCTGGAATCGCACGACAATGTCTGCGCGCTCCGAGAGCCAGTCCACGATCTTGCCTTTGCCTTCGTCGCCCCACTGGGATCCGACCACCACGACATTCGTCATAATTTTCTTCCTGTTCGCACGCGCACAAGGGATTGCGCCATTCTGAAACCCGCGCATCTATACTGTGTTGTCCTGCGGAAAGCGACCCCGTTGTAACCGGCATGGCCCCCTTTTTGCATGACAAGCGATGGATTTAGCGCCTATATCTCTGCTGCCATCCCGCCTCTCCGGCACTCCATTCCCCGTCCCACATGGATCGCAGCATCGTGAACGCCAGGGCCTATTTCTATCTCGCAATAACTTCGCTTTTTTGGGGCGGCAATTCAGTCGCGGGCAAAATGGCCGTCGGACACGTCAGCCCGATGATGCTGACGACGCTGCGCTGGACGGTCGCGCTTGCCGTCATCCTGGCATTGATGACGCCGCAGATCCGTCGCGACTGGGATAAGATTCGTGAGCACTGGCTGCAATTGCTGGCCTATGGAGCCGTCGGCTTCACGATGTTCAATGGGTTCCTCTATTCCGCCGTGAAATATACGAGCGCCATCAACGCCGTGATCCTGCAGGCCGGCATTCCGATGCTGATCTTCCTCTTCAACTTCGTTCTCTTTCGCACGAGGGCCTCGGTCGCGCAGATCATCGGTTTCACCGTGACGCTGATCGGTGTCTTGATCACCGCCGCGCATGGCGACGTCGCCAGCCTCTTGCAACTGCAGTTCAATTTCGGCGACGCACTGATGATTCTCGCCTGTATCGTCTATGCCGCTTATACCGTTGCTCTGCGCTGGAAGCCGAATCTGCACTGGCAGAGCTTTATCGCGGCGCCGGCCTTCGGGGCGCTCCTGAGTGCCATCCCGCTCCTCGTGTGGGAATTCTCGAACGGCAGCGCGATCGTGCCCGATGCCAACGGCTGGGCGATCGTAATCTATGCCGCGATCTTCCCGTCGCTGATGTCGCAGGTTCTCTACGTGCGCGGCGTGGAAATGATCGGCGCCAATCGCGCCGGCCTGTTCATCAACGCCATCCCGGTTTTCGGAACGCTTCTTTCCGTGCTTCTTGTCGGCGAGACCTTTCATCCCTTTCATCTCGTGGCATTGCTGCTGGTGCTTGGCGGCATTGCCATCGCCGAACGCGGCCGCCCCAAACTACCGTGAGAAGAAGGGCGCCGGCGTGCTGGCCCTTTACCCGCCTCCACATCAAAATGCCACAGCGCCGCACATCTCAAAGACGTGCGGCGCTGTGGCAGAGTTTCCGGGCGGGCCCCGGTTAATCGATATTGAACACCAGTTGCTTCGCCTGGCGGATTGCAGCATTCGCGCGCAGTTTGTCGAGCACCTTCTCTGAAACGGGCCCGTCGACGTAGAGCAGCGCGATGGCATCGCCGCCTTCCTTCTCCCGGCCGAGTTGGAAGTTGGCGATGTTGACGCCGGCGTCACCGAGCGTCGTGCCGATGAAACCGATCATGCCGGGGACGTCGGTGTTGGTCAGATAGACCATGTGCTTGCCGACATCGGCGTCGAGATTGATACCCTTGATCTGGATGAAGCGCGGCTTGCCGTCGGAGAAGACCGTACCGGCGACCGAACGGGTCTGGTTCGCTGTCGTCACCGTCAGCTTGATATAGCCGTCGAAGACACCGGATTTATCGCGCTTCACTTCCGAAAGGATCACGCCCTTTTCCTTGATCATGACCGGCGCGGAAACCATGTTGACGTCGGCCACCTGCGGGCGGATCAGGCCGGCGAGAACCGCGCTCGTCAGCGCCTTGGTGTTCATGGCCGCCGTAGAGCCGTCATACAGGATTTCGATTTCCTTGATCGCGCTTTCCGTGACCTGGCCGACAAAGGCGCCGAGAACGTCGGCGAGCCGGATGAAGGGCTTCAAGATCGGCGCTTCCTCCGCCGTGATCGACGGCATGTTGATGGCGTTCGAGACGGCGCCATTGACGAGGTAGTCGGACATCTGCTCGGCGACTTGCAATGCCACGTTCTCCTGCGCTTCGGTCGTGGAAGCGCCGAGATGCGGCGTGCAGACGACGTTCGGCAGGCCGAAAAGCGGGCTTTCGGTGGCGGGCTCAACCTCGAAGACATCGAAGCCGGCGCCTGCGACATGACCGGACTTCAGCGCCTCCGCCAGCGCGCTTTCAACGACCAGGCCGCCACGCGCGCAGTTGATGATGCGCACGCCTGGCTTCATCTTGGCGATTGCTTCTGCGTCGATGATGTTGCGGGTCTTGTCGGTCAGCGGCACGTGCAGAGTGATGAAATCCGCCCGCGCAAAAAGCTCATCGAGCTCGACCTTGACGACGCCCATCTCCTCGGCGCGTTCCTTCGACAGGAACGGATCATAGGCGACGACATGCATCTTGAGGCCGATGGCCCGGGCGCAGACGATGGAGCCGATATTGCCGGCGCCGATGACTCCGAGCACCTTTCCGGTGATCTCGACGCCCATGAACTTCGATTTTTCCCACTTGCCGGCCTGGGTGGAACCGTCGGCCGCAGGAAGCTGCCGGGCGACGGCAAACATCAGCGCGATCGCATGCTCGGCCGTCGTGATCGAGTTGCCGAAAGGGGTGTTCATGACGATGATACCGCGGCGAGAAGCAGCCGGGATATCGACATTGTCCACGCCGATGCCGGCACGGCCGACCACCTTGAGATTGGTGGCAGAAGCGATCAGCTTTTCCGTCACCTTGGTGGCGGAGCGGATGGCGAGACCGTCATAGTTGCCGATGATCTCGGCGAGCTTTTCCTTGTCCTTGCCGAGCTTCGGCTGGAAATCCACTTCAACGCCGCGGTCACGGAAGATCTGGACGGCGGTTTCCGACAGTTCATCGGATACGAGAACGCGAGGTGCCATGAGAGGCCTCCTTAAGGATCAATTCTGAAAGGATGCGGGATGGCTTCGCTCGTTGGCGCGCGAAGCTTATCGCTTGGTTCAGGCGGCTGCCTGCGACAGCGTCGCCTTCTGGGTCTCGAAAGCCCAGGTGAGCCACGGCATCAACGCTTCCATGTCGGAGGCCTCGATGGTGGCACCGGCCCAGATCCGCAAACCGGAGGGCGCGTCGCGATAGTGGCCGATGTCGTAGGCGACGCTTTCCCTTTCGAGCAGGGCAACTACGCCCTTTGCGAAGGCAGCCTGGCCGTCGGCGTCGAGGGCGAGCACGTCCTTGTCGACGATCTTGAGGCAGACGGACGTGTTGGATCGCGTTTCCGCCTTCGTCGCCAGATTGGCAATCCATGCGTTCGCGCCGACGAACCGATGGATCACGCCGGCATTGGCGTCTGCCCTGGCGATAAGCCCCTTGAGGCCGCCAACGGACTTCGCCCAAAGGAGCGCGTCGATATAGTCTTCGACGCAGAGCATCGATGGAGTGTTGATTGTCTCGCCGGCAAAGATGCCCTCGATCAGCTTGCCGCCGCTGGTCAGGCGGAAGATCTTCGGCAGCGGCCATGCCGGTGCATAGGTGAGCAGCCGTTCGACTGCGCGCGGCGAAAGAATGAGAACGCCATGAGCCCCCTCACCGCCCAAGACCTTCTGCCAGGAGAAGGTGACGACGTCGAGCTTGGCGAAATCGAGATCCTGAGCAAAGGCGGCGGAGGTCGCGTCGCAGATCGTCAGGCCCTTGCGATCAGCTGGGATGAAATCGGCATTCGGCACGCGCACGCCCGAGGTCGTGCCATTCCAGGTGAAGACGACATCGCGGTCGAAATCGACCTTGGCGAGATCCGGCAGTTCGCCATAGCCGACTTCGAACTTGCGAACATCGGCAAGCCTCAGCTGCTTGACCACGTCGGTCACCCAACCGGCACCGAAGCTTTCCCACGCGAGCATGTCGACGCCGCGGGCGCCGAGCAGCGACCAGAGCGCCATTTCGACGGCACCGGTATCGGAGGCGGGCACGATACCGATGCGATAGTCGGCCGGCACTTCAAGAATTTCACGGGTAAGATCAATGGCCTGCTTGAGCTTCGTCTTACCGATCTTGGCTCGGTGCGAGCGACCGAGTGCGGCATCGGAGAGAGCGTCGAGCGTCCAACCAGGGCGCTTCGCGCAGGGGCCAGAAGAAAAATGGGTATTCGCCGGACGCACGTCCGGCTTGGCAGGCTTCGTCATAATGCTATCCTCTCAGATAGAAGCCCCTCGTTGGGGAGGGGTGTCCCGCCGTCGGGAATATTGTGGGTCCGAGAGGAAGTCAAGCGGCTTGAGTCGCTTTTGAAAAAATTTTTGGCGTTCCGGGCAAAGTTCAAAACGCCGAGGGCGGGCGCGCCGAACGATTGTTACCAGAGTGAGAAGCGCAGGCCTGCGCGGATCTCATGACGTGAAAGGCCGTCGTCGTGGCCCTTGGCGCCGCTGGCACCGGCAAGTGCCTCGGCCCCGAACCCGAACATGTCTCCATCCGCTATGTGTGAATAACGATAGCCGACGTCGAGTTTCAGCCGGTCGGTAATGTCGTAGGAGACACCGGCCATGAGAGCGTAGGTGAAGCGCCAGCTGTCCTCGCCCTCATAGGAGGTTCCGCCGGACCCGGCGGTGCAGGCGCCGCCGCCGGGAACGCAGGTCGCCGTCTCGCGGACAGTGTTCCAGTTGATGTTCGTAGCGCCGATGCCCGCGCCGAGATAGGGCGTGAAGCCGGCGAGCGTCGCCAGGTCGACATAACCGTTCGCCATGAGACCGAGCGCGGAGAAATTGGCGTCATGCGAAAAAGCACATGACGTTCCGGCGCCCTGACCGGCGCAAGGAGCGGCTGACAGCGACGAGCCGTCGAACCGACCCTCGAAATATTCCGCCGTTAGGTCGGCGCGCACGAGGTCGTTAAAGCGATAGCCGATGCCGATCGTCCCGGAGATCGGCTTGTCGAAGCGGGCATGATCGAACCGGACATTGTCGTAGGTGCCTGTTCCAGCGTCGAAGGTGCGATAGGAGGGATCGCCCTCGTCGCGCCATGGCGCATAGCCAATGTCGCCGCGCAAATAGAGGCCGCCGACATCGCTTTCTTCGGGGGAAATGGTGATCTCCGGCGCGTCGAGCAATTCGTCGTCGGCTGCATAGGCCGCGCCGGAAGCGAGCAGACCAGCGCCCAGACCAGCGCCAAGTGCGATCCCGCAGATCCCGTGCCGCCAGTCCATCCGTATGCCCTTTCTTCAATGCAGTCGGACCGACCTTCGTTGGGTCGGCCCAAGCCCGCGTTAACTATTGGCAGGGACAAGTTAACCGTTGATTAAGCATGTTTGCTAAACCCCCGATAGGGCCCAAACATAATGCAAAAAGGGCCGCCAAACGGCGGCCCGCGAGATCTTCGATGCAGGGCGGTCCGCTATTGCAGCGCGTAGCGCATGCCCAGTTTGAAATCATGCGAGGTGATGTCGTCGAAATGCATCGGGCCGGTGTTCACGGTATCGTCGTAGCTTCTGATATTGCCGGTTTTGGCGTCGCCGAGATCGAGATAGCTGTAGCCGAAATCGATCGCAAGCCGCTCTGTCGCTTGGTAGGCAACGCCGGCATGGAGCGCCCAGGCGAAGTTCCAGGTAGAGTCCTCGCCGCCATAAGCAACGCCCTGTGTTGCAACGTTAACGTCACGGAACCGCGAGATAGTGTTCCGCGACGCGCCAATACCCGCGCCGACATAGGGCTTGACACCGTACCAGTCGCCGATATCGACATAGGCGTTGGCCATCAGCAACCATTCC
Source organism: Ensifer sp. IC4062 (assembly GCF_020193575.1). Lineage (GTDB taxonomy): Bacteria > Pseudomonadota > Alphaproteobacteria > Rhizobiales > Rhizobiaceae > Sinorhizobium. Next base: position 22,184 of record NZ_JADYVD010000006.1, read on the forward strand.
GACTTGGCGCCATCATAGTCGTTCGGGGCATCCCAGACGGGGCCAGTCGGTCCGGTGCTGCCGTAACGGTCGAGGGCGGAGAAATCCGCCTTGCCACGATACTCGACGATACCGTCGAGACGGAGCCAGTCGTTGAACTGGTAACCAACACCGACGCCCGCGAGCGGCGCGCTGTCAAAGCTGCCATCATCGAGAAACTCGTGAAACTCGACGTCATCCATCAATTCGTGGTGCATGCTGCCGAGCCGCTGGTTGCTCATGCCGAGATGGCCACGCAGATACCAGCCGCCCGACGCGACGACCGGCACGACCGGCGCAGGATCTTCGACGTAAAGGTCGGCAGCCAAAGCTGGAGTGCCGCCCAGTAACGCGGCAATGAGTGCAATCAAAGGTCTCTTCATAATATGCCCCGCTGATATTCTGACCCGCGCCGCGTTGCCCCGGTCGGATACTGCAACTGTTGTTGCGTCAGAAATCGCATGCGGGGGTTAACATCGGATTAAGCATAGAAATTTACTATGTTTTTTAACAATTGCTGATGTTCCGCACGTTCAACTAGCCGCAATAGAAAAGCCGGCAATCGATGCCGGCCTTCCAAGCTGCTCAGTGTTGCTGATTATTATTGTTCCTTGAATCAGCGAATGCCTTAATTCCTTGAAACTACTTCCTGCTGTAGCTCTAAGGTCAAGCCGCGCTGCGAACACTGCCGATCACGTTGACAAGTTCGTCGACGATGCGCTCGACCTGGCTGCGGTCGTCGCCTTCCGCCATGACTCGGATCAGCGGTTCCGTTCCCGACGGGCGGATCAGCAGGCGGCCATTCTTGGCAAGGCCCGCTTCGGCGTCGGCGATGGCCTGCTGCACGGACGGATGCTCGAGCGGCTTGCCCGCCGACACTCGAACATTCTTCAGGATCTGCGGCACGGGCTCAAAGCGGTGACACACTTCGCTGACCGACTTGCCTTGCCGCTTGACCACAGCAAGGATCTGCAGCGCAGCCACCAGACCGTCGCCGGTCGTCCCGAAATCGGAGAGCACGATGTGGCCAGACTGTTCGCCGCCCACGTTGAGGCCGTCCTGGCGCATCTGCTCGACGACATAGCGGTCGCCGACCTTGGTGCGGTGCAGTCCGATGCCCCGGCCCTTCAGATAACGCTCGAGGCCGAGATTCGACATCACGGTCGCGGCGATGGCGCCACCCTTTAGCATCCCGTCCGTAGCCCAGCTGTCGGCGATCACCGCCATGAGTTGGTCGCCGTCGACGACTGTTCCGTTTTCGTCAATGATCAGGACCCGGTCGGCATCGCCGTCAAGTGCGATGCCGATATCGGCCCTGACTTCGTGAACCTTTTTCGACAGGGCGGCCGGATGCGTCGAGCCGCATTCGAGATTGATGTTGACGCCGTTCGGCTCCGTCCCGATCGTCACCACTTCGGCACCGAGCTCCCAGAGCGCGGACGGCGCGACCTTGTAAGCGGCGCCGTTGGCGCAATCGATGGCAATCCGCAGTCCCTTCAGCGTGACGTCGCGGGGCAACGTCCGCTTCGCCTGTTCTATATAGCGGTAGATGTCGCCGTCGACGCGCTTCGCCCGACCGATATCTTCGGGCTTGGCAAGTTGGCCGGACATATCCTGGTCGATGAGTTCTTCGATCTTTTCCTCGATGTCGTCGGAAAGCTTGTAGCCATCGGGTCCGAAGAGCTTGATGCCGTTGTCGCGGAACGGGTTGTGCGAAGCCGAGATCATCACACCGATGTCGGCGCGCAGCGATCGCGTCAGCATGGCGACGCCCGGCGTCGGGATCGGTCCGAGCAGGAAGACGTCGAGTCCGGCGGCCGTGAAGCCGGCGACCATCGCGTTTTCGAGCATATAACCGGAAAGGCGCGTGTCCTTGCCGATCACGACACGGTGGCGGTGTGCTCCATTACGGAAGATCGTTCCGACGGCGATGCCGACACGCATGGCGAGGTCTGGCGTCATCGGGAAAATATTGGACTGGCCGCGAATGCCGTCAGTGCCGAAATATTTACGCTTCATAAGAACTCCATGGTCCTGCTCCCGCAGGATCGATTTTACCGGCCGCGTCTGTCTGTGTGTTCCGCGATTTTGTTTCATATCGCCGGACCTCGTATCCAGAGTTGACGCTATACAGCGCCGCGCGTCCAATCGGACGCCCGGCGCTTTAGCACTTTGAACTGCTGCATGATTTTGTCCTTAAATCGATGCCGCTTTAAGGAATCATGCAGTAGCGGCTCCCTCTATTGCTGCAGACTGCTCACCGCAGTTGTCAGGCATATTTGAGTCATCATTGGCATAAAACCGCAGCAAACGGCAGCAATCCTATCATCAGAAATCATTACATCGCGTTACCAAGTGCGCGAAAGACACTTTGGACGAATATGCCCAACAAAAAGCCGCCGCTCCTTACGGAGCGACGGCTTCGATTTCATCTTCCGGACAAGTCCTATTGCGGTTGCGGTTCGAAGCCGCCCTCCGGCTCCTCGCCCTTGGCACCGGCTTCCTTCTTCGTGCCGGCAGAGGGCACGGCCGAGCCACGATGCGGAGGCGTATCGTCTCCGAGGTCGCGTGCAGGCTTCTCGCCGCGGATAAGCGCCTTGATTTCGTCGCCGGTCAGAGTTTCGTATTCCAGCAGGCCTTCCGCGAGCGCCACGAATTCGTGGTTCTTCTCCGTCAGGATGTGCCGCGCCGTTCCGTAAGCGTCGTCGATCAGGCGGCGGATTTCGTTGTCGATCTTCTGGGCGGTCGCTTCCGAGACGTTCTTCTGCTGCGCCACGGAGTGACCTAGGAAGACCTCCTGTTGGTTCTCACCATAGGCGACCTGTCCGAGTTGATCGGAGAAGCCCCATTGCGTCACCATCGCACGCGCAAGCTTTGTCGCCTGCTCGATGTCCGAGGATGCGCCGGAGGTGATGTTCTCCTTGCCGAAGGTCAGTTCCTCCGCAACGCGACCACCCATCATGATGGCGAGACGCGAGATCATCCACTTGTAGCTCATCGAGTAGCGGTCGCCCTCAGGCAATTGCATCACCATGCCGAGCGCGCGGCCGCGTGGGATGATGGTCGCCTTGTGCAGCGGATCGGCGGTGGGAACGTTGAGCGCAACGATGGCGTGGCCGGCTTCGTGGTAGGCGGTCAGCTTCTTCTCGGCCTCGGTCATGGCGGAGGAGCGACGCTCCGCACCCATCATGATCTTGTCCTTGGCGTCCTCGAACTCCTGCATGGTGACGAGGCGCTTGTTGCGACGCGCCGCCATCAGCGCAGCCTCGTTGACGAGGTTCATGAGGTCGGCTCCCGAGAAGCCCGGTGTGCCCCGTGCCAACACCTTGAGGTCGACATTCGGTGCCAGCGGCACATTGCGGACATGCACCTTGAGGATCCGTTCGCGACCGTTGATGTCGGGATTCGGCACGACGACCTGACGATCGAAGCGGCCTGGGCGCAGCAGTGCCGGATCGAGCACGTCGGGACGGTTGGTCGCGGCGATCAGGATAATGCCCTCATTGGCTTCGAAGCCGTCCATTTCGACGAGCAGTTGGTTCAGCGTCTGCTCGCGCTCGTCGTTGCCGCCACCAAGGCCGGCACCGCGGTGACGGCCGACGGCATCGATCTCGTCGATGAAGATGATGCACGGCGCGTTCTTCTTCGCCTGCTCGAACATGTCGCGGACGCGCGACGCACCGACACCGACGAACATCTCGACGAAGTCCGAACCGGAGATCGTGAAGAAGGGCACGTTCGCTTCACCGGCCACCGAACGGGCAAGCAGCGTCTTACCGGTGCCGGGGGGGCCGACCAGCAATACGCCGCGCGGGATGCGCCCGCCGAGGCGCTGGAATTTCTGCGGATCGCGCAGGAATTCGACGATCTCCTCAAGGTCCTGTTTAGCCTCGTCAACGCCGGCGACATCGTCAAACGTGACGCGGCCATGCGCCTCGGTCAGGAGCTTGGCCTTGGACTTGCCAAAACCCATGGCCCCACGCGAGCCGCCTTGCATCTGCCGCATGAAGAACAGCCAGACGCCGAGGATCAAAAGCATTGGCAGCAGCGTGCCGATATAGCTCAGGAAGCCCGACGATCCATCCGTTTCCGGACGCACGGTGACGGTGACGTCCTTGGCTTCAAGCCGTTCCGTCAAAGCGGTATCGACGGAAGGTGCGTAGGTCTGGAAGGTAGCGCCGCTTTCAGAGTAGCTGCCGATCACCTTCGAGCCGGTGATCACGACTTCCTTGACGCGGCTGGCGTCGACGTCCTTCAGAAACTGCGAGAATGGAATTTCGCGTGAACCGGCGCGCTCCGTCGGCTGCTGGAACATGCTGAACAGCGCAATCAGGAGAAGCGCTATGATTGCCCAGAGGGCAAAATTACGAAAATTAGGGTTCATCGAACTCCCCGGAACCTGTCGCAGCTCGGACTTTTTGCCGAGCTACAGTCTTGTTCCTTAACATAAGGTTCTGGCATCGCCTTGCCAAGGCAAACCGCCAGGTCCCTCTCCATTTCTGTCAAAAACATCGTGTACCGGCGGGCCGGGGTAACGTTCGCGCCCGAACAGCAATGCGACCGCATCCGCCATAGTCCGGTCAAAACCGGGCAAAAAGGTGTCGTAAAGGGCGATGCGGCATTCGACTTTCGCCTGGATCGAACCGGGGACTTCGGTTTGCACCGGAGTGATGTGTGGCGCGGCCCGAGCGGCTCGTTTGGCGACGCCAGGAGGCAGACCGGCGTCAATAAGCTTTTGATCCCATTGACTATCCTGCTGCGAGGCCGTCACGACCAGCGGGTGGCGTCCGCCGTTCGTTACGTTGAAGCGCCCGTCCCACGCGGTGGTCTCGCCGGCATAAATAACGCAAGCGGACAGGCTGCGCGCCTCACGATAGAGGTAGAGACCGTTCGGGCGCCTGTCGTAGACCACCCCTCCTGCAGTCATTCGTCCCGGCATGTCCGCTCGCAAAAAGCCGGATATGCGTTCGATCGTCGCATGCCCCGGCAAATGGTTGCGGCCGCCGATTATTGCGGCGACGGACAGAAGCGCACGGCGCCAATCGGCATCGCTCATGTTCACCGCCTGTGTCAACGCAACCTCAGCCGCTATGGTCTCGTGGACGCGGATATGGCTCTCGATCAAGGTGGCTGCCCGCGCCGATGACGCGGCCCTTTGCGCTGCGCTCCACGGAGCTAGGGGCACCCGTTGCGACTCTTGGAGCTCGGAACGCACACGAACACGCTCGAACAGGGGATTGGCGTTGCTTGGATCATCGAACCATTCGACATCCCGCGCGGTCAGGAATGCCCGTACGTCGGCGCGGCTCAGACCAAGGAACGGCCGCAAAACCCAGATGCGGCGCGCGTAAAGCATGGTGCTCGCCATGCCGGCGCTGCCCGGTCCCTCGCCCTCCCCGCGTGCACTGCGCATCGCGATCGTCTCGCGCTGATCATCTCGCGTATGTCCGGTGGCAATGCAATCGGCGCCGAGCGCGGCGGCAGCATCCGCCAGCAGTTCATAGCGTTTCTGGCGCGCAGCCGCCTGGATGCCCGTTCGCGGCTTGTCGCCTTGCCAGCGACGGACAAGGTGGGGAATGCCGAGTTCGGCACAGAACGCCGCCACCGCTGCCGCTTCCGCTGCGGATTCCGGCCTCAAACCATGATCGATCGTGCAGGCGGCAAGTGAGAATCCTTCTCGATCTCCGTTGCCGATAGCGGAATGCAGGGCGAGAAGAAGGCCCTTGGAGTCGCTGCCTCCGGAGACGGCCGCGAGAATCCGGCAAGGTTTGGCGAAGGAACGCAGGAATTGTCTGGCCGCGGTAAGGACGGCTTCCGGCACGTGGCGCGCCTCAGCAGCCAAAGCGGCTCTGCTCGCTCGACACCTTTGCCTTCACGGCGGGCGAAGCTTTGGGGTAGCGCTTGTTCACCTCGCGCAGCGTGGCGCAGGCGGTTTCTTTGTTGTCGAGAGCGCCGAGCGACATGCCGAGCTTCAGCAGCATCTCTGGCGCCTTTGGCGATTTGCCGTGCGCCTGATGCGCATTCAGGAAGGTCTTCGCTGCGTCGCTGTACTTGCCCTGCGAATACTGGGCCTCACCCATCCAGAAACTGGCGTCGGCCGCCTTGTCGCCGTTGGGAAAAACGTCGAGATAGTCACGGAACTCCTGTTCCGCCATGGCGTAATCTCCGGAAAGCACGTGCCCGTAGGCCGACTGGTAGAGATCGCCGGGATTGTCGAGAGAAGCGGTTTGCTGCTCGGTGCCCGGATTGGCGTTGATACCCGCATCGCCACCGGAATTCGCCGCCCCAGTCTCGACACCGGGGAGGGTGGCGTTGACGCCTGGCTGTGCGTCAGTGGTGGCCGATATCGGATTGCCGCTCTCGTCGAAAATAATCTGCCCCAATGTTGTCGGGGGCGCAGCACCCATCGAGCCGGGATTGGCGCCTGTTGCCGCCATGTCGTTGCCGCCCGCAGAAGGCGCCGTCGGTGTCTGGCTATCCGTCACCCCGGGGGTGACGGACGCCTGATCACTGGACTTCGGCGTTTCGAGAGCGCCGCTCTTCTTCGAAGAGGATTTGCCGTTTTCGAGATCCTGGAAGCGGAACTCGTTGTCCTCTTGGAACTTCCGGATCTGTTCCTGCATCTGCAGCAACTGGAAGCTCATTTCCTCGATACGCCCGTTGAGCGAGCGGATCTGTTCCTCGAGTTGACCGATCCGTCCGAGGTCGGTCGACTGGACCTTAACCACCGGCAAGTCCTGTTTGCTGGCGGCATCGGCATGGGTCGAGCGGGCGAAGAGCCCGGAAAGTGGCATGGCATTCGCCGTTGGTCCGAGACCCGAGAGGGCCACAAGACCAATCAGTCCTGCCACGACAAATTTCTTCATTTCGTTTGTCCTGTTCGAATACCGAATACTCCCACCCTGCGATCACGGTCCGCCATACTCGATACTGTTGCCGATTCTAAAGGTGAGTGCCGCACAGTTTTCCAATCGCTGTGAAAAAGCAACGGAGTTCGGCTAAAGTGTGGTAAAAAAGAAGAGGCGGCCCGCGGCCGCCCCTTCAAACTCCACTTCAGTGGCCGGACGATTACATGCCGGCGCCGCCGAGTACGGTAACGGCACGGCGGTTCTGCGACCAGCAGGAGATGTCGTCGCAGACGGCAACCGGCTTTTCCTTGCCGTAGGAAATCGTGCGCATACGGTTCGCGGGAACGCCGCGGCTGGCGAGGAAGTCGCGGGTGGCGGCCGCACGGCGGGCGCCGAGTGCCAGGTTGTACTCGCGGGTGCCGCGCTCGTCGGCATGGCCTTCGATGGTGATCGCGTAGTTCGGGTACTTTGCCAGCCACTGGGCCTGACGCTCAAGCGTCGCCTGGGCATCGGCGCGGATGGAGCTGGAATCCGTGTCGAAGAAGATGCGGTCGCCGACGTTGACGGTGAAGTCCTGTTGCGAGCCCGGCGTTGCGGCGCCTGCGCCAAGACCGAGGCCGGCGGCATCATTCGGCAGGTTCTTTTTGGAAGCACAGCCGGCAAGAGCGAGCGTCATGACGAGAGCGATCATGACAGGATTGCGGGCGATGGTCTGCATGCGGCTCGCGGCCGGGGTGTCAATTCGGCTCATGGGCCGGGTCTCCTTGGAAGTGTCTGATTCACGGTTGCCAGACTGTAACCGGAAGCGGTTAATTGCTTTTCAACTGTTATGGTTAACAAATCGATAATTTGCGTGGGGCGCCTGCTAGAACAGCACTTTGCGGCGAGAAAGCGGCATATCGGCCACATTTCCCCCCGCTTCTGTGGACACCCGATCACGATGATCTTGGATCGATCGCAAATGTGATCGGTTCTGGTTCACGTTGTCCGGAGTTGCGCAGCGGTCCCACAGCGCCGCGCGTCTTATCAGACGCGCAAAGGACGCTGTCGCACTTTGGATGCTGCATGTTTTGATCTTCGGATAAGATTTAAGGAAATATGCAGTCGGCTGCGACATAGGCAAAAACAAATGAAGCGCGCCAAATGAATCGGTCGCGGCGCGCTTCAGCACGTAGAGACGCGGGATGCGGCGGAGAACCGCTCACACTTTTCCTCGTCCGCTCTATTCCATCAGAGGGGACCAAGCCGGGTCGGATGCAAAGCCCTGTGTCTGGACCGGCTGCTCGTTGTAACCCGTGAGGTCGATTGAATAGAGCTGCGGCCCGCCGGCACCGGCGTTCTGGCGGAAGAACATCAGCACGCGCCCGTTCGGTGCCCAGGTCGGGCCCTCGTTGTGGAATCCGGTGGTGAGGATGCGCTCGCCCGAGCCGTCCGGCTTCATGACTCCGATCGAGAACTTGCCGCCCGACTGCTTCGTGAAGGCGATGAGATCGCCGCGCGGAGACCAGACCGGCGTCGAATAGGCGCCGTCACCGAAGGAAATGCGCGTCTGGCCCGAACCGTCGGCGGCCATGACATAAAGCTGCTGCTTGCCGCCGCGGTCGCTTTCGAAAACGATCCTGCTGCCGTCCGGCGAATAGGACGGCGACGTATCGATCGCTGCGGTGTTGGTCAGCCGCGTCGTGGTGCGCGAGCGCAGATCCATCGTATAGATGTTCGCGTTGCCTTCCTGCTGCAGGCTCATGATCACCCGCTGGCCATCCGGCGAGAAACGCGGTGCGAAGGTCATGCCCGGGAAGTTGCCTACCACCTCGCGCTGCCCGGTTTCGAGCTGCAGCAGGTAGACGCGCGGCTGCTGGTTCTCGAACGACATGTAGGTGATTTCCTGACGGTTCGGCGAGAAGCGCGGCGTCAGTACGATGTCGTTTGAATTGGTGAGCGCGCGGGCATTGGCGCCATCCTGATCCATGATCGCGAGCTGGCGTTTGCGCGCCGTCTTCGGACCGCTTTCGGCGACGTAGACGATGCGGGTATCGAAATAACCCTTTTCGCCGGTGATCCTCTCATAGATCGCGTCGGCGATGATGTGGGCGACGCGGCGCCAGTTTTCCGGCTGCGTGTAGAATTGCTGGCCCAGCATCTGCTGGCCGGCAAAGGTATCCCACAGGCGGAATTCCGCCTTCAGCCGGCCGTCGCCTTCCTGAGTAACGCGCCCTGTCACGAGCGCCTGGGCATTGATGACCTTCCAGTCCTCAAACCGCGGCGCAGCGTCGGGATTCGAAATCTTTTCGATGAAGGCGCCCTTGTCGATCGGGGCGAAAAGACCGGAACGCTTGAGATCGGCAGCGACGACGTCCGAGATCTTCTGACCGAGTTCCCCCTGCAGGAAATCGGTCACCGCAATCGGCAGCGGCTCGACATTGCCCTTGTTGATGTTGATCTCGACGAGTGCGTTCGCGGGTGAAACCATGAGCCCACAGCCTGCGAACATCACCATCAGAAGGCGGAAAAAATTGCGTCTCAGCATTTCCATAAAGCCTTTCAGCCTCTCATTTTCTGGGCGGGATGAGGAAAAGTGCGCGCGGCTTTCCGCCCGCATCCCGCCCCAGCCTGTTTAGAGCATCGAACTCGGGTCGAAATTGACGACGACCTCGCTCCATGAATCGTATTTGTCGGCGGGCAATCCCTTGAAGGGTGCGGATTTGAGAATGGCGCGGCGAGCGCCGCCCATGAGGGCCCGGCGCGCCGAATCCGAGCCGCCGGTTGCTTCCACTTCCGGCTCGCCGATCAACTCGCCATTCGGATCGAGCCGCATCGTTACCTTGATGCGAACATCCGCCGCGTCGGCCATGCCGGGAATGATCGACCAGTTGTTCTGGATCTGCCCGCGAAGCGCGTCCATCTCACTCTGCGAAAGCGTGTTGCCGCTGGTCGTCTTCTTGCCGCCGAGTGCGGCCTCCTCGGTCGATCGCTTCGCGCCGCCGCCGGACGATTCCTGCTTGTTGAGCAACGCCGCGATCTCGTCGGCATTGAAGTCGCTCTCCTTGGCGGAGGACGCCTTCTTCTGCTCCTTCTTGGTCTCTTCCTTCTTGCGCTCCGGCGTCTTGGCCGTCTGCGCAGGCTTTTCGACCTTAGGCTTGGCCATTGGCGTCGGCACCTTGTCGGGCAGCGCCTCGGCCTCGGGATTTTCGGCCGGCTGCTCCTCGGCGGGCGCCGGTTCCGGCTTGGTCTCGGGCTTTACCTCTTGCTTCGGCTCGGGCAGCGCGGCCACTTCCGTCGCCGGCTCGGAGGCCGGCTCGGGCTCCTCGACCTTCTCGATCTCTTCCTTGACGGGATCCGGTGTCGGCAGCGCCTTCTCGGTCTTCTCCGGGGCGGCGGCCGATTCATTCTGGACCGGCTTCGTGTTGGGCGTCGGTGGCGTCTTCAGGTCCACGTCGTTATCGCCGATATTTTCGGCGTTCTCGACGGGCGTCGGCTTCTTGGTCGGAACCGGGGACGCCTTCTCCTTGGCGGGAGCCTTCTTGTCACCCTGCTGGATCTGCGTGATCGATTCGATCGGGACGATGTCGACCGGCAGCGCCTCGACATCCGCGACCTCGAAGTCGGCCGGGCTACCGAGCGAAACCAGCGCCCAGGTCAGCACCAGAGCGTGGAGGACAGCAGATGTTGCGAGACTGCCCTTCATGACCGAGGATCACTTTTCCTGTTCTTGAAGCGTGACAAGGCCGAGGTTCTTGAAACCGGCTGCCGAGATGCGTGCCATCACCTTCATCACCGTACCGTAGTCGGCGTTGGTGTCGCCGCGCACATAGATGCGCTCGTTATAGCCGGTGGTGGCGATTGCCTCGAGTTTCGGAACAACCTCATCGATCCCGATCGGCGTTTCCTGCAGGAAGATCTCACCGGCCGGATTGACCGAAACGGTAATCGGCTGGGTGTCAGAGTTGAGCGCCTTGGCCTGCGTTTCCGGCAAATCAATCGGCACACCCACCGTCATCATCGGTGCTGCCACCATGAAAATGATGAGCAGCACCAGCATCACATCCACGAAAGGCGTGACGTTGATTTCGCTCATGATCGCCTTCTTGCCATTGCGCCGACGACGCCCGCCGCCCGAACCTTTGGCTCCGCCAACTGCCATACCCATCAGCGTGGTCTCCGTGCTCGAGGGTCGTTATTGCGCGGCCTGGCGCGATGACTGCAGCTTTTCGTCGATCTGCCGCGAAAGGATGGCGGAAAACTCGTCGGCAAAAGCCTCCATACGCGCTGTCAGCTTGCCGGCATCGGCGGAAAACTTGTTGTAGGCGATAACGGCCGGAATAGCGGCGAGCAGGCCGATGGCGGTCGCAAGAAGCGCCTCGGCGATGCCGGGCGCGACGACGGCAAGGTTGGTCGATTTCGAGCCGGCGATTGCCTGGAACGAAGTCATGATACCAACGACCGTGCCGAAGAGGCCGATGAAGGGAGCGGCCGAGCCGATGGTCGCCAGCGATCCGAGCCTTGCCTCGAGCGTCTCGGATTCACGAGCGAGCGTCACGTCCATGGCGCGGTCGATACGCATCTGCAGGCCGATCGGCGAGCGGGCTCCGCGCTCGAAGCTCTTCTTCCACTCGCGCATGGCGGAGACGAAGATCGCGCCCATGCCGGCCGTCTGCCGGTCGGACAGCGTGCGATAGAGCTCCTCAAGCGATTGGCCGGACCAGAAAACCTGCTCAAAATTGTCGAGCTGACGGCGAACACGACCGTAGTTCAACGTTTTGTCGACGACGATACCCCAGGTCCAGACGGAGGCTGCGATCAACCCCAGCATGACCAGCTTCACGACAAGGCCCGCTTCCATGAACAGCGACCAGAGGGTCACATCGCTCGTCGCGGCCAATCCAACCTGTTCCATCGTTTCCAGTCCCCGAATCCAAATACCCGGCAAGAGCGGTTCATGCTCATGACCGGGTCGCCCAAACGTCCTGTTGCAAAAATGCCCCGGCATCGCCGCTGATCGCGGCATTGCGATCTAATGCTTCAGGTTGCCTTCTTGCCGTCAATTTTGGTCAAAGGATGACGTGCACTGCACAAATCCTAATGCACGGATTAAGACACCATTATGGTTAAAGGAATGTTACCGGGCAGACATTCCTGTGGCGGACGCTCTGGAACTTCACCGCGCTGTGGCACGTTTTCCTCGCATGACGCTCCAGATGTCCGGAAAAGCCGATGAGAAATCGCCGCCACGGCTCGACCCTCGCGACCGGTTGATCCTTGCGCTTTACGCGCAATTGAAGGCCGAGCGAGAGACCCGTTGCGCCTTCGAGGAGGCGATCGCAGACGGTGTGCTTTCGAAGGAGGTGCTCCAGGCGCTGCTCGCCGATCCCGTTCCTGCCGTCACCGGGGAGCACATCGCTGCCATCGAACGCGTGCTTGCCCGTGAGCCTCCTCGCAACGAGCGGGAACCGCAGCCGCGCCGCAGGCTCGGCCGGTGAAGGGGGGGAACCATGGCGGCTCGCGCACTTTGGAAAGGTCAACTTCGTCTCTCGCTAGTTTCGATCCCGGTCGAGCTGTTCAGTGCGACCCGCTCGGGCGCCAGCGTCTCTTTCCGCCAGATCCACAAGCCTTCGGGAAAGCCGATCCACTACCAGAAGGTGGTGGAAGGCGTCGGGCCGGTCGGCGTCGGCGACATCGTCAAGTACGAGTGCGAGGACGACAAATACATTCTGCTCGACCCAAAGGAAGTGGATTCGATCAAGCTTGAGACAGAGAAGACCCTGAAACTGGTCCAAATCCTCGGCGTCACCGACATCTCGCCCCCCGTCGCCGTCGAGGAAGGCGAGCGCCCGGAACGGCACGGCGACAATGTCGTTGACCTCATGGCGGCGCTGAAGAAGAGCCTCGAAGCAGGCGAGGGCAAGAAATCGCAGCCAAAGGCGCAATCCTCCTCGCGCCGCGGCCGGCGGAAATCGGCATGAGGACGATCCATGGCCGCTCGCAATGAATCTCTTTCCGAATACAACCGACGACGCGACTTTACGAGAACGAGCGAGCCCAAAGGAACTGTCGCCGGGGCACATGCTGGCCGGAAGCGTTTTCTAGTCCAGAAACACGATGCCACCCGGCTGCACTACGATTTCCGCCTCGAATGGGAGGGCGTGCTGAAAAGCTGGGCCGTAACGCGCGGCCCGAGCCTCGACCCGGAGGACAAGCGCCTTGCAGTGCGCACCGAAGATCATCCCTTGGCCTACGGCGACTTCGAGGGCACGATACCGGAAGGAGAGTACGGCGGCGGCACGGTGATGCTTTGGGACACGGGGTGGTGGGAGCCGGAAGACGACCCATCCGAAGGTCTGAAGAAAGGCAAACTCTCGTTTCAGTTGCACGGGAAGCGGATGAGCGGTGGCTGGGCGCTGGTGCGCATGCGGCCGCGCGAGGGCGAAAAGCGCGAAAACTGGCTGCTGATCAAGGAAAATGACAAAGCCGCCTCAGAGGACGGGGAGCATCTCGTCAAAGCGAACCTTACAAGCGTCCGCACCGGCCGTACCATGGATGAAATTGCTGAGGGCAAGGGCGAAAAACGGGCACGCGTCTGGCATTCGAACAGGAGCACGGCGGCCAATCTCAAGGCTGGCGCGGTTGCCGAGAACAATAAACGACGCAAGCGCCCAACGCGAAAATCCTCCGGAAAGCTGCCCGCCTTCAAGGCACCGCAGCTTGCGACCCTGGTTGCAAAGGCACCCTCCGGAGACGAATGGCTGAACGAAGCCAAGTTCGACGGCTACCGCTTGATGGCCGCTGTCGGAGGCGACACCGTCCGTTGCTACACGCGCAATGGTCTCGATTGGACCGAGAAGTTCCCGGCGATTGCCTCCGCTCTTGCCGAGCTCGATTGTAGCTCTGCCCTGATCGACGGTGAGGTGGTGGCGCTGTCGGAGGAAGGTTCGACTTTTTCGGCCCTGCAAAAAGCGCTGAGGACCGGCGCCAGCACACGGCTCTACGCCTTCGATCTTCTCGAACTCGACGGCAAGGACCTGAGTCGCAAGCCACTTCTCGAGCGAAAGGAGCAACTGAAGGCCTTGCTCGACACGCTCGGCAGCACCTCGACCGTTCAGTACAGCGAGCACGTCCAGGGCAACGGCGAACATGTGCTCGCCGCCATATGCAAGGCGGGACAGGAAGGTATTATCGCGAAGGTCGCGAATGCTCCCTATCGCAGCGGACGCACTCGAAGCTGGCTGAAAGTCAAATGCACAAAACGCCAGGAGTTCGTCATTGGCGGTTATACCCCGTCGACAAAAAAAGGGCGCGCTTTTGCATCAATCCTTCTCGGCACTTTCGAGGCTGACAAACTGGTTTACCGGGGCGGCGTCGGCACCGGCTTCGGGCGAAAGACCATGGAAGAGCTTGCGGTCGCCTTCGCGAAGCGCAGGCGCAAGACGTCACCGTTCGATAGCGTGCCAAGAGAAAGGGACCGTGATGCCGTCTGGCTGATCCCCGATCTTGTGGCAGAGGTGGATTTCGCAGAATTTACGGCTGACGGACATATCCGCCATGGCTCATTCGAGGGATTACGCGAGGACAAGGAGGCCAAGGCCGTGAAACTGGAAAGACCGAAGCCGACGGACCCCACGGCCGAGACCGGGAAGGGCAAACGCGCGACCAGGGCACGGACAGTGGCGCCCGCCAAGGGCGATGCCGATGTTTTCGGGATTCGCATCTCGCATCCGGACCGCGTTCTCTTTGCAGGCCAAGGCGTCACCAAGATCGATCTCGCCCGCTACTATGCCGTCGTCGCGGACAGGATGCTGCCTTCCGCGGCCGATCACCCTCTTTCGCTGGTCCGATGCCCGCAAGGCGGACAGCGGCAATGCTTCTACCAAAAACATGCCAGCGACGGCTTTCCGCAGGAGATTCGCGAAGTCCCGATCAAGGAGGCCTCGGGCGAAACCGAGAAATATATGTACGTTCGCGATGCCAAAGGCCTTATTGCAGCGGTGCAGATGGGCACGCTGGAGTTTCACATCTGGGGTGCATCGATCGACCGGCTGGAAAAGCCCGATCGCCTGGTCTTCGATCTCGACCCAGATCCGAGCGTCGACTTCGCCACGGTCAAGGCGGCTGCCGGCAGCCTTCGGGATGAACTAGCCGATATCGGCCTCAGAACAGTTGCCATGGTAACCGGCGGCAAGGGCGTTCACGTGATTGTGCCGCTTCGGCCGCACGCCGAATGGGACGAGGCCAAGGGATTTGCCAAGAAGATGGCGCAGCGTTTCGCGGATCGCGACCCGGACCACTTCGTTGCCACGATGTCGAAGGCGAAGCGAAAGGGGCGGATCTTCATCGATTGGCTCAGGAACGACCGCGGCGCGACCGCGATCGCTCCCTACTCTACCCGCGCCCGTGCAGGTGGCCCCGTCGCCACTCCGGTCAGTTGGGAGGAACTCGAAGACCTCGAAGCCGCCAACACATTCCACATCCCGGACATCCTCGAACGCATCGAATCCGGCACAGATCCATGGGCGGATATCAGCGAAATCAAGCAGTCGCTGACGAAAAAGATACTGAGCTCTGTCGCCGACTGATTCGCGATCGTTTGGCCGGGCCTACTCGACTCGGGTCGGAGCCTTGTGTCCCGCCGCCAGGAACTTTATCGCCAGCGCTTCCGGCAAACGGCGTGGTCGGGCCTGCCCGTTGATGACAGCGATGATGACCTTGGCAGCGATCAGCAGCACGCCATCGCGGCGGATCTCCTGCTGCAGCACCATTTTGGCGCCGCCCGCCCTCTCGGTCGTCGTTTCGATGGTCAGTATATCGTCCATGCGGGCAGGCAACTTGAAGTCAATCTCCATGCGATGGACGACGAAGACGAGGCCTTCCGTATCGCCTTCGATGGCAAGCGATGCCTGTTCGACGCCGAGCAGCCGCAGGTAGTCGGTTCTGGCCCGCTCCATGAAGTGCAGATAGCGCGCATGATAGACGACCCCAGAAAAATCGGTGTCCTCATAATAGACCCGCTGCACGAGTCGGTGGCCGTTTTCGGTCAGTTCGCCCGCGAGCGAAATCAGTGACATCTTCTCATTCTCCGGGAGGGTTTTCTTTTCCTGTGCAGGAACAAAAAGCCATTTGCAAGCATTGCAGCTTTGTCACAATCCTATCCTATCACCTCACCATGTCCTTCTTCGCGATCAGGAGAACCGTGCATGAAGATTGCAATCCTCGGCGGTGATGGTTTCGTCGGCTGGCCCACCGCGCTGCATCTATCCGATGCGGGCCACGACATCCACATTCTCGACAATCTTTCCCGCCGCTGGATCGATACGGAGCTGGGCGTCCAATCGCTGACCCCGATGGACTCCATCCAGGAGCGCACCCGCATCTGGCACGCCGAGACAGGCCGGCGCATCCACTTCAACCTGATCGATCTCGCCCGCGACTACGAGCTCCTCAAGAACTGGCTCGCCGAGCACCGGCCGGATGCGATCGTCCATTTCGCCGAACAGCGCGCCGCGCCCTATTCGATGAAGAGCGACCGGCACAAGAACTACACGGTCAACAACAACGTCAACGCCACGCACAACCTCCTCAATGCGCTGGTGGAATTAAGCCTCGACGCCCACCTCGTGCATCTCGGGACCATGGGCGTCTATGGCTATTCGACCGTTGGCGCGGCGATCCCCGAGGGCTATCTGCCGGTCGGGATCGAGACGATGAATGGCGGGACTGTGAGCCAGGAGATCCTTTATCCGTCGAATCCCGGCTCGATCTATCACATGACGAAGTGCCTCGATCAGCTTCTCTTCCAGTTCTATGCCAAGAACGACAGCCTCCGGATCACCGACCTGCACCAAGGCATCGTCTGGGGCACGCATACCGAGCAGACGCGCCGGCATCAGCAGCTCATCAACCGCTTCGACTATGATGGCGATTACGGCACCGTGCTTAACCGCTTCCTGATTCAGGCGGCGATCGGCTACCCTCTGACGGTTCACGGCACCGGTGGCCAGACTCGCGCCTTCATCCATATCCAGGATTCGGTCCGCTGCATCGAGCTCGCGCTCAACAATCCGCCGGCGCGCGGCAGCCGCGTCGAGATTTTCAACCAGATGACCGAGACGCATCGGGTCCGTGATCTCGCCGAAATGATCGCCGCGATGACCGGCTCCCGGATCGCCTGGCTGCCCAATCCGCGCAAGGAGGCCGCAGAGAACGACCTGGTGGTCCACAACGAGAAATTCCTGGCGCTCGGCCTCGATCCGATCCGTCTTCAAGATGGGCTGCTTTCGGAAATCGTCGATGTCGCAAAGAAATTCGCCTACCGCGTCGATCGTTCGCGTGTCCCGGCCGTCTCCGCCTGGACGAAGGACATTGCGCCGTTGATCAATCACGATCCGGAAGGCAAGCGGCTGAAATCCGTTTCATGACCCCTGCGACGCCTCAGCCGGGGGGGCTCCGCCCCTCCTCGTCTCCTGCTGCCCGCCACGCCTTCGTGACGCTCGTCACCAATGCCGACTATGCGCTCGGCGCACGCGCACTGCTGCGGTCGATCCGCCTGACCCGAACGCCCGCGGATATCGTCGTGCTCTACACCGGCGGGGTGGACGCCGTCGCGCTGGAGCCGCTCACGGATTTCGATTGCCGCCTCGTCGAAACGGAACTCCTGCCTCTCTCGGACGATTTCAACGCCCGCCATGCGCGCCGCAACGTCCACGAGAAGGCGCCCTTCACCAAGGGTCGGAAACCGGATTTCCACTCGCCGCTCGACAACTTCTGCAAGCTCCGGCTCTGGCAGCTCGTCGAATACGAGCGGTGTGTCTTCATCGACGCCGATGCTATCGTCCTGCGCAACATCGACAAGCTCTTCCGCTACCCGGAATTTTCCGCCGCGCCGAACGTCTACGAGGGCCTGGGCGATTTCCATCGGCTGAACTCCGGCGTCTTCGTCGCGGAACCGTCGATCGAGACATTCGACAAGATGCTCGCGGTTCTGGACGCGCCGGGGGCCTTCTGGCCGCGCACCGACCAGACGTTCCTGCAGAACTACTTTCCCGACTGGCACGGCCTGCCGGTGACGATGAACATGCTGCAATATGTCTGGTTCAATCTGCCGGAGCTCTGGGACTGGCGCTCGATCGGCGTGCTGCATTACCAGTATGAGAAGCCGTGGGAGGCGGATCACCCGCGCGCCGACGCTCTTCGGCCGCTCATCGAGCTCTGGCATACCTACCTGACCGGAGAGAATATTCCGGACCTCGACACGCTCGACAATCCGCCGCAACCCGGCACAGTCACCCCATGACGGGCGTCCTTGTTTCCGGCGGCACCGGCTTCGTCGGCCGTTTCATCGTCGAGCACCTTATCGCCCACGGCTACAAGGTTACGGTCGCCGGTCGCATGCCCCCGACCACCGGATTCTTCTCGCAGCCGGTAGCCCATGTTCCGCTCCGCCTCGATCCGGAGGCAGACCAGATCGCTGCTTTCGACGACGTCTATTATTTCGTCCACGCCGCCTTCGAGCACGTCGAGGGCAAGTATCGTGGCGGCGAAGGCGCGGACCCAGAGGGCTTCCGCCGCGCCAATCTCGACGGATCGGTCCGACTGTTCGACGAGGCGCGCACTGCCGGGGTTCGCCGCTGCGTGTTTCTGTCTAGCCGTGCCGTCTATGGCGAAACGCCGGCCCCCGTTTACGACGAAACGTCGCCCGCCATGCCCGACACGCTCTACGGGACGGTGAAACTAGCCTGCGAAGATGCCTTGAAAGCAATAACAGGCCATGGCTTCGCCACGACCAGCCTGCGCGTGACCGGCGTCTACGGGCCGGCGGGTCCCGGGCGGAAACACAAGTGGAGCAGCCTCTTCACCGACTATCTCTCAGGCAAAGCGGTTCCGCCACGCGCCGGCACGGAAGTGCACGGCGACGACGTGGCCCAAGCTGTGAGGCTCGTGCTGGAGGCGGAGACAGGCAAGATCTCCGGCAAAGTATTCAACGTCTCGGACGTGCTCACCGACAACCGTGAAATCCTTTCGATTCTCCAGAAGGCAACCGGCTGCTCCCATCCGTTGCCGCCTGCGGCGGCGACGGCCGCTTTCAAGGCAATGTCGACGGACAGGCTGCGTGCGCTCGGCTGGATGGCCGGTGGATCCGAACGACTGGCGGCGACGATCCGTGAATTGGCGGGATACCGGACCGCGAACGCCGACGATTGCCCCTCTCCTCGGCCTTAACCTGAGGACCAGCCCCTTTCGCGCATACGGGGCGAGGGACGAGAAGGTGCGGGAGATCTTTCTCTATCAAGGGCGTAAGGTCGCAGAGGCGGCGCCGCGAGTCCCCCGCCCCGCCGGCGGGAGAAGGTGGCGGCAACCGGATGAGGAACCCAGCGCGAGCCGGACGCCGCAACCTGCCTACCCTAGATCTACCACCACGATCTCCGGCGGTACCCCAAATCGGATCGGCGCGATCGAACAGCCGAGGCCGCCGGAGACGATGAGATTGCGATCCTCTTCGACGATATGGCCATAGGCATACCGGTCGCCAAAGCGGGAAGGCACGACTGGCGCGAGACCCCCGAACCGAACCTGTCCGCCATGGGTGTGGCCGGAGAGCGTCAAGGAGACGCGCGCCGGCACTTCCGGAAAGATATCGGGCTCGTGTGCCAGAAGAATGACCGGCGCGTTGTCGTTCACCTGCGCCAGCGTGCCGCCCAGATCATCAAGACCCGTCATGGCGCGCCGGCCCCATTTCTTGCCGGGCAGAAGGGCAAGCTGGTCCTCAAGGCCGGCAAGCCAGAACCCGTATCCGTCCTTTTCCAGGCGGATGGCACGGTTGCTGTGGACCGCAATGCCGACATTCGCCAATGCCCGGTGGCCGAAGGTCTCGCCGCCGCCATTCTTCTGCGCGGTTCTGTCTTCCCACCAGTCGTGATTGCCCATGATCGCATGGACACCGAGCGGGGCCCTCAGCGTCCCGAGCGCCTTCGACCATTCGCTGGAGTGGACATAGCGTGTGACAAGGTTCATGCCGGAGGCATAGTCCCCGAGCAGGACCGTGATGTCGCCGCCGAGGTCGTTCGCCTGCGCGCAGATGGAGGCGATACGTCTGGTCGACATCCACGGCTCGCAAGCGTGAAGGTCGGCAAGTGCGACGACGCGAAGCTTCAGACCCGGCGTCCAGCCGCGCGGCGTGAATGTGTAGCGTGCAATATTCAGTCGCGCGAGCGGCTCGATGGCAAAGGCATAGCTGCCGAGTGCCGCGACACTTGCGAAACCGCCACCGAGCGTCTGCAGAAATCCTCGGCGCGTGAACATTTCAGTCTTCCTCTAGCGTCAGGCGGAATTGCGTCGCCTCAACATCCTTCGGCGGGTTGAGGCCGAGGTGCTTCCAGGCGTTCGCCGTTAGCACACGGCCGCGCGGCGTGCGCTGTATGAAGCCCTGCTGGATCAGGTAGGGCTCGATAATATCCTCGATCGCATCGCGCGGCTCCGAGAGGCCCGCCGCAATCGTGTCGATGCCCACCGGGCCACCGCCGAAATTGTGGGAGATCATGGTCAGATAGCGACGGTCAAGCTGGTCGAGACCCATATTGTCGACCAGCAACCGCGTCAGCGCCTCGTCGGCAAGCTCCCGCGTCACCGCCTCGACCCGCGCCACTTCGGCGAAGTCGCGCACCCGGCGCAGGAGCCGACCGGCGATGCGCGGCGTGCCGCGGGCGCGCCGGGCAATTTCGCGCGCGCCTTCGTCGGTCATGCCGAGGCCCATCAGCCGCGCCCCACGGCGCACGATCAGCTCCAATTCCTCGACCGTGTAGAAATTGAGACGGACCGGAATGCCGAAGCGGTCGCGCAACGGCGTCGTCAAGAGGCCGAGGCGCGTGGTCGCCGCCACCAGAGTGAATTTAGCAAGGTCGATCTTCACCGAGCGCGCCGCCGGTCCCTCGCCGATGATGAGATCGAGCTGGAAATCCTCCATGGCCGGATAGAGAATTTCCTCAACTGCCGGATTCAGACGATGGATCTCGTCGATGAACAGCACGTCGCGCTCTTCGAGATTGGTGAGCAGCGCCGCCAGATCGCCAGCCTTGGCGATCACTGGTCCGGATGTGGAGCGGAAGTTGACGCCGAGTTCCTTGGCCATGATCTGCGCCAGCGTCGTCTTGCCGAGGCCGGGCGGACCGACAAAGAGCACGTGGTCGAGCGCCTCGCCGCGATTGCGCGCCGCCTCGATGAAGATCTTGAGGTTGGCACGCGCCTCCGCCTGGCCGGTGAACTCGTCCAGTGACTGCGGACGCAGCGTCGCGTCGAGGTCCTCGCCCCGCTTCTCCGGCGCGATCAGGCGTGCGGCTTCACTCATCTCAAATGTTCCATTCGGGCTGAACCGCAGTCATGGGAATGCTGACGGCAAAGCCCATCATCGCCACGGCTGCGACGCTCAACCATACCGTGAGCGCGGCAGCCGATCCAGTGAGATCGGCTCGCGATCCATGTACTCCGATGTCATTGTGGCTGCAGAAAGGCCTGCCATTCACCGAGAGAGTTCCTTCAGGCCCAGGCGGATGAGCTTGGCGCTGTCGGCGCCCTCTCCACCATTGTTCAACGCAGCCGCGACGGCGTTTGCCGCCTGATCGCGCGAATAGCCGAGATTGGTGAGCGCCGAGACCGCATCGGAAACCGGCGCCGGGGCAACGCCTTCGCCGAGTTCCTGCTTCAGGCCGATCGACGGGGCCATCTCGCCGGCAAACGCCGGAGCCTTATTCTTGAGTTCAGTGACGATGCGAACGGCCACTTTCGGCCCGACACCCGGTGCTCGGGAAATCGACGTCTTGTCCTGCAAGGCTATAGCATTGGCCAGCTCGCCGGGCGTTAACGTCGAAAGCACGGCCAATGCGACCTTGGAGCCCACGCCCTGAACGCTCTGAAGCAGGCGGAACCACTCGCGCTCCAGCGCGCTCATGAAGCCGAAGAGCTTCAATTGGTCCTCACGCACATAGGTCTCGATGAAGAGGACCACCGCCTCCCCGGCCCGCCCAAGCTTTGCCAGTGTTCGCGCCGAACAATGAGCGACGTATCCGACGCCGTGGACGTCCAGAACCACGTGATCTTCGCCAATCTCGTCTATGGTGCCCTTGAGCTTACCGATCATCTAGCTTCCGTCTTTCTGTGTGCCTGAACTCGACCGCCCTTGCAGTCGCGCTCCCTCCTATCCCCTCTGGCCTAGCGGCCATCTCCCCCACAGGGAGGAGACCAGATGTGGGACGATCTGTATCTCCACCGGAGCTTTCCGCTTGCTGACATCTTTCGGTCGGAGCGAGGAGTAAGCGTGGCATTACTCTCCCCCCTTGTGGGGGAGATGGCCGGCAGGCCAGACGGGGATAGACTTCGTCACCATCATTCCGCTCTCCGATATCCGGCCTACCCCGCAAGTGCGGCAAGACGACTCGTCACCGCCTGCCTGTTGTGCGCATGGCAGATGGCGATCGCAAGCGCGTCGGCGGCGTCATTGCCCTTAAACTCGACTTTCGGCATCAGCACCTTCAGCATCATGTGGATCTGCTGCTTCTCGCCGTGGCCGACGCCGATGACGGCCTTTTTGACGGCGTTGGGCGCATATTCGGCGACACGCAGGCCCGCCCGCGCCGGAACCAGCATGGCGATGCCGCGTGCCTGGCCGAGCTTCAGCGTCGCTGTCGCGTCCTTGTTGACGAAGGTCTGCTCCACTGCCGCCTCATGCGGCCGGTAGCTGTGCACCACTTCTGCAAGACCGTCGTGCAACTGGCAAAGGCGCGAGGCGAGGTCCATCTCGCCGTCCGAGGTAACCGTGCCCGAAGCAACGAAACGCAGCGAATTGCCGAGCGTCTCGATGATCCCCCAGCCGGTGCGCCTCAAGCCCGGATCGATGCCAATGATGCGAATCGTGTTCTGCATGTCTCACCCTATGTCGGTCACCTGGACGCTGCCAGCAAAAAGTGAACAAAACAAAAACATTGCACAGAAATGGCGGACCTTCGCCGAAAACCGCCGGGTCGCCCTTGGCTTTAACAAACTTGAACCTACATTGCGATCGATCAATTTCTCTTAATTTAAGGTCTCGCCATGATCCCTTTCTCCATTCTCGACCTGTCGCCGATTACCGAGGGCGGCAGCGTCGCCCAGTCGCTCGAAAACTCGCGCCGGCTGGCGATTGCCGCGGAGGAGAACGGTTACAAGCGCTTCTGGCTCGCTGAACATCACGGAATGAAGGGAATCGCCAGCGCAGCGACGTCGCTGGTCATTTCCCACGTCGCATCGGCGACACGATCGATCCGCGTCGGCTCGGGTGGAATCATGCTGCCCAATCATTCGCCCCTAGTCATCGCCGAGCAATTCGGCACGCTCGCCGCGCTGTATCCAGGCCGCATCGACCTTGGCCTCGGCCGCGCGCCCGGCACCGACATGAGGACGGCACAGGCACTCCGGCGCAATATGGAGGCGAGCGCCAACGATTTTCCGAACGATGTCGTGGAGCTCCAGGCGCTGCTCGGGCCAGTGACTGAAAACCAGAAGGTCATCGCGGTGCCCGGTGCCGATTCCAATGTGCCGATCTGGCTGCTCGGTTCCAGCCACTTCAGCGCTCACCTCGCCGGCATGCTTGGCCTTCCCTTCGCTTTCGCCTCGCATTTCGCACCCGACATGCTGCTCACCGCCCTCGAGATCTACCGCGAGCGCTTCACGCCGTCGCCTGAGCTCGACAAGCCGCATGTGATGGTCGGCGTCATGGGCGTCGCCGCCGATACCGACGAGGAGGCGAATTATCTCTTCACCTCGATGCAGCAGTCCTTCGTGGCACTGCGCCGCAACGGGCGCGGCCGCTTTCCGCCGCCGGTCAAATCCATGGAGGGGCTATGGAGCGACGACGAAAAGATCTTCGTGGATCACGCGATGACCTACGCGGTGGTCGGCGGTCCTGAAACGATCCGCCGCAAGATCCGGACGTTCATCGAGCAGACCAACGCCGACGAACTGATCATATCCATGCCGATCTTCGACATGGAGGCTCGGCTGCATTCCTTGAAGCTGTTTGGTGACGCGCAGCGGGGTCTCGCGGCGGCTTGAAGCAGAGACAGAAAGACCCGCGTTCCATCTAGAACGCGGGTCCTTTCATCAGATCAAAGAAACGTCAGGCGGAAAGCTTGGCGAGAATCTCGTCGGAAACTTCGAAGTTCGAATAGACGTTCTGGACGTCATCGTCGTCTTCGAGGTTGTCGATCAGCTTCATCAACGACTGTGCCTTTTCCTCGTCCACCGGCACGGTGTTCTGCGCCTTCCAGATCGCCTTGACGGTTTCTGCCTCGCCAAGAACCTCTTCGAGAGCCTTCGATACCTCGCCGATATTTTCAAAGCCGCAGATGATGGTGTGTCCGTCCTCGTCCGTCGTCACGTCATCGGCACCTGCTTCGATGACCGCTTCCATGACCTTGTCGGCATCGCCGACGGAAAGCTTGTAGGTAATTTCGCCAACACGATCGAAGGAGAAGGAAACCGACCCGGTTTCGCCAAGTGCGCCACCAGCCTTGGTGAAGGTCGAGCGGACATTGGAGGCGGTGCGGTTACGGTTGTCGGTCAGCGCCTCGACGATGACGGCGACGCCGCCCGGTCCGTAGCCCTCGTAACGGACTTCCTCGTAGTTCTCCGCATCGCCACCCGACGCCTTCTTGATCGCCCGCTCGATGTTGTCCTTCGGCATCGACTGCGCCTTGGCGTTCTGGATCGCCAGCCTGAGGCGCGGGTTCATTGCCGGATCAGGCATGCCCGATTTTGCAGCGACGGTGATTTCGCGCGCGAGCTTGGAAAACATTTTCGAGCGCACCGCATCCTGACGGCCCTTGCGGTGCATGATGTTCTTGAACTGTGAATGGCCAGCCATGGCACCCTCTGCATGCATGAATTTAGTGAGATGGGGCGCCTTATAGTTTTATTGCCGCGCCCCGTCCAGCAGGGGCGCGTCTTTTCAATGCGCGGAAATCCGGCGTCGTCAAAGCGCCGCGAGCATCTCTCGCCGGGGCAGACGGCTCAATCGCCGCGGAGAACGTAGATCAGCGGCTTGCTCGGCAGCGAGCGCAGCGAGACCTTCACGCTCGACCCCATGGCAAAGCTCTTGTCGTAGTCGTCGCCGAACATGGCCAGAAAGTCGTTGATCAACGGCGGCCTGTGCATCGGCAGGATCAGCGCGGCGCGCAGGCGGGATACGACGCGGCTCATGCTTTCAGCCCCCATGGTCAAGCCGCCATCAACCGGTACCATCAGCACATCGAGCCGCCCAATCTGGCGGTAGTGGCTGTCGTCGAGTTCGTAATGCAGGTGACCGAGATGGCCGATGCAGAGGCCTGCAACCTCAAAGATGAAGATCGAATTGCCGTTGAGTTCCATGCCTCCGTAGCCGGAGCGTATGTCCGTGGTGACATTGCGGATATAAGCGTCGCCCACGACGAGATCATGATCGGCCGGCTGTCCATCATCGCTCCAGCCATGCAGAACGTGCCGGATGGCAGGGTCCGGCGTCAGAGTATAGTGGCTGGAATGGGCCTTGTTCATCGTGACCACAGTCGGCGTGGCGGGGGGGCGGAACCAGCCGTTGTAGTCGGTGGCCATCGAAATTCCGCCCGGCGTTTCGATCAGGAACGTCGAATGGCCGAGGTAGGTTATGTTGACCTCGCTGTCAGCCGCGCTCACCCGCATTGCCCCCGGAACCGTGAAGCTCGCGAATGTCGCCTTCGGTGTGGCTTGCGCGATCGCCTGGCATTGGCTTACGGGTGGCGAAGGCTGCTGCGCATGCGCATGTTCAGGCCAGAACGTATGGATCAGCCAGATGGCGGCCAGAGTGTAGGCAAGGTATCGGAGCAGCATCCTTCACCTCTCACACGCGTTCCTAGAGCGGGGATGAGGAAAAGTGTGCGCGGGTTTCCGCCGCATCCCCTCTAACTCATGAGAATCGATCACGATGACTTCAGGTCCATGAGACCCAAGTCATAAACGTGATCTAGCGGGTGGCAGGATCATTCAAGCTCGCAGCCCCGTCCAGCACCAAACTGGCGCGGGCGCTCACAATCGCGTCATTGTCCGCACTTGTCGAACGCACGGATCGAAGGCGTCCTACAGCACCGTGCGTCTTTCGGACGCACAAAGGACGCTGTGGCACTTTGAATTGCTGCATGTTTTTTCCTTTCAACCGGAGACGATCCAAGGAAACATGCAGTGGGCGCGGGACGCACTCACTCGGCAGGGGCGCCCGGTGCTTCCTCGACGGCCTTCACGCGTTTTCGGCCAAGCGAGCGCAGCGTCACATAGAAGACCGGCGTCAGGAACAGACCGAGGAGCGTAACCCCCAGCATGCCGGAAAAGACCGCCGTACCGAGCGACTGGCGCATTTCGGCGCCAGGACCCGTCGCGATCACCAGTGGCACGACGCCGAGGATGAACGCGAAGGCAGTCATCAGGATCGGCCGCAGCCTCAGCCGGCTTGCGTCGATCGCGGCTTCCGCCGGCGTTTTGCCTTCCTCCTCACCCTGTCTGGCGAATTCGACGATCAGGATCGCGTTCTTCGCCGCAAGGCCGATCAGCACGACAAGACCAATCTGCGTGAGCACGTTGTTGTCGAAGCCCCGGATGGCAACGCCGAGAAGCGCAGCGAGAACAGAAAGCGGCACGATCAGGATGATCGCCAGCGGCAGCACCCAGCTTTCATATTGAGCGGCGAGCGCGAGGAAAACGAAGATCACCGAGAGCGTGAAGATGAAGACGGCGGTATTGCCGGTCTGGCGCTCCTGGAAGGCAAGCTCAGTCCACTCGAAGCTCGTGCCCTGCGGCAGGATCTGGGCGGCGAGTGCCTCCATCTTGTCAAGCGCAGTGCCAGTCGAGACGCCGGGCGCCGGATTGCCCTGAAGCGGCACGGAAACATACATGTTGTAGCGCTGGACAAGCGAAGGCCCGCTGGTATCGCGGATCTCGACGAGCGTCCCGAGCGGTACCAGCGCACCTGACGCGGAACGAACCTTCAGGGCGAGTATATCGTCCCGTTCCACGCGATATTGCTGATCGGCCTGGGCGCGGACCTGGTAGACGCGACCGAATGCGTTGAAGTCGTTGACGTAGGACGTGCCGAGATTGATCGAGAGCGTCTCGAAGATGTTCGGGATCGGCACGTTCAATGCCCGCGCCTTGTCGCGGTCGATTGCCAGGAAGAATTGCGGGCTCGACGCCGAGAAGGTGGTGAAGACCCCGGTCAAGCCCTCCGTCTGGCTGGCCATGCCCATCATCTGGCGGGCAAGCCCGAGGGCGCGACGCATGTCGGCGCTCTGACGGTCCATGATCTGCATCTTGAAGCCACCGGCGTTGCCGATACCCCGCACGGACGGCGGCGGAATCGCGATGATGAAGGCCTCTTGCAGGCTCTGCATCGTGCCGAAGATCTGGCCGATGATCTGGGTGGCGCTTTGCCTGTTCCTCAGCCGCTCCTCGAAACTGTCGAATGGCGTGAAGATGACGCCAGCGTTGGACGCATTGGTGAATGTCGCGCCGCTGAAACCGGCAAAGGCGACGGCATCCCTGACGCCGGGCACCTCCCTGATCATCTCCGATGCCCGCCGCACCACCGCGTCGGTCCGTTCGAGCGCCGCGCCGTCCGGAAGCTGGATGACGACGATGGCATAGCCCTGGTCCATCGTCGGGATGAAGCCGCGCGGCACCACCTGCGCCATGTACCAGGTGGCCCCGAGAAGACCGGCGAAAACGATGAGCGCGGCCGCGAGCGCCGGTCGTGTCTTGACGAGATGGCGCACCACCCACCCGTAGCCATCGGCCATGCGATCAAAGCCACGGTTGAAGCCATTGCCGAGCGCCCGGCCGAACCGCGTGATCGGATTGCGGCTCTCATGCTCGTGGTTTTCGTGTGGACGCAAGAGAACGGCTGCAAGCGCCGGCGAAAGCGTCAGCGAATTGATCGCCGAGATCACGGTCGCGACCGCGATCGTCACGGCGAACTGCAGATAGAACTGACCGGCTATGCCCGGAATGAAGGCGGTCGGCACGAACACCGCGGTCAAGACGAGCGAAATCGCGATGACTGCCGCGCCCACCTCGTCCATCGTCACATGCGCCGCCTCCCTCGGCGTCATGCCTAACGCGAGATTGCGCTCGACGTTCTCGACAACGACGATAGCGTCATCGACGACGATGCCGATCGCAAGCACCAGCCCGAAGAGGGTCAACATGTTCAGCGAGAAGCCGAATGCGAAAAGCAGCGCAAAGGTGCCGATCAGCGAGACGGGAATGGCCACGATCGGGATGATGGCCGTGCGCCAGGATTGCAGAAAAACGATCACCACGAGGGCCACGAGGATCGCGGCCTCGCCGATCGTCTTGTAGACCTCATTGATCGATTCAGCGATGAACTCCGTCGGATTGTAGATGATTCGGTATTCCAGCCCGTCCGGAAAATCCTTCGAAAGCTCCGACATCGTGGCCTGGATCGCTTCCGCCGCGGCAAGGGCGTTGGTGCCGGGGCGCGAGAATATGCCGAGCGCGACGGCGGGGCTGCCGTTCAGATAGCTGTTGGTGACGTATTCGCGGGCGCCAAGCTCGACGCGAGCGACATCCTGCAACTGAACGAGCCTGCCATCTTCCGTGGCCTTGACGATCACGTAGCGGAATTGCCTTGGGTCGCTGAAACGCCCGTCGGTCGTAACCGTATACTGGAAAGCGCTGTCGCCCGAAATAGGTGGCCCGCCGATGGAACCACCCGAAACCTGGACGTTCTGCTCGCGCAGCGCCTCGACCACGTCGCCGGACGTCATACCGTAGGCGGATAGCTTCTGCGGATCGAGCCACACGCGCAGCGCATATTCACGTTCGCCAAACAGGGTAACGTCGCCGACGCCGTCCAGCCGAACGAGGAGATCGCGGATGCGCGTGCGGGCGTAGTTCGAGACATAGAGTTGGTCGTAACGATCGTTCGGCGACAGCAGATGAACGACCATCATCAGGTCTGGCGAACTCTTGGTGGTCGTGACGCCGATGCGCCGGACTTCCTCCGGCAACCGGGGCTCGGCTACCGAAACGCGGTTCTGCACCAGCACCTGCGCCTGGTCGAGATTCGTGCCTAGCTTGAAGGTGATCGTGAGCGCCATCGAGCCGTCGGCGGTCGAATAGGAGGACATGTAGAGCATGTTCTCGACGCCGTTAATTTCCTGCTCGAGCGGAGTGGCGACAGTATTGGCGACGGTCTCGGCGTCCGCTCCCGGATAGGAGGCGCGTACGACGATGGTGGGCGGCGCGATTTCCGGATATTGCGCGACCGGAAGCTGGAAATAGGCGATGCCGCCGACGATCAGCAGTACGATTGAAAGCACCGAGGCGAAGATCGGCCGGTCGACGAAGAAATGCGCGAACCTCATTGGGCGCTCTCCGCCGATTGCGCCGCTTCCTGCGGCAGCGCAACGAGCTCAGGCTTCACCTTCACGCCGGGCCTGACGCGCATGAGACCGTTGACGATAATCGTCTCCTCGCCCGTCATGCCGCTGCGAATAACCCGATAGCCATGCAGACGCGGCCCGAGACGCACGGGCTTGGTGACGACGCTGCCGTCCTCCTTGACCTCGTAGACAATACGCTCGTTCTGATCGGCGCCGATCGCGTCGTCGGGGATGAGGATCGCCCTATAGGTATTGGAGCCTTCGACCTCGACACGGCCGAATAGACCCGGCTGCAGAATGAAACCGGGGTTGGGGAAGCGGGCACGCACACGCATCGTGCCCGTCTGGTTGTCTACCCTGTTCTCTGAGAAATCGAGCTTCCCTTCGAAGGGCGGTTCGGTGGCGTCGGCGATCGTCACCCGCACGGGGAGCGCTCCGCCACCCTCCTGAAGCGCACTGCCGCGCTCTCGCGCGGTCCTGGCGTAGGAAAGCAGGCGACGCTCGTCGACATCGAAATAGAAGTCGATCGGATCGAGCGAAACGATGGTCGTCAACACCGTCTGGTCGGCCTGGACGAGGTTGCCCGGCGAGATCAGGCGTCGATCGACGCGACCGCTTAGCGGCGCCGTAATCGTCGTATATTCGAGATCGAGCTTGGCCCGCTCGACCGCTGCCTCCGAGCCACGCACATTGGCCTGCGCCGCGAGCAGTGCGCGGCGGTCGTCGTCGAGCCGGGACACGGAGAGCGTGCCCGTGCCCGTTAGCGACTGCGTTCGCTTGAACGTGGTCTCCGCAAATTCAAGTGTCGAGCGCGCCGCTGCAAGCGAGGCCTCGGCCTGAGAGAGAGCGGTACGGAACGGTCGCTGGTCGATAACGAAAAGTTTATCGCCTTTCTTCACCAATGCCCCGTCGGTAAAGAAGACCTCATCGAGATAACCGCCGACGCGAGACCGGACAGCGACTTGGTCGACGGGTTCGAAGCGACCAATGAATTCGTCAGCGTCGATCACATCGCGCACGACCGGCTTAGCGACGGTCACCGTCGGCAACTGCGCATCCTGAGCAACCGCAGGCAACGCGATAAAGAGAAAGAACGGAACGCCGAAAACCGCGGGCAAACGCCACATTCGCAACATGCACGTCCTCCGAAAGCACTTGAAACCAAATCACTCGACGCGGATCTGACAGCCCGTGCTGGCGACACTGAAACGCGAAGCAGGAGCGTACAGGGGCACTAAATGGAAAACTTGCAAAAAGCGGCCGCATCCGCGCGGCCCTGATTTTGGCGCTAACCTGCCACCATTTGGCGGGGCTGTCACTTGAAAAGAACGCAATTCCGGGAAGGCGATACCGCAGGACGGGGAAGCTGGCTGCAAGCGCTAGAACAGGCTGGGAAGCGCATGCTCGCGCCGGCTGCGCCCCGTTTACGACCAGAACGCAGGGATCGTTTCGTCGAGCCTCGGGCCGAGCCGGAGCGGCGCGATCTTCTCCGCAAGGCCGGTGCGATCGGAAATCTCGACACCGACGCCGCAGAGGGTCGCAGGGCCTGACGCCGCCTCGAAGCGGCCCTTCGGCATCTTGGAGATGAACCGGTTGAGCGGCTCCTCCTTGTCCATGCCGAGCGATGAGTCATAGTCGCCGCACATGCCGGCATCGCTGATATAGGCGGTGCCGCCGTTGAGGATCTGGTGGTCGGCGGTCGGGATATGGGTGTGGGTTCCGACCACCAGACTGGCACGACCATCGACGAAGTGTCCGAAGCACTGCTTTTCGCTGGTGGCCTCGGCATGGAAGTCGAAGACGATGGCGTCGGCCTGCTCCCCGAGCGGACAGGCGCCGAGGATCGCCTCGGCGGCCTTGAAGGGATCATCGAGCTCGGGATGCATGAAAACCCGCCCCATGATGTTGGCGACCAGCACGCGGGCGCCGTTGCGGGCAAAGAAGAGATTGGAGCCACGCCCGGGCGTCCCGGCCGGGTAGTTGGCAGGGCGGAGGAACTGGTCGTGCCTCTCGCAGAAAACCACGGCTTCCTTCTGGTCCCAGACATGATTGCCGGTCGTCACCACGTCGGCGCCGGCATTGATCGTTTCCAGGAAGATGTCTTCGGTGATGCCGAAGCCCCCTGCGGCGTTCTCGCCGTTGACGATGACGAAGTCGAGCTTCAAGTCGCTGACCAATCCGGGAAGGCGCTCCCAGACCGCCGTGCGGCCCGTCTTGCCAACCATATCTCCCAGAAAAAGAAGCCGCATGCCCGTTTAATCCTGTCTGAAATGCCGAAAACCGCTCTCCGTCAGCACAGCGTCCAGCGCGACGTCGTGCGGTTCAGCCGGCACTGATGCCACTTCCTGGCAGTCAAAGGCAATCCCGATCAGTCGCGGCATGTGACCTTTGCGGCGCAATCGATCGATGGCGCGGTCATAATAGCCCGCGCCGTAACCGATCCGGTGCCCGACGGAATCGAAGGCCGACAACGGCACGAGCATGATATCGGGATCGAGTTCGGGCGCCTCCGGTCCGGGGCCGGTCGTACCGAACCCGGTCGAGACCACCGCCACGCCGTCGACAAGTTCGCGGAACACGATGGTCTTCTTGTCCACGATCACCGGCAGGCAGAGCCTTGCGCCGCGGTCCTTGAGCCGCACCATCAGCGGACGGATGTCCGCTTCAGAGCGGATCGGCCAGAAACCGGAAACGACATGGCCGGGATCGAGCGCGATGATATCGCCGGCATGATCGGCCATGGACAGGCTCGCCTCGATGCGCACCTCCAACGGCATTTCATCACGCAAAGCCAGGCGTTCCTTTCTAAGCGCTGCCTTCAAATCTTTCGGTGACATCCGACGCCCTTTTCATGCGGGGTTTTCGCCTTCATAGCGCAACGCGCCCCGTAGCTGGAACCACGCCGCCGCTGCTTTTGCAACACCTCACGACAATCGCGCGCGTCTTTCCCATTTTGGCACAGCCTTGGCGCTGCATTCATCATTGCACGCGGATCCGCTTTCACGCGTTAGCTTCGGCGTGCAAATAAGTTCACGTTTTCAAATGATTAGCATGGTCTAATTCGCGCTGGTAATGCGGCGGCGCGGCCTCGACAGGCGAGAGCGGGCGGGCAGACAAGATGAACCAACTCGATTCCCTCGAACTGCGTTGCCTCACGCTGGCCGCCTGCGGCAGGACCAGACAGGACATGGTGCGCAAGACCGACATTCCGATGGAGCGCATCAACAAGGCGCTTGATGAGGCGATGCGGAAGCTTCAGGCAAGCAACCTCGCGCAAGCCATTTTTCGCGCTGCAAGGCTCGATCTGCTTCATAACATCCAGTGGGAACGATAGACCGCATCGAGACGCGTGGCGTCGCGGTCCGCTGGCCAGTCGCGCTCACTCGGAAGTCCAGCGTCGCTAAGCAATCGCGCATTGTGCCATGGCGCCTCGCAGCACGGCACGCCGTACGAAGCCCGCCACACGCGCCAGCGCACGATGAGACCGCGCAGTTGCGTGGCGAAGGAGGGGCCGGCGGAACCGGCGAGGAAGGGCACACTCATGAGCGGAACTCCGGCTGGCGTTCGACAGTGTTGAATTCTCCCCGCTCCGTTGACATCCGACAAACGAATTGCGAACATAACTACCATCAGATTTTCTGATGGCTACAAAAGATGTCCCTTCCGCTCGACAGCGACCTCCTGAGAACCTTCCTTGCGGTTGCGGACGCCGGCAATTTGACTAAGGCGGCCGACAGCGTCGGGCGCACGCAGTCGGCCGTAAGCATGCAGATCAAGAAGCTTGAAGATGCGCTCGGCGATACGCTTTTCGACCGGCATTCGCGCGGGGTGGCTCTGACGACGCAAGGCCGGCGCCTTGTCGACAATGCGCGGCGCATCGTGGCGCTCCTCGATGATACCGCGGCGGCCATGCGCCAGCCCGCGCTGGACGGTTCGGTCAGGATTGGGATTCCCGAGGAGTATATCAATTCCACCCTTCCAAGAGCGTTGGGTGCATTCGCCGCCATACACCCCGGTGTGGAGGTCACGGTGCAACAGGGTACCTCGATGTCCAATCGGGCGGCCCTTGACGCAGGCGAGATCGACATTGCTGTCGTTTTCGAGCCCGGCGGGCGAACCAAGAACGAAATCCTCATGGTGGATCCGACGGTCTGGGTAACCTCGGATTATCACGGCACACATGAGCGGCAGCCTCTGCCGATAGCCACATACACGTACGCCACGGGCGGATGGTGCGATGACCTGGCGATGCAAAATCTGAGGAGGCGTGGAAAACGCAGCCGCGTCGCCTATGTCAGCCGAACGAGCGGCGGCCTGATCGCGGCCGTCGTTTCCGGTCTTGCGATTGCACCGCTGTCGCGCAGCGCCATACCGCCCGGCTGCCGCGAACTGACCGAGGACGACGGTTTCGGCATCATCGACATGTCGAACGTCGTGCTGCGCACCAGGTCGGAAAGCAGGTCACCGACGATCGATGCTATGGCTGACGCCATCCGCAGCGCCTTTTTGGGCACATGGTAAGCCGCAACGAAGGGAAAAGTGCGATCCACGACGACCGGTGGATAGTTTACGATCCCGGGTGCCTACTAAGTAGGTGGGCGCCGTGTGTCCGAACCCACGAGTTCGGCCAGGGACAGCTCCCTTGAGATCGTGTATGGCCCCGGGGATTGTGGTTCCTGTCGGGA
Organism: Ensifer sp. IC4062; assembly: GCF_020193575.1. GTDB lineage: Bacteria > Pseudomonadota > Alphaproteobacteria > Rhizobiales > Rhizobiaceae > Sinorhizobium. Next base: position 56,156 of record NZ_JADYVD010000006.1, read on the forward strand.
AGCGCAGACCGCGCCCTCAGATATAGAGGCTCTTTTCCCTTTTCGCCAGAGGCGTTTTTTGCTGCAGGATTCATTAAATCGGAATCGATTTAAGATCGTGCAGCGATTCAAAGGGCAACAGCGACATATGCTCGTCCGATTGGATGCGCGGCGCTGTAGAAGACGGTCAGCTGGCAGGAGCAGCGGCGCGACCATTGAGCTTGGCAGCGATGCTTTGGATCTGCGCCGTTACTTCTCCGAGTGCCGAGGCCAGTGCCTCCTCGCTCCTCGCCTGTTCGGACAACGCGACGTCGCGGCCGCTCTTCAGGTTGCTGAGCTCCGTCTCTAGGCTCTTGAGCCGGCGGTTGACCTCGCTCAATTCGTCCATGACCATAATACCGGCCATCACGGTCAGCCGCAGATCACCGATTTCTCCAAATTGTCCCTTGAGATGGCCCACATATTGATCGAATCTCGCCGCGAGATCGCTGAGGTGATCTTCCTGCCCTTCCTCGCAGGCCATCCGGTAAGCCTTGCCGTCGATCGTTACTGTTACCTGCGCCATCGCGTAAACCTCAACGATCCAGCACCGCTCGAATGGTTTCCATCGCCGTCACCAGGCGACGGGAGACTTCGCGGTTGACCTCTTCCAGCCGGTTGGCCCGGAACTGGGACTGGTCGAGTTCCTGTGCCAGTCGCGCCCGATCGGTATTGACCCGCCGCACCTCGCCTTCGAACTCGCTCAAATCCCTTTCCTTGTCGAAACGACCGTCGATCGCGCCCTCGAGCGATTGAACCGCGTTCCGTAGCTCCTCGATCGCCGCTTTGACCGTCTTTGCCGGCATGCTCCGATACCTCTCTAGAGCGGGATGAGGAAAATGTATGAAGCGGATTTCCGCCCCGCCCTAAATCAACCTGCCACTGCATGATTCCTTAAATCGAAGCCGATTTAAGGACAAAATCATGCAGCATTTCAAAGCCCTTCAGCGACCTTAGCGCGTCCGATTGGACGCGCGGCGCTGTAGAGTCGTCTGCACGTTCCCCGAACGCGGCGCTCCGAAGGAGCCGAATCGCCAGACGCAGTCCGCTGCTTCGCCTCATTTCTTTTTTAAACCCATTATATAAGCCTCAACAATGCCCCATGCGGCAAAACGCCGTCGGAAGCTGTGGATCATTGCTCCCGAGCAATCGCACTCATACTGTAGGCTGCCGCACAAGAACGATACCGAAAAGCACGTCGCCATTTGGCCGCGGAAGGCCCGTATTTATTGACTCGCGTGGAGCACCTGCTATGTGTCTGCCGCTTCTCACACGGTCTTGGAGGATTGAGACCGTCCCTGACCACCGAACTCAAACGGAACAGTCATGATCTCTCGCGAAAAACACGATCGGATGGCAAATGCGATCCGCTTCCTTTCCATGGACGCCGTCGAGAAGGCAAATTCCGGTCATCCAGGTCTCCCGATGGGCGCTGCCGATATCGCAACCGTCCTTTTCACGCGGTACCTGAGCTTCGACCCCAAGAACCCCGCTTGGCCCAACCGCGACCGCTTCGTTCTTTCGGCCGGTCACGGCTCGATGCTGCTGTACTCGCTGCTCTATCTCACGGGCTACGAGGACATCACCATCGACGAGATCAAGAACTTCCGCCAGCTTGGCTCTCGCACGGCCGGCCACCCGGAATATGGCCATGCGGCCGGCATCGAGACCACCACGGGTCCGCTCGGCCAGGGAATCGCCAATTCGGTCGGCATGGCAATCGCTGAACGCAAGCTGCGTGACGAGTTCGGCAGTGACCTGATGGAGCACTATACCTACGTGCTCGCCGGCGACGGCTGCCTCATGGAAGGCGTCAGCCAGGAAGCGATCGCGCTTGCCGGCCACCTCAAGCTCAACAAGCTGATCGTCTTTTGGGACGACAACAACATCTCGATCGACGGCCCGATCTCGATTGCGGATTCGACCGACCAGCACGCGCGCTTCCGCGCCTGCAACTGGAACACCATCGCAGTCGACGGCCATGATCCGGATGCGATTGCCGCAGCGATCGAACAGGCCCAGAAATCCGACAAGCCGACGATGATCGCCTGCAAGACCGTCATCGGTTTCGGCGCCCCGAACAAGGCCGGCACGCACAAGGTCCATGGCTCGCCGCTCGGCGCCGATGAAATCGCCGCCACCCGCAAAGCGCTTGGCTGGGAAGCCGAGGCCTTCACCGTTCCCTCGGACGTGCTCGACGCCTGGCGCCTCGCCGGCCTTCGCTCGACCAAGGCGCGGAAAGATTGGGAAGAGCGCCTCGAAAAGACGGAGACCGAGAAGAAGGCCCAGTTCATCCGTCGCTTCGCCGGCGAACTCGAAGGCAGCCTTGCCTCCGCAATCAGCACCTACAAGCAAAAGCTCGCCGAGACCAAGCCGTCGCCCGCAACCCGCAAGGCCTCCGAGGACGCGCTCGAAGTCATCAACGGCGTCCTCGCCGAGACGATCGGCGGCTCTGCCGACCTCACCGGCTCTAACAACACCAAGACCAGCCAGACCCATTCGATCACGCCGGACAACTTCTCCGGCCGCTACATCCACTATGGCGTGCGCGAGCATGGCATGGCGGCGGCGATGAACGGCATGGCGCTGCACGGCGGTCTCATCCCGTATTCTGGCGGCTTCCTGATCTTCTCGGATTATTGCCGTCCGTCGATCCGCCTTGCCGCGTTGATGGGCATCCGTGTCATCCACGTGCTGACGCACGATTCCATCGGTCTCGGCGAAGACGGCCCGACCCACCAGCCGGTCGAACACATGGCCGCACTCCGCGCCATTCCGAACCTGTTGATGTTCCGTCCCGCCGACGCGACCGAAACGGCCGAGTGCTGGCAGCTTGCGCTCGAAAACCACAACCGTCCGTCCGGCATTGCGCTGACGCGCCAGAATCTGATGGCGGTGCGCACGGAATATGAGGAAGCAAACCTCTGCGCCCGCGGCGCCTATGACCTCATCTCCGCAAGCGATGCCCAGGTGACGATCTTCGCCACCGGCTCGGAAGTCGAGATCGCCGTCAAGGCCTGCCAGACGCTTACCGCCAAGGGTGTCTCGACGCGCGTGGTGTCGGTTCCCTGCTTCGAGCTGTTCGCAGAACAGAGCGAAGATTACCAGCAGGCGATCATCGGCAATTCGCCGGTGAAGATCGCCGTCGAAGCCGGCATCCGGCAGGGATGGGATCACTTCATCGGCAGCGACGGCACGTTCATCGGCATGTCGAGCTTCGGCGCTTCCGGTCCCTACAAGGACCTCTACAAGCATTTCGGCATCACGCCGGAAGCCGTTGTAGCGGCCGCGGAAGCCAAACTGTCCTGATCAAGCCGGAGGGCGCTTCCCACGGCGCCCTCTATTCGTAAAACGCCATTCTGACAGGGAAGGACCAGACATGACAGTGAAAGTCGCCATCAACGGTTTTGGCCGCATCGGCCGCAACGTGCTCCGCGCGATCGTCGAATCCGGCCGTACCGACATCGAAGTCGTCGCCATCAACGACCTCGGGCCGGTCGAGACGAACGCCCACCTGCTGCGTTTCGATTCCATCCATGGCCGCTTCCCGGCGGACGTGAAGGTCGACGGCGACGCCATCGTCATCAACAACGGCAAGCCGATCAAGGTCACCGCCATCCGCAACCCGGCGGAACTGCCACATAAGGAACTCGGCGTCGACATCGCGATGGAGTGCACCGGCATCTTCACCGCGCGTGACAAGGCAGCCGCCCACCTCGAAGCAGGCGCCAAGCGCGTCATCGTTTCGGCCCCGGCCGACGGCGCTGACCTGACCGTCGTTTACGGCGTCAACCACGACAAGCTAACGAAGGACCACCTCGTCATCTCCAACGCATCCTGCACGACCAACTGCCTCGTGCCGGTCGCCAAGGTGCTGCACGATGCTATCGGCATCGATCACGGCATGATGACGACGATCCACTCCTACACCAACGACCAACCGTCGCTCGACCAGATGCACAAGGATCTCTACCGCGCCCGCGCGGCCGCCCTGTCGATGATCCCGACCTCTACGGGTGCTGCGAAGGCTGTCGGCCTCGTCCTGCCCGAACTCAAGGGCAAGCTTGACGGCGTCTCCGTGCGCGTGCCAACGCCGAACGTCTCGGTCGTCGATCTGAAGTTCGTCGCCAAGCGCGAGACGACCAAGGAAGAGGTCAACGCCGCCATCAAGGCTGCCGCCGACGGCCCGCTCAAGGGCATTCTCGGCTATACGCTTCAACCGAACGTCTCCGTCGACTTCAACCATGACCCGCATTCCTCGATCTTCCACATGGATCAAACCAAGGTCATGGAAGGCAAGTTCGTGTCGATCCTGTCCTGGTACGACAACGAGTGGGGCTTCTCGAACCGCATGGCAGATACGGCGGTCGCCCTCGGCAAGCTCCTCTAAGACCGATGTTTCGGGCCCTTTCCTCAACGACGGTGCGGTGGCGCCCGCTCGAAGGGGAAGGGCTCGAACATCTTAGCCTCAGGGCTCTTAAAGCAACAGCCGGCGCGGCTATCCGCGCCGAAAGCGTCGTCATCGGCGAGCGCGGCAGCCGTCCTTATGGCCTGCGTTACCGGATCGATTGCGACGCGCACTGGCAGGTGATGTCGTTCTTGATCGAAACGACGGACGGCAGGACGTTGCATCTGCTCTCGGACCGCCAGGGGCATTGGCGCGACGTCAGCGGCGTCGCCCTTCCTGAATTCGACGGCTGCATCGACATCGATCTCGCCGGCACGCCTTTCACCAACACGCTCCCGATCCGCAGGCTCAATCTCAATCGGACGGCCGGTACGGCAAAGCTTAAGGTGCTTTACGTGCCGTTCGACACCTTCCAACCGGTGACCGATAGGCAGCACTACACCTGCCTCGAAGACGGCGGGCTCTATCGTTACGAGGCCGAGGACAGGAGCTTCGCCGCCGACCTTCCCGTCGACGAGGACGGGCTCGTCACCGACTATCCCACACTTTTCCGTAGACTTTGACCGGAGACACCTGATGACTTTCAAGACCCTCGACGACCTGACCGACATTGCCGGCAAGCGCGTGCTCGTGCGCGTCGACCTCAACGTACCGGTCAAAGATGGTCAGGTGACCGATACGACCCGCATCGAGCGCGTTGCCCCGACGATCCGCGAGCTTTCCGAAAAGGGGGCCAAGGTCATCCTGCTTGCCCATTTCGGCCGCCCGAAAGGTGAGCCGGTCGCCGACATGTCGTTGAAGGCAATCGCGCCCGCCGTTGAGGAAATTCTCGACCAGCGCGTTCATTTCGCCGCCGACTGCATCGGCGACAAGGCCGCCAATGCCATTGCCGAAATGAACGACGGCGATGTGCTTCTGCTCGAGAACACCCGCTTCCATAAGGGCGAGGAAAAGAACGATCCGGCTTTCGTTACGGCACTGGCGGCCAATGGCGACATCTACGTGGACGACGCCTTCTCCGCCGCCCACCGTGCTCACGCCTCCACAGAGGGTCTCGCGCATCACCTCCCGGCCTATGCGGGCCGCACCATGCAGGCCGAGCTCGAAGCGCTCGAAAAGGGTCTCGGCAATCCGAAGCGCCCGGTGGTCGCGATCGTCGGCGGCGCCAAGGTCTCGACCAAGATCGACCTGTTGCAGAACCTGGTGAAGAAGGTCGACGCCCTCGTCATCGGCGGCGGCATGGCCAATACCTTCCTTGCCGCTCAGGGCATCGACGTCGGCAAGTCGCTCTGCGAGCATGACCTTGCGGACACGGCGAAGTCGATCGTTGCCGCCGCGTCTGCCGCCGGCTGCGCCATCGTGCTGCCCGAAGACGGCGTTGTCGCCCGCGAGTTCAAGGCCGGCGCTGACAATGAGGTCGTCGACATTAAGGCGATCCCAGCCGACGCCATGGTGCTCGATGTCGGCCCGAAATCGGTCAGCGCAATCAACGACTGGATCTCCCGCGCCGAAACGCTGGTGTGGAACGGTCCGCTCGGCGCCTTCGAAATTGCACCCTTTGACAAGGCAACCGTCGCCGCCGCCAAACATGCGGCGGCCCGCACGCGTGCCGGCTCACTTGTCTCCGTCGCCGGCGGCGGTGATACCGTCGCAGCCCTCAATCATGCCGAAGTCGCGGAGGATTTCACCTATGTTTCGACGGCAGGCGGCGCCTTCCTTGAATGGATGGAAGGCAAGCCGCTGCCCGGCGTCGAGATCCTGCACCAGCAGAAGTGAAGCAGCCTCCGACCCGGGCGACGCAGCGCCCGGGTCGGAGACGCAAAAATAATTGTGATATTTCAAACGATTAAAATAATTTAAATCGTTTCAGTCGATTTTCGCGCCATTTTCCCGGACAATTTCTTCTGTTATCGCGCCATTATTCGGAACGCGGCGGACGCATCTGCGCCTCAGACCGAACTTGTTTTCATTCGTTGCCCGCTCCGTTGGTGATCGGCGCTGTCTAAGGAGAAAAAACATGAGCGATAGACTGGAAGATATTGCGGTTGCGATGGTTGCCAACGGCCGGGGCCTGCTCGCCGCTGACGAGTCGACCGCAACAATCAAGAAGCGCTTCGACAGCATTGGACTGGAATCCACCGAGACCTCGCGCCGCGATTATCGCGAGATGCTGCTGCGCTCGGACGAGGCGATGCGCGAATATATCTCCGGCGTCATACTCTATGAGGAAACCCTGTTCCAGAAGGCGGCCGATGGCACGCCGCTCGTTGAAATCATCCGCTCGTCCGGCTCGATCCCCGGCATCAAGGTCGACACGGGCGCAAAGCCGATGCCCTATTTCGCTAAGGAAACGATCACCGAAGGCCTCGATGGTCTCGCTGCGCGGCTTGCGAAGTATTACGAGGCCGGTGCCCGCTTTGCCAAATGGCGTGGGGTCATCGCCGTCTCCGACGCCCTTCCAACGTGGGGTGCGGTCAAGGCGAACGCCCATGCACTGGCCCGCTACGCCGCGCTCTGCCAGGAAGCCAAAATCGTGCCGATCGTCGAGCCCGAAGTGCTGATGGACGGCGCGCCGGGCGACCATTCGATCGAGCGCTCGGAAGAAGTGACCGAATGGGTGCTGCGCACCGTCTTCGAGGAACTCGGCGACGCACGTGTGAAGCTCGAAGGCATGGTCCTGAAACCGAGCATGGTGATCGACGGCAAGAAGGCACGCAAGGCGTCCGTCAGCGAAGTTGCCGAACGTACGGTCAAGGTGCTGAAGCGCACCGTACCTTCTGCCGTTCCCGGCATCGCCTTCCTCTCCGGCGGCCAGTCGACGGAAGAAGCAACCGCGCATCTCTCCGCAATCAACACGGCACACGACCTGCCCTGGAAGCTCACCTTCTCCTATGGCCGCGCCCTGCAGCAGGAGGCGCTTAACGCCTGGAAAGGAAAGGCGGAAAACGTCGCCGCCGGCCAGCGCGCCTTCACCCATCGCGCGAAGATGTGCAGCCTCGCTGCCAAGGGCAGCTGGAAAAAGGACCTCGAAAAGGCTGCTTGAGCGGCGTCAGCATCGTTAGAGGGAGAGAGAAGAAGCCCGGCGGCAGCTATGTCGCCGGGCTTTTGCATAGGCGCCGTCCGCCTTGAGGCCCGCAGCGATTGTCATGGAGACAAGTTCGGTGTTTCAGGCGACCGGTCAAGGCTCTAAATCCTTGCTTCGATCGAGCAGGAGCCTGCAATGACAACCGTTCCCTTCGTCACTGTCGATGTTTTCACTTCCGAACGCTTCGTCGGAAACCAGCTTGCCGTGATCCCGGACGCACGCGGACTGAGGGATCGTCAGATGCAGGCGATCGCCACGGAATTCGGCTATTCCGAAGTCACCTTTGTTCTCCCGCCAGACGATCCCGCAAACACCGCTCGCGTGCGCATTTTCACGCCGACGACCGAAGTACCCTTTGCCGGACATCCGAATGTCGGCACCGCCTTCGTGCTCGGTCGGCAATCGGAAATCTTCGGCAAGTTGCCGGGCGACCACCTGCGTTTCGAGGAAAAGGCGGGATTGGTCGAGGTGGCCCTCTTGCGCCGAGACAGCGTTGTCACCGGTGCGAGCATCGTCGCGCCGCAGCAGCTCGTCGTCGGCCCCACCATCGAAGCAGCGACCATCGCCGCCTGTGCCTCGCTCCGCCCGGAAAGCGTAAGCGATCGCTGCCACGCGCCGGTGCGGATTTCCGTCGGCCTTCCCTTCGCCGTGGCCGAAGTCCGGGACGTGGAAACGCTCGCAACGGCGCGTCCGAACGTCAGCGCCTTTGACGAGGCAAATGGCCGTTATCCGCTGGCCGAAGACAGTTTCAGCCTGTTCCTCTACGCCCGAACACCGCACCAACCGTGGCAAATAAGAGCCCGCATGTTCGCGCCACTCGACAATGTCATCGAGGACCCGGCGACCGGCAGCGCTTCCGCAGCACTCGGCGCTTATCTCGTCTCGCTTCTCCCGGAGGCCGACGCTGAAATCGAACTTGTGATCGAACAGGGCGTCGAGATGGGCCGGCGCAGTCTGATAGCGGTTACCGTCAGCAAGCAAGGCGGAGCGGTCGGTAAGGTTAGCATCTCCGGTGATTGCGTGACCGCGATGCACGGCTCGATCGAGCTATGACGTTCAGCCTAAGCTGTAGGGTCAGCGGGGCGCATCCTCGCAGTCCTTGATCGCGTCAAGCAGCGCCTGGAAGCGGGGATGGTCGCGAATGGGGTCGAGATCGGCGTCCTGCTTGAACCAGTGGAGGTGGTAGCTCGAGCTCTGCGGCACGACCGTCTCGAGGAGATCGAGCGCGCGCTCGCCCTCGCCGAGAAGCGAATAGACGCAAGCCGCATTGTATTGCGCAACGACGTCGTCCGGGTCGATCGCCAGCGCGCGGGACACCCATTCCTTGGCGCGCTCGGCTTCCCCCATATGCGCAAGCGCCAATGCACCGCGATGGGCCGGACTCGCATTTTCCGGGTGCCGCTCGAGCGCGCTTTTTGCCCTTTCGATGCCAATGCGCGCCCAACGCTGACGCTCAGGCTCCATGCCGAGTGAGAAATAGCAACCCATCAAATGAATTGGCGAAAAATAGTCGTCCGGCCGGATGCCGGCCGCACGCTCGAAAAACCCGATCGCTTCTTGAAATCGACCCTGTGCGAACAGGAAGCGGCCATAATACAAGTTCGCCTCGTAGAGCGAAGGCTCAAGCGCCAGCGCCTGGCGGAACTCCCGGCCCGCCTCTTCCGTTTGTCCGTCGTGAGTCAATGCCAGCCCGCGTGAGGCGTGTGCTTCCGCCAGGTTTGGATCAAGGGCCAGCGCCTTGGCGCTCATGTCGAAAATACTCTCGAGGGGAAAGTCCTTTTCATGCCAATCCCTGATCGCGCATTCGCATTCGGCTATGCCTGCATAGGCACGGGCATAGTTCGGATCGAGCTCGACAGCCTTCAAAAACATCCGGCGCGCAAGCAGGAGGTAGGGCCGGGTCCAGGTGCGCGAGAACTGCCTGCCACGGAGATAATAGGTATAGGCCTCCACGGAGGTGGTCGGATCGCTCTCGATCGCCTTCTTCTCTTCCGGCAGCAGCTTGATCCTGAGCTGGTCGACGATCGCGTGGGTGATCTCGTCCTGGATCATGAAAATGTCGGTGAGTTCGCGATCATAGCGGTCGGCCCACAGGTGCCCGCCGGTCTGAGCATCGATAAGCTGGCCGGTGATGCGCACCCGTTCGCCTACCTTTCGGACACTGCCTTCGAGAATAAAGCGGACGCCGAGTTCCTGCGCGATCTCCTTCACCTTCACCGGCTTGCCCTTGTAGGTGAAGACCGTGTTCCGGGCGACGACATGCAGGCGTGATATCTTCGACAGATCCGTGATGATGTCCTCGGTGATACCGTCGGAGAAATATTCCTGCTCCGGATCATGGCTCATGTTGGTGAAGGGAAGAACCGCAACCGAAAGCTCATAACCGGGTTCGAGGGCAACGGTGGCCGACTCCGCTGGCTTCTGGACCGCCACGTCGCCGAATGAGATGGTGTAGACGCGAACACTCGGGGCAATGTTCTTCAGCGCATGCTCGCCCTTGTCCACGAAGCCGAGGTCGAGCCGTGAGCCGACGTGATCGCGCACCGAGGCCGAAACCGCGATGCCGGAGGGATCGGCCAAGCCTTCGAGCCTCGCCGCAACATTTACGCCGTCACCGAAAATATCACCGTCTTCGACGATGACATCGCCGAGGTGAACTCCGATCCTGAGCTCGATGCGCCTGCTCCTTGGCAGGCCTTCATTCCTGGCTAGCATGCCGCGCTGAATTTCGGCCGCACAGGCAACCGCATTCACCACGCTCGAGAATTCGACGAGCATGCTATCGCCCGCAAGCTTGACGATACGTCCCTTGTGGTTTGCGATCTTGGGCTCCAGGAACTCGCGGCGATGCCTTTTCATCGCTGCCAGCGTGCCGGCCTCGTCCGTGCTCATGAGACGGCTGTAACCCACGACATCGGCAGCGAGGATGGCGGTCAGACGGCGTTCCAAAAGACCCTCGATTTTCATCTTGTGTCCGAACAAGCTAACTTATCCCTTTATCCGCTGGATGTCGTGCGGATACTTTTTCACCCCACTGGCAGAATAGCGCGGCGCAATCGGCGAATCTGTTTCGAATGGAACCGGGGGTTTAGTAGGGCCTCAACCACTCCGGGTGCTACCGCTTGAGAACACGCTGGGGCGGCTACGGCCGCACAAGCACGGTGATCATCGTCACCGCGATCGCGAAAACGGCGATTTTCCAGAAATCGCGGCGTTGCCGGAGCCCCGGGAGGCCGAGTGGCTTGATGACTTGAACGCACATCGCGAGCAGCAGGAGTGCCATCAGGATTTTCGACATTCGTTCATTCCTGCAGAGCTCTGTTCGCCGGGACGGATCGCGATGGCAAAACGTGCTGGGCGGAAAACGCTTGTGCACTTTTCATCATCACATTCCTCGGCGTCATACCGTCGTCACTTTTCGTCGCATAGAGGGCTATTGTTTCCGCCGCCGATTTGCAATGACAGGTGGCGCAAAATCCGGCTGGCAATTGCGGGAACTCGCCCCTAGCTTGCTGACAGCAGAACGTTTTCGGATTGATGATGAGAAAGAACCTGCTTCCCGTCTCCTCGCTCCTGCTCGGTACCCTGTTTCTCTTTCTTGGAAACGGTCTGCAGAGTCTGCTCCTACCGGTGCGCGGCACGGCGGAAGGCTATCCGACGACCATACTGGGCCTTCTTGGCACGTCCTGGGCCTCCGGTTTTGTGCTCGGCTGCTTCCTAGGGCCGAACGTCGTCAAACGCATCGGGCATGTACGCGCCTTTAGTGTCTTCACGGCCTTGATCGCGATCATCTCGCTGCTTACCGGCATCATGATCGATCCGGTCTGGTGGGTTGCCTTGCGCGCGGTCACCGGGTTTGCGACAGCCGGCACGTCGATGATCATCGAAAGCTGGTTGAACGAGCGCGCCACCAATGAAAGCCGTGGCGTGATCTTCTCGCTCTATATCGCGATCACGCTTTTCGGCGTCGTCGGCGGCCAGATGATGATTCCTTTCGGCGAGACGACGACGACCTTCTTTTTCATGATCTGCGGCATTCTCTATTGCGTCGCTATGCTGCCGACGCTGCTTTCCAAGGCTGCCTCGCCGCAACCTCTGAAACAGGTCCGGCTCGACCTGCGGGGCCTATATCGCAATTCACCGGTTTCCTTCCTGGGTATCCTGCTCGTCGGAATCGCCAATGGCGCCTTCGGTACGCTTGGCGCCGTCTTCGGCCGCCAGGCCGGCCTTACGGACAGCACGGTCGCGACGATGATGAGCGTGGCGATCTTTGCAGGAGCCGTCATGCAATTGCCTGCGGGCCGTGTTTCCGACCGTATCGACCGACGCTACGTGCTGGCCGCGCTCGCCGGCGTCGGCGCACTTGCGGGTCTCCTGATCTTCCTCGTCGAGCCGAGCCAGGTCTGGATCGTGTTGACGCTGATCGCCATCTACGGTGCCGCCGCCAATGCGCTCTATCCGATCGCGGTCTCCCACGCCAACGACTTCGCCACCCCCGAAGAATTCGTCAAGGTTTCAGGTGGCCTCTTGCTGCTCTACGGTATTGGCACGATCATCGGCCCGACGATCGGTGGACCGGTTATGACAGCGACGGGCCCCTATGGTCTGTTCATGATTACGGCCTGCTCGCATATGCTGATCACGGCCTACGCGATGGTCCGCAGCCGTCGCCGTGCGCCAGTTCCGGTCTCCGAGCGCGATGCCTTCTCGCCGGTCAATGCGGGTACGCCGACGACGCCGGAGAGCCTGCAGCTTTCGCCCCGTGCCGCGCCGCTGGATGAGATGCGTGAAGAGGATGTCCGCGACAACCCCGAAGAAGAGGAGAGATCGAATGAGCCTGTTTGACGACGACCTCCCAAAGAAGAAAACAGCCCACGAGATCGGCAGCGATCTGTCGCTGCTCTCGGTCGATGAACTGACGGCGCGCATCGCGCTTTTGACCGAGGAGATTGCGCGACTGGAAGCCGAACGGGACCGCAAATCGGCGAGTCGGTCCGCGGCCGACAAGCTCTTTCGCTAGAGCGGGACGAGGAAGGTGCGCGGCTTTCCGCCCGCATCCCGCGTCTCAACTCGTTAGAATCGGTCACGGACGCGGAGGCGCTTTCCTTGTGTTTGTACTTCCCGCTTCGCGACCCGAAACAAATCCAACTTAACGGCAAATTAAGCATTTTCGGCGATTGTCAGGTCATCCGGTTCCTCCGGACTCAGACATTTTCTCCGACTGGCGAATGGGTCTGATTTTTCTCCCTGTTTTACCTTGAGAGCCGCTTTTCGCGGCTCTTTTTTTCGTCAGCGCCGCCGGTCCTATTAGACGCGCAAAGACCGCTGAAGCACTTTGTATTGCTGCATCATTTTTCTCCTCAAATCGGCTCCGATTCGAGGAATCTGCAGCAGCGAACAAGACGTTTCAAAGAATTGTGGAGATTAACCCTTTCTTAAGAATACCCTTGCGCGGAATGCGGTAAGGGATCATTCTTCAACCATATAGGGGGCCAGGGGAGCTTTTCCCGGAGTCGCCCGTTACCCGACCGTGATGCGTTTGAACCAGGGAAAACAGGCCATGTCCGAGAGAGGATTGAATACCGTCAGTTTCGCGGGACACGCTGCGTCCTCTGCGCAGTTCAAGGCACTCTATGCAGAAGGCATGGGCCTGGTCGAGGAAACCGCGAGCTATCTCGACGGACCGGGCCGCCTCGCCTCCAAGGCACTGCCGCGCATGGCGTCTGTGCTCTACGCCGCGGAGTCGATGCGGCTCACCACGCGGCTGATGCAGATGGCTTCCTGGCTTCTCCTTCAGCGCGCCGTCAACAACGGTGAAATGAGCCGTGATCAGGTTCTTTCGGAAAAGAGCAAGGTTCGCCTCGACAGCTTCAATGTCGATCGCAACGCGCCGGGCTGGAACGATCTCCCCGAGACGTTCCGCGACCTGATCGAACGGTCGCTCCGCCTGCAAAATCGCGTCGCCCTGCTCGACCGCGAGATTTACCGGCCGCAGGAGGCCACGACCTTCGTTCCGGACAACCAGAACGGCGTCAAGGCGCAGATCAAGCTGCTGCAGACCGCCTTCGGCACCAACTGACGCCGGCACGTTAGTTTACCCTGACAATATCGAACCCGGCCGCGCGCCGGGTTTTTCATGTTAGTCGTGGCAGGGTTGGCTTTGGACAATAAAAAAGCCCGGCAGAGCCGGGCTTCGAACACGCCGTGAAGGCGAGCGATCAGAGGCCGAGGCCTTCGAAGCGCTTCTTGAACTTGGAAACGCGGCCGCCGCGGTCGACGAGCTGCTGGTTGCCGCCCGTCCAGGCCGGATGCGACTTGGGATCAATTTCCAGGTTCATGGTGGCGCCTTCCGAGCCCCAGGTCGAGCGGGTTTCGTATTCGGTGCCGTCGGTCATGACCACCTTGATCATGTGGTAGTCGGGATGGATGTCTGCCTTCATAACAATCTTCCTAGAGTTCCAGGGTCCAATTGTCGCAAGGCATTGCGACTTTGGGACCGAACACGTAAATGAAGCCGCAGACCGCTCTTGGGCCGCGGCTCCCCAATTCGATGCCGTGCCTATACATGAAGGTCTGCGGGATAACAAGTGCCGCGCGGAAGACTTATCAAGGAAGCCTTTCTGCGCCCCTGCACGAGTCCTTAGATCGTAATCGACTTAAGGACTCATGCAGCATTTCAAAGTGCTATAGCGAGCTTAGCGCGTCCGATCGCACGCGCGGCGCTGTAGGCGATCGGGGGTCATGTGTCCAGACGAGAGTATCAACCGCCAGCACGCAGATCCATTCGCCCGCTGGCCGCAATGCTGCCCTATCTGGCGCGATATCGCTGGCTGGTGATCGGAGCGGCAATCTCGCTGACGCTCGCCGCTATCACTACCCTGACCTTGCCATTGGCCGTTCGGCGGATGATCGACAACGGCTTCTCCAATTCCGATACCGGCTTCATCAACACCTATTTCTCCATGCTGATGGTGCTGGCCGTCGTCCTCGCCCTTGCCAGTGCAGCGCGCTACTACTTCGTCATCTCGCTCGGCGAGCGCATCGTCGCCGATCTCCGCCGCGATGTCTTCGCGAAGGTCACGCGGCTTTCCGCCTGCTTCTTCGATGTCAACCAGTCCGGAGAAATCGTCTCGCGCCTGACGGCCGACACGACTCAGATCAAGTCAGCCGTCGGCGCCACGGCCTCGGTGGCGCTGCGCAATCTGATCCTCTGTCTCGGAGCGATCGGCATGATGATCTATACCAGCCCGAAGCTCTCGAGCCTCGTGCTTGCCGCGATCCCGGTTATCGTCTTCCCTCTCGTCGGCTTCGGCCGGTCTGTCCGCCGGCGCTCACGCCAAGCGCAGGACACCCTTGCCACAGCCTCCGCCTATGCAGGTGAGGCGATCGCCGCGGCCCGCACGGTCCAGGCCTTCAATGGTGAGGAAAGCGCCAACCGCCACTTCGGCAGCGCGGTCGAGGACGCCTATGGTGCCGCCCGCGCGGCGATCAGGGCGCGGTCGATCCTCACCGGGTTCGCCATCACCATGGTCTTCGGCAGCGTCGTCGCGGTGCTCTGGTTCGGCGCGCGCGACGTGCTTGCGGGCACGCTCTCGGCAGGCACACTCAGCCAGTTCCTGCTCTATTCGGTCTTCGCCGCCGGCAGCCTCGGTGCGCTCTCGGAAGTCTGGGGCGAACTCTCGCAGGCTGCAGGTGCCGCCGAGCGCCTCAACGAACTGCTGACGGAAGTACCGCAGATCCAGGCGCCCGAGCATCCGGTCACCATGCCCGTGCCGGCCCAGGGCGCCATCGCGTTTGCCGACGTTCATTTCGCCTATCCGGCACGCCCGGACTATAAAAGCCTGAACGGCTTGAGCTTTGCGGTGAGGCCGGGGGAAACTGTGGCAATCGTCGGCCCCTCGGGCGCGGGCAAGAGCACGGTCTTCTCGATGCTCCTGCGCTATTATGATCCGGTCAAAGGTACGGTCGCGGTCGACGGCATCGACGCCCGCAGTGTCGACCCGAAGGATTTGCGCGACCGCATCGCCATCGTGCCCCAGGACGTGACGATCTTCGCCACCTCCGTGCACGACAACATCGCCTTCGGCGCGACGGATGCGAGCCGAGAGGCCGTGCGCGCAGCAGCCGTCGCTGCACAAGCCGACGAATTCATCGCGAAGCTCGATCAGGGCTATGACACTCAGGTCGGCGAGCGCGGGGTGACACTTTCCGGCGGCCAGCGCCAGCGTATCGCGATCGCGCGGGCAATCCTCAGGAACGCACCGATCCTTCTCCTGGACGAGGCAACCTCCGCGCTGGACGCGGAGAGCGAAACATTGGTGCAGACGGCGCTCGACGGGTTGATGCGGCAGCGTACGACCATCGTCATCGCCCACAGGCTGGCGACCGTGCTCAAGGCCGACCGCATCCTTGTCATGGATTATGGTCGTGTCGTCGAGGAGGGCACCCATGCCTCGCTGATCCGCCAGGGCGGGCTTTACGCGAAACTCGCCCGGCTGCAGTTCGACCACGGCGCGGAAGCACTCTTCGTCGCGGCGCGAATTTAGTGCATGCCGCCCAACGTGCGCAGCGGTTTGGGGCAACGACATGCATAAAGGGGAGCAAGCACGCAGCATCCGTTGGAGGCGCGCACTTAGACTTTCGTCGTCCAACTGCGGCTGATCGATCCTCCGCCATTGCACAGCGGGAGCCGGACCCTATTGTTAAGGACCCGGCCTTTCGCAGCCGGCATCGTCACGACGAGTTTGGGAGGATTTCCGTATGGCATTCAAAAGACTGACCCGCCGCGCCGCTATCGCCTTCGGCCTGACTGCGCTTTCCGCGCTGAGCCTTGGCACGAAGGCGCAAGCGCAGGAGTTCCCGGACCGGCCGATAACCTTGGTCGTCCCCTTCGCTGCCGGCGGTTCAACCGACGTGGTGGCGAGAATCATTGCCCAGAAGATGTCGGAAGACCTCGGCCAGCAGGTGGTTGTCCAGAACGTTGCGGGCGCCGGCGGCAATCTCGGAGCGGCCAACGTCGCGCGCGCCGATCCGGACGGCTATACGATCCTGATGGCTACGGTCGCGACGCACGCGCTCAACCCACTGATCCTGAAGACCAAGCCTTACGACCCCGAGAAGGATTTCGCGCCCATCTCGCTCCTAGTCGTCGTTCCGAACGTACTGGTCGTCAATCCGGAGCTACCGGCCAAGAATGTGCAGGAACTGCTTGCCCTGCTCAAAGCGGCGCCGGACCAATACAGCTACGCCTCCTCCGGCAACGGAACACCGCTCCACCTCTCGGGCGAGCTCTTCAAGAAGATGGCCGGTGTTGAGATGCAGCACATCCCCTACAAGGGCTCCGGACCAGCGCTGAACGAAGTCATCGGCAATCAAGTGCCGATCATGTTTGACAATCTTCCGTCTTCATCCGGACACATCAAGGCCGGGACCCTGAGGGCGCTCGCGGTGACGACCGCCGAACGCGCACCGTCGTTCCCCGATATTCCGACGATCGCGGAATCCGGTATTCCCGGCTACGAGACCTATACCTGGAACGCGCTCTTTGCGCCGGCCAACACCCCCCAGCCGGTGATTGCGCGTTTGAACGAGTCGGCGAAGAAGGCGCTCGCCGATCCGGCGGTCCAGAAACGCATGGAGGAGTTCAGCGCGAAAATCGTCGGCTCGACGCCTGAGGAGCTCGGCGCGCACGTGAAGGCCGAGCTTGCGAAGTGGACGCCGGTGGTGCGTGACGCGAACATCCAGATGGATTGACTCTGGTCAAAGAGCGCTCCTCGCGAATGCCCCTCATCCGGCTGCCGCCACCTTCTCCCCGTTCAACGGGAAGAAGGAAAGCCGCGGGCTCTGAAGTCCCCTCTCCCCGTCTTTTCGGGGAGAGGGCTAGAGTGAGGGGGCAAACAACAGCTAGATGATAACCAGTCCATCTTCTCAAGCCTCTCCGGCGGCATTCCGCCCCGCGGCGCGGCCGGAGAAGATGCAGCCGCCGAGAAAGGTTCCTTCGAGCGCGTTGTACCCATGCATGCCGCCACCGCCGAATCCCGCCACTTCGCCTGCGGCATAGAGTCCCGGCACCGGCTCACCGGAAAGCTCCAGGACCTGCCCCGCAAGATTGGTCTGCAGTCCGCCAAGCGTCTTTCGCGTCAGGATGTGCAGCCGAACGGCGATCAACGGTCCGGCCTTCGGATCAAGAATACGGTGGGGCCTTGCGGTTCGCAGCAACCGGTCGCCGCGATAAGCTCGAGCACCCCGGATCGCAATCACCTGGGCGTCCTTGGAGAAAGGGTTGGCGATCTCACGGTCGCGCGCCTCGATCTGCGCCCGTAGATGGGAGGCCGAGAGACGGTTCTCACCGGACAGCCGGTTCATCGCCTCAATGAGATCGTCCAGACTATCACGGACGACGAAGTCCTCGCCCTTGTCCATAAAGGCCTGGACCGGGCCAGGCGGATTTCGCCCAAGCCGCTTCAGGAGAAGCGTGAAGCTTTTGCCGGTAAGATCGGGATTCTGCTCCGATCCGGAAAGGGCGAATTCCTTCTTGATGATCGCTCTCGTCAGAATGAACCAGCTGTAGTCGTGGCCGCTGCGGCGGATCGCCTCCAGAGTGCCGAGCGTGTCGAAACCCGGCATCGCCGGTGCTGCAAGGCGGTTGCCGTCGGCATCGCACCAGAATGAGGACGGGCCCGGTAGAATGCGAATGCCGTGATCCGGCCAGATCGGGTCGAAATTCCTGAGGCCCTCGGTGTAGTGCCACATACGGTCGACGTTGATGACAGAGCCGCGTGCTCGAGCTGCGATTTCGAGCATCCGGCCGTCGACATGATGCGGGACGCCGCTCACCATCATTGCCGGAGGTTGCCCGAGGCGCTTGCGCGGCCAGTTTCGGCGTACGAGCTCGTGATTGCCGCCAATGCCGCCTGAGCTCACGATGACCGCCCCGGCCGAGATCTCGAAATCGCCGACGACGTCGCGGGCGCTGCGCTCCCCCCGCGCCACCTCATCCGCTTTAAGGATCGCCCCGCGGGCGCCTGTCACCACACCATCGGTCGTCAACAATTCGTCCACCCGATGGCGAAAGCGGAATCGCAGCAAGCCGCGGCTTTCCGCTTGCCGGGCGAGTCGGACAAAGGGTTCGAGAACGGCGGGGCCGGTGCCCCAGGTCACGTGAAAGCGCGGGACCGAATTGCCATGGCCGTGGGCGAGCCCGCCACCGCGTTCGGCCCAGCCGACCACCGGAAACCAGCGAAGCCCAAGCGAATGCAGCCAGGCGCGCTTCTCGCCGGCGGCGAAATCGAGATAGGCATCAGCCCAAAGCCGCGGCCAATGATCTTCCGGCCGGTCGAATTGCGACGAGCCCATCCAGTCCTGGCGCGCGAGATCGCGGCTGTCGCGAATTCCCATGCGCCGCTGCTCGGGACTGTCGATGAAGAAAAGTCCTCCGAGCGACCAGAAAGCTTGGCCGCCGAGATTCTGCTCTCCCTCCTGGTCGAGAACGATCACCTTGCGGCCACGGGCCGCGGCTTCGGACGCGGCCACGAGCCCAGCAAGGCCCGCACCGATGACCAGCACATCACAATCCATGAAAGGCGCCCTCCCCTGCATCCCTCGACGCAACTGTTACGCACACGTCAAGGTCAATTCAAGGGCTTGGAGACGCCGCTATTTCTCCGTCAGCTTCAGCTCGATGCGTCGGTTCTGTGCCCGAGCTTCAGGGCTGTCATCCTGGGCGATGGGCTGAAATTCGCCGAAACCTGCGGCCACCAGCCGGTCCGCCGGCACGCCCTTGGACATCAGGAACTTCACGACCGATGTCGCGCGGGCGGACGACAGTTCCCAGTTGTCGGCAAAACGGCCGGATCCAGAAAGCTGCACATTGTCTGTATGCCCATCGACGCGCAGGACCCAGTTGATCTCGGCCGGGATTTCTTTCGCAAGATCAAGAAGCGCCGTGGCGAGTTTCGCCATTTCCGCCTCGCCCTCCGGATTAAGGTCGCTGCTGCCCGATGGGAAGAGTACTTCCGACTGGAAGACGAAGCGATCGCCGACGATGCGGATGTTCTCCCGGTCGGACAGGATTTCCCGCAGGCGGCCGAAAAAGTCCGACCGGTAGCGGTTCAGCTCCTGCACGCGCTGGGCGAGCGCGACATTCAGGCGGCGGCCAAGATCGGCGATTTTTGCCTGGGATGCCTGATCCTTCGCCTCCGACGCCTGAAGCGCCCCCTCGATCGCCGCGATCTGGCTGCGCAAGGCGGCAATCTGCTGGTTCAGGAGTTCGATCTGGCTCATTGCACGCGCGCTGACCTGCTTCTCGGATTCCAGCTCCGATCCCAGGCGGCCGATCTTCTGGTTCGCCGCTTCGGCGCTGCCGGCGCCCTGATCGAGCAGCGCCTGCAGGCGCGAGCGCTCGCCCTCCGACTGGGCAAGCGAGGCGTGGAGGTTGGCAAGCGAATCCTCGAGATCCTGTTTGCCGCTCTTTTCCAGTGCGAGAAGCTGCGTCAGTTCATTGATCTGGCTGTTCAGCCGGTTCAGCACCTCGTCCTTGCCGCTGATTTCCCGCCCAAGCAGAAACTGCGCCAGCACGAAGACGCTCAAGAGAAACATGATCGCCATCAGCAACGTCGACAGCGCGTCGACGAAGCCTGGCCAATAATCGATCGTTCGGTGACTGCGACCTTTGCGGGCAAGGGCCATGGGCTCAGTCGCCTCCGCTCTCGTCTACGCGGCGGAGCTGCGCAATCGACTTGTCGCCGTGCACCGTGATCCTCTCGGCCTGGCCGATACGCGACGTCAGCTTGTCGAGCGTCTTGCGCATCGCCTTCGCTTCCTCCTGCTGTGCTTCGATCCAGTCTCTGAGCATCTGTTGCTCGCCGCGCATATTCTTGACGAGCCCCTGGATGCCCTCGGCCAATGAGGCCATTGCGGCCGTCGTGCGCTGATTTGCGCCGCCCTCCTGGTTGAGCCGCGTGAGCTGGTCGGTCAGCCGGCGCAACTCTTCAATCGGCTGCTCTCCGGGAATGCTGACCGGCGAAGAGATCCCCGAACCGACGTCGGTCACCGAGGAAAGCCAGTTTTCGAGTTCCGTGTAGAAGCGGTTCTGTGCGCGGCCGGCCTGCAGGTCGAGAAACCCGACGATCAGCGAGCCGGAGAGACCGAAGAGCGAAGCGGAAAAGGCGGTTCCCATGCCGGTGAGCGGCGCAGACAGGCCGCTCTTCAGAGAGCTAAGCAAATCTTCGGTGCTGCCAGTGCCGGCGTCCAGGGATTGGATCACGGTGTTGATCGAACCGATCGTGCCGAGCAAACCCCAAAAGGTACCGAGCAGTCCGAGGAAAACGAGAAGGCCGGCGAGATACCGGGTTATGTCGCGCGATTCGTCGAGCCGCGTGGCAATGGAATCGAGAATTGAACGCAGCGCGATCGTAGAAATTGCGGTCGTCTGGCGACCGCCGATCAGTGCCCGCATCGGCGCGAGTAAGACTGGATCGCGCCCGACCTTGTCGGCGCTTCCGGCTGCACGAAAGGAGTTGAACCAGCGGACCTCGGGCCTCAGGCCCAGGACGTGGTTGAAGGCGAGCAGGATGCCGATCAGCAGGACTCCGAGAATGAGCCCGTTGAGACCCGGATTGCCGGCGAAGGCGTCACGGGCCTGCCGGAAAAGAATGGCGGCGACGAAACCGACGATGATCAGGAAAAGGACCATCGTCCAGAAATAGGGCATGGGGCTCGAAAGCTTGTGCGGGTTGTAGTTCTCTTCCACGCTCTCCCGACCGTTCCATCCGGACAGATTCAGTTTCGTCATAGGTTAGCCAGACTCCCCGGTTCACTCCAGCACCGCGCCTCAGACACGCAAATGTGCCGCAACGCTTTGAATTGCCGTCGCATTTCTCGAAAGCGATTCGAGAATTTGCGTAGTCGGCAGCAGCACGGCACCGCTGGCCCGGAGACTAGTGGAACTTTGCGCCAAATTGAAGGGAAAACGAAGGTCCCTGGCACATAACGGACCGGAGGCGGCAAAGCGCTGGAGAGGCCTGTTGTTGCCTACTTCACCGGAACCGGGCGATGGATCACGTCACGCAACGCCCTGGCGATATATTCGTTGCCACAAACGACCGAGCCGTCCTCGACGGGCTTGCTACCACCATCGACATCGGTTGCCCAGCCGCCGGCCTCGCGGATGAGCAAAATGCCGGCCGCAATATCCCACGCCGCAAGGTCCCGTTCCCAATAGCCGTCATAGCGACCTGCGGCCACATAGGCGAGATCGAGCGCGGCGGAACCGAAACGCCGGATCCCGGCGACTTCGCCCATGACATGGCGAAGTTCGATCAGATATTTGCCGTGGTTGCCGCGGCCGAGATGCGGTGTCCCGGTGGCGATGACGGAATCCGAAAGGTTCTTGCGGGCGCCGACGCGCAACCGGCGGTCGTTGAGGAAAGCGCCACCGCCCTTCTCGGCGGTGTAGAGTTCATCCGTTGCAGGATTGAAGACGACGGCGCCGACGATTTCGCCCTGACGCTCCAGCGCGATCGAAACGGCGAAATGCGGGATGCCGTGCAGGAAGTTGGTGGTGCCGTCGAGCGGGTCGACGATCCAGCGATGCGCGCCGTCGGTGCCCTTGATTTCCTCGCCTTCCTCGCCGAGGAAGCCGTAGGTCGGTCTCGCCTTCAGCAGCTCCTCGCGAATGATCCGTTCAGCCTTGCGGTCGGCCTGGGAAACGTAGTCACTCGGTCCTTTCAGTGAGACCTGGAGGTTCTGCACTTCGCCGAAGTCGCGCGCCAGCGACTTGCCGGCCTTGAAGGCGGCCTGGACCATGACATTGAGAAGGGCAGAACGGGCCATGTGGCGATCCTTATGATAGCGAAGGCCGGCCGAGCCATCTCGAACCGGACATTTGAACCTGTCTGACGGATCCCGCACGAAGCTCTGCATTGCGCGAGCGAAGCTGCGAGTTTCGTCGTCAAAAAACCGAGTGAAGTCACTCCGTCCGCAGGGCCGAAGTAAGAAATGAGGAAGCTGCGGACAAACCGCGGGTTCAAGACCACAAAAGCCGCGGAAGTTCAAGCGAAATAGCGTTACAAACAAACGACACCCCTGACCGGCGCCTTGGTGCAGCAACTCAAAATGCTGCAGCGTCCTTTTACCGTCTGATAGGACGCCCGGGCGCTGTAGGTCAGGAGGAACGGAACTTGTTCGCAGCCGCGAGCGCCGATTTCTGCTGCGTTTCGTTGAGGCCGAGATAGAAGTCCTCGAGGGCGTCGTCCTTGAGGCCTGCGCGGCGCGACAGCACATACCACTTCGCCGCCTCAACCGGATCTGGGCGCGTGCCGATCGCATTGACATAGAGGTGCGATAGCCGGTTCTGCGCGACGACATTGCCGCTTTCCGCCGCGCGCTTCATCCAGGCGAAGCCTTCTTCGAGTTTGCGGTCGCCGGCGATCCCTTCGACGAACCAGATGGCGATGTCGAGCTGCGCGGTGTCAAAGCCGGCGCGGGCGGCGCGCAGAAGCCATTCGCGTGCACGCGCGCGCTTGCTCTCTTCTATGCCGTCAACATTGATATAGATTTGCGAAAGGGCATATTGCGCATCGGCGATGCCCTGTTCGGCGGATTTCTCGTAATAGGGCATTGCCGCCTTCAGGCCCTTCTCGCCCGGCATGTCGGCAACCAGCGTTTGCCCATAATTGAACTGGGCCGAAGCATTGCCGAGGTCGGCCGCCTTCTTCATCAGCTCTTCGGATTTCTTCCTGTCGCGCTTGACGTAGCGCCCCTCCATCAGGATCAGGGCATATTTGAACATGGCGGCCGGATCGCCGTTATTAGCAGCCTGGCCGTACCAGAAGGCGGCCTCCTTGGCGTTGCGCGCGACACCAAGCCCCTGCTCCAGGATCGATGCAACCAGCGTCTGGGCAGCCGGATCGCCGAGCTGCGCCCGCGGCAATGCCAGATCCATCGCCGTCAGATAGTAGCCGCGCTGGAAAGCACCGTAAGCATCGTCCACTTTTCCGGCGAACGGCTTTTCCGCCGGAAGCGCCGGCAATTGCGCGCCCATGCGATCGATGACATTAACGCCCTCCGACGGCGTGCTGCCGTCTCCGGCTTTTGTCTTTTTTGCCGCACCGGCCTCTGGTTTCTGTTGTGGGGCCGCACCTTCCGGCATAATCGCGCCGTTGAACGGGGTGATCCGCCCGCGTTTTGGCACATTCCCATCGTCTGCGGCCCCCTCGCCGGCAGCCGCGCCCGCCGCCGGCTGCTGCGCACAAACCGGCGCCGCTGCAAGTGCGACGGCCATAAAGAGGACTGCAGCCCGGCTGGACTTCGACGACAAGCGGCTCAACATCGGACTGTCTTAATCTTCAAACCGTGGCGCTTTTTCGTCAAGTAGCGCGTTGACGGCAGCGATGACCGCCGGCGCTTGCTCCGGCTCTCCAAAGACGGCGTGACGAAGCGCCACGAATTCGGCCCCCGTTTCAGCGACCGCAAGCGCCGACTGCGGATCAGTGCCGCCCATGACGACACAGGGGATTTCGATCATCGACGCCCACCATTCGGCAAGCGCCAGATTTTTCGGATGCGGGTCCGGCTTGATGTCGCCGTCGGTGCGACCGAAGAATACGTAGTCCGGCTTGAGTTCGCCGATTTCGAGCGCACGGTGGCGATCGGAGGCATTTCCGCCGCCAACGATGAGTTTCGGTGTGTGCTTTTCGATCGCATCGCCGAGCACGTCCGGTCCTCCGACGATATGCAGGCCGTCTGCCTTGGCACGTCCCGCAACGCGCGTGTCACCCTCGATCAACGCCGCAGCCCCCGCGTTCTGGATTACCGGCACCAAGAGCTCGGCGTGCTGCTGGAACTCGGCGTCACTTAGCCCGTATTGCGGCAGGATGACGGACGCCACGTCGCCTGCCCGCAACGCGTCGGCAAGCACCTTCGAACGCTGTGCGAGATCCGCCATATCAGGCACGACCAGCACAAGGCGGCAGCGGTTTTCTATATTGCTCATGATATCCGTTCCTGGCCCGGCACCCTCTTCACTGCATGATTCCTTATATCGGAACCGATTTAAGGAATCAGGCAGCACTTCAAAGTGCTACAGCGACATTAGCGCATCCGATTGGACGCGCGGCGCTATAGGAGCGAAAGCCGCCGCTCGATTTCGTTCGGGAAAACCGATAGACGGAGATGACAAAAGGATCAACCGCCACCCATGCTTCCCGGTTTCGACTTCTATCTCGTCGCCATCCCCGCAGTCCTCCTCGTCGGCCTCAGCAAGGGCGGCATGGGCGAGGCGCTTGCGTTGATGGGCGTTCCGATCCTGTCGATGGCGGTGTCTCCTGTTCAGGCGGCAGCGTTGCTGCTGCCGATCCTCATCGCTATGGACATCGTCTCGTTATGGATCTGGCGCAAGCACGGCGACCGTAAGACGCTCACGATGCTGCTGCCGGGGGCGATCGCCGGCATCGCCATCGGCTGGGCGACCTCCGCCTATGTGCCTCGCGACGCCTTGAGGCTGATCATCGGCCTTATCACGGTCGTGTTCGTGCTGCGCTATGCCTATACCGTCTGGCGCAGCCGCAATGGCGCACCGATCAGCGCCAAGAAGCAGCGCGCTGGCCCCGCCGCGCTCTGGGGCTCCTTTGCAGGTTACGGCAGCTTTGTCGCTCATGCCGGTGGCCCGCCTTTTCAGATCTATGCATTGCCGCTGAAGCTCGAACCGCGTGAGTATACTGGCACCATTGTGCGCTTCTTCGCGATCCTCAATGCGGTGAAGCTTATCCCCTATTTCGCCCTCGGCCAGCTCGATATCAGCAATTTGAAGACATCTGCCACGCTTTTCCCACTGGCAATGGCGGCGACAGCCTGCGGGGCGTGGATCGTCCGGCGGATGAAGCCGCAGATCTTCTATCCCTTCATGTACACGATGGCCTTTATCGCTGGATCGAGACTCGTCTGGGATGGCTTTGCGAGCCTCATGGCTGGCAGGTGAGACATCGCATGATTGTTGCAAAGCAAAATCGGTTATACTGCAATGCACAATTTCCTTGCCGCTTACTTAGAATCCGCTTAACGTTCGCTCATGACCATTGCGGACCCATTCGATGCCATCGCGGATCCGAACCGGCGCTACCTGCTGGAGGAACTGCGGCGCGCACCGAAGACGGTGAACGAATTGGCCGAAGGCCTGCCGATCAGCCGCCCGGCCGTGTCGCAGCACCTGAAGGCGCTGCTCGACTGCAATCTCGTCTCCGTTTCATCGAGCGGAACGCGGCGAATTTATGCGATTCACAAGCCGGGCTTTGACAAACTGAACCTGTGGCTTGACCAGTTTTGGTCCTAATGCATGCCGCCCAGAAGTGCGCAGCGGTTTTGGGATAACGATTGCATAGGAAGAAGGCTCGGAACTGAATTCCGGACAGAAATAGACCGGGCGTCGGGCCCGGCCGAGTGTTCCGTGTACTCCGTGATGGGATTGGTTCTTGACCTTGTTGCGTTGTCACGACAATGGCGACAACGCCACCCGAAATACCGTTCAGAATTAATGGGTCGAGGAACGGAGTCTTTCGATTTCGTCCTTGATGCGCAGCTTCCGCCGCTTGAGTTCGCTAATCAACTCGTCCTCGCAGGACGGTGAGTTGAGAGCGGCGTGGAGCTCCTGTTCCAGGGCGCCATGTTTTTTCTCAAGCGTTGCAAGATGAGCCTCAATGGTCATTTGGCAGTCCCTTCCTTTTGCTTGCATCCGGCAGGTAAATGCCGGATGTTCCATGGTGGTAACCTTATTAGTCTGCCATGCCATTTTTCATTTGTCGAAGGCGAAATGATGACGTCTGATAACTTCCCGTTACCGCCCAAGATGTGGTAGAGCGGCGCATGAAAATTCCGGATCGCAGATCGATTGCGATCGGGCTTATGGGGATCGTTTTGCATGCCGGACCAGGACCAGGCCGAACTCAGACTGACCATCGCGCGCCTGAGGCAGGAACATGAAGACTACGACGTCGCCATCAACGCTATGATTGAGACCGGCTGCGACGCATTGCGCATCCAGCGCATGAAGAAGAAGAAGCTGGCCATCAAGGACAAGATCACCAAGATCGAAGACCAGATCATCCCCGACATCATCGCCTGAACCGGATCAAGACAGACGTGACAGATACGACCACCCCGCCCGTCGCCATTATCATGGGAAGCCAGTCGGACTGGGAGACTATGAAGAACGCGGCCGACACGCTCGAAGCGCTCGACATCGCCTACGAGGCCCGGATCGTTTCGGCTCATCGCACGCCGGACCGTCTGGTGAGCTTCGCCAAGGGCGCGCGTGACGAGGGTTTCAAGGTGATCATCGCTGGCGCCGGCGGCGCGGCGCATCTGCCGGGTATGTGTGCATCGATGACGCCGCTGCCGGTTTTCGGCGTGCCGGTGCAGTCGAAGGCGCTTTCCGGTCAGGACAGCCTGCTTTCAATCGTGCAGATGCCGGCCGGTATTCCCGTCGGCACACTGGCGATCGGAAAGGCGGGAGCCATCAATGCCGCGCTGCTTGCCGCCGCCGTCCTCGCGCTTAGCGACGACGATCTCGCCGACCGTCTCGATGACTGGCGCGAACAGCAGACCGTCTCGGTCGCCGAGTACCCGGTGGACGAGGCATGAAGACCATCGGCATTATTGGCGGCGGTCAGCTCGGCCGCATGCTCGCGATGGCGGCTGCCCGCCTGAATTTCCGCACCGTCATTCTCGAACCGCAGCCGGAGTGTCCCGCCGCCCAGGTCGCGAACGCCCAGATCGTCGCGTCTTACGACGACGCGTACGGGCTTGATCAGCTCGCTGCGGTCTCGGATCTCATCACCTATGAGTTCGAAAACGTGCCGGTCTCCGCGGCCATAAGGTTGGCGGCCTCCCGCCCGGTCTTCCCGCCGCCGAAGGCGTTGGAAGTGGCCCAGGACCGGCTCCAAGAAAAGCGCTTCATCAATGACTGCGGCATTGCCACGGCGCGCTTCCACGCAGTCGACAGCCAGGTCGACCTGGAACTGGCACTTGCCGATTTCGGCGGGGCCGGCGTGCTCAAAACTCGGCGGCTCGGCTACGACGGCAAGGGCCAGCGCGTGTTCCGCTCGACTGCGGACGACCCTGCCGGCGCTTTCATGGCCCTGGGGCAAGTACCCCTCATCCTCGAAAGCTTCGTGCCCTTCGAGCGCGAGATCTCGATTATCGCTGCACGCGGCCCCGACGGCAGCAGCGCCTGTTTCGACCCGGCAGAGAACGTGCATCGGAACGGCATCCTGCACACATCCACCGTGCCGGCCTCGGTGGGCCCCGCGACGGCAGACGCCGCGCGGACGGCGGCAACCGCCATACTCGACGCGCTCGGCTATGTCGGCGTGATCGGAGTCGAGTTCTTCGTACTCGCCGATGGCAGCCTCGTCGCCAACGAGATCGCTCCGCGCGTCCACAACTCCGGCCATTGGACGGAAGCGGCCTGCGTCGTATCACAGTTCGAGCAGCACATCCGCGCCATAGCCGGCCTGCCGCTCGGCGACCCCTCACGCCATTCGGCCTGTGTGATGCAGAACCTTATCGGCGACGATATTGCCGAGGTCCCAGGCTTGCTTGCCGAACGCAACGTGCTCGTTCACCTGTACGGCAAGGCCGAGGCACGCGTCGGCCGCAAGATGGGCCATTTCACCCGCCTGAGCTGAGGGAACGCCCACAGATTTGCGCTGCGCGTAAGTAAAATCGCCCGTCTTGCGGTTGACACAATAAGGGCGACACGGTATGTGCCTGCCTACTTAGAGCGCGCTGAATGGCGCGCTTTTGATTGTTAGAGATTACCGGGCGAATTTTCGTTCCCCGAAACCTGCGGATCAGGAAAATGAAGATCAAGAATTCGCTCAAGTCGCTGAAGGCCCGTCACCGCGAAAACCGTCTGGTTCGTCGCAAGGGCCGCGTCTACATCATCAACAAGCAGAACCCGCGCTTCAAGGCACGTCAGGGCTGACGCCCTCGGCAACGATCGAGTTGCCCGCATGATTGGCGGTTCGCCCCTGGTGATCCTTCATATTTGATTTGATCTTGTTCCATGGCGGGCTACGATGTCCGCCATGCGTATTTTTGTGATCTCGATTCTGGCATCTCTTGCCGCACTCGCCGTCTCCCCCGGCAATCCGCTCTGGGCAGCGGAACCTGCGCCGCAAACGGAAACGGCAAACCTCACCACACCGAAACAGCGTCTTGATTCCTTGTTCGTGGACCTGAAGAAGGAACGCGATGAAGCCAAGGCGCGGCAGGTGGCTGACCGCATCCGCCTGGAATGGCAGGATTCCGGCAGCGCCACCGTGAACCTCTTGATGCAATGGGTCGACAAGGCGATCGCCGACGACAAGAACCCGGTTGCGCTCGACATTCTCGATCAGGTGATCGCTCTCGCTCCGAATTACGTGGAAGGCTGGAACCGCCGCGCCACCCTGCACTATCAAATGGGCAACTACCGCAAGTCGATGTCCGACATAAATCGCGTGCTCGCGATCGAACCGCGGCATTTCGGTGCCCTTGCGGGCATGGCGACGATGCTGAGCGCCGCCGGTAAGGACGAGCTGGCGATGCGCGCCTGGCAGCAGTTCCTCGACATCTACCCGTCGGATCGAAAGGCACAGGAGCAGCTTGGCGAACTCGCAGAGAAGCTCGCGGGCAGCCGGACCTGAGCCGGTACGACAAGCGAGGAAGTCCGCGGGGTTGCTTCCTCAAACGCAGTTGGAGAAGACCTATCCGATCATGCTCGTGGCGTTGCTGCTTCTCGCCATCCTGACGATCGCCAGCATCGGCTATAGTGTCTGGCAGGCACGACGCATATCCGCCCGCTTCCCCAACCTGGGCGACCTTGTCGATGTCGGCGGCTTCCGCATGAACTGCGTTCACGTCTCCGCGCCTGCCAGCCCCGATCTGCCGCCGATCGTCTTCATTCACGGCGCCGGCGGCAATCTGCTCGACCAGATGCATGCCTTCAGGCCAGCCCTCGAAGGCCGGGCGGAGCTGCTTTTCGTTGACCGGCCGGGCCACGGTTATTCGGAGCGCGGCGGAACCGCCAATGGCTGGCCGGACGGTCAGGCAGACGCGATCGCCAGACTGATGGAAAAGCGCGGCATCGATCGCGCCATCGTCGTCGGCCACTCCTTTGGCGCTGCGATTGCCGCGAGTTTTGCGCTTCATCATCCTGAACGAACAGCGGGGGTTGTTCTTCTCGCACCGGCGACGCATCCCTGGCCCGGCGGCATCGACTGGTACTTCTCGTTGGCGACGCTGCCTTGTCTCGGCTGGCTCTTCGCCCACACGGTCGCCACCCCGCTCGGCCTGCGACGCATCGACAGCGCTACACGCTCGATCTTCTCGCCCAATGAACGACCGCTGGATTACATCGGCACGACCGCTCCGCATCTGGTGCTGCGACCGATGACCTTTCTCTACAATGCGATCGATGTTGCCAACCTGCACCCCTATGTGACGCGTGTCTCTCCGCGCTATGCGGAGATCGCGGCCCCGACGGTCGTCATCACCGGCGACCGCGACGCAATCGTGCTGGCCGATATCCATGCGCGCGGCCTTGCGCGCGACATTATCGGATCGGAGCTGTTATGGATCGCCAATCTCGGCCATAAGCCGGATTACGTGGTGACCGACGTCGTCGTTGCCGCGATCGAGAAACTGGCAGGCAAGCCGTGCGATCTCCAAGAGGCAGCGCGACGGGCCGAGGCCCGTCTCGCGATCAACGACGCTTCAATGCAGGAGAAGTCCTATACGCCGGTAAGCCCATCCGAGCCGATATAAGCGATGCGCAGCATGTTGGTGGCACCCGGCGTTCCGAGCGGGACGCCGGCGGAGATGATGATACGGTCGCCCGGCTTTCCAAAACCCTCTGCCGCGACGATGCGGCAGGCCCGGTTGACCATGTCGTCGAGATCTTTCGCATCCTCGGTGACGACACAGTGCAGACCCCAGACGACCGACAGGCGCCTTGCCGTCTCGACAATCGGCGAAAGCGCGATGACCGGCACCTGCGGCCGCTCGCGTGCCGCGCGCAGACCCGTTGCGCCCGACGACGTGTAGGTGACGATCGCAGCGAGCTTCAGCGTTTCGGCGATCTGGTGAGCGGCGAGTGAAATCGCGTCCGCGCCGGTCGCCTCGGGCGGCGTGCGCTGCGCATAGATAATGCCCGGATAATGCGGATCGCGCTCGACGTTGCTCGCGATCGAGGCCATGGTCGATACTGCCTCGACCGGATACTCGCCGGAGGCGGACTCGGCCGAAAGCATCACTGCGTCGGCGCCCTCGAACACAGCAGTGGCCACGTCGGACACTTCCGCACGGGTCGGAACCGGCGAAGAGATCATCGACTCCAGCATCTGGGTGGCGACGACCACCGGCTTGCCGGCACGCCGACAGGCGCGCGTCAGTTGCTTCTGCAGGCCGGGGACGGATTCAAGCGGCATCTCGACGCCGAGATCGCCGCGCGCCACCATCAGCGCGTCCGAAAGCTCGATGATCTCGTCGATGCGTTCGATCGCCTGCGGCTTTTCGATCTTCGACATCAGGCCGACCCGGCCGCGGGCAACCTTGCGGACTTCGGCGAGGTCCTCCGGCCGCTGGATGAAGGAGAGCGCCACCCAGTCGACCTGCCCTGTCGCCAGAACGGCGTCGAGGTCGATGCGGTCCTTCTCGGTCAGCGCCCCGACGCCGAGCAGCGTGTCGGGCAGGCTGACGCCCTTGCGGTCCGATATCCTCGTGCCAGAGATAACGGTCGTGACGATGCTCTTGCCATCCGTCTTCTCGGCCCTGAGGTGCAACTTGCCATCGTCGATCAGCAGGCGATCGCCGGGCTTCACCGCCTCGAGAATTTCCGGGTGGGGAAGATAGACGCGAGTGTTGTCGCCGGGAATCTCCTTGTTGTCGAGCGTGAAGGACTGGCCGATCTTGAGCTCGACCTTGCCCTCGGCGAACTTGCCGACGCGCAGCTTGGGACCCTGCAGGTCGGCGAGAATGCCGATCGGCCGCCCGCAGCGGGATTCGACATTACGGATCTTCTCGATCAATGAGCGCATGACGTCATGGCTCGCATGGCTCATGTTGATACGAAACAGATCGGCTCCCGCCTCATGCAGCTTCTGGATCATCTGCTCGTCGGACGACGCAGGTCCGAGTGTGGCGAGGATTTTGACTTTTCTGTTCCGCTTCATCAATTCTGGCTTTCCTGCGTGCCGGGCGTGTCGGAAAGCTGAACCATCCAGCTGCCCTGCCGCCCCGTGTCGTATTCCTTAAATCCCATACGCTGGAAGCCCCGGGCAAAGCAGTCCTGCACGCCGGTGATCTTGAACTCGTTCTCGGCGACGCACATGTTGACCTCGCCGGTCCAGCGGCCGCCACGAGCCGCATCTTCCGCGTAGAGATAATAATATCTGGATTGAAGTTCGCCCTCGATCAGGGTCGCGCAGGTCGTCGCCGGCACCTGCCACCAGCCCTCCGTCACCCAGCCTTCCTTGGCGCGGTAACCGATCGCCACGCCGACCAGCGTTTGCGTGCCGTTGCAGACACGAAAATCGGCGCGAGCCTCGGCAGCGACGATGAATGACGCAGAGCTTGTCAACAAAAACAGGAGGGTCGCCCAGAACGTTCCCAGGCGCATTTTCGCTTTGGAAAAAGGATATCTAGACACGGCTTCCAACGGAACTCCGTTTTGATTTGCGTGGCACTTTCTTGCGATGCCCAGCCCCGAAAGTCAACGCAACACTAATCGATTACAATTGGCATTCTGGTGACAAAAGGCACAAGAGTTTCGCCTTTTTCTTGCGAATGGCCGTTGCGCATGCGATCACGAACCGGCGATCGCACATCAAGCAGGAGCGGCATGCAGCGTTATTCCCCCTACGAGATCATTGAAGGCAATCCGGCGAATGGTCTCGTTCTTCTAGCCGACCACGCCATGAATCGTCTTCCACCGGAATACGGAAAGCTTGGCCTTCCCGACAGCGCCTTCACCCGACACATT
Source organism: Ensifer sp. IC4062 (assembly GCF_020193575.1). Lineage (GTDB taxonomy): Bacteria > Pseudomonadota > Alphaproteobacteria > Rhizobiales > Rhizobiaceae > Sinorhizobium. The sequence continues at coordinate 88,685 of NZ_JADYVD010000006.1, forward strand.
GCCTATGACATCGGCGTCGAGCCACTCACGCGGGAATTGGCCGCGGCACTCAATGCGCCGGCCGTGCTCGGTTGCTTCTCGCGGCTGCTGATCGATCCGAACCGCGGCGAAGACGACCCAACGCTGATCATGAAGATCTCGGACGGCGCGATCATCCCGGGCAATCATCCGATCAGCGACGAGGAATGGGAGAACAGGCTCAACCGCTTCCATCGCCCCTACCACCGCGCCGTTTCGCAAACTATCGCAGAGGCTGCGGCGGCAGGCGGCAAAGCGCCGTTGGTCATCTCGCTTCACTCCTACACGCCGGCATGGAAAGGTGTCGCCCGGCCGTGGCACGCCGCTGTGCTCTGGGACAACGATCCGCGCGCTGTGTTTCCGTTGATCGAACGGCTAGAAGCAACGGGCGATATCGTCGTCGGCAACAACGTGCCCTATGACGGGGCGTTGCGCGGCGATACCATGTATCGGCACTGCATGACGCCGGGCATTGCCCATGCGCTGATCGAGGTTCGTCAGGACCTGATCGCCGACGCGGACGGTGTCGCCGCCTGGGTCCGGCGCCTTGCCCCAATCCTCGCGGAACTCAACAGCTTGCCGACGCTGCACGACTATCAGCGCCACCCCTCGCGCACGGGTGCCTACGACGACTGATGCTGCATGCTTCCTTGAATCGCACCGATTTGAGGATAAAAGCATGCAGCAATTCAAAGTGCCGCAGTGTCCTTTGCGCGTCCGATCAGACTCGCGGCGCTGCAGGAGGAGACCAACTTGACCGAACTCAGAGAGGATCAGCAGACCGCCTTCGAAGCCGCAGCCTTCCGGCGACTCGTGGCGCATCTGCGTGAGCGCAGCGACGTTCAGAATATCGACCTGATGAATCTTGCCGGCTTCTGCCGCAACTGCCTGTCCAACTGGTATCGCGAGGCGGCCGAGGCCTCCGGCATAGAAATGAGCAAGGAGGAATCGCGCGAGATCATCTACGGCATGCCGTATGACGAATGGCGTGCACGGTACCAGACGGACGCATCCGCCGAGCAGAAGGCCGCCTTCGAGCGCAACCGCCCGAACGAATAGCATTCCTCGCCATGCCACTTGCGCGGGGACGCGACGGCAGCGTAAGGCCGCATCGCACTTTCCGGCGACCGTGTTCTGGGAAATAGCGTCGTTGTTGCGCAATCGCCCTTGACCTCGGCGGCGCTTCGCGGCAGGTCACAGCACCCAGAAAATTCATTCCCCATAAAAGGAGAAGACCATGTCGGATGCTCACGGCGTCGCACGCGACCAGCTTCGTGCTTTCATCGAACGGATCGAACGGCTGGAAGAGGAAAAAAAGACAATCGCGGACGACATCAAGGATGTCTACGGCGAGGCCAAGGCAATGGGCTTCGACACCAAGATCCTGCGCAAGGTTATTTCCATCCGCAAGCAGGATCATGACGAACGCATGGAACAGGAAGCAATCCTCGACACCTACCTGCAGGCGCTGGGCATGGTTCCGGCAGCCGAAGACGCAGCATAAGCTCTTCCGCGGCATGTTTCTGTAACCCGGTTCAAGGACAAAAGCAGGTAGCAATTCAAACTAGCGTCCTTTGCGCGTCTGATACGACGCGCGGCGCTGACGCGGATCTCAAACAAAAGCCCGCCGACGCGTCGGCGGGCTTTTCCATTTTCTCAAGGCCGGCTTTTCTCAAGAAAAGCGGCGATCAGTTGGTGCTGAACTTCTTCACTTCCATGAAGTTTACCGCGTTGCCGCTGAAGCGTCCCGTATCGACTACGCGCACACCACTCGTGAAGCCGGCGGCATAGACCGTTGTCGGTGCTGCGCGAAGCGTCTTGCTGACGAAGCGCGGTGCCTTGACCGGTTTTGACAGGGTGGCGACGCGGCCGGTCGAAAGGGCCCATTCCGAAATGATCTTCTGCGTCAGCTTCGGTTCGGTGCGGACGGACGAACGGCTTGCCGCCTCGGCATCCTGTTTCTTCGGCCGGCTGCCCTTTGCCGAAACTTCAGCTTCCGTGTCGAAAGCGCTATCGAAGATCGATTCCTTCGAACTCGTAGCTGACCGGGGCGCATAGGCAGCCATTTCGATCGGCTGCGCAGCTGGTTCGGGCTCTCTCGTCGGCGCAGCAAGCGCCACGCGCGTCGCTGCCTGGGCAGCGGTCTCATGCGGCGCCTCGGCGGAGGCCAGAACCGGCCGATCCGCGAAAGCCGGAACAGCAACGTCGGCTTCGGCAACGGCGGCGAGTGCGGCTTCTCCAGCCGGGCGCATCCCCGGGACCGGCACGAAACCGAGCGCCTGCGCATCCCCGGACGCGGGGTCGGTGGACGCCACAAGCGTTCCGTTGGCAATCAGTTGATTCATGTCGCGGCGGCCAAGCATCTGCGGGACCGGGACCTTCAACGTGCTGAGATCCGCATATTCCGATGGGACGGCCGGCGTCTGCTGCATGGCCGCGGCCAGCGCCTCCTGGGCGTTGTTTTGCGTGGGCGCGACGAGCGCAACCGCGACACCACCATTGGCCGGCGCATCCTTGAAGGCCGGGCGAGCGGCCGGAACCGGCGCATTGATGTTCTGCTGCTCTTCCGCGGTCTCACCGGCGACCGAACCTGCGACACCCGGAAGCGCTTCCTGCCCGGCCGGAGCAGATGCGGTCTGAGCCTTGACCGGAGCCTCGCTCTCGCCGTCGTCCGCCGCGCCGGCCGCGATTGCCGCTGGTTCTTCATCCTCGTCGCCGCCACCGCCGAAGAGCATGGCGAACAGATTGCCGCTGCGCTTGCCGCTGACGTCGCCCGGTCCCTTGGCACCGCCGCCGGCAACCTCGATGGCCGAGGCCCCGACGCGCCGCTTGTAATCGGCAACAGCCTGCTGGTAGCCCGGCAGCGGCTTGCCGTCAGACGGGACGTGCATGGTCTTGCCGTCCGGGAAGAGACGGGCGAGTTCGTTGCGGGTCATGCGCGGCCAAGCGCGCACGCCGCCGACATCCATGTGGACGAAAGGAGAGCCGGAGGTCGGATAGTAGCCGACGCCGCCTACCTGGAACTTCATACCGATTTCGCGGAGCGTCTTAAGCCTCACGTCAGGGATGTAGAAATCCATCGCCTTGCCGAGCATGTGCTGGCTTTTCTTGGCGACACCCTTCGAGCGGGACCGCAGCATGTTGTTGGTGGTCGGCGAACGATAGGCGGAAACGACGTGGATATAGTCGCGCGAACCGCTCTTCTGGTAGACCTCCCAGACGAGATCAAGAAGCCGCGGATCCATCCTGGTCGGCTCGTTACGCCGCCAGTCGCGTAGAAACCGGTTGATCTGCTGCAATCCTCTGGAATCGTAGCGGCCGTTGCGCTTGAAGGTGATCTGCGCCTTTTCTTTGGTATGGATGAAATAAAGCTTCAAGGTTCGGGTTTGGCCAGCCGCTTCGACGGGAGGTGCCATGCCGGGTGTAACGAGGGACGTCGCCAAGGCAATGGAGGCAAGAACTTGTGGCCCCTTGCGGGCAATCGCCGAGCAGACTCTGCGCGCTAAGAAGCCGAGCGGCTTCTTCAAACCGAACAAATTTGGCATTCAATCCCCGTCCGCCGGACAACCGTGCTTTGCTGTCTCACATGACTGTCAAATAAGGTGACAGCATGGCAAATATGCCACAGTGGTCACCGCCCCTTATAATATAGTGAACAGTTCACTAACAAGGTCTAAACAGCGGTGCCCCAATTGTGCGGCTAATGAGTTGTGAATGCGTCGAATTTATGCAGCCTCACGCAGCGGATCGTCTGGGTCGATGCCGTAATCCTTGAGCTTTCGATAGAGCGTTGAGCGGCCTATACCGAGTTTTCGCGCCACTTGACTCATCTGCCCACGATAGAACTTCAAAGCAAAACGAATCAGTTCTTCCTCGACCTCGGCCAGTTTGCGCACATCGCCACCTTCATCGACGCTGGCGATGGTGTTCTCGAGACGATTGTCCGCGGCATGCTCGCGGGACGCCGGTTGCTCCGCGACCTTCAAATCGGCGCGCGTGACGGAAGGGTATTCGGCAACCGCCAAAGCACGCTCCGGTCCAGCCTCGCCCCAGGAGAAGCCGGAGCGATCGGCGACGACGTAGCCGGGGATCTGGGTCGCGACCTGCGGAAAATCCTTGACCGTGAGTTCATTGCCTTCCGCAAGCACCACCGCGCGGAAAATCGCGTTCTCGAGTTGGCGGATGTTGCCCGGCCAATCGTAGGCCGTCAGCAGCGCCATGGCACCGCTCGACACAGTCAGCGGCTGATTGAGCCTCTGCTCGGCGGCAAAGCGCTCGACGAAGGCGCGCACCAACACGGGAATATCTTCCTTGCGCCGGCGCAGCGCCGGAATGGTGATCGGAAAGACATTGAGGCGATAATAGAGATCTTCCCGGAACCGCCCTTCGCGCACCTCGTTGATAAGATCCTTGTTGGTGGCCGAGATCAGCCGCACGTTGACCTTCTGTGGATGACGCGCACCGACAGTCTCTATCTCGCCCTGCTGTACGGCGCGTAAGAGCTTGACCTGAACATCGAGCGGCAGATCGCCGATCTCATCGAGGAAGAGTGTTCCGCCATCCGCATCGACGAACTTGCCCGTGTGCTTTTCGGTTGCGCCGGTGAAGGCGCCCTTCTCGTGACCGAAGAGGATGCTTTCGACCAGATTGTGCGGGATCGCACCGCAATTGACGGTGACGAACGGCTTGCCGGCCCGGTCGCTTGCCGATTGGATCGCGCGCGCCACCATCTCCTTGCCGACGCCGGATTCGCCTTCAAGCACGATCGGGATATTGGACTGCGCGGCACGACGGGCAAGATCGATGACCCGGATCATCGCCGGGCTGGCCGAGACGATGTCGTCGAAACCAACCGCGCCCCCGCGTGACCGCCGCGATGTCTTCACCTTGCCGTCGCGATGCGCCATCTTCAGCGCGTTGCCGATCGCGACCGCAAGCCGCTCCGGCGATACTGGCTTGACCAGGAAGTCGAAGGCCCCGGCCTGCATCGCCTGGACAACCGTTTCGATACCGCCTTGCCCGGTCTGGACGATCACGGGCGTATCGACGCCTCGTTCGGCCAGCGCTTCGAGAAAGCCGTGTCCGTTCATCTCGGGCATCAGGAGGTCGAGCAGGATGACGTCGATGATACCGCCCTTGCGCACCAGGATTTCGAGTCCGCTGCGCCCGTTGTCGGCGAGATGCGCGACGTGGCCCAGCCGTTCGATCATGTTCGTCAGCAACCGGCGCTGGACCGGATCATCATCGATGACAAGAATATGTGATGTCACGAAAGCCTCCTGCTCAGGACACGCGGTACTCTTTGGCCAACCTCATGTGCCAAATCATGCCAGCTATTCGTGCCATAAAGGGCTGAACATCATGTTTTGAGAAACGCTTGCATTTTATCCATTGGCGGCGATAGCAATGGGGCCCATATGGCCTGCCGCTTCCGCCACGAACACGGGAAACTCGAAGATGCCGCTATCCACCCGAAAGCCAGCCGCTTCCGCCGCTCAATCCGCTCTTCGTGCGACGGCCGGACAGGCGCATGCCGCTGCCGCCGATCTCGGCGATCTGCCGTCCTGGCGGCTTGACGATCTTTACGCATCCGCCACGTCGGAAGCATTCCGCGCCGACGTGGCGAAGGCTGATGCCGACGCCATCGCCTTCGAGAACAAATGGAAAGGCAGGCTGACGGAGGCTGCCGGCAAGACCGGCGACGAGGGTATCGGTGCAGCGGTGAAGGAGTTCGAGGCGCTCGAGGATCTCATGGGCCGCCTCGCCTCCTTCGCGGGCCTTACCTATTTCTCCGACACGTCCAAACCGGCGAACGGCAAGCTCTATGGCGACGTCCAGTCGAAGCTCACCGACATGTCGGCGCATCTTTTGTTCTTCTCGCTGGAACTCAACCGCATCGAGGACAGTATCATCGATGCGGCTCTGACGAAGGACAGCGTTGCGGCACACTACAAGCCGTGGATCCTCGACCTGCGCAAGGACAAGCCCTATCAGCTCGACGACAAGCTGGAGCAGCTCTTCCTCGAAAAGTCGATGACCGGCGCGAGCGCCTTCAACCGCCTGTTCGACGAGACCGTCGCGGCGCTCACCTTCAGCGTCGACGGCGAGGCGCTTCCGCTAGAGGTTGCACTGAACCTTCTGCAGGACCCCTCGCCTGAGACCCGCAAGAAGGCGGCCATGGCACTCGCGGACACGTTCAAGGCGAACATCCGCACCTTCACGCTGATTACCAATACACTTGCCAAGGACAAGGAAATCTCCGACCGCTGGCGCGGCTTCGCGGATATCGCCGACAGCCGCCATCTCGCCAATCGCGTCGAACGGGAGGTCGTGGACGCGCTGGCCGCCGCGGTCAAAGCCGCATATCCGCGCCTATCGCACCGCTACTACGCCATGAAGGCGAAATGGCTCGGCATGGAGCAGATGGATTTCTGGGATCGCAATGCCCCGCTCCCCGAAACGCCAAACGCCATTATTCCGTGGAACGAGGCGAAGGACACGGTGCTCTCCGCCTATCACGCCTTCGCTCCGGAAATGGCGACGATCGCTCGCCGTTTCTTCGATGACCGCTGGATCGACGCACCCGTCCGCCCCGGCAAGGCTCCCGGCGCCTTCGCCCATCCGACGGTTCCTTCTGTCCACCCCTACGTGCTCGTCAACTATATGGGCAAGCCGCGGGACGTGATGACACTCGCACACGAACTCGGCCACGGCGTGCATCAAGTGCTCGCAGGCGCTCAGGGTGCGCTGATGGCTTCGACGCCGCTGACGCTTGCCGAAACCGCCTCCGTCTTCGGGGAGATGCTGACCTTCCGCGCGCTCCTCGACCAGACCAAGGACAAGCGCGAGCGCAAGGCAATGCTCGCGCAGAAGGTGGAGGACATGATCAATACGGTCGTGCGCCAGATCGCCTTCTATGAATTCGAGCGTAAGGTCCACACCGCCCGCAAGGACGGCGAACTGACCGCCGACGTCCTCGGCGAAATGTGGCTCTCGGTTCAGACGGAAAGCCTCGGGCCCGCGATCCGGATCTCCGAAGGCTATGAGACCTATTGGGCCTATATCCCCCACTTCATCCACTCGCCCTTCTACGTCTATGCCTACGCCTTCGGCGATTGCCTGGTGAACTCGCTCTACGCCGTCTACCAAAAGGCCGAGAAGGGCTTCCAGGAGAAGTATTTCGAGCTCCTGAAAGCCGGTGGAACCAAGCATCATTCCGAACTGCTGGCGCCCTTCGGCCTCGATGCGACCGATCCGTCGTTCTGGGCGCAGGGACTGTCGATGATTGAGGGGCTGATCGACGAGTTGGAGGCACTTGATAAGGCAGCCTGAACCGGCGGGTACGCCCCAACAGCCGGATGTTGAACGGACGACGACCAGCTTCGATGATCGACAATGATCCCTATGTCCTTTTCCGGGACGACAGCGAGAACCGGACGACGGTTTTCGCCGAGCCCTCGCGCGTGATCACGGCGCGCACGCGAGGCGAATTCTGGCGCGGCCTTTCAGAAATCGAAAGCGCCCATCGTGCCGGAAAGTGGCTCGCCGGCTATATGGCCTATGAGGCCGGCCACCTCTTCGAAGAAAAGCTTGAGCCCTTTGCCGAAGAGAACCGGGAAACGCCGCTGATGTCCTTCGGCGTCTTCGACGCGCCGGCGGAAGATCATCCTCTCGGCGAACCGCAGCAACGGATGGAAAACGAGCCCTTTCTCTCCGAGCCTCGCGCGGGCTGGGATTTGCCCGCCTACCGCGCGCGTTTCGAACGTCTCCATCAGCACCTGCGCAAGGGAGACTGCTATCAGGCGAACCTGACGATGCCGATTCATGCACGCTGGTCGGGCGACCCGCGCGCGGCCTTCTGGTCGCTGATCGAGCGCCAGCCGGTGAAATACGGGGCGCTGGTGGCGCTCGACGGCCCGGTTCTCCTTTCGCGCTCGCCGGAATTGTTCTTCCACGTCGATGCCGACGGTTGGATCGAAACGCATCCGATGAAGGGCACGGCGCCGCGCGGCGCGACGGCCGAGGAGGACGCGGCAATCATCGCCGCGATGCGGGCAGACGAAAAGACCCAGGCTGAAAACCGGATGATCGTCGACCTGTTGCGCAACGACATCTCCCGCGTCACCACCGTTGGAACGTTGAACGTTCCAAAACTCTTCGACATTGAAACCTATCCGACCGTTCATCAGATGGTGAGCCACGTCAGGGCCAAGCTTCGGCCCGACATGGGCATCGCCGATATCTTTGCGGCTCTCTTTCCCTGCGGTTCCATCACCGGCGCCCCAAAAATCCGGGCGATGGAAATCCTTCATGAACTGGAAAGCGGGCCGCGCGACGCCTATTGCGGCGCCATCGGCTTCATCGCCCCGAACGGCGTCATGCGATTCAACGTGGCGATCCGCACAATTTCGCTGTTTCCTGACGGCCGGGCGGTCTTCAATGTCGGCGGCGGGATCGTTTTCGATTCAAAGGCTGAGGCCGAGTATGACGAGTGCCTGTTGAAGGCGCGCTTCGCCGTCGGCGACGCCGAGATCGCGCGATGACGGATTTTTGTCTGATCGAGACGCTGCGTTTCGAGCCGGAGACCGGCTTCGTTCGCCTGCGGCTGCATCTCGCACGGCTGACACGCTCGGCAAGGCGGCTTGGCTTTGGCGGCGCTGACGCTGCCGAAGCGCACCTGAGGAAAGCCGTGCACGGCGCCGAAGGTCCGCTGCGGGTCCGGCTGACGCTTGACCGCCACGGCGCCATCACCGTGACCACCGCTCCCTTTTCCCCCCTTCCCCACAATACGGTCTGGCGCGTGCGGATCGCTGCCACAAGACTCGATTCCCGCAATCGGCTGCTTCGGTTCAAGACGACGCGGCGCGAACTCTTCGAAACTGCGCGCAATGAGTTCTCGCCGGCGGAGGCCGACGAGGTCATCCTGCTCAATGAAAAGGGCGAGGTTTGCGAAGGTACGATAACCTCCGTCTTCCTCGATGACGGACGCGGCATCCTCAAGACGCCGCCGATCGGCTGCGGCCTGCTCGCCGGCGTGCTGCGGGCCGAACTCATCTGCCAGCGCCGCGCGCGCGTTTCCCGTCTCGCGCCCGCCGATCTTGAAAGCGGTGACCTCTATCTCGGCAATTCGCTAAGAGGTCTGGTCCGGGCGAAGCTCGGGGTCTGAGCCTGCGAGCGTATAGCGCTTCACGCGGTCGCGCCCCTCGCGCTTGGCAAGATAGAGGGCCTCATCCGCGCGGGCATAAATATCGTTGACAGTGTCGCCGTCTCGATATTCCGCAAGCCCCACCGAGCACGTGTAGTAGAACTCCGGGATGTTCGAGAGCGGGCGGGCGCTACGCACCTTGTCCAGCACCCGGTCAAGGATGAGATGGCTTTCGCTGACCGTTGTGTCGGGCAGAATCAGCATGAACTCCTCGCCGCCGATTCGGCCGAAGCAGTCTGAACGACGGACGAATCCCTGCATCTGGCGGGCGAAATCGAGCAGAACTTCATCGCCGCGTTGGTGGCCATAGCGATCGTTGATCGCCTTGAAATAATCGATGTCGATGATCGCCACGCACCCCCACATGTCTGGATTGTCGGTGCAGTTCACGATGAAGTCGTTAAGCCTATCCATCGTATAGCGCCGGTTCGGCACACTGGTGAGCTCATCCACCTGCGACGCGCGCACCGCGAAATCGCGGTCCTGCCGCAGCTCGCGTTCCTCGGCGCGTATAGTGGTAATATCGACCGCGATGCAGAGCATGCGGCCATTGGCATCGACCGTCTCGGTCATCCACAGCCAGCGGCCATCATGAAGGTCGGTTTCAAGCGCCCGAAACGGTACCTTGCCGCGCCGATGGACCGTGGCCGCAATCCAGGCTTCGATGTCGTCCGTCTTCACCACCGTGCCCTTGCCGCAGGCGTAGTTGCGCCGCATCAGATCGGCCCAGGTCGGAAAGTCGTCAGAAGCGAGATTATAGGCGGCGCGAAACGCGTCATTGGCAAAACACAAACGGTCGTGCTCGTCATAAAGAGCGATCAATACGGGCGATCGGGCCTCCAGTTCCATCAAGGTCTGGAGATGGTCGCCAATTAGGGTCAAAATCTCAATCCCTCCGGGCAAACGCATTTGGGCAATGCAATTACAGCAAGAATATACACACGCAAGAGCTATAACACGAATCGCTTGTGGCCGAATGCCCGCCATGCCAATGGAAGGGAATATGGTTAAGTGGCAAAGTCTTCCGGTTCCCCCGCATGAAACACACGCCCTATGACGGCTCGTCAAAACCCTTCACGATCGGCCTCGTCCAGCTCGATCCCGATCGGTGGATCGAACCGGACGATGCGCTTGAGTTCTATCTCGACCAGAAGGCGCGGCTACTCGCCTCCATGCGTGAGAGCATTTTCGTTGCCGAGCCTGGAACGGAGCCTGCGCAGGACGAACTGCTGAATGTGCTCACCGAATACCTGCCCAACCGATATCCGGCTCTCTACCGGCGCGAGGGCGACGCGATGGTCGTCGGCAAGCGCCGGGTGGCGCTTGACGGCGATGCCGCTCTCGTCACCGCCGGCTCACTGGTCCAGGACGACCTTGCGATCATGGAGCGCAGGGATGGCGATTGGCGACTTGCCGCGGCCTATGTCGCCTTTCCCTCCTCCTGGTCGCTCGCGGAGAAATTCGGCGGGGCGATGCACGAAATTCATGCGCCCGTTCCGGGCTTCGGTGAGCGCACGCGCAACGCCGAACTCATCACCCGCATGTTTGACAATCTTTCGCCCGGACGTTTCGTCGAACGCTTCAACTGGTCGATCAACGTCGACGGCGCCCTGCATCTGCCGAAGTCGAAATCCGAGGAGGTCGATGCCGAGGCCGTGTCGCCGCTTTCCGAGGACGGGACCTTCATCCGCATCGAGCGCCAGACGCTTCGCAAACTGCCGGAAACCGGCGCGATCGTCTTCACGATCCGCATCTATTCCGATCCGCTGGCCGCACTCAGAAGCCGACCGGATGCGGCAGCGCTTGCCGGATCGTTCGTTGCCCAACTGCGCGAATTGACGCTCCCGCAGGCTGCATACAAGGGTCTTGTGAGCAAGCGAGAGGCTCTCGCCACGACGTTGCTGGCGATTGCCGGTTAAGCAAAGTCTCAAGTCGCGGTTGACGCGGCGGCCCTTTATTGTGACAGGAAACTATGCTCTAGAGCATCCGCTTTCAGCGATTTCAGCTGAAAGCGGGCAAGAGACTTTAGAACCTCAGCGCCTCAGCGCCCTCGGCGCGTTCATCGAACGCGCGGGCACTCCTGGCTTGAACAGAGACTCAAAACGCCCGTTTTCCGCGCATTTCAACCAACCTCACAGGGATCTTTCCTCAGGAGAAGACCAAATGGCAGATACCAATTATCCGGTTTATGGCGAGATTACCGGCCCGATCGTCATGATCGGTTTCGGCTCGATCGGCCACGGCACCTTGCCGCTGATCGAACGCCACTTCAAATACGACAAGAACCGGTTGATTGTGGTCGAACCGCGCGAAGACGCCAAGGACACGGAGATTTTCGAGCGCCATGGCGTGCGTCATGTCAAGGCTTACGTGACCAAGGATAACTACAAGGAACTCTTGAAGCCGCTGCTGACCGAGGGCGGCGGACAGGGCTTCTGCGTCAATCTCTCCGTCGACACTTCTTCGCTCGATCTCATGAAGCTCTGCCGCAAGCTCGACGTCCTCTACATCGACACGGTCGTGGAGCCCTGGCTCGGTTTCTACTTCAACACCGAAATGGATAACGCCGCACGCACGAACTATGCGCTGCGCGAGACGGTGCGTAAGGAAAAGCAGAAGAACCCGGGCGGCACCACCGCGGTTTCGACCTGCGGCGCCAACCCGGGCATGGTCTCCTGGTTCGTCAAGAAGGCACTCCTCAACCTCGCCGACGATCTCGGCCTGAAATATGAGGAACCGCATCAGGACGACCGCGAAGGCTGGGCGAAGCTGATGAAGAAGGCGGGCGTCAAGGGCATCCATATCGCGGAACGCGACACACAGCGCAGCAAGAACCCCAAGCCGCTCGACGTCTTCTGGAACACCTGGTCGGTCGAAGGCTTCATTTCGGAAGGCCTGCAGCCGGCCGAGCTCGGCTGGGGCACGCACGAAACCTGGATGCCGAAGAACGCCAAGAAGCACAAGAAGGGCTGCAGGGCGGCGATCTATCTGGAACAGCCGGGTGCAAACACGCGTGTCCGCACTTGGTGCCCGACGCCGGGGCCGCAGTACGGCTTCCTCGTTACGCACAACGAGTCGATCTCGATTGCCGACTTCTTCACCGTTCGTGACAAAGACGGCGAAGTCACCTACCGTCCGACGTGCCACTACGCCTATCACCCCAACAACGACGCCGTGCTCTCGCTGCACGAGATGTTCGGCAACGGCGGCAACGCGCAGCCGGTGCACCACGTTCTCGACGAGAACGAACTTGTCGACGGCGTCGATGAACTCGGCGTCCTGCTCTACGGCCACGACAAGAACGCCTACTGGTATGGCTCGCGCCTGTCGCTGGAAGAAACCCGGCGCATCGCGCCCTATCAGAATGCCACGGGCCTGCAGGTGACGAGCGCCGTTCTCGCTGGCATGGTATGGGCGCTCGAGAACCCGAAGGCGGGCATCGTCGAAGCCGACGAGATGGACTACAAGCGCTGCCTGGAAGTGCAGCTTCCCTATCTCGGCCCGGTCGAAGGCCATTACACCGACTGGACGCCGCTTGAGGGCCGCCCGGGGCTGTTCCCGGAAGACCTCGACACCAAGGATCCGTGGCAGTTTCGGAACATCCTCTTCCGCTAAAACCGCGGCAGATGCGCTTCAAAATAGGGCCCGGAGCATACCTGCTTCGGGCCTTTTCACTTCTGTGACAAGGTTGCGCGAGAGGGCGAAACTAACCGTCCTGAAACGGGGAATCGCGCCCTAACATCTTAGAATCGATCATGTTTATGATGCGGCGCGAGTGAACTCAAAAACGCCGAGATTTCGGTGACGCTCTTGCTTTCAACTCATGATCGCGGCATGGTTCCGCGCGCAAAACGAAACCGCCAAAGCACGACGCGGGAGAAAACGCCAATGAAGCCTTTCGCCATTCCGACCCTTCTGGCCGCCGCGGCAGCGTTGGCATCATGCCAGTCGTCGCCACGGGAAATGGGCCGGCCACCGCTGCGCCAGGCGGCCGGCGTCGAGGGCGCCTGGGTCGATCCGAACGGCATCGTTTCCACCTTCGCCGGCGGCACGTTCTCGACACGTACCACCGACACCAACCAGTTGCTTGCTTCCGGCAACTACGTGAATGTCAGCCCGACGCTTGTCGAAATCAGCATGACGTCGCTGGTGCGCAACACCCAGTCGAAGGTCAACTGCGCGCTCGTTACGCAGACACAGCTCAATTGCACCACCGATTCCGGCGCTCAATTCTCTCTTACGCGCCGCGGCTGAAGCGGACGGCGACGCGGCAATATCCCTGTCTATTCCTGAGGCCCGCCCAAAGCGCGGGCCTTTTATCGTATTCGATAACGAAAACCCTCACTCCACTCCGAGAAGACGATGCTGAAAACCTACGTGGGAAGCTGCCATTGCCGCGCGGTTCGCTTCGAAGCCGATCTGGACATCAGTCTCGGCACCGGAAAGTGCAATTGCTCCATTTGCACTAAGATGCGCCTCTGGTCTGTTCGCGTGAGGCCGGAAGCTTTTCGTCTCATCGAAGGCGAGAGCGAACTGACGGATTTTCAGGGGGACAACAAGGTCGCCCATCACCTCTTCTGCAAGCATTGCGGTGTGCACCCTTTTGAGCGCATCGGCGTCCCGAATATGACGGGGGCTCCGTACCTTAACATTAACGTCGCATGTCTCGACGGCATCGACATCGACGAGCTGATGGCGGCACCGGTCATCTATTACGACGGCCGCAATGACAATTGGGGAGCGGTGCCCGCCGAAATGCGGCATCTTTAGGGGAGCCATAGCGCATCATGCCCCTTCGCCCCGTCGCGGCATTCGGCAGCCGGCTTAACCCTAGTTGGAATCCGGTGAAGAAAGAGCGGTTTAGCGCTTGAAGTCGACCGCAACTGGTGGAAACATCCGGCACGCCAACTCGGTCAGGGGATCGAGCATTTCCGCGCGGTTTCGCGATCGATCGGAAATCCACAGGCAGAACGGGAGAGCATCATGATCAGACACATACGGACCGGCCTCATGACCGCGTCTATCCTTGCCCTTTCTTCGGGCGCCGCCTTCGCCGATTATGAATTGAACATCCTGCACATCAACGATCTCCACTCCCGCATCGAGTCGATCAACAAGTTCGATTCGACCTGCTCTGCGGAAGACGAAGGCAAGAACGAGTGCTTCGGTGGCGTCGCCCGCCTGAAGACGCTGATCGATCAGAAACGCCAGGAGCTGACGGGCAAGAACATGCTTCTGCTCAATGCCGGCGACAACTTCCAAGGCTCGCTCTTCTTCACCACCTACAAGGGCGCGGCGGAAGCGGAATTCCTAAACCTGATGAAGTTCGATGCCATGACCGTCGGCAATCACGAATTCGATGAAAGCGAAGACGGGCTCGCGAGCTTCCTCGACAAGGTCACCTTCCCGGTCGTCACCGCTAACGTGCTGCCGAGCTACAAGTCGAAGATCGGCGATCGGATCAAGCCGTCGATCGTGCTCGATGTCGGTGGGCAGAAGATCGGCATCGTCGGCGCCGTCGCAAACGATACGCCCGAACTTTCCTCCCCCGGACCGGACATCTTGATCGGCGAGGATATTGCGACGATTACGAGTGCCGTTGAGGAACTCAAAAAACAGGGCGTCAACAAGATCATTGCGCTGACCCACGTCGGATACCCGCGCGACCTCGCTGCCATCGCCAAGATCCCGGACGTCGACGTCGTCGTCGGCGGCCACTCCCATAGCCTGTTGTCGAATACCGACGAGAAGGCCGAAGGCCCCTATCCGACCATGGTCGACAATCCCGGCGGCTACAAGGTGCCGGTGGTGCAGGCCGGGTCCTACAGCAAATATCTCGGCGACCTCGTCGTCACCTTCGATGACAGCGGCGTGGTGAAGTCCGCCAAAGGCGATCCGATTCTCATTGACTCCTCTGTGAAGCCTGACGAAGCCGTGCTTGCCCGCATCAAGGAGCTCGCCAAGCCGATCGAAGAGCTGCGGACCAAGATCATCGCCAAGACCGAGGCTCCGATCGACGGTTCGCGCGAGAATTGCCGCGCCAAGGAATGCGAAATGGGCACTTTGGTGGCCGACGCCATGCTCGACCGCGTCAAGGATCAAGGTGTCACGATCGCCATCACCAACGGTGGCGGCCTGCGCGCCTCGATCGACGCCGGCGACGTGACGATGGGCGAAGCCATCACCGTGCTTCCCTTCCAGAACACGCTCTCGACCTTCCAGTTAAAAGGCGCCGACATTCGCGCCGCGCTGGAGAACGGCCTCAGTCAGGTCGAAGAGGGCGGCGGGCGTTTCCCGCAGGTGGCCGGCCTCAAATATTCTTTCGACCGCTCCAAGCCGACCGGTAGCCGCCTCGTGTCCGTCGAGGTGAAAGAGGGCGAAACCTTCGCCCCGCTCGACCCGGAAAAGACCTATTCGCTCGTCAGCAACAATTTCATGCGAGGCGGCGGCGACGGCTACGACGTCTTCAAGGCCAAGGGAGAGAACGCCTACGACTATGGTCCTGGGCTGGAGACAGTGCTCGCTGACTATCTCGCGGCGCACCAGCCGTACAAGCCCTATACCGATGGCCGCATCACGGAAGTCGCCGCGGCGGCCGGTGCAACGGCAACCGAGACGAAACCAGCGGAGGGCCCTGCAGCCGCACCGGCGCAGCCTTCAACCGAGGCCGCCGTTGCCGGGCCGCAGAAGCATGTCATCGCCAGGGGTGACACGCTTTGGGACCTCGCCGAGTCCTACTATGGCAACGGCGTGCTTTGGCAGAGGATCTCCGACGCCAACGGCGAGCCCGCGCCGCGCCGGCTTGAAGTCGGCCGCGAGCTGGCAATTCCGGCGAAGTAAGACAATTTGCCTCTGCCCGATCGGCCGGCGTGGGCTTCCCCGCGCCGGTTTTTCTTTTTAGAAGAGTTTGAAACGAAGGCGCCGGCAATGAGAGGCGTCCATGAGGACCGACATGACACATGCCGAACCGAGCACCGACCAAGCTGCCTTGAAATCCGGGAAGATCGGCGTGCTGCTCGTCAATCTCGGTACCCCGGACGGTACGGACTACACCTCCATGCGCCGCTACCTCAAGGAGTTTCTGAGTGACAGGCGCGTTATCGAATGGTCGCGGCTCTACTGGTATCCCATCCTCTACGGCATCGTACTGAACACCCGCCCGGGCAAGGTCGGCAAGGCCTACGAGGTGATCTGGAACAACGAACGCAACGAAAGCTGGCTGCGCACGTACACGCGCAGCCAGGCCGAATTGATGGCGAAGGCCTTTGCCGATCGGCCGGAGGTCGTGGTCGACTGGGCGATGCGCTACGGCCAGCCGTCCATCGCTTCGCGCATGGAAGCGCTGCAGCAGGAGGGTTGCGATCGGGTCCTCGTTTTCCCGCTCTACCCGCAATATGCCGCGGCCACGACCGCGACGGTCAACGACAAGGCCTTCGAGACTCTGCTAAAGATGCGCTGGCAGCCGGCGCTCCGCACCGTGCCGGCCTATCCCGGCGACCCGGTCTATATCGATGCACTCGCCGCATCGATCAGCAGGCACCTCGCGACGCTCGACTGGGAGCCGGAAGTCGTGCTCGCCTCCTTCCACGGCATCCCGAAGAGCTATTCCGACAAGGGCGATCCCTACTATTTCCAATGCCAGGAGACTGCGCGGCTGCTGCGCGCGAAGCTCGGCTGGCGTGACGATAAGCTGCAGGTTACCTTCCAGTCCCGCTTCGGCCCGGAGGAATGGTTGCAGCCCTATACCGACAAGACGGTCGAGAAGCTAGCGAAGGATGGCGTCAAGCGCCTTGCCGTCGTCAATCCAGGCTTCGTCTCCGACTGTCTGGAGACACTGGAGGAAATCGCCGGCCAGGCCGCCGAAAGCTTCCACCACAACGGCGGCGAGAAATTTGCGCATATTCCCTGCCTGAACGACAGTGCCGAGGGCATGGCAGTGCTCAATCACGTGGTCCGCCGCGAGCTTGAGGGCTGGCTCTAGACTCACCCTGATCGGACCGATTGCACCTCACCCCCCCTTTCCCCGCATGCGGGGAGAGGGAACCTGGACGCTGCGGCATACCCTTTCGCCCCGCTTGTAGGGAGAAGGTGCCGGCACGCGGATGAGGGGCCTTGGATCCACCGGTGCCAGACAGCGCGCCGCTTGAAATATTTCCACGAATCGCCACGTGATATCCTTGGGGCACTCCAGATGCTGGAGTTGCGAAGAGGGAGATATGTCGGTGGGCGGCATGGATATCGCAGTCATTGCATTCGTCGTTCTCGTCATCCTGGTGCTATTTGCCGGGATCAAGACGGTGCCCCAGGGCTATCGCTACACGGTCGAGCGCTTCGGGCGCTACACGAAGACCATGGAGCCGGGGCTGAACCTGATCATTCCGTTCATCGATCGTATTGGGGCGAAGATGAACGTGATGGAGCAAGTTCTCGACGTGCCGACCCAGGAGGTCATCACCAAGGATAATGCCAGCGTGTCGGCGGACGCGGTCGCCTTTTACCAAGTGCTGAACCCGGCCCAGGCCGCATATCAGGTGGCCCATCTCGAAAATGCTCTTCTCAACCTCACGATGACCAACATCCGCTCGGTGATGGGCTCGATGGACCTCGACGAGCTGCTTTCCAATCGCGACACGATCAACGACCGGCTGCTCCGCGTCGTCGACGAGGCCGCCAATCCCTGGGGCATTAAAATCACTCGTGTCGAGATCAAGGACATCGCGCCACCGACGGACCTGGTCGAAGCAATGGCCCGGCAGATGAAGGCGGAACGCGAAAGGCGCGCGCAGGTGCTGGAGGCGGAAGGTGCCCGCAACGCGCAGATCCTGCGCGCCGAGGGCGCCAAGCAATCGGCAATCCTCGAGGCCGAGGGCCAGCGCGAGGCCGCCTATCGCGAGGCGGAGGCGCGTGAGCGCCTGGCGGAGGCAGAAGCCAAGGCGACCCGCATGGTTTCCGAAGCGATCGCCGCTGGCGACGTGCAGGCGATCAACTATTTCGTCGCGCAAAAGTACACGGAGGCGCTCGCTTCGATCGGCACGGCGAATAACCAGAAGATCGTGCTGATGCCGATGGAGGCCTCCTCGCTGATCGGCTCGCTTGGAGGCATCGGCGCGATCGCCAGAGAAGTCTTCGGCGATAGCCAGCCTAGCGCGCCTCGCCCGCGCCTGTCGACGCCGCGCACCGGTCCGGCCGCCAGTGGTTCCGAAACGACCTCTTAAGGGCGTCCCATGATCGCACGCATCGTCCTCGAACTCGGACCCTGGAGCTGGTGGGTGCTCGGCCTCGTCCTGCTGGCGGCGGAATTGGTGCTGCCGGGCGTCTTCCTCGTCTGGATCGGGTTCGCAGCGCTCGCTACCGGCAGCCTGTCCCTCCTCCTCTGGGATACGGCATTCTGGGTCTGGGAGATCCAAGTCCTCGTCTTCGCGCTGCATTCGGTGTTCGCGGTGCTCATCGGGCGGCGCTTCGTCTCGTCCTCGGCCGACAGCGACGAGCCGCTGCTTAATAAGCGTGGCGAAAGCCTCGTCGGCCGCACGGCGGTTTTGGAGCAGCCGATCTCCGAGGGTCGAGGGCGCGTGCGCCTGGACGACACGACCTGGGCGGTCGAAGGGCCGGATCTGCCGGTCGGCACGCGCGTACGCATCGTAGCAAGCGGCGGCCGCCACCTCACTGTCGAGCGCGCCTGAGCGAACCGCCGGAACGGTATTGAACCGGATTTTCCTTTTGGAAACGATTGGTTAACCACGCGCCTTTACGGTTGCGAAACGATTGCAATCAGGTTTTCGCGGACAGACGGCGCATGGAGCCCATAATTTCACGCTCGATCACGGCGGGCGCCTTGCGTCCGAGGATGCGGGCATGGCTCGTTGCAGGCTGCGCCCTCTTCGCCGGCACGTCCGCCGGCGCGCAAAGCCTCGACAATCCGTCGATTGCCGGCACCGCAACAGGCACCACCCGAGCAACGGACAACACCGCCGCGATCACAGACCCGGAAACGACCGGCGCTGTTGCCGCCAGCGATCTTCCCCCGGCGCTTGACGAAGACTTCAATCGCCTGAACCGGCGCGAGGAGACAATCGACGGCCTCCGCACGCGCATCGACCCCTACGAGGGCCAGGCACCGGGCATCCGCATCGGCACCTTCGTCCTGAAGCCCGCTCTCAGCGAAACCTTCAACCACGAGCGGCAGAAAACTGGCGGCCGGAGCGAGAGCCGCAGCTTCATCGAGACCGGCCTCAAGGGCTCGCTGACGTCTGACTGGTCGCGCCATCAGCTGAGCGTTACCGGCGAAGGCGTCCTGCAGAACAACACCTCGGGTCAGGGGGAAGAAGAGCCGCGCGCAGATGTCGACGCGGAACTGCGCCTCGACCTCAGCGACCAGACGACCGCCCGGCTGACGGCTGGTTACAGCTTCGAACGGGAAGACGCCAACGATCCCAACGCCATTGCCGATGCCGAAACCCAATCCGGCGTCGACATCTATCGTCTAGGCGCGGCGGTCGAGCGCGACTACGGTCTCATTCGCGGATCGCTCGGCGTCGATTTCGAGCGCCGAACCTATGGCGATGTCGACCTCGACAACGGCGCGACGCTTTCCGTCGAGGACCGCAATCGCAACATCGGCATACTGGACGCGCGCGTCGGCTACGAGCTGTCTCCCGCGCTCATCCCCTTCCTTGAAGCGTCGGTCGGCAAATCGAACTACGACCTGCGACAGGACGCGTTCGGTTTCGAGCGGTCTTATCAAAGCTATGCGGGACGGGCCGGGCTCGAGGTCGACCTGGGCGAAAAGCTCAACGGCGAACTCGCACTCGGCTATGGAACCTATCGCTTTGACGACGACCGTCTGGGCGATCTTCGCGGCCTTTCGGCGGACGGACGCGTCAACTGGTCGCCGCAGCGTGGTACCGATGTCCTGTTTGGCCTCGCAACCTACCTCGATCCTTCGACGACACCGGGCGACGCCGGCTCGATCAACTACGAACTGACCAACATCGTCACTCATGAACTTCGTTCGACACTGGTTGCCCGCCTGTCGAACAGCCTGACACTGCGCAACTACCCCTCGGATGCTACATCCTCCGACGAAGCCACCTGGCGAACCGGTGCCGGCCTCACCTGGGACATGACCCGCTATCTCGCACTCACCGGGGATGTCAGTTACGAACGGACCAACCGGGACCGCGGCGAGTCGACCGATACCGCTCGGATTGGCGTCGGACTGACGCTGAGGCGCTAGAACCCTTCGGGAAGTTGGCACGGTCCCCCGTTCGGCATTTCGCACAGTCAAGGGAGCTCTCCGGCCCGTCCTCCGATTTGCATCCGCTTCGAAGCAAAAAAGACCGCACCTTCGGCACGACCTGGCTTTGCGATCCATTGCAGCCCGCGCGTCCAATCGGACGCGCAAGGCCGCTGTAGCACTTTGAAGTAGAGATCACTTCAGGCTTTGCAACAATCCCTTCAGCGGCCCTTCGACGGAGGGACGAATGTCGCCGCGCTCGAGCGCGAAGGCGACGTTGGCGAGGATGAAACCGTCCTTCGCTCCGCAGTCATAGGTCTCGCCGCGGAAGTGGTAGGCGGCGAAAGGCTGGACGTCGGAGAGCTTGACCATACCGTCGGTCAGTTGGATCTCGTTTCCGGCGCCACGCTCCTGCCGCTCCAGAATCGGGAAGATCTCCGGCTGCAGGATGTAGCGGCCGTTGATGAAGAAGTTCGACGGCGCGGTACCGGGCGCGGGCTTCTCGATCATCTTAGTGATCTTGAAGCCGTCGCCGATTTTGTCGCCAACGCCGACTATGCCGTATTTGTGGGCCTGGTCTGGAGCACATTCCTCAACGGCGATCACATTGCCGCCGCTTTGCTCGTAGAGTTCGACCATGCCCTTGAGGCAGCCCTTCTCACCCTTCATGATCATGTCGGGCAGAAGCAGCGCAAAAGGTTCATTGCCGACGAGATCGCGCGCGCACCAGACTGCATGACCAAGGCCGAGCGGCGCCTGCTGGCGCGTGAAGCTAGTGGTGCCTGCCTTCGGCAATATACCCTCGAGCAGCTCGATTTCAGCCTTCTTGTTCCGTTCGCGGAGCGTCTGGTCGAGTTCGACCTGAATGTCGAAATAGTCCTCGATCACCGCCTTGCTGCGGCCGGTCACAAAGATCAGATGCTCGATGCCCGCTTCCAGCGCCTCGTCGACGACATATTGGATGACCGGCTTGTCCACCACCGTCAGCATCTCCTTCGGCACCGCCTTGGTTGCCGGCAGGAAACGCGTGCCAAGGCCCGCCACGGGGAACACGGCTTTGCGGACTTTACGCTTGTCGGTCATAGACACCTCCTTGCAGTGTTCTTCAACTCTAGCCCGAAAAAGGCAAATTGGATTGGATTTAGTCGCCGATCGCTATTTTTTTGCAAAGGAAGACGACGTGGCTTATTCATGGTAAAGACTTTGTTGACTTCGTTTCTGTAGGCTTCTCCCCTGATCCGATGCGGTTTCCGCTGTTCGGAGCGAAGAAGAACCGCAAGCTGCCCTTCGCGGCCTGCTGCGGGCGACATTGCAAACCCGGAGTATTCCGTCCGGCATGAACGCCGGCTGAACGCTCGCTGAGAAACGGAACCGATAGCTGATGATCAGAAACCGCAGGACGTTCTTTAGCCATATCGCCGCCGCCCTCGTCGTTACCGCCACCACCTTTGGCTCAGCACCTGCACATGCAGACACGGGCTTCCAGAATTGGATCAACAATTTTTACGCGACCGCCGCCAAGAGCGGCATCACCCAGGCGACCTACCGCAAGGCCTTCGCCGGCGTGAAGACGCCCGATCCCGCCGTGCTCGAAAAGGCGAATTACCAGCCCGAGTTCAAGCACAAGATTTGGGAATATATCGACTCGCGTGTCAATCCGTACACGAAACGCATCGGCCAGGAAATGGCCGGCCAGCATGCCCGCACGCTCAACGCGCTTGAACGACAATTCGGCGTCGACAGGAACGTCCTGCTCGCGATCTGGTCGATGGAAACGAACTATGGCGCCGTCCTCCAGAAAGATGACCGGCTGCACTACGTGCCGCGCGCGCTGGCGACGCTTGCCTATGCCGATGCGAAGCGGTCCAAATATGCCAGGACTCAATTGATCGCGGCGTTGAAGATCCTCCAGAGCGGCGACATCACCCCGCGCGAATTGACCGGGTCCTGGGCGGGCGCCATGGGACACACGCAGTTCATTCCGACGAGCTACCTGCTTTATGCGGTCGATGCCGACGGAAACGGGCACCGCGACATCTGGAATTCGGTCCCAGATGCACTGGCCACCGCAGCCAACCTCTTGAGGAAGAACGGCTGGCAGCCGGGCGAGACCTGGGGCTACGAAGTCGTGCCGCCAGCAAATGCGGCGAAATATTCCGACCAGACGAAGACACTCGCCCAATGGGCGGCGCTCGGCTTCCTCCGGCCGAACGGCAAGGGTTTTCGCAGCCCGAACACGCGCGCCGAGCTCAAACTTCCAGGCGGCAGCAATGGTCCCGGCTTCCTGATGACGCGGAACTTCTTCGTCATCAAGCGCTATAACGCTTCCGATTCCTATGCGCTCGGCGTCGGGCTGCTGGCCGACCAGATCGCCGGCTACGCAGGTATGCAGCAGCGCTGGCCACGCCCGGACGGGTCGCTCGATATCAGCGAGAAGTTCGAGTTGCAGAACCGCTTGAAGGAACTCGGCTATTACAACGGTGAAGTCGACGGCAATTTCGGCTCGGGCTCCAAGGCCGCGATCCAGGCCTTCCAGACCCAGAACGGTCTGACGCCGGACGGCGAACCGACGCAGCACCTCCTGCGCGCTCTGCGCAACTGACCGCACGTCGGAATTTTACTCTTCGCGGCGATTTCCGATCATTCGATCGGAAATCGCCGTGATTTGGCGTATTGTGGAGGTACAGCGCCGCGCGTCTCATCGGACGCAAAGTTGCTGAACACTTTAAATTGCTGCGTTCGACGGTGAAAGCGATCATGTTGCCAATCAGAAACGCACCGACGAGACGGTTTCAGCGTCCGTTTCGTTTAGCGGCGATATTCGTGGGTGCTGCGGCGATGCTTTTTGCCGGTTTCTTTGCCAACGTGGCGGAGGCTCAGGAGCCGGTGCCGCGGCGGAATGTTCTGCAGAGACTCTTCGGTGTCTTCGTTCCCCAAAGACGCTATTACCAGGAGCAATACGATTTTCCCCGCCAGCCGCCGCCACGACGCGTGCTTA
The DNA here is from genome assembly GCF_020193575.1 of Ensifer sp. IC4062. Lineage (GTDB taxonomy): Bacteria > Pseudomonadota > Alphaproteobacteria > Rhizobiales > Rhizobiaceae > Sinorhizobium. Next base: position 112,139 of record NZ_JADYVD010000006.1, read on the forward strand.
AGCGCCGCCAGCAGCCGGTAGAGCCGCAGCGAGCGCGCCCTGGCCGCGCCAAGCCGCGGCTCGCCGATGCGCCACCGCCGGCACCGGTTATTGCCAAAGCGCCCGACGCGAAAAAGGTCCTGGTCATCGGCGACTTCGTTGCCGGAAGCCTTGGCGACGGCCTCAAGACCGCGTTCGAAACGACACCAGGAGTTGTGATCGAGACGCGCGCCAACGGCTCCTCGGGCCTTGTCCGTAACGACTATTTCGACTGGCCGAAGATGCTGCCGGACTATGCGGCGGAGCTGAAACCCTCCGTCATCGTCGTCAGCCTCGGAGCCAATGACCGCCAGATGATGCGGATCGGCGACACCAAGGAGCAGTTCCGAACCGATCTCTGGACGGAGGAATACCGCAAGCGCGTCAATGCGCTCGCAACTCTGGCGCGCAAGGACGGATTACCGGTTCTCTGGGTCGGCATGCCACCGTTCCAGTCGAGCGCCATGACTGCCGACATGGTGACTTTCAACGGCCTCTTCCGCGAAGAGGTGGAAAAGGCTGGCGGCCAGTTTATCGATATCTGGGACGGTTTCGTCGACGAGGGCGGCAAATTCATCATGACCGGTTCCGACATCAACGGCCAGCAGGTCCGCCTGCGCGGTTCCGATGGCATCAATCTCACCAAAGCCGGCAAGCGCAAGCTCGCCTTCTATGTCGAGAAGGATATCCGCAAACTGCTCGGGGAGGCGGCCGCCACGACCGACGTGCCGGGCGCCGAAGAACTGAAGGATCTGGTCGTCACGGCTCCGCTTGCCAACGAGGATATCGTTAAGACGCAGCCGATCAGCGTGACCGATCCGGAACTCGACGGCGCGACCGCCTTGCTCGGAGGCGATGCGCCTTTGAAAAGCACGGGCAAGAGCCCGCGCGACTTGCTTATCGAGAAAGGCGAGATCGTCGCCGCACCGCCTGGACGCGTCGATGATTTCCGGCTCGCAAAACCCGACCCGGTGACCAGCAGCCGTTAACTTAGAATTAAGCGACGCAACGAGGTTCGCCCCGCCACCTTATCCCGCAAGCGGGCGAAGGAGACTCGTGGCACTGCCTCACCCTAACCCTCTCTCTGCTCGCGTGGAGAGGGTTAGGGTAAGGGCATCCACGGAAGCCGAGGCAACTACCGCGGCAGAACGCTCGACCCCATAAGCGCTTCGTCAATAGCCCGGGCCGCCTGGCGGCCTTCACGGATCGCCCAGACGACGAGCGATTGACCTCGGCGGACGTCGCCTGCGGTCCAGAGCTTGTCGACCGACGTCTTGTAGTCCCGCTCATTGGCGACAACATTGGTCGAGCCGCGCCGGTCGGTATTGAGGGACAGCTTGTCGCCGAGATCCTTGAGAACGCTGTTCACGAAAGGACCACGGAAACCGATGGCGATGAAAGCGAGATCTGCCTTGATGATGAACTCGGTCCCGGCGATCGGCTTGCGGCGCTCGTCCACCTGACAGCACTTGACGCCAGTCAGGACACCGTCCTCGTCACCGATGAACTCCAGAGTGGCGACCTGGAACTCGCGAACAGCACCTTCCGCCTGGCTCGAGGATGTGCGCATCTTCGTCGCCCAGAACGGCCAAACGGCGAGCTTGTCTTCCTTTTCCGGCGGCTGCGGACGAATATCGAGCTGCGTCACCTTGACCGCACCCTGGCGGAAGGCCGTGCCGACACAATCGGACGCCGTATCGCCACCGCCGACGACGACGACGTGCTTGCCGCCGGCGAGGATCGGTTCGGACGGCCAGCCGACGCTGTCGATGTTTTCACGGCCGACGCGGCGGTTCTGCTGCACCAGATAGGGCATCGCATCGTGCACGCCGACAAACTCCACACCCGGAATGCCAGCGTCACGCGGCGTCTCGGAACCGCCGCAATAAAGAACAGCGTCACTGTCGTCGAGGAGCTCCCTTACCGGCAGGTCGACACCGACATTGATGCCGCAATGGAAGGTCACGCCCTCGCCCCGCATCTGCTCGATGCGGCGATCGATAAAGTTCTTCTCCATCTTGAAGTCCGGAATTCCATAGCGCAGCAGCCCGCCAGGCTTGGATTCGCGCTCGTAGACATGGACTTCGTGGCCGGCGCGGGCCAGCTGCTGGGCGGCCGCCATGCCAGCAGGACCAGAGCCGATGATCGCGACCTTCTTGCCGGTCTTGGTGACGGCCGGCTGTGGCACGATGTAGCCCATTTCGTAAGCCTTGTCGGCGATCGCCTGCTCGACCGTCTTGATGGCGACCGGCACATCCTCGAGGTTCAGCGTGCAGGCTTCCTCGCAGGGCGCCGGGCAAACGCGCCCGGTGAATTCCGGAAAGTTGTTGGTCGAGTGCAGGTTGCGGATCGCCTCGTCCCAGTTGCCGTTGTAGACGAGGTCGTTCCAGTCGGGAATCTGGTTGTGCACCGGGCAGCCGGTCGGCCCATGGCAATAGGGAATGCCGCAGTCCATGCAGCGCGCGGCCTGCTTCTGCACCTCCTGGTCGGACATTGGAATGGTGAATTCACGGAAATGGCGGATGCGGTCGGACGCCGGCTGGTACTTTGCCACCTGCCGGTCGATCTCGAGAAATCCAGTTACCTTACCCATCGTATCATCCTGAAAGCTTCGCGTCTGAACAGGCGCTCCTGACGAGCGCGCGTGAGGGGCTCCCGAACCAGTCTTTGATGAACCGGGAGCCTGTTTCACCGGGGCCTCCTATTCGGCCGCCTCTGCCATTTTCATGCGTTCCATGTCCTCGAGCGCACGGCGGTATTCGACCGGCATGACCTTGCGGAACTTCGGTCGATAATCCGTCCACTGATCCAGGATCTCCTTGGCACGGGGCGAGCCCGTGTAATGCAGGTGGTTGGAGATCAACTGGTAGAGCCGCTCCTCGTCATGACGCGTCATGTCTCCCGAGACATCGACCATGCCCTTGTGCATGAGGTCGCCGCCGTGGTGGTGCAGCTTCTCCAGCATATCATCTTCCTCCGGCACTGGCTGCAGCTCGACCATCGCCATGTTGCAGCGGCGGGCGAAATCGCCCTCCTCGTCGAGAACATAGGCGACGCCACCGGACATGCCGGCCGCGAAGTTGCGGCCCGTTCCGCCGATGACGACGACCACGCCGCCGGTCATGTATTCGCAGCCGTGATCACCGACGCCCTCGACGACCGCGATCGCACCGGAGTTACGTACCGCGAAGCGCTCGCCGGCGACACCGTTGAAATAGCATTCGCCCGAGATTGCCCCGTAAAGCACAGTGTTGCCGACAATGATCGACTGATGCGGCACGATCCGGGAGGCTTCCGGCGGCCGGACGATGATGCGCCCGCCCGAGAGGCCCTTGCCGACATAGTCGTTGCCGTCGCCCACCAGGTCGAAGGTGATGCCGCGAGCGAGGAACGCGCCGAACGACTGGCCCGCCGTGCCCTTGAGCGTCACGTGGATCGTATCGTCCTTCAGCCCCTTGTGACCCCAGCGCTTGGCGAGCGCACCGGAAAGCATCGCGCCGGCGGAACGGTCGACGTTCTTGATCTCCGTCTCGAAGGCGACGGGCGCCTTGGTTTCGAGTGCGGTGTTCGCCTTTTCGATCAGCTTGCGATCAAGGATGTCGTCGATCGGATGCTTCTGGCGCTCGGTCCAATAGGTCGCTTCCTTGGGAGCCTCCACCTTGTGGAAGATCTTCGAGAAGTCGAGGCCCTTGGCCTTCCAGTGCTCGATCATGCGGTCGCGCTCGAGCAGTTCCGAAGCGCCGATGATCTCATCGAGCTTTTTCACGCCAAGCGAGGCGAGGATCTCGCGCACTTCCTCGGCAACGAAGAAGAAGTAGTTGATGACGTGTTCCGGCGTGCCCTTGAAGCGCTTCCGGAGCACCGGGTCCTGGGTCGCGACACCGACCGGACAGGTATTCAGGTGGCACTTGCGCATCATGATGCAGCCAGCGGCGATCAGCGGCGCAGTCGCGAAACCGAACTCGTCCGCACCGAGCAGCGCCCCGATGATGACGTCGCGGCCGGTCTTCAGGCCGCCATCGACTTGCAAGGCGACGCGCGAACGCAGACCGTTCAGCACGAGCGTCTGCTGGGTTTCGGCCAGGCCGATTTCCCACGGGCTGCCTGCGTGCTTCAGCGAGGTCAGCGGCGAGGCGCCGGTACCGCCGTCGAAGCCGGCAATGGTGATGTGGTCGGCGCGTGCCTTGGCAACGCCGGCCGCAACCGTGCCGACACCCACTTCCGACACCAGCTTGACGGAAACATCCGCCTCCGGGTTGACGTTCTTCAGATCGTAGATCAGCTGTGCCAGATCCTCGATCGAATAGATGTCATGGTGCGGCGGCGGCGAGATGAGGCCGACGCCCGGGGTCGAATGCCGGGTTTTCGCGACCGTCGCGTCGACCTTATGGCCGGGAAGCTGGCCGCCTTCGCCTGGCTTTGCGCCCTGGGCCACCTTGATCTGGAGCACGTCGGCATTGACCAGATATTCGGTGGTGACGCCGAAGCGGCCGGAGGCGATCTGCTTGATCGCCGAGCGCTGCGGGTTCATCGAACCATCGGGAAGCGGCATGTAGCGATCACTCTCTTCGCCGCCCTCGCCGGTGTTCGACTTGCCGCCGATGCGGTTCATCGCGATCGCCAGTGTCGTATGCGCCTCGCGGCTGATCGAACCGAAGGACATCGCCCCGGTCGAGAAACGCTTGACGATATCCGCCGCCGGCTCGACCTCTTCAACAGGGATCGGCTTGCGGCCAACGGCCTCGGCGCTCTTGATGGTGAAGAGGCCGCGGATCGTGTTCATGCGCAGCGACGACGCATTCACCATGTCGGCAAATTCGCGGTAGCGGTCCTGAGCATTACCGCGGACGGCGTGCTGCAGCGAGGCGATGGCGTCAGGCGTCCAGGCATGGCTCTCGCCACGCATGCGGAAAGCGTATTCGCCGCCGATATCGAGCGTGTTGGCGAGCACGGGGTCTGCGCCGAACGCCGCCTTGTGGCGGTCGACCGTTTCGGCCGCGATCTCTTCGAGACCGATGCCTTCGATCGTCGTCGCGGTGCCGAAGAAGAACTGGTCGACGAGCTTCGACGACAGGCCGACGGCGTCGAAGATCTGCGCGCCGCAATAGGACTGATAGGTCGAGATGCCCATCTTGGACATGACCTTGAGGATGCCTTTACCGACCGCCTTGATGTAGCGGTAGACGACCTCGTTGGCATCGACCTCCTTCGGGAACTCGCCGCGCTTATGCATGTCGACCAGCGTGTCGAAGGCGAGATAGGGATTGATCGCCTCGGCGCCGTAGCCGGCGAGCAGGCAGAAATGATGTACTTCCCGCGGTTCGCCGGACTCGAGCACGATGCCGACCGAGGTGCGCAGGCCCTTGCGGATCAGGTGATGGTGGACGGCCGCGGTCGCAAGCAGCGCCGGAATCGCAACGCGGTCCGGCCCAACCTGACGGTCGGAGAGCACGATGATGTTGTAGCCGCCCTTGACCGCCGCTTCCGCCCGCTCGCAGAGGCGATCGAGCATTTCCGGCATGCCTTCCGCACCGCGCGAAATGTCATAGGTGAAGTCGAGCGTCTTGGTGTCGAACCGGTCTTCCGTGTGACCGATGGAACGGATCTTCTCGAGGTCGCCATTGGTGAGGATCGGCTGACGAACTTCGAGCCGCTTGGCATGCGCCATGCCCTCGTGGTCGAGGATGTTCGGGCGCGGACCGATGAACGAGACGAGGCTCATCACCAGTTCCTCGCGGATCGGATCGATCGGCGGGTTGGTGACCTGCGCGAAGTTCTGCTTGAAATAGGTGTAAAGCAGCTTGGGCTTGTTCGACATGGCCGAGATCGGCGTGTCGGTGCCCATCGAGCCGATCGCTTCCTGCCCGGTCGTCGCCATCGGCGACATCAGGAGCTTGGTGTCTTCCAGCGAATAACCGAAGGCCTGCTGGCGGTCGATCAGCGACACGTCGCGGCGGAGCGCCCGCGGCTCGACCGGCTTCAGGTCCTCGAGGATCAACTGCGTGTCGTCGAGCCACTTGCGGTAGGGGTGCTTGTTGGCGAGCGAAGACTTCACCTCCTCGTCGGAGATGATGCGGCCCTCTTCCATGTCGATCAGCAGCATCTTACCCGGCTGCAGCCGCCACTTCCTGACGATCTTGTCCTCGGCGACCGGCAGCACGCCGGCTTCCGACGCCATGATGACGCGGTCATCGCTGGTAACGATGTAGCGCGCCGGGCGCAGCCCGTTGCGGTCGAGCGTCGCGCCGATCTGTCGGCCATCGGTGAAGGCGACTGCCGCTGGCCCGTCCCACGGCTCCATCAGGGCCGCATGATACTCATAGAACGCCTTGCGTTCCGGCGACATCAGCTGGTTGCCGGCCCATGCCTCGGGGATCAGCATCATCACCGCGTGGGCAAGCGAATAGCCGCCCCTGATCAGGAATTCGAGGGCGTTGTCGAAGCAGGCCGTGTCCGACTGGCCCTCATAGGAAATCGGCCAGAGCTTGGAGATATCGTCGCCGAAAAGCGGTGAAGAGACCGAAGCCTGTCGCGCCGCCATCCAGTTGACGTTGCCGCGCAGGGTGTTGATCTCGCCGTTGTGTGCAACCATGCGGTAGGGATGCGCGAGCTTCCACGACGGGAACGTGTTGGTCGAGAACCGCTGGTGCACCAGCGCCACTGCCGACTGGAAGCGTTCGTCTGCAAGATCCTTGTAGTAGGCGCCGACCTGGTAGGCGAGGAACATGCCCTTGTAGACCACGGTCGAGGTCGACAGCGATACGACATAAAAGCCGAGATCGCCGCCATCTGCCTCCGCATAGATGCGGTTGGAGATCACCTTGCGGAGCGTAAAGAGCCGGCGCTCGAATTCGGCGTTGGTCGCGGCGTCGCGGCCGGCACCGATGAAGACCTGCACGTGATGCGGTTCGGTAGCGGCAATGTCCGGCGCCTTGGAAAGCGACGAATTGTCTACCGGCACGTCACGGAAGCCGAGCAGGTGCTGGCCTTCCTCGGCGACGACCTCACTGATGACGTCCTTGAAGTGGGCGATCAGCTTTTCGTCGCGCGGCATGAAGAGATAGCCGACGGCGTATTCGCCGGCTTTCGGCAGGGTGACGCCTTGCGTCGCCATTTCCTCGCGGAAGAAGCGATCGGGAATCTGAACGAGGATGCCCGCGCCATCGCCCATCAGCGGGTCGGCGCCAACGGCACCGCGATGCGTCAGGTTTTCGAGCATGAAGAGGCCGTCGCGCACGATCTGATGCGACTTTTCACCCTTCATGTGAGCGACGAAGCCGACGCCGCAGGCGTCGTGCTCGTTTCGTGGATCGTAGAGCCCCTGTTTTCGCGGTAATCCGGACGGGAAAGCGGGCGTTTTCACAACCGTCGCAGCGCTGCGTGCGAGGTGGAGCCCTGATTGCTGTGATGGCGAATGATCCGTCATCGTCTTCCCTCCTATTGACCCGGAATTCCGGGCATACCGCCGCCCGCGCATCCCTTGCCGCGTGCGCCTTTCGCGCGGCGGCAAAGCCGGGCATTATCGTCGCATGATCCTGACCAGGTCGCAAATAAGCGCGCTGCACCAGGCACGAATGTCCCGCGACCATCCTGATGGCAGGTGTCAACAACCGGATGAAACCCGGCGGAAACCCTTGCGCTATACGCCGAATGCCGCATTTTTCGGCACTTCCGGCGATTGTTCCGGTCCCTAGACCGAAATAGGACAGCAAACCTGTCCTATTTCATGCGCTCTATGCCAGAAAGCGCCCCCCTTCGCAAGGGGCATATCAGCAAATAATGGAAGAGATTTTGCCGAAGATTGCCGGAAATTTCGCGCTTTTAAAATTAAATTACAATCCGGTCGGTGCTTTCTTCACTTTGGTTTCAAACTGGTCCTGTGTTGGCATATCCCTTCGGGAGCCGCATTGATCGGCCGTGCAAGTCGGCTATGGTCTCGCCGAAGCGGCCGAGCGTGGCCGAAAACAGGGTGACTTCAGATGATCTTTTCCTCCGACAACTGGGCAGGCGCCCATCCGGCAATCGCCGAAAGCTTAGTGGCACATGCAAGCGGCTATGCTTCCGCCTACGGTACAAGCGAACTCGACCGGAGGGTGGAAAAGAAGTTCTCGGAAATTTTCGAAAAGGACGTGGCGGTATTTTTCGTCGGCACCGGCACCGCCGCGAACGCGCTGGCGCTGTCCAGCGTCAACCGGGCGGGCGGCGTGGTCTTTTGCCATCGAGATGCGCATGTCAACGTCGACGAGTGCGGCGCACCGGAGTTCTTCTCCCACGGGGCCAGGCTTTGCCCGGTCGATGGCATCGGCGGCAAGATGGACGCGTCGGGGCTGGAGGCCGAGATCCGTCGCTTTCCCCCGGAATTCATCCATGGCGGCCGGCCGATGGCAGTGACCATCACCCAGGCAACGGAAAGCGGCACGATCTATTCGCCGGCAGAAATCGATGCGATCGCCGCCGTCGCGAAATCGCATAAGCTCCCGCTGCACATGGACGGTGCGCGCTTCGCCAATGCGCTCGTCGGCCTCGGGACGACGCCGGCGGAAATGACCTGGAAACGTGGTGTCGACCTGTTGTCGTTCGGCGGCACCAAGAACGGCTGCTGGTGTGCCGAAGCGCTCATCCTGTTCGACCCTTCGAAGGCGCACGAAATGCATTTCCTGCGCAAGCGCGCCGCCCAGCTCTTTTCGAAGTCCCGCTTCATCGCCGCGCAGTTCGATGCCTATCTCTCAGGCGACCTGTGGCTCAATCTCGCCTGCCATGCGAACGCGATGGCGGCGCGTCTTGCCGACGGCATTTCCGCCTCTACCAGAAGCCGGCTCGCCTGGTCGCCGGACGCCAACGAGGTCTTCGTAATTCTCAAGCAGGACGTGGCGTTGAAGCTGCAGCAGCAGGGGGCGCTGTTCTACGACTGGCATGTGCCGGACCACCTGGCAGACAGCGTAGCTGCAGACGAGGGGCTATACCGGCTCGTCACCAGCTTCGCGACACGATCGGAAGACGTCGACCGCTTCGTCGAAGCCTGCTGACGGGCAGAAGACGGTATGAAAAAAGGCGGCGCATCGGACGCCGCCTTCTTGCATTCTGATCCTCCTGCATGTTTCCTTAATCGTAGCCGATTTAACGACCAAAACATGCATCAATTCAAAGTGCTACAGCGTCCTTTGCGCGTCTGATGAGACGCGCGGCGCTGTAGACCAGATTAGAGGGTCTGGGCCTCGATCTGCTTCGGCTGCGAGGCCACCGAGCTGATCTCGATGCGACGCGGCTTGGCTGCCTCCGGAATCTCGCGAATGAGATCGACATGGAGCAGGCCATTCTTTAGCGAAGCGGACTTGATCTCGACATGCTCGGCGAGCTGGAAGCGGCGCTCAAATGCGCGCTTGGCAATGCCGCGGTGGAGAAACTGGCTCTCCTCGCCCTTGTCTTCGCTCTTTTCGCCCTTGATCGTCAGCGTATGCTCACGCGCTTCAACCGAAAGCTCGCTCTCATCGAAGCCGGCAACGGCCATGGTGATGCGATAGGCATTTTCGCCCGTGCGTTCGATATTGTAGGGCGGATAGGTCTGCGACTGATCGGGCTGGCCAAGGCTGTCAAGCATGGTGAACAGGCGATCGAAGCCGACGGTGGAACGATAGAGTGGGGAGAAATCAAAGTGACGCATGGTGTCCTCCTTAAGAGCAACGGTTTGCGATGTCTGGTCTGCCACCCCATCAGGCGGCGGCGCGACCGGTGAACGGACCCGTCAACGGCGTCCGTGATCAAGACATGGGAATGCGCGGGCGCCAGTTCAAGGGAATTTCTGCGCGGATTCTTTCGGACCGGCGCTTGGTGAACAGAACATGAATGACCGGTTCGGTCCCCGTTCAGCCGCCGTGGGTTAAAAGAAGGACACTGGGAAAAATTCCTGGCGCTGAAGTACATGTCCCTTCTGCTTCAGCGGCCGGAAACGGTGATCGTCCGGATTTCACCCACCGTTTCCGGCCCTTTTTCTTTTGACGCGCTCGAGGCCACCGCCTATCCCTGAGATGCAGACGCGGGTTTACGGCGGGAATGCTCTCATTCCTCCACTTTCCGCGCCAAGGATTTCAACGCACTTAACATCTCGGGCCGTCGCTCTTCATGACCACGATCCTCTATCCGACGCCGGACAACCCGATACCGGGCAAATATGCGGCAGGCTTTTTCGATGGGGTCGGCAACCGCAAGATCCGCTATGCGGTTTTCAAGACGGAAGCCTCGGTTGCCCGCGGCACCATCGTGCTGCTGCAGGGGCGCAACGAGACGATCGAGAAGTATTTCGAAACGATCGCTGACCTCACCGCTGCCGGTTTCTGGGTCGCCACCTTCGATTGGCGCGGCCAGGGCGGCTCCGAACGCTTGCTGCGCCAACCCGGTCGCGGCCATGTCGCTCATTTCTCCGACTACGAGCGCGATCTCATGATCTTCCTCGAGCAGATCGTCCTGCCGGATACGCGCCTGCCCTTCTCCATCGTCGCCCATTCAATGGGCGCCCTGGTGGCGCTGTCACTGGCGCCGATGCTCGCAAGCCGGATCGACCGCATGGTGCTGCTCGCTCCTTTCGTCGGTCTCAGCGGCCAGGCCGTCGGCCAGCGAAACATTTTTGCGATCGCAACGATAATGGACTGGCTCGGCTTGGGAAGGCTGCCACTCCATCGCGACAAGGGCAATCTTGCCTTCGCGAATAACGTCCTGACGGCCGACGCGCGCCGCTTTGCGCGCAACCAGGCGCTGACCGATGCCTGCCCGCAACTGCGGCTGGGACCGCCGACCGCCCGATGGTTGCGTGAGACTTTCCAGGCAATGCGGCGCGTCCTGCGCCGGGAGCATCTTACCCAGGTCATCGTGCCGAGCATCATCCTGGCGCCGACAGCCGACCGCCTCGTGCCGCATCTTGCCGTCGAATACCTGGCGCGCAACTTCCGCGCCGGGCACATGATCCCGATCGACGGCGCGCGTCACGAACTTTTTCAAGAAACCGACCGTTATCGCGCCCAAGCGATGGCCGCGATTTTCGCTTTCCTGCCCGGCTCCGAGAGCGCCGACGAGGCGCCCCATCAATTTGAGGAAGTTTAGTTCCCACCGCATGATTCCTTAAATCGGAATCGATTTAAGGACAAAATCATACAGCAGTGCTACGGCGATCTCAGCGCGTCCCGTCGGACGCGCGGCGCTGCAGTATCCCCAACGCCTGCGCGTGGATCTCGCGACTGCCGGCGGCGATGATCTCCCCGCCCATTTCCGCCGCCTCGCCCTGCCAATTGGTGACAATGCCGCCAGCCTGTTCGATCAACGGAATGAGACCGCCGACGTCGTAGGGCTTCAATCCGCACTCGATCACGAGATCGACGTGGCCGGATGCAAGCAGCGCGAAGGCATAGCAGTCGCAGCCGTAGCGGAAGAGCCGCACTTTCGACTGCAGCTCCTCATAGCGCTCCTTGAGATCGCCGCTATAGAGATGCGGCGAGGTGGTGAACAGCACCGCATCCGAAAGTGCGTCGCAGGCGCGCGTCGAAAGCACTTTCTCGCCACCGGGGCCGCGATAGGTCGCCTTCTCGCCGTCGGCAAAATAGCGTTCGCCGGTAAAAGGCTGGTCCATCAGGCCCATCACGGCCTTGCCGTTGCGGTAGAGGCCGATCAGCGTCCCCCAGACGGGAAGTCCGGATATGAAGGCACGCGTCCCGTCGATCGGGTCGATGACCCAAACATGTTCGCGGTCGAGACCGATATTGCCGTGTTCCTCGCCCAAAATACCGTGCTGCGGAAACGTATCTTCAATCAGCGCCCGGATCGCCGCTTCGGCCGACCTGTCCGCCTCCGTAACGGGGTCGAAACCGCCTTCCAGTTTGTTGACGACGCTGGCGCCGGTCCGGAAAAGCGGGATTGTCTCCGCTTTGGCAGCATCGGCGAGGCGGTCGAAAAACGTGCGGTCCGGCAACATGGTGCTCTCTCGAAGAAAGGAAGGAGGCAGGCGATCTGATTAGACGAATTTGATCGAAAGGCAAGGATGCCGGACGAGCAAATTGAAGGCGGGGCGCGGGCCCGATTCGCCGCACGCATCGCCCTTCGATTTGGGAGGATTTTCCGTTGCGCGTGCGAAAGTTTTCGCCCTCACAACTTGACATTTGTGCAGCGCAGCATTAAAGTTTTTGGGTAGTCATTCGTGGCTGCAAATACCCACCTTGGGTGTTTCCTCCCTAGACTTGACCGCGCCGCTGGCGCGGTTCTTTTTGAGGGGTCGGCCGCGCGCTATTCCGCCGCGAGGGGCAGATAGGCCCCATACTCTTCGACATGTTGTGCAAGTGCGGCGATAAACGTCGTGAGATCGGCCGTCAGGGCAGCAAATCCCGGCTTTTTGACGAGGGTCATTTCGTCGACATAAAGGCTGCGGTTGATCTCGATCTGGAGCGCGTGCAGTCCACGTGTCGGCCGGCCATAATGCTCGGTGATGAAGCCGCCGGCATAGGGTTTGTTGCGAGCGACGACGTATCCGAGCTGTTCGAGCAGGCTGACGGCGGTGCGCGACAACTCGCCCGCCGCGCTGGTCCCATACCGATCGCCGACAATGAAGTCCGGCCGCTGGCCGCTGCCCGGAAGGTGAACGTTGCCGGGCATCGAATGACAATCAATGAGCACCGACATCCCGAACTGGACATGGGTACGGGCGATCAGCTTCCTGAGCGTCGCGTGATAAGGCTTATAGATCGTCTCGATACGTGTCAGCGCTTCCTCGACCGGAAACCGGCCACGATAGATCTCCATATTCTCGGCGACCAGGCGCGGCACGGTCCCAAGTCCGCCGGCGACCCGCATCGAGCTTATGTTGGCATGTGGCGGCAACTGCCCTTCGAACATGCGCGGGTCGAGTTCGTAGGGTTCGCGGTTGACATCGAGAAAGGCGCGCGGGAAATGGGCGCGAAGCAGCGGCGCACCCAGAAAGGTCGCGTTCTGAAATAGTTCATCGACGAAGTGATCTTCCGAACGGCGGATCGAATGCGCATCGAGTCGCGACTGTTCAAGAAAGGACTGCGGATAGGACCGGCCACTATGCGGGGAATTGAACACAAAGGGGATCCGCTGACTTGCGGGTTCCAGTACCTCGAAAAACTCCCGCTCGACTGCTTCCCCCATCGCAACCCTTTTTACCATGTCCGGATCTTGCTGTTCGGATCATGTTGCCAGTTGGTCGCCTCTGTGTCCATAGTGACATCTCGCTGGCACCAGGGCATGGATCCGCCCTGTTCACCAGATATTTACCATGTTGCGGTTTGCTAAGCTGCCGCACTCCACAAGCATTGAAAAGAAGTAGCCACGGCCGAATTCATGACTGCGAAAATCCTCCTTGCCGAAGACGATAACGATATGCGCCGCTTCCTCGTGAAGGCGCTGGAAAAGGCTGGCTATAAGGTCCTGTCCTACGACAATGGCGCCAGCGCCTACGACCGGCTTCGCGAAGAGCCCTTCTCGCTTCTCTTGACCGACATCGTCATGCCGGAAATGGATGGCATCGAGCTCGCCCGCCGCGCGACCGAACTCGACCCGGACCTCAAGGTAATGTTCATCACCGGCTTTGCCGCGGTGGCGCTGAACCCCGATTCGAAGGCGCCGAAGGATGCCAAGGTCCTTTCCAAGCCCTTCCACCTGCGCGATCTCGTCAACGAGGTCAACAAGATGCTGGCGGCCTGACAGGACATCACCACCTGCTGACCCCGCAGACTCGCCAGCCCGCCAACTCTTGCGCAAATGCGCACTGCTTTGAGGCTGTGGCCGATCCGTGCTGATCGGCCACAGCCTTCGTCATTTCAATAACTTGTCGGAAGAGCCCGCGCACCCAAGGCATCGCGCGAGGGTGTTTCGCTGAGAAATGTCGCCCGCGAACACCACCAAATTTCTGTCAAAAAACCTTCGAAAAGCCTATTGACGCGGACGAGGGTTTTGTGGTCTATGCGCCGCATCGGATGGGCGTGTAGCTCAGCGGGAGAGCACTACGTTGACATCGTAGGGGTCACAAGTTCGATCCTTGTCACGCCCACCATCCAAGTTTCTGATTTTGAAGGCCTTTCGAGAAATCGAGAGGCCTTTTTGCATAGCCCCTTCAGCTTCAGTGGACCTGACCCCTCCGCAAGTGCCGGCTTGATTTTCGACTTGAATCAAAATCCAGTCAGCGCCTGCGTTGGGGGCGTGACGTGCCCCCGGCCCGTTGGCAGCGGCATGGTGCAACGGCGGGCTAGCCCCGGCTTTTGTTACCGTGAAGGCACGAAGATTTCGACGACGCAGATATTTGCCGACATATTGGGCATTTGCGATTTTGCTTTATTTTTGAGCAAGCGTGAATTATATGAGAGTTATGCGATGCGACCCCTCCCAAGCGCATCGCCGGGTATCGCGTCCCGAATTCGCCTGTCGCTGATGCATCGGCGCCAGGCTTTTCTTCTTGACCATCCACGCGCGATCCGCAAAGAGCCGCAGACGAGCGGATCGCCCATTTTGCTCGCCTCCACACGGCCATTCCCTCCGCCAGCCTTGGCGTCGAAACAATCGGTCCGCTCTTTCCAAATCACAGATCGGTCCCGGCGCCGCAACTTGCGGCCCGGTAGATCCCAAAACGTTTTGGCTTGACTCCCAAAACGTTTTGGGGAATTCTTTCACGTAGGGAGTGAGAGCATTGGCGAATCTGAAACAGCTCGCCCAATCGCTTGGGCTGTCGATCACGACGGTTTCCCGTGCGCTCGACGGCTATTCGGACGTCTCCGCCGCCACCCGCGAGCGGGTGCGCGAGGCCGCGGAAAAGGCAGGCTACAGGCCGAATGCGTCCGCCCGCAGGCTCCGCAGGCAGCGCGCCGAACTGGTCGCCGTCACGCTGCCGAGCGACCCCGGCCATATTGGCCCGCCGCACTTTCTCGACATGCTTTCCGGCTGCGCCGAACATCTGGCGAGCGCAGGTCTGAACCTCGTCATCGCACCCGTTCCGCGCGGCGAGAGCGAAGTGGAAATCTGCCGCCGCTTTGTCGATGGCCGGCGTGTCGACGCCATGCTCCTGGTGCGCACCAAGCGGCGTGATGAGCGCGTCGAATTCCTGCAGTCGCGCGGTATTCCTTTCGTCACCAATGGCCGTACCGAAAGCCTCGAACCGCATCCCTATATCGACGGCGACGGATTTGCAGGCTTCCTCGCCGCGACCCAACGCTTCCAGGCGACCGGCCACCGCCGCATCGCCCATATCGCCGGTCCGCAGGAATATTACTTCGCACATGTGCGCCGCATGGGCTGGCAGGCGGCTATGGACGATGCGGGCCTCGAAGCTGACCTTTGCGCCGAGGGCGCGCCAACCGAACAGGGCGGGTATCTCGCGGCCCTTGAGCTGCTGCGCCGTCCTTCGAGGCCAACCGCGCTCGTCTGCGCCACCGACGAAATGGCGATCGGAGCGCTCAGGGCATTGCGCGAGATCGACGGCGGCGATCACATCAGCATCGTTGGCCACGACGACCTGCCAATCGGCGCCTATACGAGCCCACCGCTTTCGACCATGCGTATGACCGGCGAGAACCTCGGCGCGAGCTTTGCCTCCCTGCTGCTTCGCGCCATCGCCGGCGAACCGGCGGCTGAACTCCAGGAGCTTCACGCGATCGAATTCGTCGACCGCGACAGTCACCGCCGCCCGCGCGTGTCGACATAACCGCATTCGATAGCGAAGGAGGAGAAGATGAAACGCCTGATGTCATTCGGAATTGTGGCCTCCACTGTGCTGGCTTTTGCCTCGCCGGTGCTCGCCCAGACGGTTTTTGTGTCCACGCAGCTTCGTCCGATCGAAGAGGCAACCGTAGTTCGCGAGGAACTGCTGCAGGATGTCGGCGAAGTCGACTACGTCGTCGAAGAGCCGCCGCAGTTCGCGGTGCGCATGGAGGCGGAACGACAGGCCGGCACCCGCACGGTCAGCCTCGTCGGTGCACTGCATGGTGAGCTTTCGCCGCTCGCCGACAGGGATTCCCTCGAGCCGCTCGACGATCTTGCCAAAACGCTCGCGGCCGGCGGCATGCCGCAATCGCTGCTCGATCTCGGCAAGCTCGGCAAATCGACCCAGCAATACATCCCCTGGATGCAGGCGACCTATGTCATGGCCGCCAAGAAGGAAGCCCTGCAATACCTGCCTTCCGGGGCCGACGTGAATGCCCTTACCTATGAGCAACTCATCGAGTGGGGCAAGAAGATGCAGGAAGCGACAGGCCAGCCGCAGATCGGCTTCCCGGCCGGTCCGAAAGGCCTGATGGCGCGTTACTTCCAGGGCTATTTCTACCCGTCCTTCACGGGCGGCGTGGTGCGCACCTTCCAGAGCGCCGACGCGGCTGCGGGCTGGGAGCAGCTCAAGGCGCTCTGGGCCTATGTGAATCCGAACTCGACCAACTACGATTTCATGCAGGAACCGCTGGCCGCCGGCGAGGTCATGGTCGCCTGGGATCACGTCGCGCGCCTGAAGAATGCCATCTCCGCATCTCCGAACGATTACGTCGTCTTCCCCGCGCCGGCCGGTCCGAAGGGCCGCGGCTATATGCCGGTCATCGCCGGTCTCGCTATCCCGAAGGGCGCGCCGGACAAGGATGGCGCTACCAAGATCATCGAGCATCTTACGACTCCGGACGTCCAGCTCCTCACCGCATCGCGGGTCGGCTTCTTCCCGACGCTCAACGTAAAGCTGCCCGAAGACCTGGATCCGGGTGTCGCGCTGCTCGCCGGCGCGGTCACGGCTACGCAGACTTCCAAGGACGCGCTGATTTCGCTTCTGCCGGTCGGCCTCGGCGACAAGGGCGGCGAGTTCAATAAGGTCTATATGGACAGCTTCCAGCGCATCGTGCTGCAGAACGAGCCGATCGCCGACGTGCTCAAGGCGCAGGGGCAGACCCTCGCCCAACTGATGACCGACACCAAGGCGCCCTGTTGGGCACCGGACGCCAAGAGCGATGGCCCCTGCCCGGTCGAATAGGTCCTCCCGAGGATGCCCGGGCCGATTGTCCGGGCATCCTCATTGAAATCTTTCGAGGCGGGAGCCGATGACCAACAACCGATCCTGGATCCCCTATCTGCTGATACTGCCATCTGTCGCATTCCTGGCGCTGCTCTTTCTCGTACCGCTGCTGCAGACGATGTGGCTGGCATTCTCGGACAATGGCTTGCCGTCGCCGGCGAATGCCCAGCGCATGATGGCCGATATCAACTTCTCCCGCTCGATCAGGAATACCTTCCTGCTGACCCTCGCGGTCGTCCCGGTTCAGCTCGCCATTGCGCTTGTCATGGGCACGATGGTCGCCAAGGTCGGACGCGGCCGCGAGACCATTCTCTGGGTCTGGACGATCCCGCTCGGCATCTCGGATCTCGCCGCCGGTCTCGTATGGCTGTCGATCCTGCAGAACAGCGGCTATTTCAACTCGCTGCTGCTCGGGCTCGGCATCCTGGAACGGCAGGCGAGTTGGCTCTCTTACCAGACGCCCGTGGCGCTCTTCTTTGCGATCGCGGTTGCAGAGATCTGGCGCGGCACGGCAATCGTCATGGTCATCATCGTGGCCGGCCTCAACCAAGTGCCGAGGGAGTTCAAGGAGGCTGCCGAAATCTTCGGAGCCGGACCGTGGACGCGCTTCTGGCGCATCACACTGCCACTCATCCGGCCGGCGCTGCAATCGGCGCTCATCCTGCGCACGGTGCTCGCCTTCGAGGTCTTCGCGGTCGTCTATGCGCTCGGCGGGCGCAATTTCCCCGTCCTCGTCGGCGAGGCCTACAACTGGCAGAACCAGAACCAGAACTACGGTGTCGCGGCGGCCTATGCCGTGCTGATCATGATCATCTCGCTCGCTGCCACGCTGATCTATCTGAAAGTCATCAAGGTCGATCCGGAGCGCCTGCCATGAGTGCGCAAACCACGAGCAAAGCGAGCCCCGCAAGCTTCGTATCCTCCAGCCGCTGGCTCCTTTGGAGCGGTATCGCAGCCCTCTGCGCCTGGGTCTTGGTGCCGATTTACCTTGTGGCCCTCGGTGCGCTCGGCGGCCGTCAAGGGGTTTATCAATGGCCGAAGACCGGTCTGCCGACCGGCATCTCGCTCGACCCCTTCATCCTCTTCCTGAAGACCGAGGGCGTGCTGCAGTCCTTCCTGAATTCGCTGGGGGCGGCCGGGATCACCGTGGCGCTTTCGATCCTACTCGGCGCACCGGCCGGCTACGCGCTCGCCCGCTACAATTTCCATGGCAAGGACAGCTACCGCCTGCTGGTACTGCTCACCCGCGCGTTCCCGCTGGCGATTCTGGCGCTTCCCCTCACCGTTTCCTTCATCAGGCTCGGCCTCTACGACACGATCATCGGCGTCGGTCTCATCCACACGGTGCTCGCCCTGCCGTTTGCCGCACTCGTGACGCAGGGAATCTTCATGGGTGTGCCGAGGGAGTTGGAGGAGGCCGCCTGGGTGTTCGGCTGCACACGCGTCCAGGCTTTCTTCAAGATCGTTGCGCCGCTCGCACTGCCCGGCATCGTCGCAACGGCAGTCTTCGCCTTCGTCATTTCCTGGAACGAGGTGTTCGCGGCCTCGGTGCTGACGGTCCGCAACCGCACGCTGACCGCCTATCTGCTGACGGTCCTGTCCGAAAGCCCGATGCACTACCGCTTCGCCGGCGGCCTGATGCTCATCCTTCCCTCGGTCATCTTCATTTTCGCGGTGAGGCGTTACCTCTTCGCGATCTGGGGCATTTCCTCCAAGTAACGGGACCATATCCATGGCCAACATTGTCATTGACCGCATCCGCAAGAGTTTCGGGACCTTCGAAGCCCTGAAGGAGGTCTCGCTGACAATCAACGACGGCGAATTCGTCTCGCTGCTCGGTCCTTCCGGCTGCGGCAAGACCACGCTCCTGCGCATCATTGCCGGATTGGAAACCTCGACGTCCGGCGACGTTCTGATCGGCGGCAAGTCCGTTATCGGTCTACCTCCCAAGGAGCGCGGCCTGGCGATGGTTTTCCAAAACTACGCCGTCTTTCCGCATATGACGGTGTACGAGAACGTCGCCTTCGGGCTGCGCATGCAGAAGGCCGATGATGCGCGCGTGAAGACGCAGGTCGAGAAGGCGGCAGGCCTGCTCCACATCGAGCAGTATCTCGACCGCTATCCGAACAAGCTCTCGGGCGGTCAGCGCCAGCGCGTCGCGGTTGCCCGCGCGTTGGCGGTCGAGCCAAAGGTTCTGCTGATGGATGAGCCGCTTTCCAACCTCGATGCACTGTTGCGTCTCGAAATGCGCACCGAGCTCAAGACGGTGCTGCAGTCGGCCGGCACCACGACAATCTACGTCACTCACGACCAGACGGAGGCGATGGGGCTCTCCGACCGGATCGCCGTCATGCACAACGGTATGGTCGAACAAGTCGGCACGCCGGTCGACGTCTACAACTACCCGGCGACGCGCTTCGTCGGCGGGTTCATTGGCAACCCGCCGATGAATTTCATCAAGGTACCGGTTACGAACGGCCAGGTGACCGCCGGCAGCGAACCGCTCAAGGCGCCGAAGGAAACCGGCGATGAAGTGATCCTCGGCCTGCGCGGCGAGGCCGTCCAACTGGCGCCTCTGCCGCTCGGGCTGGAGATGAAGGTCCGCGTCGCCGAGCCGATGGGATCGCATTTGTTGCTGACCGGCTCGATCCACGACCAGCCAGTACGCGTCATCCTGCCGTCTTCCGAGACCGTCAGAAGCGGTGACGTCATCGGCCTCAAGCTCGACCCGAACCGCATCACTTGGCTTTCACCCGAAAGCGGCAAGTCCTTTCCGGCCGCAACGGCCCGATAATTATGGAGTACCCGGCATGAACATGCATATCGACCAGGCCAAGCGGATTCTCGTCGCCAACGACCGCGGCGGTTACACCGTGCCGACCGACCGGCTCTATCCCTTCCAGTGGAACTGGGATTCCGCCTTCGTCGCTATGGGTTTCGCGCTCTACGACACCGACCGGGCCTATCGCGAGTTGGAGCGCCTGGTGGAGGGCCAATGGACCGATGGCATGATTCCGCACATCGTCTTCCATCAGCCGAGCGACACCTATTTTCCCGGCCCGAATGTCTGGCGCACGAAACATCGGATCCCGACCTCCGGCATCACCCAGCCGCCGGTGTTCGCAATTGCCCTGCGGAAGCTTTACGAGGCTGCAGGCAGGCAAGCTGAAGCCCGTACCCTGCCGCTCTACGAGGCAGCGCTGAAATGGCACCGCTGGTGGTACAAGGCCCGCGATCCGGAAGGCACCGGTCTCGTGGCGCTCATTCATCCCTGGGAAAGCGGAAGCGACAACTCGCCGGCTTGGGACATCGCGCTCGCCCGCGTGCCGACTACCACGGAAACGCCGGTGGTTCGCAAGGATACCGGCCATGTGAACGCTGAAATGCGGCCGCGCGATGATGACTACAAGCGCTTCATCCATCTGCTCGACGCCTATGCTGCCTGCGGCTGGGATCCCGCAAAGCAATGGGAGAAAGCGCCGTTCAAGATTGCCGAAATCCAAACGTCCGCGATCCTGCTGAAAGCCGGCGAGGACCTTGCACATCTCGCCAGCTTGTTCGGCAGGACGGAAGATGCGGCCGAGCTCGCCGCCTTCAACGACCGCACCCGCAAGGCTATCTTGGTCCAGTGGCGGCCGAAGCTATCGCGCTTCGTCTCCCGCGACCTGATCTCCGGCGACGACGTGGAAGCCGCGACACAAGCGGGTTTCATTCCTCTTCTTTCGCTCGACCTGGACACTCGGATTGCCGACGCACTTGTAACCGAGATGAAGGCGTGGTCGAGGGGCCTCAAGGTTGCTTTCCCGACCACGAAGCCCGGCATCGCAGGTTGGGAGCCGAAGCGCTACTGGCGCGGCCCCGCCTGGGCCATCATCAACTGGCTGCTGATCGACGGGCTGAAGCGCAACGGCCACCCGGAAGCGGCGGAAGAGCTCAGGAAGTCGACGATTACAGCGATCGAGACAGAAGGTTTCGCCGAATATTTCGACCCGGTGACCGGCGAGGGCTGTGGCGGCCTGGGTTTCTCGTGGACAGCCGCCGCCTATATGTGGCTGACGAAAGCCCGCCTTCCGTGAAAGGCCAACGCGCTCTTCCGTCAAGAATCCGCCGTTTCAGCGAAACGGCGGATTCTTCGACCGGAGCAAGGGCTCCGATGGGCTGTCAGTGCGCCACCTGCGAAGCGGCCGACATCACCTCTTCCGGCGCCGGAGCCCGGAACATATTGCGGCCATCAGGCGTCACTTCCGTGAAACACCAGCGCACCACGCCATCTCGGTCGAGCAGGAACTGCCCGACCAATTGGCCCATACCCGTGGCGACCATCCGGTTGTCGTCATCCGTCATCTCGTAGTCATCCCTCTTGTCGAGATATTCCGATGCGGCGAACGGATCCATTGGTCCCGGCAACTCTTCGGGCATGTCGATACGCATTGACATCGCGGTTTGCATACCGATCTTATGCGGCCAATCATCCTCGTTTTCGGTGAATTCTAGGTTGGGCAGACCGAAGGCGCGGTGCGAAATCCGTTCCGGATCGGCCGCGGCGAGAAGGTTCGGCAAGGGATGATAGCGGAAGTAGAGCCGTGCACGCTCGATCGGTGTATTCACAACCGTCAGGCTTTCGACGCCTTTGTCGTTTAACGCGCCCTTGAGCTGCGCCATGGCGGCGATGTGCCGGCGGCAAAACGGGCAATGGAGACCTCGAAACAGGCCCACCAAAACCGGCTTGTGACCGCGAAAGTCGTCAATGGCGATCTTGCCTTCCTGCGTGATCGCGTCGAGTACGACATTCGGCGCGCGATCGCCCGGCTGCAATGGTCCCGTGCTGCGATATTCGACCATAATGCTCTCCTCCCACTACCATCCGGCGCCAGACATCTTCGCTGAAGCGAAGCCCGATGCCTTAGCAATCAGGGAACAGTGTGTAACGGTGTTCCTGTCCAGAATTGCGCCGTTTCAAAGAGTTAGGTCGTTTCACCGTTGTCAATGGAACAAACGATCTAGTCGAGAAACGGCAGTATCATCAATGCTTCAGGATCAAGATCGTGACGCGCGCAGGTGTCTCGAGCCAGTGTAAAATAGCGCTCGGCCGCCTCCAGATCTCCCGCATCAAGGCAGAGCGCCCCAAGACCATCATAGCACGGAAACAGCACCTGCGCTTCGCTCGTTTCAGCGGCGACGTCGAGCGCCTCGCCATAAAGGCGGCGCGCGTCGTGCGGACGGTCATGGCACTGGTAGATCTGCCCTAGCACAAGCAGCGAAACCGGGAGATGGTCGCGCTGATCGAGAGCACGGTCGATTTCGATCGCCTTCTCAGCGGCTGGCACACCTTCGGCCGCGCAGCGGTCGGTGAAGGTACAGTAGGCCACAGCCAAGTTGGCGAGCAGCCGCGCCTGAAAGCCGAGATCGCCGATGCGCCGCGCCATATCCAGGCCACGTCGGCAGACATCGATCGCAAGCTTCGGATCGACGATCGTGTAGAGCACGCCGAGATTCGTATATCCGCGGCACGCCGCCTGCATCAGGTTAGCCGCCTCGGCAACGGAAACACTCTCCTCCACCGCAGCGATCGCTTCGCGTCTGCGGCCACGCCGCGCCAGCGCCACGCCCTTGGTATTCAACGCCTCGGCTGTTACCAAGGCAGCCTCGCGCCGCGCCTCGTCACCCGCGTCTCGCGTCAAATCCCTGACCCGGCTCAACGCGTCGTCCGCCCATTCCGACGCCGCAAGATAGTCGCCCATGCGAAAAGCGAGATGTCCACGCTCCTGCAGAAGGGAGGCGGTCTCCACAGGCGCATCCACGCTTGCGAGGAGGGTCGCCGCCTTGCTGAAATTCGCTTGCGCCTGCTCGCGATTGCCTGCCTCCCAGAGGAGATGACCGAGCTTGCGGAGGATGCGGGCGGAGGCAACCGGGTCGGTCGAGACCCGCTCGCAGACGAGCAGCGCGCGATAATGCTCCTCCGCGGCAGCACGCTCACCGGTCGGCTCCAGGAGATCCGCAACGCGTTCGCGGGCGACGAACCACTCCGGTCTTTCGTCGCCCAGGGCGGCCAGGGCTGCCATGGCCTGCCGGTAGTAGCGGATTGCATCCTCATTGGCACAGAGTTGGCGCGCTCGATCGCCTGCCGCCATAAGGTAGTGCGCGCCCTTGCTGCGGTCCGCAGACTGACTGAAATGGTGGCCGAGCAGCGCCAGTTCCTCGAACCGCTGCGGGTTCTCGCCGTAGCGACGCTCGAGCGCCTCGGCGATGGCCGCGTGGATTTCGGTGCGGCGCTTCACGAGCAGGTTGTTATAGACCGCCTCGTGAAGCAGCGACTGCATGAAACGGTAGGATTGCGACGATCGTTCGCTCCCTGCCTCCTCTATGATTTCCGTGTCGCACAGCAGTTCCAAGCCCCGGTCCACATCGGTCGGCGCGACGGTGATGCTCTTGAGCAGGTGAGTGTCGAAGCTCGGACCTATAACCGCGGCACAGTGGACTAGGTGTCGCACCTCCTGCGGCAAGCGGTCGATTCTCGCAAGCAGCATTGCTTCGATGCCGATGGGGATGTCGACGGTCGCTTCACCGCCGGCCACTCGCCAATGCGAACCCTCGCGTCTCAGCGTTTCCAGATCGATCAAGCTGCGAACGATCTCTTCGACGAACAGGGGGTTGCCGCCCGCCCGACGCAGGATCCGGTCACTAAGTTCGTTAGGCAGACGACCTCTTCCGAAGAACGACGACAGGAGTTGCTGCCCATCGGCAGCGGACAATGGACCAAGGCGCAAGGCGGTGATGCTGGTGCGGCCAGGCGCCAGCCTGTCAGGACCGGCATCCGGGCGCTGCGTCGTCAAGAGCATCAACGGCCGGCGATCCAGCCTATCCAGCACAAAGCGGAGCGCCTCGAGCGAAGCCGAGTCCGCCCAGTGCAGGTCCTCGATGACGAGGAGAAGCGGCGCCCGATCGAGCCGGCGCTCCAGGATGGTGCGGATGGCGGAAAATAGCTGTCGCCGAACCTGTTCGGGCGCAACGTGCTTGAGCATCCCGTCGCGGTCGCCGATGCCGAGAATATGAAAGAAGAACGGCATGAGTTGTTCGATCTCGGCCGCCGGAAAACCGATTTCGGCAAGGCCGAGGGACAGGCCCTCCCGCGTCTGCTCCGGCGTGTCGGCCGAGGATATGCCGTAGGCACTGCGCAGGACGCGGGCAAGGGTTCCATAGGAAGGTTCGCCGAGTGGAGAACATGCCGCCCGCCGCACGACGACGCCCGCAAACTCGGAATCCTCGCCCAGGCCAGTGAGGAACTCGTTGACGAGACGCGTCTTGCCGATGCCGGCCTCACCGGTCAAGCGCACTAGCTGCGCCGTGCCGCTGCCGGCCAACGCGAGACAGTCACGCAAGCGCCCGATTTCCTTGTCGCGTCCGATCAGCGGCGCGCTTAAGCCGAGCGCGTCGAGCCCCCGTGCCGCGCGCGGCACGTCGAGCGCCCCGCTCACGCGGTGAACCTGCACGCTCCCGGCCTTGCCGCGCAAGGTGACCGCCCCGAGCGTCTCATAAGCAAAGGCATGCCGCGTGAGGCGGTGTGTCACCGGCCCGACAAGTATTTCATCCGGCCCGGCCATCGACTGCAGCCGCTGCGCGGTGTTCACCGTATCGCCTGTGACCGAATAGGATCTACTGCCGCCCGCACCGAACGCGCCGGTGACGACGGGACCGGTATTGACGCCGATATGGAGGTTCAGCGGCAGACCGATGCGTCCGCGCCAGCGTTCGCCCACTCGCGCTGCCCGGCGGACCATTTCCAACGCCGCACGAAGCGCTCGCTCCGGATCGTCCTCATGCGCCACCGGCGCGCCGAAGAGGGCAAGCAGCGCGTCACCGATGAACTTGTCGACGAAACCCCCGAAGCCTTCCACAGCCTCCGTCAACTCCTCGAAGAGTTCGTTCTGCAGCGCCTGCAAGGTCTCCGGATCGACCTGCTCGCCCAGGGTGGTAAAGCTGCAAAGATCAGCAAAGACGATCGTGACCGTGCGGCGGTCGGCGCCGCTGTCCGCGCTCGAACGTGGTGGTGAGACGGCCTGCGGCGCCCTGCCAGGAACCTGGGGCCGCGGCACCGCCGCGGGTCGGGGCTCGGCCGGCGCCGATGCGCCGAGCTGAGTGCCACATTGGGGGCAGAAGGCGAAGTGCGGCGGACAGGCATAGCCGCAACCCGGGCACAAGTTCTGCTGTTTCGCACCGCACTTCGGGCAAAACACAAAGCCGCTTTGTATTTCGTAACCGCATTCGTGACAGTTCATCTCGGACGAACCCTCAAGAAAGTCCGCCACGCCAGAAAGGCCTGGGGGCCAGTCGGGCATGAATGCCCAACGACAATGGACTTGTTACCTTGGCTTGGCAAGCAACCGCGGTAAGGGTGGTCCTGGCATGTACGCCGGAGAGACGGACATTCGCGTGCAGCGGCGACGCACTGCAAACTCATTCGGTCCGCGGAAATAATCTGACGCAAAAGATGACGCGCGCGCAATTTTGCGCTAGTACCCTGCACCGGCGCTCCAGGATTGCCATCCACCGCGTAATGACATTCGTCCGTGAAGGAACACGTTCATGCCTGCCTATCGCTCCCGCACTACCACCCACGGCCGCAACATGGCCGGCGCCCGCGGCCTCTGGCGCGCAACGGGCATGAAGGACAGCGACTTTGGCAAGCCGATTATCGCGGTGGTGAACTCGTTCACGCAGTTCGTCCCGGGTCACGTGCATCTTAAGGACCTGGGCCAGCTCGTCGCGCGCGAGATCGAGGCGGCCGGCGGCGTCGCCAAGGAGTTCAACACGATCGCCGTCGACGACGGCATCGCCATGGGTCATGACGGCATGCTCTATTCGCTGCCTTCGCGCGAAATCATCGCCGACAGCGTCGAATATATGGTCAACGCGCACTGCGCAGATGCCATGGTCTGCATATCCAACTGCGACAAGATCACCCCCGGCATGCTGATGGCGGCCCTTCGCCTCAACATCCCGGCTGTATTCGTCTCCGGCGGTCCGATGGAAGCCGGCAAGGTCGTGCTGCACGGCAAGAAACACGCGCTCGACCTCGTCGACGCGATGGTCGCTGCCGCCGACGACAATGTTTCCGACGAAGACGTCAAGGTCATCGAGCGTTCGGCCTGCCCGACCTGCGGCTCCTGCTCCGGTATGTTCACGGCGAACTCGATGAACTGTCTCACCGAGGCGCTCGGCCTGTCGCTGCCCGGCAACGGTTCGACGCTTGCCACCCATGCGGACCGCAAGCGCCTCTTCGTCGAGGCCGGCCACCTCGTGGTCGATCTCGCGCGCCGGTACTACGAACAGGACGACGAACGCGTCCTGCCGCGCATGATCGCTTCCAAGCAGGCCTTCGAGAATGCCATGGCACTCGACATCGCCATGGGCGGCTCGACCAACACCGTGCTGCACATCCTCGCCGCGGCCTATGAGGGCGAAGTCGACTTCACCATGGACGACATCGACCGGTTGTCGCGCAAGGTTCCTTGTCTCTCGAAGGTCGCGCCGGCCAAGGCCGACGTACATATGGAAGACGTGCACCGCGCCGGCGGCATCATGTCGATCCTCGGCGAACTCGACAAAGGCGGTCTCATCAATCGCGACTGCGTGACGGTGCACAGCGAGACGATCGGCGAGGCCATTGATCGCTGGGACATCACCCGGACGTCGAGTGAAATCGTCCGCAATTTCTTCCGC
The DNA here is from genome assembly GCF_020193575.1 of Ensifer sp. IC4062. Taxonomy (GTDB): domain Bacteria; phylum Pseudomonadota; class Alphaproteobacteria; order Rhizobiales; family Rhizobiaceae; genus Sinorhizobium. Next base: position 138,915 of record NZ_JADYVD010000006.1, read on the forward strand.
GCCGCGCCGGGCGGCATCCCCACCCAGGTCGCCTTCAGTCAGGAGGCGCGCTGGGAGGAACTCGACACGGACCGCGAGAAGGGTGTCATCCGTTCGGTCGAGCACCCCTTTTCGAAGGACGGCGGCCTCGCAGTTCTCAAGGGCAACATCGCGCTTGACGGTTGCATCGTCAAAACGGCGGGCGTCGACGAGAGCATCCTGAAGTTTTCCGGCCCTGCGCGGGTCTTCGAGAGTCAGGACGCCTCCGTCAAGGCGATCCTCGCCAACGAGATCAAGGCGGGCGACGTCGTGGTCATCCGTTATGAAGGCCCGAAGGGCGGCCCGGGCATGCAGGAGATGCTCTATCCGACCAGCTATCTGAAGTCGAAGGGGCTCGGCAAGGCCTGCGCGTTGATCACCGACGGCCGCTTCTCCGGCGGCACGTCCGGCCTCTCCATCGGCCACGTTTCGCCGGAAGCGGCGAACGGCGGCACGATCGGCCTCGTGCGCGAAGGCGACATGATCGACATCGACATCCCCAACCGCACGATCAGCTTGCGCGTCGACGAGGCCGAGCTTGCCGCTCGCCGCTCCGAGCAGGACGCCAAGGGCTGGAAGCCGGCCGAGCAGCGCAAGCGCCGGGTGACGACCGCGCTCAAGGCCTACGCCGCTTTTGCAACCTCCGCCGACCGCGGCGCCGTGCGGGATCTGGGCGACCGCTAATCGACGCACCACAACAGTAAAAGGCTCCTGTCGCGGCGGGAGCTTTTTTTGTTGTGCGTGCTTACACGTGCTGCGCAGATCACATGTGACGCGTCTCTGCGGGCGGGTTCCACCAGTTGTTGTGCAGCCCGTCCATATACTGGATCGGTAAAGCTGCCAGCACCTCCGGATCGATATCGTCCAAGCAGGCGACGTTGATCGAGACGAAGGCGCCGCCGAGTTCCTCGACATATCCGTGGCCATAGGGCGCCATGCCGCATGTCCTGCAGAACCGGTGATGGCCGCTCATCGTGGCGAACTGATAGTCGCCAATACCCGTCTCCTCGCACATCAGCCGGAAGTCCTCCGGCTTCACGGTCGCGCCCCAATAGCGCAGCTTCGAGCAATACGAACAATTGCACCGACTGGTCCCCGCCTGCAGATCGACATCGACCTCGTAGCGAATCCGTGCGCAATGGCAGCTGCCCTTGTAGGTCGTCTTCATCGGCATCCCCCTCCCTTTGGTGCCATCGAGCCTCTGATTTTTGCAAAGTTAGAGCGGGAAACGCGAACGGAAAGCCCCTCTCATTCGCTGCGGCGCCTACAGCGCCGCGCCTGTCATCAGACGTGCGAAGGACGCTGTAGCGCTTTGAATGGCTGTGAAATGCCGCCGGCCCGACCGTTCACGCCTCTACGGATAAGACCTCCGCCGCACGCGTCTCGTCCCGGGTTAGCGCCAGGAGATCGGCGCGCAGGCGGTCCGGAACATTCGCGCCCAGCTGCGCGTCGACCTCGGCATGCGTTTCCTTCCAGATCGGCACCGCCCGGGCCAGCAGCCGCTCGCCGCCCGCCGTCAGCCTCAGGCGGCGCAACCGACGGTCCTCGGGATCGACAAGGACATCCACAAGCCCGCGACGCTCAAGCGGCTTCAGCGCGGCGGTCAGCGTCGTGCGATCCATGGCAAGCAGCGACGCAACCATGCTCATGCTTGGAGGCTCCGGCCGGTTGAGCGACATCAGCAGCGAGAATTGTCCATTTGTAATATCGAGGGACCGCAGGGCCTCGTCGAACCGCCGTGCCAGCGCCCGGGCAGCGCGCTGGACATGGAGGCAGAGGCAGTTGTCCCTGACGAGAATGGTGGTGGCGAAAGGTACTAGAAGCGACTTTGACATGGTTGAGTAATGTTGATATCAACGTAATTAGTCAAGCGCTACCTTTCGTGAGGAGGAAAGAGCATGAGACCACACCATGCCGTCGTGTCCCGCGAGGAATGGCTGAAGGCGCGCAAATCGCTTCTCGCCCTGGAAAAGGAGCACACCCACCTTCGAGACCGGATCAATGCCGAGCGTCAGGCTCTGCCCTGGGTCAGGATGGACAAATCCTATGTCTTCGAGACGCTTGCCGGGCCCAAGACACTGCCGGAGCTTTTCGACGGGCGCAGCCAGCTCATCGTCTATCACTTCATGCTTGGACCAAACTGGGAAGCCGGCTGTTCTAGCTGCTCGTTCCTGGCAGATCACTTCGCCGGCATGCTGCCGCATCTCAATCATCACGACGTCACGCTGATCGCAGCTTCGAATGCGCCGCTCGCTAAGATCGAAGCCTATCGCAAACGAATGGGCTGGCACTTCCCGTGGGTATCGGCTCAAGGCAACGGTTTCAACAGCGACTTCCATGTGTCCTTCACGCCAGCCGAACTCGCGGGCGACAAGGTCGTCTACAACTTCACAGAAATCGACAGCGGCGACGCCTACGAAGAGCTTCCCGGGCTCAGTGCCTTCCACAAGGACGAGGACGGCACCGTCTATCACACCTATTCCACCTATGCTCGGGGTCTGGAGGAACTTGTCGGCACCTTCATGCTGCTAGACCGGGCGCCCAAGGGCCGGAACGAAGGCGCGATCATGGACTTCGTCCGCCGCCACGACGAATACGAGGAGGCGCCCAGGCAGCGGGCCTGAGCTTGATGACGGAGGGGGAACCATCGACGTTTCCGAGCGTTGCTATATCTCGCGGCGCTCCGGTCCGGGACGCCGCGTCTCGCCATTGGAGGGATTGATGAAGGCGGAACCTCAGGAAGAACACCGCTGGTTAGAACAGTTGTTGGGTGAATGGCAGGTCACGTCGCTATCCCCGACCGAGGGCGGCCAGTCGCAGCCTCCATGGACGGAAAACGTTCGCTCGATCCACGGCCTCTGGATAGTCTGCGAGGGACAAGGAACGATGCCGGACGGCAGCGCCGCCCAGTCGTTGATGACCCTGGGCTTCAATCCGCAGACGAACCGGTATGTCGGCACCTGGGTCGGCTCGATGATGACGCACATGTGGGTCTATGACGGCGTGCTCGAAGACGACCGTAAGACGCTTACGCTCAACTGTGAGGGGCCGGACTTCAACCGACCCGGCAGATCCGCCAGCTATCAGGACGTCATAACCCTCATCGACGGCAACCATCGAACGCTGACGGCCCGCGTCCAGACAGAAGACGGGAACTGGAAGGAGATCATGGCCGCGGACTATCGCCGGCGCTAATGCAGATCGCCCCAAAATGCGCAGCGGATTGGGCCAGAGACATGCATAAATACCAAGATGTAAAGCGCATGGCATGAGTTCGTCTGAACGCGACGCGCTTTAATGGACGGCAGGCAAACCACTGTTCCGCTGCCGCGAATGGCAGCACATTCCCAACAACAAACCGGAGGAGAGACAATGACGAGTGAGCATGGGAAATTCGTCTGGTACGAACTGATGACGACCGACACGAAGGCCGCCCAAACTTTCTACGAGAACGTGATTGGCTGGCGCGGCAGCGATGCCGGCATGCCGGGCATGGAATACACGCTGTTCTCGGTCGGTGATCGGCATGTGGCGGGACTGATGACGATGCCCGAGGGCGCTCTCGAGATGAAGATTCCCCCGGCCTGGCTCGGCTATGTCGCCGTTGACGACGTCGACGCGGCCGCCGCCAAGCTCGCCGCGGATGGCGGCAACGTTCACCGCGCTCCCGACGACATCCCGGGCGTCGGCCGCTTCGCCATCGTCACCGATCCACATGGTGCCGTGTTCGCGCTTTTTAAGGGAACAAGCGAGGAATCCCCGGCGCTTGAGCAGATGGCACCCGGAAACGTCGGCTGGCACGAGCTGATGGCCGGCGATCTTGATACCGCCTTCCCCTTCTATTCCAACCTGTTCGGCTGGACCAAGGACCAGGCCATGGACATGGGCGATATGGGCACCTATCAGATCTTCGCCTGGAACGGTACGCAGATCGGCGGCATGATGACCAAGCCGAAGGACGTTCCCGCACCCTATTGGCTCTATTATTTCAACGTCGAGGCGCTGGATGCCGCGATCGAGCGGGCAAAGGCCGGTGGCGCGAAGGTGGTCTTGGAGCCCATGGAAGTCCCAGGCGGCGCTTGGATCGTCCAATGCATCGATCCGCAGGGCGCCCTTTTCGCCCTTGTCGCTCCAAAGCGTTGACGGCGGCGTTTCGGACGCGCGCCTAGTAAATTAAGAGCAGGGGGGCGCCTCTCCGTGCGGGGGCGCCCCTCTCCAATTCGGACCATGCATATGCGTCACTCCGAAGCCGTCTCGATGCGGTCCTGGCGATTGCTCGCCCGCGCGAACAGTTGCGGCGCAACACGGGCATGCCTGGCGAGAAAATCGAGCAAGGCCCGAATACGCGCGGGAAGCGCGCCGCCCTGGCCCAGGAAGACGGCATGAATCTCTTCCAGATCGCCGGGATTCAATTCTTCCAGCACGGGAACGAGCCGGCCGGCCTCAATGTCGGCGCGCACGGTGAACTCCGCAAGCCTCGCCAGCCCGGCGCCGGCAAGGGCGAGGTGGCGCAGTCCCTCGCCGTCGCTCACTTGCAGCGTCCCGGAAGCCGGCAGGACGATCGTTTGTCCGCCGGATTGGATCGGCCAGCCGTCGACGGAGCGCGCGTAGCAGAAGCCGAGACGGTTATGGACCTCGAGCTCTTCGATGCTCGAGGGCGTTCCGTACCGATCGAGATAGGAGGGCGCCGCCACGATCACCATTCGCGTGGCGCCGAGTTTGCGGGCAATCAGCGCCGAACTCTTCAGTGGCCCTGATCGGATGGCGATATCGGCACGCGCCTCCATCAGGTCGACCACCGCGTCGGTCTGGACGATCTCGAGTGAGACGACGGGAAACCGCTCCCGGAATTCGGACAGGAGCGGCATGAGGATATGGGTTGCGAAGGAAGCGCTGACATTCAGCCGGACCCGTCCCGTCGGTATCTCGCCTCCGGCCGCACAGCGTTCGGCCTCCGCGATGTCGGCGAGGATGCGGGCGGTGCGCTCGTAGAAGGCACAACCCTCCGGCGTCAGTTGCAGCCGCCGCGTGGACCGGTTGACCAGACGGACGCCGAGCCGATCCTCGAGCCGGAGAACGAGCTTACTGACTGCCGAAGGCGTCATGCGGAAATGGCGCGCTGCCGAAGAGAAGCCGCCGAGCTCGACCGCCTTGGCGAAAACCTCCATTTCCCCTGAACGATTGACCGAAAGCCGAGACATATGACTTCAACTCACAAATGATGTTCCGAACAGCAGTCTATCTCCAAAAGGTAAAGAGCTCCACGTTCATGTCTCCAGACGCATTAAGACGACAAGGGAGTTTGAGATATGGAGCATCGACGGCTTGGCTCATCCGGCTTGAAAGTTCCGGCGCTGAGCTTTGGTGCAGGCACGTTCGGCGGCAAGGGCCCGCTCTTCGGCGCCTGGGGCACGACGGATGACGCGGAGGCGCGACGCCTTGTCGACATCTGCCTCGAGGCGGGTGTCAATCTTTTCGACACGGCGGATGTCTATTCGGACGGCGCGTCGGAGGAGGTGCTCGGCGCAGCGATCAAGGGGCGCCGTGAAAAGGTGATCCTTTCCACCAAGATGTCGCTGCCGATGAGCGACGGGCCGAACGATGCCGGCTCGTCCCGCTCACGTCTCCTCGGCGGTGTCGATGCGGCGCTGAAACGCCTCGGAACCGACTATATCGACCTCATGCAATTGCACGCGTTCGATGCCGGAACGCCGATCGAGGAAGTGCTCTCGACGCTCGACGCCTTGGTCCGCGCCGGCAAGCTCCGCTATGTCGGCGTCTCAAACTTCTCGGGCTGGCAGCTAATGAAATCGCTCGCCCTCGCCGAGAGATACGGCTATCCCCGTTACGTCGCCAACCAGGTCTACTACTCACTAATCGGCCGCGACTACGAGTGGGAACTGATGCCGCTCGGCCTCGACCAGGGCGTCGGGGCCCTCGTCTGGAGCCCACTTGGCTGGGGGAGGCTCACGGGCAAAATCCGCCGTGGCGAGCCTTGGCCTGACGGAAGCCGGCTGCACGACACCGCAGCCCTCGGGCCGCCGGTCGACGATGAAAAGCTCTACGACATTGTCGAAGTGCTCGACGTCTTGGCGGGGGAAACCGGCAAGACGGTGCCGCAGATCGCCATCAACTGGCTTCTGCAGCGGCCGACCGTTTCGAGCGTCATCATCGGCGCCCGCAACGAAGCGCAGCTCCGGCAAAACCTGGGCGCTGTCGGCTGGTCGCTCTCTGCCGATCAGGTCGCAAGCCTCGATAAGGTCAGCGCCACGACGGCGCCCTACCCGTATTTCCCCTACTACCGGCAGGAAGGCTTTGCCCGCATCAACCCTCGATCGGTTTGAGAAGAACGACATGCCACACAGGCAACCGGCTCCGGGATGACACTCCCGGGTTTCGGCTTGCTTTCTCTCTTCGCATTGCACAAAATTCCCGGGAATGGCCGGCAACGGACCGCCATTGAGGGGAAAAATCTGCATGTCGATCAAGGCCAGTATCCACCACCTCACGCACTATACTTATGACCGGCCGGTGAGGCTCACACCGCAAATCATCAGGCTGAAACCGGCCGCGCATTCGAAAACCAAGGTCATCAGCCACTCGCTCAAGGTCCTGCCTGCCAACCATTTCGTCAATTTGCAGCAGGACCCCTACGGGAACTATCTCGCCCGCTACGTCTTCCCAGATCCAGTGACAGAACTGAAGATCGAGATCGACCTGGTCGCAGACATGACCGTCTACAATCCCTTCGATTTCTTCATCGAGGAAGAAGCGGAGCACTGGCCCTTCCGCTATCACGAAGACTTGAGCGAAGACCTGAAGATCTACATGACGCCGGAGGCGATGGGGCCCAGGCTTTCGGCCTTCATGGGGAACCTCGACCGGTCACGCCAGCGCACCGTCGATATGATCGTTGCTCTCAACATGCGGCTGCAGAAGGAAATCGGCTACGTCATCCGCATGGAGCCGGGCGTGCAGTCGCCGGAAGAGACACTCGGCATTGCCAGGGGCTCATGTCGCGATTCCAGTTGGCTCCTGGTGCAGATCCTCCGCAATCTCGGCTTTGCCGCCCGCTTCGTCTCCGGCTATCTCATTCAGTTGACGCCGGACCTGAAGGCCCTCGATGGCCCCTCCGGCACCGAATACGACTTCACCGACCTTCACGCCTGGGCCGAAGTCTATCTTCCGGGCGCCGGCTGGATCGGGCTCGATCCGACATCCGGCCTCTTGACCGGAGAGAGCCACATTCCGCTGGCCGCCACTCCGCACTATCGTAACGCCGCGCCGATTTCTGGCGAGTTCTTCGGTGATCCGGAGACGAGAAGCGATTTCGCCTTCGAGATGAAGGTTGCCCGCGTCGCCGAACATCCGCGCATCACCAAGCCCTTTTCCGACGAGAGTTGGGAAGCACTGAACGCGCTTGGCGACGAGGTCGACCGGGTGCTCGCCGAAAACGACGTGCGCCTGACCATGGGCGGCGAGCCCACCTTCGTCTCGATCGATGATTTCGAATCCGACGAATGGAACACCGCCGCAGTCGGCCCTACGAAACGGGAGAAGGCGGACGCGCTCATCCGGCGCCTGCGCGAGCGCTTCGCTCCCGGCGGCTTCCTGCATTACGGACAGGGCAAGTGGTATCCGGGCGAAAGCCTGCCGCGCTGGACCTTTTCCCTCTACTGGCGCAGGGACGGTGTGCCGATCTGGCGGGACGCCAATCTGATTGCCGAGGAAAACGGCCGGCACCAGATCAGCGAGCAGGACGCCGAACGCCTGCTCGTCGCGATTGCCGGCGAACTCGACATCGATGCGGATATGGTCGTTCCTGCCTATGAGGACCCGGCCGAGTGGATCGTCAAGGAAGCAAACCTTCCGGATAATGTCGATCCTTCCAATTCGAAACTAAAGGATGCGGAAGAGCGCAGCCGCCTCGCCCGCGTCTTCGAGCGCGGCCTGACGACCCCGACGGGCTACGTGCTGCCGGTGCAGGCCTGGAACGCGCGTGCGAATGACCGGCGATGGACGAGCGAGAAATGGAAGACCCGCCGCGGCCGGATTTTCCTCGTGCCCGGTGACAGCCCGGTCGGCTATCGCCTGCCACTCGGCTCATTGCCCTATATCGCGCCCTCCGCCTACCCCTATATCAATCCGGTGGATCCGACAGTTCCGCGCGGCGACCTGCCGGATTTCGGCGACAGCCGGAGCCGGGCGCAGCAGTCGCGCTTCCAGCCGTCGGAGGAGCCGCCGACACCACTGCCGCCTTCACGCGACGAGATCGACGGCGCTGTGCGCACGGCGATCAGCGTCGAGCCGCGCGACGGCCGGCTTTGCGTGTTCATGCCGCCGACGACGAGCATCGAGGAATACCTCGATCTCATCGCCTCGACCGAGAGGGCCGCCGCCGAGCTTGGCATGCCCGTGCATATCGAAGGCTATCCGCCGCCGCAGGATGAGCGCATCAACGTCATTCGCGTCGCTCCGGATCCCGGCGTGATCGAGGTCAACATCCATCCGGCAGCGAACTGGCGGGAATGCGTCGATATCACCACGGCGATCTACGAGGAGGCGCGCCAGAGCCGGCTCGGCACCGACAAGTTCATGATCGACGGCCGCCACGCCGGGACGGGTGGCGGCAATCATGTGGTCGTCGGCGGCCGCAGTCCCAACGACAGCCCGTTCCTGCGCCGGCCGGATCTGCTGAAGAGCATCGTGCTCCACTGGCAGCGCCACCCTTCGCTCTCCTATCTCTTTTCCGGCCTCTTCATCGGGCCGACCAGTCAGGCACCGCGCATCGACGAGGCGCGCCACGATTCGCTCTACGAGCTGGAGATTGCGCTCGCGCAGGTGCCGCCGCCCGGCGGTGATCGCCCGCCGCCCTTGCCATGGCTGGTGGACCGGCTGTTCCGCAACCTGCTCGTCGACGTCACCGGCAATACCCATCGCTCCGAAATCTGCATCGACAAGCTCTTCTCACCGGACGGACCGACGGGCCGGCTTGGACTGATCGAGTTTCGTGGTTTCGAGATGCCGCCGAACGCCCGCATGTCGCTTGCCCAGCAATTGCTTGTCCGTGCGCTGATCGCGCGCTTTTGGCAAAGCCCGATCGACGGCGGCTTCGTGCGTTGGGGCACTGTGCTGCACGATCGCTTCATGCTGCCGCATCATGTCTGGCAGGATTTTCTCGACGTGCTTGCGGATCTCCGTACCCACGGCTTCGACTTAAGGCCTGAATGGTTCGAGGCCCAGCTCGAATTCCGTTTTCCCTTCTGCGGCGAGGTGGAATACGAAGAGGCGAAGCTCGAACTGCGACAGGCGCTGGAACCTTGGCACGTGATGGGAGAGCAAGGCGCCATCGGCGGCACCGTGCGCTACGTCGATTCCTCGGTGGAGCGCTTGCAGGTGAAGCTCGAAACCGCCAATCCGGACCGCTACACGGTGACCTGCAACGGTCGGCCCGTGCCGCTGACACGAACCCGGAAGGGTGGTGTGGCCGTCGCAGGCGTGCGTTACAAGGCCTGGCAGCCCGCCTCCGGCCTGCATCCGGTCCTGCCGGTCAACACTCCCCTTACATTCGATATTTATGATACATGGTCGAATCGAGCGATCGGCGGCTGCGTCTACCATGTGGCGCATCCGGGCGGACGCAACTATGAGACATTTCCGGTCAACGGCAACGAGGCGGAAGCACGCCGTCTGGCGCGTTTCGAGCCCTGGGGCCACACCACCGGCGGCTATCGGCTTCGACCCGAGGCCCCGCTGGAGGAATTTCCGCTGACGCTCGACCTGAGGCGTCCGGCAGGAGTGTAAATGGCGAAGAAGCAAACGGCAGCGACGGAAGAAAAGGATCGGCTCGACCGTGATCCGTTGTTCGGCTATCGCGCCCTTCCGGGAATCGCCGACGAAATGCTCGATTCGGACGGTAATGTCCGGCCGGTTTGGCAGCGGCTGCTCTCGGCGCTTGGCCGTATGGATGAAACGGATCTCGCCAACCGCTTTGCCCGCGCCGATCGTTATCTGCGCGATGCCGGTGTTTTCTATCGGGCCTATGGCGGCCGGGAGAATTCGGAACGAAGCTGGCCGCTGTCCCATATCCCCGTTCTGATCGACGAGGCGGAATGGGCCGTCGTTTCGCAAGGGTTGATCCAGCGTGCCGAACTGCTCGAACGCGTGGTCGCCGATATCTACGGCGAAAACCGGCTGGTCCAGGAGGGCCTGTTGCCCCCGCCCCTGGTCGCCTCCAATCCGGAGTTCCTGCGCCCGCTGGTCGGTGTCAAACCGGCCGACGGACATTTCCTGCACTTCTGCTCCTTCGAGATCGGACGCGGGCCGGATGGGAATTGGTGGGTGCTTTCCGACCGCACCGAGGCTCCCTCCGGCGCCGGCTTCGCGCTGGAAAACCGCGTTGCAACGACCCGCGCTTTTTCCGACGTCTATGCCGAAACCCACGTGCACCGATTGGCGGGCTTCTTCGGCGCCTTCCGCGATACGCTGCAGGCTCGAAAACAGTATCCGGACGATCGGATTGCCGTCCTTTCGCCCGGCATTGCCAATGAGACCTATTTCGAGCACGCTTACATCGCCCGCTACCTCGGCTTCATGCTGCTCGAGGGCGAGGACCTGACGGTCGTCGGCGGCCGGGTCATGGTACGCACGGTTGCCGGTCTCAAGCCTGTCGGCGTGCTATGGCGCCGCCTTGATGCGGCCTTCGCCGATCCGCTCGAACTCAATCAATCCTCCCATATCGGCACGCCCGGGATCGTCGAGGCGTTGAGGGCCGGCTCCGTCTCGATCGTCAATGCGCTCGGCTCCGGTATCCTCGAAACCCGCGCCTTCCTCGCTTTCATGCCGGCGATCTGCCGTCACTTGCTTGGCGAGGAGCAAAAGCTGCCGTCGATCGCCACCTGGTGGTGCGGGCAGCAGCCCGAACGCGACAATGTCGCCAGCAATGTCGAGCGCATGGTGATTGGCCCCGCCTATTCGACCCGTCCCTTCTTCGACGACAACGGACAGTCGGTCCTTGGCACGTCGCTGTGCGAGGACGGCACCTCGATTTCGGAATGGCTTGGAACCGGTGGCGGCAACCTGGTGGGTCAGGAGGTCGTCACGCTGTCGACGACGCCCGCCTGGGTGCGCGGTCGCCTGACACCGCGGCCGATGAGCTTGCGGGTCTTCGCCGCGCGCTCGCGCGACGGCTGGCAGATCATGCCGGGCGGTTTCGCCCGCATCGGCTCCGGTGACGACGTAGCGGCAATCGCGATGCAGGCGGGCGGGACGGCCGCCGATGTCTGGATCGTCAGCGACAAGCCGGTCGAACGCACGACGCTGCTACCGGCCGAGGAAAGCTTCACACGCAACATGCCGGGCAGCCTGCCGAGCCGCGCGGCGGACAATCTTTTCTGGCTCGGCCGCTATATCGAGCGGGCGGAAGGCGCTCTCAGAATCCTGCGCGCCTGGCACGGACGCTTCGCCGAAGCCGCCGACCCGAAAATGCCGCTTCTGAAGGACGTCACCGACTATCTGGCCGCCCTCGACATCAACACGCGCCAACCGGTGCCCGAGAGCCTGCTTGCCAATATCGACAGCGCGCTCTTCAGCGCCGGCAATATCCGCGACCGGTTCTCGCCCGACGGTTGGCTGGCTCTCAACGATCTGTCGAGAACGGCGCGCAAGTTCCACACGACCGTGCAGGCTGGCGACGACGCCACGCATGCGATGACCATTCTGTTGCGCAAGCTTGCCGGCTTTGCCGGTCTTGTCCACGAAAACATGTACCGCTTCACCGGCTGGCGTTTCCTGTCGATCGGTCGCTACATCGAACGCGGCCTCCACATGACGCGCTTGCTTGGACACATGTCGGGACCCGAGGCCCCGGACGGCGCCTACGATATGCTGCTCGAGATCGGCGACAGCGTCATGACCCACCGCCGCCGCTACAACGTCAACACGGCAGCGCTGACGGTAACCGACCTGCTCGCCCTCGACCCGCTCAATCCGCGCTCGGTTCTTTATCAATTGAACGAGATCAAGACCGAGGTGGAGCTCTTGCCGAACGCTTTCGTCAACGGTCAGATGTCACCCTTCTACCGCGAGACGATGCGGCTGCATTCCGGTCTTGCCGTGATGACGCCGGAAGCACTGACCACGACCGTCTACAAGCGGCTGGAACGGGATCTGGAAAAGCTTTCGGACCTGCTCGCGCAAACCTATCTCGGCTAGGGGCCACATGGCGAGGCACGATGCGCTCGAATGGAACCCCTTCCACGCCCTCCCCACAAGGGGGAAGCGCGGTCTTTGCCGCATCGTCTCGAAGCGAAGGTTTGGAAGTGGCAGGAGATCGCAGGGGCGCCCCTCCCCTCGTGGGAGGGGTCTATCCACCATCGAGATAGCATCGTGGTCCAGTGAAGGCGGCGCATTCTAATGCTCTACGACATCAACTTGAAGATCACCTACGGCTACGAGGTCCCGGTCGCGGGCGGACGCCATGTTGTACGCGTGCTGCCGGCCTCGATCCCCGGTCGTCAACGGCTTGTCGTCGGCTCGATAAGCTGCCAGCCGACCCCCGGCGAACGGGTCGAAAGTGTGGATTTCTTCGCCAACCCGACCACATCCATCCTGTTCCGTTCGGTGCACGACAACCTCGCCATTCGCATGCAGGCTCGCGTCCAGGTGGAACCGCAGGCGCTCACCGCCGATCTTTCCCCGCCGCTTTCCGGTTTGCCGTCGCAGCTTGCCGCGTGCTGGTCGGTCGATGCGGAGTCTCCGCACCATTTCGTCGGGCCGAGCCCGCTCCTGCCGGACGCCCCGGAGATCGCGGCCTACGCACGCGCGATCACCGACGAGGGAATGACCGTGCGGCAGATCGGGACGGCGATCTGCGAGCGCGTTCACCGCGACTTCGTCTATGATACCGTGGCAACAACCGTGAGCACGACGGCCGCGGAGGCCTTCAAGCTCAAGCGCGGCGTCTGCCAGGACTTTGCGCATGTGATGATCGTCGCGCTTCGCAGCCTCGGCATCCCGGCGGGCTATGTAAGCGGATTTCTCAGAACCTTGCCGCCACCAGGCAAGGAACGGCTGGAGGGCGCTGACGCGATGCATGCCTGGGTTCGCTTCTGGTGTGGCACCGTGGGCGGCTGGATGGAACTCGACCCGACGAACAACATTCCGGCTGGCACGGATCACATCGTCGTGGGCCACGGTCGTGACTATGGCGACGTCGCGCCCGTGATCGGCATACTCAAGAGCTATGGCAGCCATACGACTGAACAGGCCGTGGACGTCATTCCCGTCGGCTGACCCGAATTGGCACAACTGGGTTCCATTTCCGGACAACCAGCCGCGGGGAAAGCATATGTTAGCACGGATTTCTTCCGAAATTCATTAAAATTCAAAGAATTACCTGAACGGTATTGTAATCTATCACCGCTAGTGTCCGCCCAAGCTTTGCAATGTATTGCGTGGGGTGGGGAAGATGGAAAGACGATCTCTGATGGGTCGATCCTTCGGCATGATGCTGAAGGACCGCGGCGGTAATTTCGGAATGATGACGGCGCTGGTGGCACCGCTGCTCCTGGCCGCGGGCGGTGTTTCCATCGACATGGCCAATATGCTGATGACGAAGAACCAACTGCAGGACGCCACCGATGCCGCTGCGCTCGCCGCGGCTTCCGCGCTGGTCTCCAACGAACAGCCCAACATCGAAGCCGCCAAGGCGATCGCGCGCAAATTCCTGAAGGCACAAATGGCAGCCTCGAGCTCGGCGGACACCCCCGCCGAAGGCGAGCAGCCGGGAACGGCAACCGCGCAGTCTGGGGACAGCGCAACGGCCGCTCCCGAGGCGCCGGATTGGGACGAGGTCAATACCTCGGAAGTGAACATCATCGAGACGCCCAACGGCGTGAAGGGGAAGTCCTTCAAGGTTTCGATCGTCAACAAGCACCTGATCCAGTTCAACGCGATGACGCGCCTCCTGGGCACGGATTCGATCGAGCTCGAAACCAGGGCAATCGCGGAAAGCGCAACGGAGAGCAAGAACGCGTTGTCCATGTATCTCGTTCTCGACCGTTCGGGATCGATGGCGTGGAAGACGAATACGATCGACACGACGAAGTCCAAGTGCCCGAACTATACGGAGGCTAACTGGGGCAGGTATCCGAACTTGGCGGCGACAAGCCCGTGCTACATCACCAAGATCAACGCACTGAAGACCGCAGCCGGCGACCTGTTCGCCCAGCTGATGCTCGCCGATCCGGAACAGATCTACGTTCGCACCGGGGCCATCTCGTACAACGCGTCGCAGGACCCCGCTGGCAGCCTCGCCTGGGGAACGACGGGCGCGGCATCCTATGTCAATGCGCTGGTCGCGACCGGTGGGACGGCATCCGGCAACGCCTTCAAAACCGCTTACAACAAGGTAATCGCCGCGACGGAAGATACGGCGCACAAGAACAAGAACGGTCAGGTTCCGACGAAATACATCGTCTTCATGACCGATGGCGAGAACAACTACGCCAACGACGACACCGTGACCAAGTACTGGTGCGATATCGCCAAAGCCAACAAGGTCCAGATCTACAGCGTCGCCTTCATGGCGCCCGACCGAGGCCAGGCACTCTTGAAATATTGCGCTTCCTCGGCCGCGCATTATTTCGAAGCCGAGGAAGCGGCCGACCTTGTTGCCGCCTTCAAGGCGATCGGCGAGCGGGCCTCCGCCATGGCGTCCCGCCTTACCGAATAGTCCGAGGCGAGACTACTCCTTACATGCCGTCCGGCTCGCCGGGCGGCATTTTTCTTTATGCGCAAGTACATGTTGCAAGCGCTTCGGATCGATGCATAAATTGCCCCTAACTCCCGGTCGGCGCCGGCCCGCGGTCTCCCACACGCAAAAAGGGCAAACAGAAAAAGGTAATGACAGTTCTTATGATGAATCGGCTCTCCACCTCCGAACTGCCGCAACCCGCACCCAGGTCGTCCGAGCCCGGCCAACTCGCGGTGGAAATCCTCGAACGCCTCAAATACCGCATCGGCAAGGACCCGAAAGTTGCCAAGCCGCATGACTGGTTGACGGCCGCCATTCTCGTTGCGCGCGACCGCATCACCGACAAGTGGATGGATTCGACCCGCAAGACCTACGCCACCGGCGCCAAGCGCGTCTATTATCTGTCGCTCGAGTTTCTCATTGGCCGCCTGATGCGCGACGCAATGACGAATATCGGCCTGATGGACGAGATGCGCGACGCGCTGGCGTCGCTCGGCGTCGACATCGACGTGATCGCTGGGCTCGAGCCCGATGCGGCGCTCGGCAATGGCGGCCTCGGCCGTCTTGCCGCCTGTTTCATGGAATCCATGGCGACCGTCGATGTGCCCGCTTACGGCTACGGCATCCGCTACATGCACGGCCTGTTCCGCCAGCAGATGGCCGACGGCTGGCAGGTCGAACTGCCTGAGACGTGGCTGGCCCACGGCAACCCCTGGGAATTCGAACGGCGCGAAAGCTCCTATGAAATCGGTTTCGGCGGCGGCGTGGAAACCGTCAATATCGACGAGGAGGTTCAGCGCTACGTCTGGAAACCGGCCGAGCGCGTCATCGCCACCGCCTTCGACACACCGGCCGTCGGCTGGCGTGCAAAACGCGTCAACACGCTGCGCCTCTGGGCGGCGCAGCCGATCGATCCGATTCTGCTCGAAGCCTTCAACGCCGGCGACCACATCGGCGCGCTGCGCGAAAGCAACAAGGCGGAAAGCCTGACTCGCGTGCTCTATCCGGCCGACGCGACGCCGGCAGGACAGGAACTGCGCCTCAGGCAGGAGTATTTCTTCTCTTCCGCCTCGCTGCAGGACATTCTGCGCCGCCACCTGCAGCAATATCCGGACTTCACGTCCTTGCCGGACGCGGTCGCCATCCAGCTCAACGATACCCATCCGGCCGTTTCCGTTGCGGAACTCGTGCGACTGCTGACCGATGTCCACGGGCTCGATTTCGAGCAGGCCTGGGACATCACCCGCCGCACCTTCGCCTACACCAATCACACGCTGCTACCGGAAGCGCTGGAAAGCTGGCCGGTACCGCTCTTCGAGCGGCTCCTGCCGCGCCACATGCAGATCGTCTACGCCATCAATGCCAAGATCCTGATTGAGGCTCGCAGGCAGAAGCACGCGACCGACGAGGAGATCCGCAACATATCGCTGATCGAGGAGACGGGCGAGCGGCGGGTGCGCATGGGCAATCTCGCCTTTGTCGGTTCACATTCGATCAACGGCGTCTCGGCGCTGCATACCGAGCTGATGAAAGAGACGGTCTTTGCCGATCTGCACCGGATCTATCCCGACCGCATCAACAACAAGACCAACGGGATTACCCCGCGCCGTTGGCTGATGCAGTGCAATCCCGGCCTGTTCGGCCTCATTCGCGAGGCGATCGGCGACGAGTTCATGGACAATACCGAGGCGCTGCAGGCGCTCGACGCCTTTGCCGAACAAGCGGACTTCCAGGAGAGTTTCGCCGCCGTCAAGCACTCCAACAAGGTGAAGCTCGCGAAGATCATCCAGGCGAACCTCGGCATCCGGCTCGATCCCTCCGCGATGTTCGACATCCAGATCAAGCGCAT
Source organism: Ensifer sp. IC4062 (assembly GCF_020193575.1). Classification (GTDB taxonomy): domain Bacteria; phylum Pseudomonadota; class Alphaproteobacteria; order Rhizobiales; family Rhizobiaceae; genus Sinorhizobium. Next base: position 155,537 of record NZ_JADYVD010000006.1, read on the forward strand.
TCATGAATACAAGCGGCAGCTCTTGAACATCGTCGAGGCGGTCGCGCTCTATGATCAGATGCGCTCGCATCCCGAGCTCGATTGGGTGCCGCGGGTCAAGCTCTTTGCTGGCAAGGCGGCGCCAAGCTACCACAACGCCAAGCTGATCATCAAACTTGCCAACGATGTCGCCCGCGTCATTAACAACGATCCGGCCGTGCGCGGACTCCTGAAGATCGTCTTCGTTCCGAACTACAACGTCTCGCTCGCCGAAGTTATGGTTCCGGCCGCCGATCTTTCCGAACAGATCTCGACTGCCGGCATGGAGGCCTCCGGCACCGGCAACATGAAATTTGCGCTGAACGGCGCGCTCACCATCGGCACGCTCGATGGCGCCAATGTTGAGATGCGCGACTGGGTCGGCGAGGAAAACATCAAAATCTTCGGCATGACCGCCGAGGAAGTGGCCAAGGCGCGGGCGGAAGGGCATAACCCGCGCGCCATCATCGAAGGCTCGCGCGAGCTGTCGCAGGCGCTCTCTGCGATTGCCTCGGGCGTATTCTCGCCGGACGATCGCAATCGCTTCTCCGGACTGGTTGACGGACTCTACAACCATGACTGGTTCATGGTCGCCGCCGATTTCGAAGCCTATGCAAAGGCGCAGCGCGAGATCGATCAGCTCTGGACCACGCCGTCTTCCTGGTACGCCCAGGCGATCCGCAATACCGCGCGCATGGGCTGGTTCTCGTCTGACCGCACGATACGGCAATATGCTGGGGAAATCTGGAGCGCTGGATGACGGTTTCGCCCGGTAAGGACCCAGCGCCCGACCCGTCCGGTGTGCTGCCAGCGCCGGATATCGCGGCAATACTTTCCGGCACCCACGACAATCCGTTCGCCGTTCTCGGCGTTCATTCGGCTGGCAGGAACTATGTTGCCCGCTGCTTCATTCCCGGCGCCGAGGTCGTGACGGCTGAAACACTGTCCGGCAAGGAAATCGGCCCGCTCAACCGGCGCGATGACGCGGGGTTCTTCGAGGGCGTCGTGTCGCTGCGCAAGGAGCAGCCTATTCGTTATCGCGCCGTCAACAGCGGCGGTGAATGGATCGTCGTTGATCCCTACAGTTTTGGCCCCGTTCTCGGGCCGATGGACGACTATTATATCCGCGAAGGCTCGCATCTGCGGCTCTTCGACAAGATGGGCGCTCATCCGATCTCGCACGACGGCGCAGAAGGCTTTCATTTTGCTGTCTGGGCCCCGAACGCGCGACGGGTGTCGGTGGTCGGCAGTTTCAACGACTGGGACGGACGCCGGCACGTCATGCGCCTGCGCGCCGACACGGGCATCTGGGAGATCTTCATTCCCGGCATCCCGGCGGGCGCGCCTTATAAATATGAAATCCTCGACAGCCAAGGGACGCTCCTGCCGCTGAAGGCGGACCCCTTCGCCCGCCGCTCGGAACTGCGCCCCGATACGGCTTCGATCACGACCGGCGAGATCGAGCAAGACTGGGAAGACGAGGCGCACCGGCGGCATTGGGCCGAAGTCGACCCGCGCCGCCAGCCGATCTCGATTTACGAGGTCCATGCCGGCTCGTGGCAGCGCCGCGACAATGGCGAGATGCTCTCCTGGGACGAATTGGCCGAACGGCTGATCCCCTATTGCGTCGACATGGGCTTCACCCATATCGAGTTCCTGCCGATCTCGGAGTTTCCCTATGACCCGTCATGGGGCTACCAGACGACCGGCCTCTATGCGCCGACGGCGCGCTTTGGCGAGCCGGAGGGCTTCGCCCGCTTCGTCAACGGCTGCCATAAGGTCGGCATCGGCGTCATCCTCGATTGGGTGCCGGCGCATTTTCCGACCGACGAGCATGGCTTGCGGTGGTTCGACGGCACCGCGCTTTACGAGCATGCGGACCCACGCCAGGGTTTTCACCCCGACTGGAACACGGCGATCTATAATTTTGGCCGCCAGGAGGTTCTCGCCTATCTCGTCAACAACGCGCTCTACTGGGCGGAGAAGTTCCACGTCGACGGTCTGCGCGTCGACGCGGTCGCCTCGATGCTCTATCTCGACTATTCGCGCAGCTACGGCGAATGGGTGCCGAACGAATATGGGGGCAACGAAAATCTCGAGGCCGTACGCTTTCTCCAGACGATGAACACCCGCCTCTACGGCATTCACCAAGGCGTGCTGACGATTGCCGAGGAATCGACCTCCTGGCCGAAGGTCTCGCATCCGGTCCACGATGGCGGGCTGGGCTTCGGCTTCAAGTGGAACATGGGCTTCATGCACGACACGCTGCAATACCTTGCCCGCGAACCCGTGCATCGCAAGTTCCACCACAACGACATGACCTTCGGCCTCATCTACGCCTTCAGCGAGAATTTCGTGCTGCCGCTGTCCCATGACGAGGTCGTGCACGGCAAGGGTTCGCTGGTTGCCAAGATGGCCGGCGACGACTGGCAGAAGTTCGCCAATCTCAGGGCCTATTACGCCTTCATGTGGGGCTATCCCGGCAAGAAGCTCCTCTTCATGGGCCAGGAATTCGCCCAGTGGCGCGAATGGTCAGAGGACCGCGCGCTCGATTGGAACCTGCTCGAATACAATCTGCACGAGGGAATGCGACGCCTGATACGCGACCTGAACGGCACTTACCGCTCGAAAGCGGCGCTGCATGCGCGCGACTGCGAGGGGGAAGGCTTCGAGTGGCTGATCGCGGATGACCGGGACAATTCGGTTTTCGCCTGGCTCAGGAAGGCTCCGGAACAAAAGCTCGTCGCGGTCGTCACCAATTTCACCCCGGTCTATCGGGAGCATTACGACATACCGCTTCCGGTCGCGGGGCGCTGGAAGGAAATCCTCAATACCGACGCGGAAATCTATGGAGGGACTGGCAAGGGCAACGGCGGCGCCGTCTATGCCCAGAAGAGATCGAACGGAGAGACAATAGCCACGATCACGCTGCCGCCTCTGGCGACGCTGATGCTGGAGCAGGATTAGCGCCCATCCCGACCGGGATTGCCCGACGGGGCGGGAGAGGAGAAATCATGTGGGCCGCGAGGCGTCGCAGATGCCGCCAAGCAGTCCTCGAACTGATCTTGGGGAGGACAAATTGGTGGAAAAACGTACGCAACCTCTGGCCCGCGATGCCATGGCCTATGTTCTCGCCGGTGGCCGCGGCAGCAGGCTGAAGGAACTGACCGACCGGCGCGCGAAACCCGCCGTCTATTTCGGCGGCAAGGCACGCATCATCGATTTCGCGCTTTCGAACGCGCTGAATTCCGGTATCCGTCGCATCGGCGTCGCCACCCAGTACAAGGCCCACTCGCTGATCCGGCACCTGCAGCGCGGCTGGAACTTCTTCCGCCCGGAGCGCAACGAGAGCTTCGACATCCTGCCCGCCAGCCAGCGCGTCTCCGAAACGCAATGGTACGAAGGCACCGCCGACGCGGTCTACCAGAACATCGACATCATCGAGGACCATGGCGTCGAATACATGGTGATTCTCGCGGGCGACCACGTCTACAAGATGGACTACGAGTTGATGCTGCAGCAGCACGTCGATTCCGGCGCGGACGTGACGATCGGCTGCCTGGAAGTGCCGCGCATGGAAGCCACCGCTTTCGGCGTCATGCATGTCGACAAAGCGGACCGCATCATCGCCTTCGTCGAGAAGCCGGCCGATCCGCCAGGTATTCCGGACAACCCGGACCTGGCGCTTGCCTCCATGGGCATCTACGTTTTTCACACCAAGTTCCTGATGGACATGCTGCGCCGGGATGCCGCCGATCCGAAATCGAGTCGCGACTTCGGCAAGGACATCATCCCCTATATCGTCGAACACGGTAAAGCGGTCGCCCATCGCTTCACCCGCTCCTGCGTGCGCTCGGATTTCGAGCGCGAAGCCTATTGGCGCGACGTCGGCACCATCGACGCCTACTGGCAGGCCAATATCGACCTAACCCACGTGACGCCAGAGCTGGACATCTATGACAGCACCTGGCCGATCTGGACCTTCGCCGAAATCAAGCCGCCGGCGAAATTCGTTCATGACGACGAAAACCGCCGCGGGTCGGCGACCTCCTCGCTCATCTCGGGCGACTGCATCATCTCGGGTGCCGCACTCAACAGGAGCCTGCTGTTCACGGGCGTTCGGGTCAATTCATACTCCAGACTCGAAAATGCCGTAGTTCTCCCCGACGTGGCGATCGGGCGGCATTCGATTCTGCGCAACGTGGTCATCGACAGCCGGGTCGTCATTCCCGAGGGCCTGGTCGTCGGCGATGATCCGGAGCTCGACGCCAAGCGCTTCCGCCGCACCGAAAACGGCGTTTGCCTGATCACCCAATCGATGATCGACCAGTTGGGAATGTAGGTCTGCATGAACATCCTGTCCGTTGCGTCTGAAGTCTACCCGCTGGTCAAGACGGGGGGACTCGCCGATGTCGTCGGTGCGCTCCCTGCGGCGCTTCTCCCGCACGGCATCAAGACGCGCACGCTGGTTCCGGGCTACCCTGCCGTGCTCCACAAGCTGAAGAAGAAGAAGGCCGTCGGCAGGTTTGCCAATCTCTTCGGCCATCCCGCCACCGTGCTTTCGGCCGAAATCAACGGACTGGACCTGCTCGTCCTCGATCAGCCGGCCCTCTATGCCCGCGACGGGGGACCCTATCTCGATCCGACCGGGCGGGACTATCCCGACAATTTCCGCCGTTTCGCGGCACTCTCGCTGGCGGCGGCGGAAATTGCCGGCGACGACGTCATCCCCGGCTGGAAACCCGACATCGTCCACGTTCATGACTGGCAGACGGCGCTGACGCCAGTCTACATGCGCTTCGGCTCGGCGCCGAAAATGCCGACGGTGATGACGATCCATAACATCGCCTTCCAGGGACAGTTCGGCGCCTCCGTGTTTCCGGAGCTCGCTCTGCCGCCGGAAGCCTTTTCCATGCAGTTCGTCGAATATTACGGCGATGTCGGCTTCCTGAAGGGCGGCCTGCAGACGGCAACGGCGATCACTACGGTCAGCCCCTCCTACGCCCAGGAGATCCTGACGCCCGAGTTCGGCATGGGAATGGACGGGCTGCTCGCCAACAGGGTCGACAGCCTGATGGGGATCGTCAACGGCATCGACGCCGACATTTGGAACCCTGAGACGGACCCGCACGTCGCAAGCCAATACGGCCCCAGCACGCTCAAGCGGCGCGCGGCCAACCGCAAGGCGCTGGAAGAGCGTTTCGGGCTGGATAGCAGCAGCCCTGGCCCGATCTTCTGCGTCATCAGCCGCCTCACCTGGCAAAAGGGGATGGACCTGCTTGCCGAAGTGACGGACGATATCGTGGCGCTCGGCGGCAAGCTCGTGATACTCGGCTCGGGCGACGCGGCCCTCGAGGGAGCGCTGCTCGCGGCCGCCTCGCGCCATCGCGGCCATATCGGCATGGTGACGGGCTATGACGAACCATTGTCGCATCTCATGCAGGCGGGCGCCGATGCGATCATCATCCCGTCGCGCTTCGAACCATGCGGACTTACCCAGCTCTATGGGCTGCGCTACGGCTGCGTGCCGATCGTCGCCCGTACCGGCGGCCTTACCGACACGATCATCGACGCCAACGAAGCTGCACTTTCAGCCAAGGTCGCCACTGGATTTCAGTTCAGGCCGGTTACCGCCGACGGATTGCGCCTTGCGATCAGGCGCGCCTTCCGTGCATACAGCGAACCGAAAGTGTGGGCACGCATGCAAAATCAGGGCATGAAGTCCGACGTTTCCTGGGCCAAGAGTGCGGAACGCTACGCCTCGCTCTATTCCGGTCTCCTCGCGAAAGGCTAAGAAAGATGATTAAAACCGTCTCCACAAACCCCTATGGCGATCAGAAACCCGGCACGTCCGGCCTGCGGAAGAAAGTTCCGGTATTCCAGCAGAAGAACTATTCCGAGAACTTCATCCAGTCGATTTTCGATTCGCTCGAAGGCTTCGAGGGCCAGACGCTGGTGATCGGCGGCGACGGCCGCTACTACAACCGCGAAGTCATCCAGAAGGCCATCAAGATGGCGGCCGCGAACGGCTTCGGCCGCGTGCTCGTCGGCCGCGGAGGTATCCTGTCGACGCCGGCCGCCTCCAACATCATCCGCAAATACAAGGCGTTCGGCGGCATCGTGCTGTCGGCGAGCCACAATCCCGGCGGCCCGACCGAGGACTTCGGCATCAAATACAATGTCAGCAACGGCGGCCCGGCGCCGGAAAAGGTGACGGACGCGATCTTCGCCCGCACCAAGGTCATCGACAGCTACAGGATCGCCGATGTCGGCGACGTCAATCTGGACGTGGAAGGCTCCCACCAGATCGAGAACATGACCGTAACCGTCATCGACCCGGTTGCCGACTACGCCGAACTGATGGAGAGCCTGTTCGACTTCGCGGCAATTCGCAAGCTGATCGCCGGCGGCTTCCGGGTGGTCTTCGATGCGATGAGTGCAGTGACCGGGCCCTATGCCAAGGAGATCATCGAGAAGCGGTTGGGGGCACCCAAGGGTTCGGTGATGAATTTCATACCGTTACCCGACTTTGGCGGCCACCATCCGGACCCGAACCTCGTGCATGCGCGTGCGCTCTATGAAACGATGATGGCGTCGGATGCCCCGGATTTCGGCGCCGCTTCCGATGGCGACGGCGACCGCAACCTGATCATCGGCAGGGGCATCTTCGTCACGCCTTCGGATAGCCTGGCAATACTTGCCGCCAACGCGCATCTGGCGCCGGGCTACGCCAAGGGACTGGCCGGGATCGCGCGTTCGATGCCGACGAGCGGCGCAGCCGACCGCGTGGCGGAAAAGCTCGGCATCGGCATCTACGAGACGCCGACCGGGTGGAAATTCTTCGGCAACCTGCTCGACGAGGGTCTGGCGACGATCTGCGGCGAGGAAAGTGCCGGCACCGGGTCCAACCATGTGCGCGAGAAGGACGGGCTGTGGGCCGTGCTGCTCTGGCTCAACATCCTTGCGGCGCGCAAGGAAAGCGCGCTTGAGATCGCCCGCAAGCACTGGGCGACCTATGGCCGCAACTATTATTCGCGCCACGATTACGAAGAGGTCGACACCGATGCAGCGAACGGCCTGATCAGCGCCTTGAGGGACAAGCTCGCCAGCCTGCCGGGCAAGAGCTTCGGCGCGCTGGCGGTCGAGACCGCAGACGACTTCTCCTATAACGATCCGGTCGACAAATCGGTGAGCAAGAACCAGGGCATCCGCGTCCTGTTCAAGGGCGGGTCGCGCGTCGTCTATCGTCTTTCCGGCACGGGCACGTCCGGTGCGACGCTCAGGGTTTATATCGAGCGGTTCGAAGCGGACCCGACACGCCACGACCTCGACACGCAGGCGGCACTCGCGGACCTCATCGCCGTGGCCGACGAGATCGCCGAGATCAAGACTCGAACCCGCCGCGATCAGCCGAGCGTGATTACTTGAGGTGTTACAGTTTCGGGCGACGCCCTGCCGCTCAGCTACCCCTCTGGCCTGCCGGCCATCTCCCCCACAAGGGAGATTGGACGTAGCCCGCTAAGTAACCCTGATAAGAGGCTCCGCAATCAAGCGTTCCTGTTGGAGGATGGGATTGCAGCGAGTCGAGCTCCCCCTTGTGGGGGAGATGCCCGGCCGGCAGAGGGGATGCCGAGAACACTAACTTGAACAGCAATACCAATAGAGGCACGCCTTCATGCCGACGATCGGATTTCCACCCCTCGGCGTGACACGCACGCCAGACGGAACGCGCTTTGCCGTCTGGTCGCGTCATGCCGCCCGCGTCGACCTCTGCCTGTTCGACGAGAGCGGCGACAGGGAGCTCCGTCGCCTGCCGATGCTACGCGAGGGCGACGTCCACAGCCTGACGCTTTCCGATGCGCCTATCGGCACCCGCTATGGCTTGCGGGCCGACGGCATCTACTCGCCCGATCATGGGCTCTGGTTCGATCCTTCGAAGCTTTTGGTCGATCCGTACGCCATCGAGCTCGATCGTCCCTTTCGACATGACCCTCGCCTGACGATCTTCGGTGAAGAGACAGCAGATCTGGTCCCGAAAGCGATCGTGACCGAAACAAAATTGGTGGAGGTGAGGCCGCCGCTTTTTCAGCCTGGCGGATTGATCTACGAGGTGGCTGTCAAGCCGTTCACCATTCTGCATCCGGATATTCCCGAGAAGAAACGCGGCACTGTCGCCGCCCTGGCGGAACCGGTGATCATTGACCACCTGGAGCGCCTTGGCGTCTCAGCCATCGAACTGATGCCGATCGTTGCCTGGATCGATGAGCGGCACCTGCCGTCGCTCGGCCTTCATAACGGCTGGGGCTACAACCCGATCGCCCCCATGGCGCTCGATCCGCGGCTCGTGCCCGGCGGCATCAAGGAACTGCGCAACGCCGTCGAGACGCTGCACGAGGCCGGCATCGGCGTCATCCTCGATCTCGTCTTCAACCATTCCGGCGAGAGCGACCGCCTTGGCACGACGCTTTCCATGCGCGGGCTCGACAATCTCACCTATTACCGGCACGTGACCGACCAGCCCGGGGAACTCATCAACGACACCGGCTGTGGCAATACGATCGCCTGCGACCATCCGGTGGTACGGCACCTGATCCTCGACAGCTTGCGCCATTTCGTGCTTGCCGCTGGCGTCGACGGCTTCCGCTTCGACCTCGCGTCCATCCTCGGGCGTGATATGAGCGGCTTCCACCGCGACGCCGCGCTCTTTACGGCCATCGCCTCGGATCCGGTGCTTCGCGACCGCATTCTCATCGCCGAACCCTGGGATACCGGGCCCGGCGGCTACCAGCTCGGCAATTTCCCCGAACCCTTCCTCGAGTGGAACGATCGCGCGCGGGACGACATTCGCCGCTATTGGCGGGGCGACCGGCATGCGATCGGCGCGCTCGCGACCGCACTCGCCGGCTCCTCCGATACGTTCTCGCGGGGGGGCGAGACGGCGACGCGCAGCGTCAACTTCATCGCCGCGCATGACGGCTTCACGCTGACGGATCTCGCCTCCTATGCGCGCAAGCACAACGAAGCGAACGGCGAAGACAACCACGACGGCCACAACGAGAACTATTCGTGGAACAATGGCGCCGAAGGACCTATTGACGATCCGGAAATCCAGGCTGCGAGACAATCCGACGCCAAGGCGCTGATCGGCACGCTTTTCGCTTCGCGCGGAACGATCATGCTCACCGCCGGCGACGAAGGCGGGCGCAGCCAGGGCGGCAACAACAACGCCTACGCCCAGGACAACGGCCTTACCTGGATCGATTGGACGAAGCTCGACCCAAGGCTCATCGACCATACCGCCGCTCTCTCCGCGATGCGGCGGCGTTTCGATGTCTTCGCGGAGACGCGCTTCTTCACCGGCAAGGGCGACATCACCTGGCTGCGTCTCGACGGCCATCCCTTGACGGTCGAGGATTGGGAACATCCGGCGACCGATAATCTCGTCATTCTGCTTGCGACCAAGGACCGGGAACAGCGACGAGCGACACGGCTTGCCGTGGTCATCAACCGCGGTCATGCGCCGCATCCCTTTCAGCTTCCGGCAAGCCTCGACGGCGAGTGGCGCGACGCTCTTTCCGAGACGCCGGCACCTCCGTTCGTCGCCCCCCGCTCGGTCAGCTTCTTCGTCGAGGTTTTCTGAGTTTTTACGACTACTTGCTAGGGTTGCCCCTGCCAGCCTATAGATCGGTTGGGGGACCCGTGTAACGGATGAGGAAAAGCGTGAGGGGTCTTTTTCCGCCCGCATTCCGCTCTAGTCTTTTAAAGGCGATCAGGACAATCAAATGCCGCAGGAAATTTCACTTTCAGAGGTCAAGGGTCTGATCGGCAAGGAGCTCGGCGTCTCCGACTGGATCACCGTGACGCAGAGGACTATCGACAGTTTTGCCGAGGCAACGGGCGACTTCCAGTTCATCCACACCGATCCGGTGCGCGCGGCAGCCGAAACGCCCTTCGGAGGCACGATCGCCCATGGCTTCCTGTCGCTCTCGCTGCTTTCGGCGATGAACTACAATTGCCTGCCCAAGATCCGCGAGCAGACGATGGGCATCAATTACGGCTTCGACAAGGTTCGCTTCATCGCCCCAGTAAGGAGCGACGCCAAGGTGCGCGGCCGGTTCACTATGGCAGACGCCCGTTTTCGCGGCGCCGGCATGCTGATGATCACCTATGACGTAACCGTCGAGATCGAGGGCGAGCGCAAGCCCGCCCTGACGGCGACATGGCAGACGATCATCCAGTTCGACCCGAAGGATCGGCCGGCAGATGCCTGAGCAAGCGGAAACCGAGGAGCGTGTCCGCCGGGCCTTTCACGGCCAGGCTAAGGCGTGCGAAGAACTCGGTTCTCCTTTCATGGCCCGGCTCTGCCGGCTGGCAGCCGAGCGGCTCGATGTTGAAAGTGCGGTCGGCCGCCGCGTTTTAGGCTGGCAAGGCAATCCGCGGCCCGAAGCAGACTCCGTACCGCTGCGGCTATTCGGTGCGCTTCATGCCCTCGTGTTGTCGAGGTGCGACGATGGGCTGGCTTCATGCTATCCGCCGAATGTTACCGACGACAAAGCGCTCTGGGCCGCGTGTGAAGCGGCTTTTCGGACGCAGGCCGATTTCATCCTCGACCGGCTCTCGTCCGCACCGCAGACGAACGAGGTGCGCCGCTCGGGCGTATTGCTTGCGGGTTTTCTTGCGATCGCACGCGCCTCCGGCAAACCACTCGTCCTGTCAGAAGTTGGTGCGAGTGCCGGTCTCAATCTGCACTGGGACCGCTACGGCTACGACCTTCCCGGCAGCCAATGGGGCGATATGGAATCCGGCGTCATCATCTCGCCGCAATGGTCGGGGGAAGCGCCATCCGTCGGATCGGTCGAAATCGTCGGACGGGCAGGATGCGACATCAACCCGCTTGATCCTGCAAGCGAGGAGCAACGGTTGCGACTGCTCTCCTACATCTGGGCCGATCAGCCGGACCGGCTCGAGCGGACCCGAAACGCGTTGGCGATCGCGGCTGCCCATGGCAACCTTGTCGAGCGCAGAGACGCCGTAGACTGGCTGAAACAGCGCCTCGCCCATCCCTTTCCCGGTTCGATCCACGTCGTCTATCACTCGGTCGCCTGGCAATACCTGCCTCAATCCGGCCAGCAAGAGGGCGAGGCCCTGATCGCGGCTGCGGGAAAAGCGGCAACGGCAGATGCGCCGCTTGCTTGGCTGCAGATGGAAGCGGACGGCTTAAGACCTGGGGCTGCGCTGTCGCTCCAGACCTGGCCGGGCGGTGAAAAGCATCTGATCGGCCGGGCGGATTTCCATGGTCGATGGATACATTGGTTCGGTTTGCCGAAAAAAGGGGATGCCCAAACTGCAAGTTCAGAACGTGATCACATGGCGGATGACCCGGCCCTGATCGAGAAGATCGAAGGCCTCGTTGATCTCTTCGAGTGGCCCCATGCTCGATAGCAGCCGGTCGACCGGCAACCTGCCGCGCTGGTAGAGGCCAATGAATCGCGGGATATCGCGGCTCGGCACGCAGCTTCCCATGTAGCTTCCGCGGACCGTGCGCTCCTCGGCGACGAGGCTGACCGCAGGGATGGCAATCTGGCTTGAGGGGTGGGCAAGTCCTGCCGCCGCCGTCAAACCGCCGCGCCGCGTGATCCGGTAGGCAAGCTCGAAGGCCCTGCCGATCCGGCCGCCTCCAGCGCATGGTCGACGCCGCCGCGCGTCGCCTCGCGGATCCTTTCGGCTACATCCGGACCACCGGCCAGGAACGCGTCCGTCGCGCCGAGTTGGAGCGCCAGCTTCAGCTTGTCGTCGGACAGATCGACCGCGACGACACGTTCGGCGCCGGCAGCGATCGCGCCCAAAACTGCCGCCAACCCAACGCCGCCGAGGCCGACAACGGCAACGGACTGGCCAGGCCTGACTTGGCAGGTGTTGACGACTGCACCGACGCCGGTCAACACGGCGCAGCCGAACAGGGCCGCTTCGACCATCGGCAGATCCGCCTCGATCCTGACGGCCGAGTGGCGCGAGACGACGGCATAATCCGCAAAGGCGGACACGCCGAGATGGTGATGCACCGGAACCGCATCGCAGCGCAGACGGCGCTCGCCTGAAAGCAACGTCCCCTTGCCGTTTGCCTCCGCACCGGGAATGCAGAGCGCCGGCCTGCCTTCCGCGCAGGGCAGGCAATGGCCGCAGCTCGGCATGAAGCTCATCACCACGCGATCACCGGGCGCGATGTCGCGCACGCCGCTGCCGACCGCTTCCACGGTGCCGGCCGCCTCGTGGCCAAGCGCCATCGGCACCGGACGTGGCCGATCGCCGTTGATGACCGAGAGATCGGAGTGACAGAGCCCCGCGGCACCGATTCTGACCAGAAGCTCGTCCGGTCCCGGCGGATCGAGATCGACGGTCTCGATCGATAGAGGCCGGGTGTTGGCATAGGGCCTCTCGACCGGTGATTTCCTTAGCACCGCCGCGCGTGTCTTCACACTCGCTCCTCCGCTCCTCACGTTGCTCGATCGAATCGAGTCAAAAACTAACGTGATCGGTTCTTGGAAGTCGAGACGCGAGATTGCCCCCTCTCCTCGGGTTTAACCGAGGACTAGCCCTCTTCCCGCGCGCGGGGAGAGGGGCTTGGGGCATATGCCTTCTCCATCAGAACGGGGAGAAGGTGTCGGCAGGCGGATGAGGGGCAAAGGCTCGGCGCTGACAAAAAGAAAAGGGGCGGATCGCTCGGCCGCTTCCAAGTTCGAGAAAAAGCCTCTTCAGTGCCCCGCGTCCTCCGCACCCTCGGAGAGAAGGCCGAAGACAAAGGGCGAGAACGACCGCCAGCACTCGACGCGGAAAGTATCCTCGGCCGTGCGGAAGAGCACGATTTCCGCCTTGCCCAGGATCGTCCGCGAGCAAGCGCCGACCGGGAAGATCGCGAGCGAAAGGTCCTGCGGGCATCCGCTGTTGACAGCCACCTCGGCGCCGGGGCCGCTGACGATGACAGCCGTGTTGCGGTGGGAAATATCGACCGCCGAATGCATGACGCCACTGGACGCGGCAGCCGCCATCAAATCCTTGCCGTCTTCGTCGATCACCAGCCACTCGTCAGGACCGAGCCAGAGCGCGTGGCGCTTTCCGGACGAAGCGGACGTCTTCGGCCGCGTCGGCAGAGTGACCCCTAACGCCGCGGAGAGAGCCGCAACGGCGTCCGGTGCCGCGCGGAGCGATATCCGCGAGGCGGGCGCCGCTGGCGTCAGGATCGCCGCCGGCGAGCCGCCACGCAGGCCAGCGAGCGGAGCATTGCGGATTGCAGTTGCCTGGTCAGCCATGGAGGCGACCTCCTTCCTTGTCAAAGAACACCATGTCGCTCACCTCGACGGCGATCGTCCGGTCGGCCATAGGGATGTAAAGGGTCTGCCCGAGGCGCTCCCGTCCGCCGGCGACAACCGCCAGGGCGATCGAACGGCCGCAATTTGACGACCAATAGGACGAGGTGACATGGCCAAGCATGGTCATCGGCTTCGGCTCGTTCGGATTGGCAACGATCTGCGCGCCTTCCTCCAGAACCACCTTCGGATCCTTGGTAAGGAGACCGACGAGCTGTTTGCGACCGTCCTTGACGAGGTCCGGGCGCTTGAGCCCGCGAATGCCGACGAAGTCCGGCTTCTTCTTCGACACCGCCCAGGAAAGGCCGGCATCGTCCGGAGTGAGGGTCCCGTCCGTATCCTGACCGACGATGATGTAACCCTTCTCGGCGCGCAGCACGTGCATGGTCTCAGTGCCATAGGCGCAGGCGCCCATTGGTTCAGCCCGAGCCCAGATCGCCTCCCATACGGCCTGACCGTAGTCCGCGGGAACGTTGACTTCGAAACCGAGTTCGCCGGTAAACGACATACGGAAGAGCCGCGTCGGCACACCGCAGATCCGCCCTTCGGCAACGCTCATGTGCGGGAAGGCCTCGTTCGAAAGATCGATGCCCTCGACGAGCGGCGCGATGATCTCACGCGCCTTCGGACCCTGCACCGCAATAACCGCCCACTGCTCGGTGGTCGAGGTGAGCCAGACTTTGAGATGCGGGAACTCCGTCTGCAGATAGTCTTCCATGTGGTGCATGACGCGCGGCGCGCCGCCGGTCGTCGTCGTCACGTGGAAGCGGTCCTCGGCCAGGCGGCCGACGACGCCGTCGTCATAGACGAAGCCGTCGTCGCGCAGCATGATGCCGTAGCGGCAGCGGCCCGGCTTCAGGTTATCCCAGGCGTTCGTGTACATCAGATTGAGGAACTTCGCCGCATCGGGACCAACCACTTCGATCTTGCCGAGCGTCGACGCATCGAAGACGCCGGCCACCTCGCGTACGGTCTTGCATTCGCGCGCGACCGCTTCGTGCATGGACTCGCCGGACTTCGGATAGAACCAGGCGCGCTTCCAGTTGCCGACATCCTCGAACTCGGCGCCTCGCGCCTCTTCCCAGGCATGCATCGGCGTCTTGCGAGCCGGATCGAACAGGCTCCCACGAGAATGGTTGACGATCGCGCCGAAAGTCACCGGCGTGTAGGGCTGGCGGAAGGTCGTCAGACCTACCTCGGGGATCCCCTTGCCGAGCGCTTCCGCGGCGATCGCGAGCCCGTGCATGTTGGAGAGCTTGCCCTGGTCGGATGCCATGCCGTTGGTGGTGAAGCGCTTGATATGCTCGACCGAGTGCATGCCCTCGCGCACGGCCAAGCGAATGTCCTTGGCGCAAACATCGTGCTGGAAGTCGATGAAGGCCTTGACCGTCGTGTCCGGCCCCGCCCCTTCGGCTGCGCCGATCATGCCGCCCGTCCAGGCGAAGGCGTTCTCGCCGGAGATTGCGAGTTGCGATCCGTTTTCGGCACCCGCAGCGCGCGCGGCCAGTTCACCGGCGGCAAGCGCCTCATCGATTGTCGCCTGGAGATCGTCCGTGCCGTTGCATGCACCGATCGAGAGGCAATCCTGCGCATAGGTACCCGGCAGGAAGCGCTCCGTTGCGGCGTCAAACTTCACCTTGCCACGCGATTGCGAGAAGAGGTGCACCGATGGCGTCCAGCCGGCGGAGACCAGCAGCGCATCGACGGCGATCTTGCGCGCCGGACCGCCACCCCTTCGGGCAATGCTGATCGAGGAAATCCGGAGCTTGCCCGTGGTGTTGACGACCGAATGGCCGGTCAGCACCTCGATGCCGAGCCGGCGTGCTTCGTTGAGCACCGCCTCGCCGGGCTTCTCGCGGCTATCCACGATCGCCGGTACGGAAACACCCGCCTTTCTGAGGTCAAAGGCGGCTTCATAGGCGGAATCATGCGCCGTGTAGATGCCGACCTTGGTACCGACGGCGACGCCGAAATGGTTGAGATAGGTGCGCCCCGCCGACGCCAGCATGATGCCCGGCCGATCGTTGTTGGCGAAGACCATGTGACGCTCGATCGCACCGTTGGCGAGAATGACCTTCTTCGCCCGCACCTGCCAGAGCCGCTCGCGCGGCAATGCCTTGTCCGGGGCAGAGAGATGATCCGTGACCCGTTCGACGAGACCGACGAAATTGTGGTTGTAATAGCCGAACGCGGTCGTGCGGGTCAGCAACGTGACGTTGTCCCTCTCCGCGAGCGCTTTACCGGTCGCCAGCGCCCATTCGTAGCCGGGCTTGCCGTCGACGACCGTGCCGCTGTCATAGTGGAGCGCACCGCCCACCTCCGATTGTTCGTCGCAGAGGATGACCTTGGCACCGGCCTGCGCCGCCGCAAGGGCCGCCGAAAGACCGGCAACGCCTGCGCCGATCACCAGCACGTCGCAATGCACGTAACGGCTCGCATAGTGATCCGGATCGGCCTCCGTCGGCGCGACGCCGAGGCCGGCCGCACGGCGGATGAAGGGCTCGTAGAGCTTGTGCCACGCCGCCTTCGGCCACATGAAGGTCTTGTAGTAGAAACCGGCAGCGAAGAAAGGCGAAAGCAGATCGTTGAACCCGCCGACATCGAAGGCTAGCGACGGCCAGCGGTTTTGCGACGAGACCTTCATCCCGTCGAAGACCTCCTGCACCGTGGCGCGCACGTTCGGCTGTCTGCGTGCCGCGTCGCGCGATACGTCGAGCAGCGCATTCGGCTCTTCGGCACCGGCGGATAGAATGCCGCGCGGACGGTGGTACTTGAACGACCGGCCGACAAGATGGATGCCATGGGCAAGCAGGGCCGAGGCGACCGTATCGCCCTCGAGCGCCGTCAGCGTCCGGCCGTCGAAAGTGAACCTGGCGGTGCGGGCGGGCGTCAGGCGTCCCGCACCCGAAATGCGATTGACCCCGCTCATTGTGCTGCTCCTTCAAGGGCCTCGTAGGTTTCGACCTGTGCGCTCGTCTTCGGCTCTGCGTCGAGGTCGGGTTTCGGCTCGCCTGCTTTGTACGTGGTGACGAACCGGTCGCTCACCGTGTCACGGGCGGCATTGAAGAAACGGCCGCAGCCGTGGATGTGCCGCCATCTCTCGAAGATCACACCCTTCGGATTGTCGCGCAGGAAGAAATAGGCCTCGAACTCTTCGTCGCTAATTTCGGCGATATTGGTCGGGCGGGCGATATGGGCATCGCCGGCATTGCGGAATTCGAGCTCGGAGCGCTCTTCTTCGCAATAGGGGCAGTAAATCAGAAGCATCTGGAATGTCCTCGCATCAATGCGCAACGGCGGCAGCGGCCGCCTCGTCGATGAGCCGCCCGGTGCGGAAGCGTTCGAGCGTCAGGCCGGCAGCGAGCCGGTGCGGTTCGCCACGTGCGATGAGATGGGCAAAGAGGTTGGCCGAGCCCGGCGTCGCCTTGAAGCCGCCCGTTCCCCAACCGGCGTTAAGGTAGAGTCCCGGCACCGGCGTGACGCCCTGAATCGGCGAGCGGTCCTGCGTCACGTCGACGATACCGCCCCATTGCCGCATCATCTTGACGCGGCGGAACATCGGGAAGAGCTCGCAGATCGCGTCGAGCGTATGGGTGATGATCTGCAAGCCGCCGGTCTGCGAATAGGAATTGTACTGGTCGGTGCCGGCGCCGATGACGAACTCGCCCTTGTCCGACTGCGAGATATAGGCGTGCACCGAGTTCGACATCACGACACAGGGGAAGATCGGCTTCAGCGGCTCGGAGACGAGCGCCTGCAGCGGCTGGCTCTGCAGCGGCACCCGCACGTCGGCCATCTGCATCAGCACCGACGTGTGGCCCGCCGCAGAAATACCGACCTTCTTCGCGCCGATGAAGCCTCGATTGGTATCGACGCCGATCACGCGACCGGTCGCATCGCGGCGCATCCCCGTCACTTCGCAGTTCTGGATGATGTGAACGCCGCGGTCGGAAGCGGCGCGCGCGTAGCCCCAGGCGACCGCGTCATGGCGCGCGGTGCCGCCGCGCCGCTGCAACGCCGCGCCATTGATCGGATAGCGGGCGGTCTTCGCAATGTCGAGCGGCGGACAATAGGCCTTGGCCTGTTCCGGCGTCAGCCATTCGTTGTCGATGCCGTAGAGCCGGTTGGCATTGATATGCCGCTTGAAGGACTGCTGGTCATGGATGTTGTGCGACAGCATCATGACGCCGCGCGGCGAATACATGACGTTGTAGTTCAGGTCCAGCGACAGGTTCTCCCAGAGCTTCAGCGAATGCTCGTAGATGTCCATGCTCTCTTCATAGAGATAGTTGGACCGGATGATCGTCGTGTTGCGGCCGGTGTTGCCGCCACCGATCCAGCCTTTTTCGAGCACCGCGACATTAGTGATGCCATGCTCCTTGGCGAGGTAATAGGCAGCGCCCAGGCCATGCCCGCCCCCGCCGATGATGATGACGTCATATTCCTTGCGCGGCTCCGGCGAGGCCCAATGCGGCCCCCAGCCCTTGTGGCCGCGCAGCGCCTCGCGCGCTACGGCAAAAACAGAATATTTGCGCATCCGCCTGCTACTCCATGAACCCGAGAAAACGTGTTGTTGGGCTTAGAAATCGCAAATCTCAAAGCCATGCAACGTTTCTTTTGCGACGCGATTCGGCAAACTTGGACGGACTTGCGACATCGTGTAGACGTATATGGACCCCGCCCGTTTGCAACAGCCGGCTGGATCAGGATCGATGGTCACAACTGCTGACGTATATCCGGCTTCGTGATGCGGCTGGACAACGTCTTCGCCGCGAGCCTCGATGGGTTTT
>NZ_JADYVD010000070.1 GCF_020193575.1 Ensifer sp. IC4062
ATGTCTGCAATGCCGGCCTCCGCCGCATTCCACCTGACGATCTCGCTGCGGGCGGCGCGCAAGGCATCCTCAAGTGAGCCGCGGCGAATGGCAGTCGATCCCTCCAGCATGGTGATCAGGCAAGGCAATTCGCTCTTCAGGACGTGCGTGCCGCCTTCCGAGCGACGCTCGACCGTAATCGCGCGCGTGCTGAGATCAATGCAAGTGATCTTTGCGACATAGGTCAACTGCACGAGGTTGAGGCGCTTGGCTATTCCCGGGCCGACCTGGGCGGTGTCGCCGTCGATCGTCTGCTTGCCTGTGAAGACGATATCAGGCGGACCAAAGCGGTTGCCAATCTTTGCGATTGCCTGGGAAAGAGCAAATGAAGTCGCCAGCGTGTCGGAGCCGGCAAAGTGCCGGTCGGTCAGCAGTACCGCGCGATCTGCGCCATAAGTGAGCGCCTTGCGCAGAGATTCCTCGGCCATGGGCGGACCCATGGTGAGCACCGTGACCTCGCCGCCATGGTGGTCGCGCACTTGAAGGGCCTGTTCGAGAGCAAACAGGTCGTAAGGGTTGATGATGGTCGGCACGCCTTGGCGCATGATCGTGTTCGTCACCGGATGGACGCGTATCTGCGCCGAGTCCGGGACCTGCTTGATACAGACTACGATGTGCATAAGGTCTCTTTAGCTCCGATCGCATGTGAGCATGACGGTTCGCCTTTCTTCCAAGCACCAATCATGCCAACCGCCTGTGGTCCGACAAGCCCATGAAACTCAAGGCGATCTTCGGTTCACGGCATGCCGGCCGCGTGACACTGTTGTCGGCTCCAGGACAACGAATTGTCGCAACCGCGCCACACGTGTCGCTTGCCGATGGTTCAAGACCGAGTCCTGATGGTACAAAGGTGCGGCCAGGCGCACGGCCCTAGCGCGGGGTGAGGAAAAGTGTGTACGGTTTTCCGCCCGCATCCCGCGCTAACCTATTAGAATCGATCACGGGGGAGTCCATGAGGTATTTAGCACCTTCGGTTCATAGGGAACGCCGAGGATCTCCAGGACGTCCTCGGCACCCGACAGAGCCTTTACGCGGGCGAGAATGTCAGTAACATGAGCGGCAAAGGTTTCGTCATCACAAGACGCTGCGTGTGTCCATTTTAATCCGGTTCATATCTGCCGCTGCGAAGTAGTTGGCGCATTCCTGCGGTTCGAACAGTCTGACGATGTCACCGACGGTGTGCCAGAGGGCATCCACCGGTCGCTCTGGCCTGGCTCGCAACAGCGCCTTGAGTTTGGACCAGGTTTGTGGGTTGATGGAATATCACTTCCTGCTCCTGATTAAACAGCCCGCCATGATCGGATACGCCGCTCAAGCGTGCGGCGAATACCGACCCTCAGGTAAAGTCCTTTGACAGTGTGTTGACGCGCACGCTGGTTGGTGCCGCAATCAGCTCCTGAGCATCTCAACCCAACTTGGCAATCAAATTCGCAGCCTGATGGAGACATTCGGCCTGATCCAGCCCAAAGGAACGGGTCGCGTGGTTGCGAGTTTCTGACGGAGATCCCAGGCATCGGCGCCATTACGGCGGTGTCTTAAATCGCAGCGGTTAAAGAAACTTCCGACGTGGCGCTCGGTTAGCGCCCGGGACTAACAACGAGGCCCATTTCTTGCGTAAGGGGTGAAAAACATCTGCGGGAGTTGCTTTATGAAGCAGCGGCGGTGCTTCTCACGAGCGTCAGTGCCAGAACCGAACTCTGCTGGACACGGGAGAGCTTGCCGTCGCTGCGTGATTAGCGACCAGGGCAGCGAGAACCAGAGGCAAGAGAATTCCGCCGCCGGAGGATAAGATGTCCTTCGCAGGACGACGGATGGGTAAGTTCGCGTGGTTGTCTGTTGCGGTCGTTCATCGCGATCAGGTCGCCGATTGGATTGTTCCGCCCCATTCTTCTGGTCCACAATGGGAGGGAGCCCGGAGAGAGGCGCGATACTGCGAAGACATCAATCACCATAAGTACGAATAGTCAGAAGGTGCTTGACCTCACCACCTCGAATAGAGAAGACTCGCCAAACGCCACTGGACGCGGTGGTCCACTTTTGGCTACCAGGCTGGCATTGTTCGCATACTACATTGTTGGAATGCTGACATAGCTGGTTCGACCCATACCCCTGAATTTAAGCCGTTTTTTATTAGGCACGGACGTTGCTCTTGAGACGCATCACCAGCGAAAATTGTGCGGAGGATGTGGAAATGTCAGAACCATGCTTCATGCCGGGTCCAGGCCGGCCACCCTACCGCAGAACCCTTCCAGATGGTAGTGGACGCGAGGACGGTGTGGCTAGTGGACGAAACCTTCGGGGGCCTGCCGCGCGGTCCGGACCTGCAGGAGCGCGTGAGGCCGCAGGAGCCGGAGCGGACCGTCCTGCTCACCGATCCGCGCGTGACCGTTCGGGCGTATCTGCTGCCTCGCGAAAACTTCTCGTCGTCACCAGATGTTCGATCCCGGGCTCAATGCGGAGTCAAAGGAGCAGCGGGCAGGCGCGCATCGCGGCCTTTCCCCGTTCGACGGCAGGAATGACGGAAGTGTCCCGGCGCAACAGGCGCGATGCTCTCTAGCACGACCGCTCCTGCGACGCAGGACATCTGCTGCCAACGACACTGCTTGACCCCGCAGCAGTGGTCTTCGAGTAACTCACGGAAACACATCGACACCAACCCGCTAAGCTTCCCGGTTGAGGCGTAATCCGAAAGCGCTTAGGGTGGCCTTCGCCGACGCCCAGATGACTCAATTGAGTTTCTGACTTTCAGTTGAGCTATACTAAAGGAATGTCCGGGACGTGGAACTCATATCTCCCGAAGAGCCATAAGATAGCCGGATTGAGGAGACGAATATGCTGAGTATTAACTCTGAAACAACAAGACGTAAGCCAAACTCGGTGGATGCCCATGTTGGCCGGCGAATTCGCCAGAGGCGTTTATGGCAGAACATGTCGCAAGCCACTCTTGCCGAAGCTATCGGGGTGACGTTTCAACAGGTCCAAAAATATGAAAAGGGTGTGAACCGCGTCGGTGCGGGCCGGCTTCAGCAGATTTCGAAGGCTTTGAAAGTGCAGCCTTGCTACTTCTTTGAGGATACGCCTGACAAAAACCAGTCGGACGGGCAGTCCGCTGCAAATCAGACTGAGATCCCACCAGAAGTGGTTGAATTCGCTGCAAGCGAGGAAGGGATCGAGCTTATTAGAGCCTTTTCTCGCGTGGGCGACAATGATGTACGCCGGCGAATCGTAATGCTGCTCAAGTCTCTGAGCGCACACGAGTGGTGACTGGCCCGCTTCTGTGTGGAGGCAGAGTGCTGTCTAACGTCAGACGGCCACCACAACAGTGCGCCAACCCACACATGGCTTGGTGCATCCACACAGCGCCGATGATTGCCATGCGAACAAGCGATTTCTCGAATCCGGCCGAACGCTGCATAATGCTGCCAGCACCTTCGTCCGCATCGATGTGCTCGCTGTTTCGTTCCCCCTGGTTGATGAGGCGGCTTAGACGAAGACGTGAGGAGCCGGCCATAACCGCAAACGCACGCTGTGCGCCTATATTGAGAATGCTTTCTAAAGAAGGAGTGATAGGAATGCCTGACCACCCTTACATACACACCGGCACAATTATCAGCGATGGCGCAGACCAACCAGTGGACGCGGACGGCCTAAAATGTGCTTTGCGTAGGATGAGCGGTGGCGTCAGCGTCATCACGGCAGGGAAGGGCGAAGACCGTACCGGAGCGACTGTTACTTCCGCGACGGCCCTGTCGATCGAGCCCCCGTGCATGGTCGTTTCCCTCAACCGCTCCTCCTCCACATGGGCTGCGGTTGCGCGCTTCGGCCATTTTTGCGTGAACGTCCTGGGCCACACCCACGAGATACTCGCGAATCAATTCTCCGCTCAAGGCGGGCTGAGCGGCGCGGAACGTTACCGCGGGTCCGGGTGGACTCAACTCATCAGCGGCGCGTCCGTCCTTCGGGATGCTGCGGCGGCCATCGATTGCGTGTTTGAGGAGGCCATAGAACGGCACAGCCATGTGATTGTGCTCGGCCGTGTTGTCGGCATTTGCACCGGTAACGGTGGTTCATTGGTCTATCATGACGGCCGGTACTTTGCATTGCCGAGTGGTGCTATAGGCAAATAGCTCTGGGGTCACCACACCGAACTGAACAGCCATTGAACGATTGCGCCGCGCCTGTCTATGATCTCAATCAATTCATCTGTAGTTCGTTCGTGCTAGTTTGCACGCAGCTTTAGCCGCCGACCACGATCGGGCTTGGAAGAGAACGATGTTTGCTACACCGTTTTCACCGGCGAGAGCGGCAACAAGAGTCAAGCCGACCCGGATCTCCTATTCTGAGAACTCAGAACGGGAGATCGAAATCTTTTCATTTGTAGCCTGCCGCGGAACGAGCGAGCGCTGACCTGAAGTTATCCGGGTCCGCTGCGTGAGCCCCGAATACGACCGGATCTGATATCAACCGACGTCAGAAGCCATGGATGTTGGAGGAGAGAAAATGCGCACATTGCTTACTCCCTGGCGCGGTGTCGCTGCGGGCTTCCTGTTGAACGGGATCCTCTTGGGGACCTGGGCTTCTCGCGTTCCCGCCATTATGGCTCACTTTCACGTTGACAAAGCGAACTTCGGGGTTTTGCTGCTACTCCTAGGGTTGGGCGCATTGATTTCGTTCCCTCTTGCCGGAAGGTTGTCCGATAGCTTGGGTGCAGTGCGGGTCGCCCGAACGATCGCTATCCCGTTCCTAGTTTCGATTGCCGCTCTAGGGTTTGCACCGACAATACCGCTGCTGGCGATCGCCCTTTTTTTCTTCGGCATGTGTCATGGCTCCATTGACGTAGCGATGAACAGTTGGGCGAGCGAAGTAGAAAAACACATGAAGCGGTCAGTGATGTCGTCGTTTCACGCCATGTGGAGTGTGGGGGCTGTTCTGGGCGCAGCGGGCGGTTATGTTGCCACGGTCCTTCAGACCCCAGTATACGTCCATTTTATTGTTACGGCCGTGATGACCGGCGGGATGCTCGGACCCTTCCTTCTGCTCGATTGGCAATCAACTATCCGGGCAGTAAGTGGTTCAGTGGGATTGTCGTTACCTACCAGCGGTCTTTTTCTTGTGGGCCTCATTGCTCTCGCATCTGGATTAGGAGAGGGTACAGCTCTCGACTGGAGCGCGCTATATTTGCGTGATATAATCGGGACCGAAGAATCTGATGCCGCCCTGGGGTACACGGGCTTTTCTGTAGCCATGGTGGTGATGAGGCTCAAGGCGGATTCTCTTGTCACGCGATGGGGATCCGCCACTGTCACACGCATAAGCGGCTTCTCGGCTGTCTTTGGCATTTTTCTGATCGTTATCGGTGAAACCTTGCCGTTAGTCGTGGCGGGCTTTGTGCTGATGGGGGTCGGCTATGCGGCCGTCCTACCGTTAGCTTTCAGTCGGGCAGCAGCCGATCTTGTAGTGCCGGCGGGGAAAGGCATCGCGTCCGTCGCAACCTTCGCATATGGCGCAATGACGTTAGGCCCCGTTGCAATTGGACTTCTCGCCGAGGCAACCACAATGCGTGTCTGCTTTTTTTTCGTCGGACTATTCGCAGCGCTGGTGGCAGTATTGGCTCCAGTGCTCAAGCAATAAGTGAAATCCTCGCCTGCTCCATGACATCGTGATAGAGCTCCGCATTTTGCCTTCGCCCGCTTCTGCAAGTGGCTTTAATCAAGGACTGCGGGCTCCGCAGGCTGGACTGGGATCAGGAACACCCAACGTGTTGCATTAACGGACCTGGGTACAGCTTACCTTCGGCCTGAGCGACGGGATGTTACTTGACGCGAAAGCCTTGATATACTTTCCGCGTGGGACGACGAAGCTTGGAGATGGGCAGCCCTCTATGCCGGAGCTGGCGTTGCAATCACCGCGCCACGGGATACCCTGCCGGGTCGGAAGGCAACGTCGATCTCTCAACGACGTCCGCTTTGCTCAACCAGCTGAAGCGTCTCGCACACGCGCCCCCAGGCCGGGGGACTATTAAAACAACTCTAATCTCTGCGTCGTGGAAATGCTCAGCGGAATCGAAAAGCTGAGACCCGATTCAATTCGTCCACGTCGATTTCTTGATATGGACCCGGCACGTCTCTGCGGCGCATTAGGTACTACCATGAAATCGTTTCTCCCGGCGTGCACCAAATAGTCAGCTAGATCGTGCGGATCAGCACTCCCTTGCCAGCGTGCGTTAAGGTCGTAGGTTCTCAATCCAGGGCTCAGGCCGCGCGCGCTCAAGAAGAGAGCCATGGCAGGATTCGAGCCCAAGACATGAGCAATCTTAGGCGCTAATCGACATTCTTATATACATAGCATCAATAGCTGCGATGCAAACAAATGATTTTACTGAATAGATATAGGGGTAATAGAAGAAAGTCCATTAAGTCGGAGCCAGTGAATGGGCGGCACTGTTAATCCCACTCGCGTTGACTGTCGGATAAAGCGACTATCCTCTGCGACTAAAAGGGAGAAAACTATGTCTGATGCAAAACTGCAAAGCGTACTTTCGTCTCTTACGGACGTGTACAGAGACCTAAATTCTCTTCCCTCCAGTCCGGCACCCGATGCCAGCTATGTCAAGCTCAATACAAACGAGAATCCATTCGCATTGCCGGCCGCGGTAATGGAGAGCGCTGTTGCTGCTCTCAAGCGGCAGTATCTGTATCCAGAGGATGACAACATCAGCTTGAGGGAAGCCGCCGCTGCGTGCTATGATCTTTCCACGGATCAGGTTATCGCCGGCAACGGTTCGTCCGAGCTTCTTTCGCTCATATACAAAGCATTCCTTGACCCGGGTGACAGTGTCGCGATGTTGTCCCCTGGCTTTGCATACAATCACAAGCTCGCTCTGTTGCAGGGTGCTCGATTGCTTGAAATCAAATGGGGCGAAACGTGCTTGTTGCCGATACACAAATTGCTTTTCGGTCCTGCAAAGGAGGCCAAGTTCATTCTGCTGGCCAATCCGAACAACCCGACCGGAACCTTTGTCCCGATTGCAGATATTGAAAGCCTGGTCGCACAATCTGACCGCTTGATCGTGCTGGATGAAGCCTATGTGGACTTTGCGCCTGACAGCGCTCTGCGTCTCATTGACCGCTATTCGAACCTCCTGATCTTAAGGACGTTTTCGAAGAGCTATGCAGCGGCCGGCATTCGCATTGGCTTCGGCCTCGGTCATCCTGAGGTTATAGGCAGGCTGCGCAATATCCAGAACATGTTCAACATGAATGTGATCGGCCATGCGGTTGGTGTCAGTATCCTTGCCCACCGCGCCGCCTATGATGAGAACCACAGCCATATCAAATATGAGAGAGAGCGGGTGAGCGTCGCGCTGTCGCAACTTGGGTTCTCTGTAACGCCTTCCCATGCGAACTTCTTGCTGGCGCGGGTGCCAGCAGGACGGGACGGCGTTTGGTGGCACGCCTGTTTGAAACAGAAAAAGATACTCGTGGCCGCCCTTCCTGATAAAGGTCTGGAAGATTGCATTCGCGTCAGCATCGGGACAAAACCACAAATGGATGCGCTTCTTGCAGCTGTCGAGTGCATTTTGGGAGTTCAGACGTTTCAATGATCGGACGTATAGCAGCCTTAGGCTCTGCTCTTTTGCGCGTGAGAAAGGACAGTGGCAACAAGAAAGAGAGCAACAACGGGAAGACTGATCTCCCCCACAGCGTTGACGATGCCACGCCCGCGGGGGGAGCTAAGTTCATAGTCTGTCGCCTGCACGTGTCTGCGTCGGGGCGTCCTCCATTCAAACTGCAATATCTGGGCAAGGCTGCTGGGGCGGGAAAATTTCGTCTGCAGGTGCACAGGAACTGTTGAGCAATAGCCGAGCGTCCAAGGACGTGGCCGTTCGGCGGCTTCAACGATCCGGCTTCCGCCGGCCTGAAACAAAAGCAGACCTCGCCGTGAGTAGCGATGTGCGGCGAAGAAAGGCCCCCCGTCTTACTTCGCTTGAATCGAGGTCCGGGGGGCATCCCGGGATAAAGTCGGAGACGATTTAATGAGAAAAGCCCTTCCTTCGAAGCTAGCTTTCGGCATATTCGACCATTTGGACGAGGACGGTGGTGACATTGCACGACAATACGCAGACCGCCTCACGCTAGCGGAAGCGTGTGATCGTCTCGGTTTCTACGCTTACCACCTGGCGGAGCACCATTGTTCGCCGCATGGGAGAAGTCCGTCGCCGAATCTGTTCCTATCGAGCGTCGCGCAACGCACCCGTCAACTTCGTCTTGGCCCCCTGACCATGCTGCTTAGCCTTTGTCATCCGCTGCGTGCGTTTGAGGAGATCTGCATGCTTGACCATTTGAGCGGTGGTAGGGCCGAGCTAGGCATAGGGCGCGGCTCTCTTCCGATCGAGCTAGGCTACTTCGGGATCGATGCGGACGCGGTGCCTGGGCGTTATATCGAAGCCAGCGAAATTCTAATGGAGGCGATGAGGGGCGGCACTCTTTCCTACCGCGGCGACCACTTTGAGCTAAACAATGTCCCCTTGACCCTGCGGCCTCATCAACGTCCGCACCCGCCGACTTGGATCGCCACCAACCGACCGGAGTCTGCACGCTGGGCCGCTGCAAACGACGCGAATATCGCGTCTGTAGGTCCGGCCTCCTTCGTTCGCAAGGTTACTGACGCCTTCCGCTCCGAGGAAGGGAACAACTCTGACACGAACAACCAAGCGTCCTTTCTCGGATTGCTTCGCATGATTGTGGTCGGGCAGTCTGCAGACCATGCCTATGCGCTTGCGGCTCCTGCATTCGAACGATGGCTTAAAAGTTTCAAATTCCTGTACGACCTCCATGCGATTCCAGTTCCACCAAATCTGCCCCTGACCTTCGATGCCGCAATCGGAAGTGAATTGTGCGTGATCGGAACGGCGCCTGTTGTGCGACGGGCTCTGCTTGATCAGCTGGAAGCGGCGGGTGCCAACTATCTCCTTTGTCAGGTCGCTTTCGGTGATCTGCCTTTGGATGCTTCGCTGTCCACAGCAATGACAATTCAATCCGAACTAATGGATCGAGTTGGCTGAGTGCGATAGTGCCTGACGAAGCCAGGCGTATGTAAACGCGACGTGTTTCTGTCGTATCGGGCGCACCTCCATTTTGCCTAACACACCAAAAAGCTGGTCATGGCAAGTACATTCTTCCAGAAGGTGTTCTTGTCAATCTTGAGAATGGTCATATGTCTCCCTTTAGTAGGTTGGTGTTGCCTCCTTATCGAGGCGCCGCCAAATTTTCATAGCCGCTTATCTGTGGCGTAAGGCTAGTCAAGGAACGCGCGCAGTAACTTCTGCGAAGGTGTTTATTTAATATAGCTGCACAATTCGTATCCGTTGGCATAGTAGCCGTCACGCGGAGAATATAACCCCAGATTACTAGGAAGAGGTAATATGGCCGAAATCGACGCAATATTGATCACAGACGTAAACGGAATAGGGACGACCGCGGATGATCAACTAGCGTTTGTCAGTTTGGTTGCTGATAAAGGGGAAACAACCACAGTGGCATTCGGTCCAGAAATTGGCAGCAGAATAGCTACCTCGTTCATGGCCGCATGCGGCCAGCTCCAACATCAAATCGCTACGAGAACGGGGATGGAGGAAAGGAAGTTCAAGCCCTTTGCTGCAGCCGGCTTCAGCGTCAGAGCTGGTCTGGCCGCCGATGGCTCCAATTCGGGGATGTTATCAATTTCAACCGTAGCGGGCGCCGAGGTTCATTTTATAGCAACGGAACGTTCTCTTCGAGAACTCGAGGAGCAATTAACGTTGTTGCTCGAACAATTGCGGTTACGCCCGCGACCAAATTAATGCAAGTGTAGCGGTATCAAGCACTCTCATGACCATCATGGTTAGCAAGGCCTGGCAGGTATGGATATCTCGGCAATATTCACCCGGGCATTCGAACGGCAATCGTTTGGGACGAGCGGCGCTGGCTGGTCGTCCATGTCGAGTTCAGATTTTCCGCTACGGCGAATATGCCCGGTGTAGGGACTGGGAGCGGCGGCAAGCTTCGGCGTGACCTGAAGCCCGCGTGACCACCTCCCGATAGGCATGGCTGCTTGCTACCGTAGTAGGCAACTTCGCTCGGAATCTGATCGAGCGGGAAGTCTCCTGCGCCGCATGTCAATCGCGCCCATACTGATCCTCAATCAACAGTGCGTCGCCCTGCACGTCTTCGCTGCTACAGCGCCGCGCGTCTCATCAGACGCGCAAAGGACGCTATAGCCCTTTGAGTGGCTGCATGTTTTTTTCTTTAAACCGGCTACGGTTTAAGGAAACATGCAATAGTGTGCGGCAGCCGTCAGCTATTGAATGGAGTCTAACACTTGGTGCCCGTCCATCATCACCTCAGGCAGACAAGCGGGCATCCTTCAAGCAGTCGGCTACTAAGGTTACGCTGCGGCCAGACTGTCTTGCTGACCTATCCCCTTCAGCCTAGCCAGAAGCCTCGCGGTGCGGCTACGGCTGCACGTCGGGTCGTCGACATCGGGCGACGCTGGCTGAAGTTACTTGGCTGGTTGTCAATGCCGCGTGAATTTTCCCCAGAAGTGCCGAAGTAAAATTCCCCACTTATGCCGACGTGGACGCCAAGGAGTTCTGGGTATTTTTCGGGGGGCGTCCGCGCGGCTTCTGTGGTGGGGCGAAAGCCGGTGGTGCGATCAGAGCTTTGGAACGGACATGTTCGGGCATAAGTTCGGCATGCTGTCGCAAACGATAGCTGGACCCTTCGATCTGCACCACGACGGCGTGGTGAAGTAGTCTGTCGAGCAGCGCCGTCGCGACAACGGGATCGCCGAAGACATCACCCCATTCTGCGAAGCCGCGGTTTGACGTCAGGATCATCGCACCACGTTCATATCGGGCGTTGACGAGCTGGAAGAACAGATTGCCACCGCCTTGGATGACCGGCAGGTAGCCGATTTCGTCGACGATCAACAAGCTCGGTCTGCAGAAGAAGCGGATGCGCTCCTGGAGCCGGCCTTCCCGTTCGGAACGGGCAAGCGAACCAATAAGGTCGGCGAGCGTGGTGAAATATACGCTCTTTCCAGCCTTCACGGCTTCGACGCCGAGCGCCGTGGCGAGATGGCTTTTGCCTGTTCCCGGCGGGCCAAGGAAATGAACCGCTTCATGACGATCGACGAAGCCGAGTTGCGCCAGGGTGAGGATACGATCGCGGTCGAGCGAGGGCTGGAAGGTGAAGTCGAAGCCGGAGAGTGTCTTGATCGTTGCAAGCCTACCCATTCGCAGGGCGGTCTTGATCCGGCTGTTCTCGCGAAGGGTCAGTTCCTCGGACAGGAGGATATCGATGGCTTCCAGTGCCGAGAGCTCACCGTGCTCGAGACGTCGAACGATATGGTCAAGCGCTTCCAGTGCGCGCGGCATCTTCAGGCCAACGAGATCATGACGGATACGATCGATCATGGACGGAATGGCATCGAGGGCCACGCTCATGGGCGGCTCTCCTGTGCCAGGACTTTGCCGATGGCATCGTAGAAGGCGAGAGATCGCTGAAGTACGGTGTCGCCGGCAGGCTTGACGATAATGGCGTCGTCCCGTGTCCTGGACCGATGTTGCGGCACGAGTGCTCGTCGATGGTCAGGATGAACCCGACGCTGTTTACGGCCCTCCAGGACGGGATGGGCTGCGATCAGGATGCCGTTCTCGAAGATGCGGACCTCGTCGGCGAGAGAATGGACTTCCACCATTCGGCTTCGTGTAGCATCCGGAACGCTGTAGGTGTTTCCGCCAACGCTGACCATGCCTTCCCGCGACACTCGGCGCTCCAGCTTCAAGACGGATTTGAACGGGGCCAGCGGTAATGGTCGTAGGTGCGGCCGCTCCTCGGCGAAGGCTTCATTGACGACACGCAGGGTCGTGGCGTGCTTCCTTGGATTGGCGACGGTATCCAGCCAGTGCCGAATCTGAGCATTCAAATCATCGAGGTTGCGGAATGAGCGGGCGAGGAAGAAGTCTTCGCGGATGTAACGGAATGGCCGCTCGACCTTGCCCTTGGTCTTGGCACGATAGGGTTTGCATGCCTTGGGATGGAATCCGTAATGGCGGGCCAGGTCTATGAGGGCACGGTTATAGACGATGCCCTCTGTCTGGCCTTCACCGATGACGGCCGTCTTCATCCGGTCGTAAAGCACTTCCCGCGGAGCACCACCAATGGCCTCGAAAGCCGCAATATGGCAACGCAGGACGGTCGGTAGGTTCTGATGCATGACGAAACGCGCCCAGATGAGGCGGCTATGACCCAGCACCATCGAGAACAGCCAGACGATCCTCGGCATCATCGGCTCGTCGGTGAAAACGACGTGGAACTGGGCGAAGTCGACTTGGGCCTGCTCTCCGGGCGGCGTCTCGAAACGAACTTCGAAACCCTGACTTGCAGCAGGGCGCACATCACGGAGAAAATCCGTCACAGCCGTGTAGCCGCCGGTATAGCCTCGCTCGCGCAGTTCTCGAAATAATCGACTGCCGGTCAAACCGGGATAGGATTTGATCCGCTCCCGCAGGTATGAAGCGAACGGGTCGATAACCGTTGCCCGAGGCTTTCTTGGACCATAGGCCGGAGCCTCGAGGCCCCGCTCAATGTATTTGCGCACCGTCTTGCGATCGATGCCCGTTTCTCTGGAAATAGCCGACACCGTCAGGCCCTGCTGATGCAGATCCAGGATCATGATCGTCTCCCTCAGCTTGATCACCAACATCCCCCTTCCGACCATCGGAAGGAGTATCGGCGATGACGCGCCGCCGGTCTTCCGGGGCGCGCCCCGGAAGACCGGCGGCCGCAGCACCTGGGGAAGATTCAAACGGCACTAATGGGGAGTATTGCTCCGGTACTGACACTGGTGGCGTGAGCCCACTGCCATAATTGTCGTACCAGGCGCAACTCCACCGCTACCTTGCCTGGATGCGCGACGAACGCACTTGTTGTTTCTTAGTGGCGGATCGATCTCCCCGTTGTCCACCGGTCGCCGGCCGGCAACTGCTCATCGTCTTTCCCTCCCGCACCCCGCAGCCGACTGTGCCGATAGGCTGCACCAGCGTGCGACCACTCTTCCATATCCTCGATGGCCTCCATCCAAATAAGCGATTTTACATATCTGCTGAGATTTCCCATTAGAAAAGCATGTATGTCGGGTTAAATTCAATTGGGTCAAGGATAGCAGTAGACGCGGAGCCTGCTCCTCACACGGCTGCCGCATCAAGTGGTACGGGCCCTCGGCAAACTGCGCTGATCCGAAGCCGCAATCTCTCAATGAATCCTTCCGTGGCACCCGCCTCCTGTTTGAAACCGCTGAGCCCCGGTTCGCCCTCAGGGGCCGTGTCAACCGTATAGTCGCACTAAGGAGAAACACCTATGAAGCATATCGTTGCAACCTTATTCGCGATACTGTTTGCTACAGCTGCCAATGCTGACGGCGATAGTCATGTGCTGGCGAGCTTTCACGAGGTTGAACTCGCGCTGACTACTGGCAAACCGGTGAATGTGAGGGTCGACTTAGGTTTGTGCACTCCGGCGACCGGCGATACACCGCCGACGAAGACGCGTGGAGGCATTAGCATAGATGGCTATAGAATCACATCCGACGGCACCCTCGCGTTTGCAGATCAGCATTTTACCATTGATCGTGACGGTAAGCCGATTCTCCAATTTCTTCGTTACCGGATCCGGCCGGACGGTGGCGCCGAATTCACCATGGCCGTATTCAATGTGCCTAGCTATGAGCGAAAAGGTACCAGCCTGGCCTACAAGTGCTCGATTGGTCGCGGATTGAGCTTCTTCTCTCCACGGTGATCGGCAAGTTGAAGCGCGATCGTGAATGGTTCGGGTGGTCGTCGGCTTGGACGGGCGGCTGAAGGTTCCCCGTGCCACTCGCCCGCGCCATTGCAAGTATCGGCGACCACGGGCTGATACCAAACATGAAGGAGCTTCGGTTTGATGCGGCTGATGTAGTTTGGAGAGCCGCCATTGCATTCGATCCGGAGAGGAAAGCCGTCATCCTTGTCGCCGGAGACTAGTCGGGGAAGAATGAAAAGAAGTTCGTAAAAAGCACATTTGGCAGAGAGTTGGAGAAGAAGGAGAAAAAGTAATGGCTAAATCAGCAAAAGACGTTTTTGCCGAAACGATGACTCCCGAAATGATCGAGGCTTCCGACCTAAGGGCTAAGGAATTGCTGGAGGAATATGACACGCTTCAAAAGCTGCGGAAAGCGCTCGACCTGACGCAGGAGCATGTCGGAAAGAAGATGGGCAAAAAGCAGGTTTCGGTCGCACAGATTGAAAAGCGCTCTGATTTTCTGCTTTCAACGCTCCGGGACTACGTGGAGGCTCTTGGCGGAGAGCTGGAGCTGGTCGTTAAGTTCAAGGACCATGCTCCTGTTCGATTGGCGGGTATCGGCGAGAAGATTTTTTCGGAAGTTCCACGAAGGCCGAGCGGCTCCCGCGGGACTGCAGCTTAGCACATTGGGAGAATGGCAGCAAAAGCAATTCCCCGTCTCCTGCATGACAGGCCCCCGCAACGGTCTTGTAGACATTTCAACTGCTCAAGAGCGAAGCCGGCTCAAACCGCGATGTCTCCTCATGGACGCAGGAGGGCCGACGACCGGCTGCAATTATCCGAAATTGCACCCACTTCAACCGGGTAGCCGCTTTTGGTGGTCTTTGCTGTTGTCTAATGCCGGACAAGTCCCCACGGCGCACGAAACCTACGCCGGCCTGTTGCTTTGCGGAAGTGGGGTACCGTCCATTCTTTACATGTCGCGTGGCACGGCACCGCTTACCCAGTTTAAACCGCCTTTTTTAGACCCATCACAGTTCCCTTTCATCGTACGGGCTTCCCAGTGGGAAATTCAAAGCCTCTCGCGTTGAGACCATGACCGCTTTAACGGAGGTCAGGCTGGGACGCAGGTCTTCGGATCGGACATACAGAGGCGCACTGCTGCATCTCAAAAAACACCCTTGCATTCAGTGCACTTGTCAACCGTAGGAGGCAACTTCGCCCGGAATTTGGTCGAGCGGCAAGCCCTGACCACGGTTTGCGCCGTGCAGGCCGAGGGAATCGGCGCGGCACTATCGGCATAGACGTATTCCCTTGGGATCACATATCCGCGCTGCTTGGTAGCGACTATGATGTCCATTATGGTCTCTCTAGGCTTTCAATCGCAACATAGGGCTGGTCTTTCGACGCTTCCATGCACCAACGTGCCAACCACATGGGGTTTAATAACAACCTACTAGCTATTTTATTCCAGCGCGTTCCGGAGCCCCAACCACTTTGTCGGGTTGAGGAGATCTCTGTGTCGCAACCGTGCCGCAGTCACTGATTTTTGGGTGGCTGCAAGATTTCGTCCAAGGGTACGAATATTTGGACTGGCGCAGCAGCCTTCGCCGGGTCGCGGTCCTCAAGCACCTTGAAGACACGATGTTTAAGCGGCGACGAAGTTGCAAAGTCTCCATAAGCGCGCTCAAGCGCGGCGCGCGCAAGGCTGGCGGCCGTTCCGGTACGGCGATCGGAAAAGTCCTCCGAGGCCAGATACTGACCCATGCGCTTCATTATGTGGAGCCGTGAGGTATTTAGCACCTTCGGGTCATAGGTGACGCCGAGGACCTCGAAGAATTCCTCGGCAGCCGACAAATCCTTTAGCCGAGCGAGAATGTCAGTGCCATGAGCGGCAAAGGTTGCATCATCACAAGACATTGCATTTCTCCCTACTGATCGCGGAGTAGCTGCTTTCGTTCCAACACATGATCGCGGCCAATCAGCCTATGATGACTCTGCGAAGAGCTGTGATCGAGATGCCAGCAGTGAACGGTATTCGGACGTTGCAAAGAGCTGAGATATGTGCCGGGCATGGCGCCTACCCGACAAATACTGAACAAGAGTCACGCAGCGTTTTCACGATTGTGGGTATCACCTGCAGCACCCGATCTATTTCCTCTTCACAGTTATAGCCTGACAAGGAGAAGCGAACTGCGCCGATCGCCTGGATGTGGGGAGTGCCCATGGCTTTTAAAACATGGCTCGTCGATAAAGAATGTGAGGTACAGGCGGAGCCAGATGAGCAGGCGATGCCTTGGCGATTGAGCAGAAACTGCATGGCGTCTCCGTCGACGCGTTCAAAGGCAATGCTTGTTGTGTTGGGCAACCGCGTCACCGGATCGCCCATGACGAAGACCTTGGGGACGCGCTCGATAAGTCCTTTCTCCAATCGATCGCGGAGTGATCCTATTATCGCATTTTCCTTGTCCATGCACTCCAACGCGAGTTCCGCCGCCTTGCCCAAGCCTACTATTCCTGGCGTGTTCTCCGTGCCCGCGCGCCGGTCGCGCTCCTGGTGCCCTCCCTTGATGAGGGCGTGAAAGGGTACCCCCCGCTTTATGTAGAGTGCCCCGACGCCCTTCGGGCCATGGAACTTGTGCGCGGAAAGCGACAACATGTCGATTGCGGTTGATTTCAACTCAATCGGGAGCTTGCCGACTGCCTGCACTGCATCGGTGTGGAAAATAGCGCCGACTTTTTTTGCCATCTCAGCAAGCTTGACCACAGGAAAGATCGTCCCCGTCTCGTTGTTCGCCCACATGATCGAAACGATTGCTACACGGTGGGTAAGGGCGTCGTGATAAGCCTCGAGATCAAGTCGACCCTGGTGATCCACCGGGATCCTGTGCACCTTGGCACCGCGTGTCTTCTCTAGATGAGCGCAGAGCGTCAGCACCGCCGGATGTTCGACCGCCGAAGTTACGATCTCAGTGCGCTCAGGCATAGCCTCGAGCCCCGAAAGGATCGCCGCATTGTTGCTTTCGGTCCCGCCCGAAGTAAAAGTGATCTCTGGATCGAACTCTGCACCGACCAGCGCTTGCAACTGCCTGCGCGCCGCGTTAATCGCTGCCCCGGCAGTAGCACCAGCGTTATGCATCGAGGAGGCATTGCCAAACTCATCTGTGAAGAATGGCAACATCGCCTCGAGAACTTCGGCATCGACGCGTGTCGTTGCGTTGTTGTCGAGATAGATAGGCCTCAAGATAATTCTCCAGCTACCGAAACGACGAAAGACTCATAAATGGCGGCTGCGGCATTGAAGAAGTGCTTCTTGATCGCCTCTCCATGATCCAGCACTACAGTTCTTCTGTGCGTGGCGGCGTGGCGACCAAATGGTTGCCGCGGGCTCATCTCTCCTGCGCGTTGGAAATGTCGAAGACAAAACCGGGTGAATCCAGCCCCCCGGGGGGGAAGTCTAGGGCCAACCCGACCACATGGCCCGCGTCGACTAATATCTTGACCCTTCTCAATAGCAGTATCGCCCTCGCGCGGCTCGATCTCTAATCCAAGATGGTGTATGCGCAGCCGTCCGCTTGATACGCGCAGGCCATCGGTCGGTTCAAAAACATGGGAAAGAGCGAGCTTCACCACGCTGTTCTTTCGTTGAGGGCTGTCATGGATAGTTTCTCCTGGTTCGAAAACGCGTTTGAATATCGGTCAAGCACAAAACGTACCAATGGGAAAAACGGTTCTGAAACAACACCGAACCTCAAAATTGATATGACATTTGTCCCGCCCTGTCGGAGATCGGACATTGTCGAATGGCATGAAATCTGAGTCTGTGCTTCAAACAGGATGTTTGGAAGGATCGGGCGGTTCTCTTCCGTGATGATTTCGAGGGCCCATACGGAGGATGCCAGTCATCGGTGCGATTTATATTCCACAAGTTCCGCATTTCGGATTGAGACGACGGTCGGGCGTAAACTGAAGGCACCCGCCTTAGCCAGAGCTCCCACAAGTGCACGTACACCGAACTCTAGGGCACCAAGGACTGGCAGCGCTCTTCGACCACCACACGTCGGGAAAGCCGAGCCCGTACTTTGGAAGCTCTTGCGGCCGGGCCAGCTTGTCCCAATAGGCGATCTGGGCGATCAGCTTGTAAAAGAGCGGAATGACGTAATTGTGGGCGAGCAGCACGCGGTCGAGCGCCTTGGTGGCGGCAACCAGTGTTTCGCGATCGTTCGCGAAGATCACGCGCTCGATCAAGGCGTCGACACCCCGGTCAGCGATGCCGGCATAATTCCGCGAGCCCTCGCGCGTGGCGGCTGCCGAGCCCCAGTAATCCCCCTGTTCGTTCCCAGGGGTCAAGGTCTGGCCCCAGACTTCCCAGGTCATGTCGTAGTCGAAGGCGTTGTTGCGTTTGGTGTATTGCAACGGATCGACGATAGTTACGCGCACCTCGATGCCAATACTTTGCAGGTTTCGGACATAGGGCAGTACCACGGTCGTCTCAGCGCGATTGTTCAACATGATCTCGAAGCTGAATGGCGTACCGGTTGTCGTATCGATCATCCGGTTACCTTGGAGCTCGAACCCAGCCTGCTTCAGTAGCGCCGTCGCCTTGCGCAGGTTTTCGTGCGCCTCTTGGGAGGTCGTACTGATAGGGTTCCTGAAAGGGGTGGTGAACACTTCCGGCGGCACGAGATCCTTGACCTCGTTCAGGATCTCCAATTCCTTGCCTTCCGGCAGTCCGGAGGAAGCTAGGTTCGTACCGAAGAAGAAGCTATTGATCCGCTGATAATGAGTGGAGATGGCGGAGCTCTTCGCCTGCTCGAACTCGACGGCCTGGAAATCGAAGGCATAGTTCAGGGCCTTGCGCACTCTCTCGTCGTCAAAAGGTTTGCGGCGCATGTTCGGAACCAAGGCCTGCATGATGCCCATCGCCCGGAAGGGGTTCGGCACCTCCTCCCGCTTCACGCGGCCGCCCATCGCTGCCGGAAAATCGTATCCGATCGCCCAGCGCATGCCCTGGTCTTCGAGCCAAAAGTCGATATCGCCGGAACGGAAGGCGTCGAACTCGACGTCACGATCGCTAAAAAAGGAATAGGTGATCGAATCGAAATTGTTCTGCCCGACATTGACGTTGAGCGCGGCGCCCCAGTAATCGGACCGGCGCTCATAACGGATGGTTCCGCCGGGGGAGAACGAAGCAATGCGGTAAGGGCCTGACCCCATGACCGGTTCAAGCGTCATTCGCGAAATGTCGCGCGGCTTGCCGTCCGGTCCGGTGCCTTCCCACCAGTGCTTCGGCACAATCAGGATCTGCCCGAGAATATACGGGAGTTCGTGGTTGCCCTTCTCGTCGAAGTGGAACGTGACGTCCCGGTCCCCTGTCTTCTCCGCCTTCACGACATGCCGATAGTCGCTCTGATAGAGCGGGTTCAGTTCCTTCGCCTTATCGAAGCTGAAGACGACGTCTTCCGGCGTCACCGGCTTGCCGTCGGCCCATTTCGCTTCCTGCCTCAGCCGGAACGTGGCCGAGGAGATGTCGTCCGGGAAGGAAACGCCTTCGGCCAGAAGCCCGTAGGCCGTCGAAATCTCGTCCTCTGACGGTTTCATGAGCGTGTCGAAGACGAGCGCCAGGCCGGCGGCCGTTTCGCCCTTCTCCAGCAGAGGGTTGAACGTGTCGAAGGTGCCCGTCTGGGAAAGCCTGAGGTCTCCGCCTTTCGGTGCCTCGGGATTCACATAGTCGAAGTGGGCGAAGTCCGGCGGGTACTTGAGATCTTCGACGAGCGACAGTCCATAGTGCCAGACCGGCTGCTCTTGAGCCGCTGCGGTCGGCACCAGCAGCAAGGACATTGCCATAAACGCGGTCGCAAATTTCACTCTTCCATTACCGCCAATGTCCAGCATCCCGTCTTTCTCCTTGTATTTACCCCTTAGCCGCCACTTGTTTTGTGGGGCGGCCTTCGTCCTGCAGCAAAAATGGTGGCAACTGATTGCCAGTGGGGCGGCGCCAGTTCGTCGCAGGATCGGCATGTCAGGGCCGATCGTTCTTAAGTATGGGCAATTCACACTCTCAAAAAATCGATTTTTTAAATTCTGTTCATTGAGTTTATAGATGTACTGCTTGTGACTGACAGGCCCGGGGGGCTGTATGTCGAGCAAGCTCGCCCCATCGACCGTACCCGCTGCTTTCGTCAGCCTCACTGGCCGAGGCGATGATCGTGGCATCGACAAGCGTGCCGGTCTTCACTTGGATCGCTTTGGCCTTGAGCTGGCGGGTGTTCTCGTCGAACAGCGTCTTGTCCAGACCATGGGCCACAAGGGCTTTTCGAAACCGCACGAAAGCCGTTCGCTCCGGTTTCGGCTCTTGAACCGAAAACCCGCAGAACCGTCGGAACGATCCTCTGTCGTCCAACGCTTCGGCAAGCTTGACGTCAGATAAGTCATACCAGATCGACAGCAGCATCGCCTTGAACGAGGCCGCGGCGGCCAGGCAGGCTCGCCCTTCGCAGAGCAGGAAATCACACAAAGGGGCCTGATCGATCGGCACTCAGTCAATCAGTTTGGCAAGCGCATCCAAAGACGAATGCTGGCCGCGAGTCAACGGTAAAACCAACTTCTCCTGACCAATGCGCCGACGTGACATCGCATCCCTCAATCCATTGTACTGATTGAGAGAATCACAGATAAACACGCCAGACCAGACACCCGGGCACAGGTCTCATCGTGGGACCGGTGCGCATAGTCCACGGCAATGGCGGTCGCCATCGCCGACTGAGGCGGCGCAGCGGTCCAGCTATCATTGCGTGTGTACGTAGGCCTGAAACTATCCATGATCGGGACATCGCCCTGTGATTTCCGGCAGGGTTGAAGGAGCATCGCTCACCGAGCGCGCTTTTCTTCCGAATGTGGCGGTTTCCACGGCCCCGCAGCCGTGATTTGCCAGTCATTTAGCGACGGTGAACCGTGGCGATGTCCACGCCACGCGAGCCATTCCAGGCGGGGGAGCAGCATCTGGCTCGCCCTCGTATTTATTGCGCTCCACCGTTGGTCGCATGCATGATCCCGTCTCGGCGCCGCGTCGGTCCATAAATTCCAAGCTGTCGAGTGAAGCGGCCTGATGCATCCGAAATGTGCATAGGGCCGATCAAATCAATCGATTACTCCCATGGTCCGATGAGGGGTAAACGAGATGGTGTTGATGCGTTAAATCATTAGGAGTATCGGCAATGCTAATCCATGGTGGTCCACGTGACAACAGCCTCGTCGGGAGCAATGGTGACGACGTGCTCTTTGAGCCCACCGGCAATGACTGGATCGGCGGTGCTTTCGGGAACGACTGCATCTCGGCGGGCGAAGGCAATGGCCATGTCTTCGGCGAAGAGGGCAACGACTACCTTTATGGCGACAATGGCCCCGAGACCGCGCGTGGCCGGTCAGGACAACGACAAGCTCTACGGCGGTCCCGGCTCGATGTCCTCTTTGCCAGTGACGGGAGGGATCATCTGACCGGCGGCGAAGGCCAAGACACCTTTGTGTTCCAATCCCACAGCCCGGTTCCCGGGATCGACCCAACGAGATGGCCGAACCCGGGCTACACGAACATCTTGGATTTCGACCCGACCCACGGTACTTTCGCGTTCGATGCGGTGGGCTATTACAGCGACGGTACCGGCGCGAACTTCGTCAGCCACGCCTGTTCGCATTCTGGCCATCCCGTGGACGCCTTCCACAGCGGCGCGGCCTCGGATGCGAACGGCGAGCACGTCGTGGTAGTCACCGACAAGAGTTTGTACTCTGGCGATGGCGCTGCGAATGCGATTGCCGGCGAGACCGCCGGAGACATCATTGTCTACCACGACGACCTGACCAAAAGCGCAGTTCTGGCCCATGTCACCTCCGAGAACCACGCGGATGAGTTCGCACGCCTCGCCAACGTGCATAGTGTGGCCGATCTTGTCGCCCTCAGCCTGAGCGCGTGGGACTTCACCTTCGTTTGAGCAAAAAAACGTACGAAACTCAGCCCGCGGACCATGGGGCAGAAAAGCCCGCGTGGCGCAAAGGGTATCCCTCCGATGACGCTTGCAATTACCCACATCTGAGCGTCGCTGCTATTTCGGTTCCGAGGCGAATGTCAGTCAGCCGGCTGAGGCCGCGCCAGACGACCGCATTTCCCGGTGGCGGATCTGATGTTCTTGCAAGGTAACCACCTAAACGAGCGAGTTTGGTGAGATAGAAGATCAGCGAGCCCGGCGCCGTCTGTCGGTTGCCTGCATTGCTGACCATTTGATCGAGAATTTCAATTTCCTGTTCGGTGAGTGCCGCAGTTGGCGGTGTTTCGGGCGCGGTTCGCGCGAGCATTGTCAACCAGAGCACTCTCCAGCTCATGATGCAGAACACGGCGACGAGGTTTGCCAGTCGATCGGCCATTCGTAGTCTTGCGTCTTCAGCCCGGCAACCGGACTTGAGGATCTTATTGAAAGACCTCAATCTTCCAGCGCAATGCATACCATCTGATTTTTCCGACTGCCTCTTCGCAGCTATTCACCTCAAGGTCGGTCAGCAGCTTCCACTCGATACGCTTGCGCCGCCCGGAGGGTTAGGCTCCACCGCATGAACGACGGTGAGATCCAATGCAGGATATCGCTTCTTCTTGCCGATGGGCGGGAGCACCCGGATCCGTCTGAAGCGGACCGATGGCCTGGCCCGCTGCACCTGGCGCGGGGTCGACCACTTTGACACCTCCATCTGGTCCTCGGTGGTCGCCTCCAATCTCGCTCTCTTCGCCCGCCTCAGGCCGACCTGACGCCGGTCATGACGTCACGTTCAGGGAGCACGCCACGAGCGCCGGCCGACACCCCACGACCGGCCAAATCGCCCTTCGACCAAAACCTATAAGCGCTGTGCCACCACGCGTCCCGAAAAACCACGCTGCAGCGGGAAAACACCTCTGACAAACTTAGAAAAACAGGCGTTTATGGACGGGCACTAGTCTAGCCGACTCCTAGCTTCGTTCGACGTGATGTGCGCAGCGGCGGCGTCGATGCGCCTCGGTCCGACCTGTGTCATGCTTTCGGGATTGATGAGAGCCTCGTTCGAGGGGAGAGGATTGAGCTTAGCGCCAGTGCGGCCTGGGCGTACGACAGCTACGCCAGTTGACCGAAGTGTGCGGAGATGATCCAATGCTATAATGAGTTTCTTCGTTTTAATAGACCCTCCGGCGAACTCGTGTATGTCACCGCCATCGCTCAACGACTTACTGTCCAGCCGAGCAACAATGCTCGGTCTGTTTTTTTGCGAACAGCCAACGGCTAAAGCTAAGAAGAGAGGATACATGCTGCTTCGCCGTGGTGACGGTCATCCCCGCCTCGATGAGGGCCTCCTCAAGGCTCAAGATGACGGGAGCATCCTCGGAATAGAGAAGCCGCCTGTCCCACTGCCCTCGTATCACAATCCCCGTTGACTGAGCCGGCTGCGGAGACGCCGCATACAATTAACTGCACTGCCACAAAGCCATCGATCTACATGAATGGGTCGTGATCTCATCGATAGCACTGCTGAATCGCGCTTAGTTCTGACCATCATTTTCTCACGCAGCATTTTGAGCATCTCTGGTCCAGCCCGCTCGACGATGAGTACTCCGGCTTTAGAGGGGTCCGACGACTCACTGCCTCCCCGAAGATGGGGATCACACCGTGAGCGCCGACCGAATCGACACGTGATGCCGCGACCTGAGCGCTGCCTGATCTGCAAACGAGGAGG
Source organism: Ensifer sp. IC4062 (assembly GCF_020193575.1). GTDB lineage: Bacteria > Pseudomonadota > Alphaproteobacteria > Rhizobiales > Rhizobiaceae > Sinorhizobium. The sequence goes on from NZ_JADYVD010000070.1 coordinate 23,610, forward strand.
CACGATGGAGCTCGCAACATTGATCCTGATTGCCCAGTGTGGCTAGCATGAATCGTACGACACCGTCATCCGGCAACTCCATTGAACAGGCAATTCCTTTCCGAGCAGGCCGGCTTCAGCAAAGCCTTCGCCGAGCACCACTTCAACAACTACAGCGGTCCAATCGCCTTAGTTGATGGTGACCCATTGCGCCGGCTTGACTACGCCCATTCGCCTTGGCACGGCGGTTTTCGGACGCTTTCGACAATTGCTGGTTACGATTGTCGGCTCCGCGACACAGGCTTGCTTTTAAGTGCGGGTGATCTCTCTTTGATCCAAGCGGCTGAGAAATCGGCAAAAATCGATCGCCGTCGTTCCGCTCCACCGAGTTGGCACGGGTCTTGTAGGCATTGTTGCGCAGGCGGCGGAAGCTGCCGCGGCATTCGTGGTGCGGGCAACCGCGATGGTTCGAACAACGAAGGAAAGCAACATGGCAGGTCTGCGTCAAATCGCATTTTACGGCAAGGGCGGCATCGGCAAGTCCACCACCTCGCAAAACACGCTCGCCGCCCTTGT
>NZ_JADYVD010000071.1 GCF_020193575.1 Ensifer sp. IC4062
AGAATACGCTACGCGCGCTGGCCTCCGACCTCGGTTACCTCGAGGCCTGGTGCCGCCTCGCCACCGGTGACCCCCTCCCCTGGCCGGCGCCGGAAGCGCTGCTGCTGAAATTCGTCGCTCACCATCTTTGGGATCCAGTCAAGCGCGCCGAGGATCCCACCCACGGCATGCCTATCGAGGTGGAAAGCGGCCTGCGCGCCAGCCATCTGCTCAAAGCCATCGGCCCGCACGCGCCGGCCACGGTGCGGCGACGGCTGACCTCCTGGTCGATCCTGACGCGCTGGCGGGGCCTGGCCGGCGCCTTCGCCGCACCGTCGCTCAAATCCGCGCTGCGGCTTGCCGTTCGCGCCAGCGCCCGGCCGCGCCAGCGCAAGAGCAAGAAGGCGGTGACCGTCGATATTCTGGCAAAGCTGTTGCAGGCCTGTGCTGGCGTTCGGCTGGTTGACCTTCGCGATCACGCGCTGCTCCTCACCGCCTTTGCCTCCGGCGGCCGCCGCCGCTCGGAGGTAGCGGCGCTGCGCGTCGAGGATCTCGCCGACGAGGAGCCGGTCCGCGCCGATCCGTCCGACAACAACTCCCCTCCCATGCCCTGTCTGTCGATCCGCCTCGGCCGCACCAAGACGACGGCCGCCGACGATGACGAACATGTACTGTTGATCGGCCGCCCCGTCACCGCCTTAAAACGGTGGCTGGCTGAAGCTGCGATCAAGGACGGAGCAGTCTTCCGTCGTATCGACCAATGGGGCAATGTCGACCGCCGTGCACTGACGCCGCAGTCTGTCAATCTGATCCTTAAGGGCCGCTGCAAACAGGCCGGCCTCGATCCGGCGCTGTTTTCGGCCCATGGCTTAAGATCCGGCTATCTGACCGAGGCTGCAAACCGCGGCATCCCTCTTCCAGAGGCGATGCAGCAGTCGCTGCACAAGTCGGTGACGCAAGCGGCGAGCTATTACAACAATGCGGAACGAAAGCATGGACGAGCGGCCCGGCTGATCGTCTAAGCGTAACTACGCACCGAAGAGAGCATCGGCTTGGTTCTCAAACGACCCCTATTCTTCGGGCTCCGCTTCCGCCGCCGATCTATCGTGCTCGTCAGCACCCGATGCTGCCCTGCCCCAGGCCTCAGCACGCTGCATCAGCGACGCCATCTCTTCCCTCAAGCGATGCGAGCGTTGCAGGTCGGCGGCGTGCTCGGCGTTCTGGCGAGGATCGTAGAACACGCCGATCGCCTCGCCGGCCGCCTGTCGTGCCGCCTCCAATTGTGCTTTCAAGCTCTCCAGCTCGGCCTGAGCCGCAAAATACCGTCTCATCACCGCGATCAGGTCGCGGTCACTGGCGCTGATTTCCACGATCCCTCCTACTTGGAATTCGTCTTTGAGGAATTGACCGATGAGGATGGCAAAATCGCGATAGAGTTCCTGCGAAAAAGACAAAAGCCTGGCCCGGGAAAAGATCCACCGGGCTGCATAGTGACTAACAGCCTGCGAGGAGGAGAGCTGTCGGCCGGACCGAGCGGGTCGGAGCGGGCGCACCGCTTTACCAGTCGAAGGGATGCCGCGTGGCGAGGCATCCGAGCCACGTCAGCTTGCTTCGAAGCCGTCGGAGGGCGGAAATTTGCACGCCCACCGGCATTGCTGAAGACGCGACATGTCGATAAATTGCGGTCCCATCGACACGTTCTCATGACATTTCGTCGCCATCGACATTTCCGGCGATCTTTTTCGGTCGGAAAGGAAGCTTCAGAGCCGTTGCGGCCGGACCGACCTAAACGATCCCGAGACAAAAACCATCCGCAAGCCTGCGCCGTCGCGTGCGGCCCCGGCAGAACTCAAGTTCGCCGGAGTCGACCTCCTCAGCTGCGATCCTTGTTTCGCAGACATCGTCGCGGTATATGTACAGTTCCAGGTGTTCTATGGTTCAGGAAGATGTCGATCGTTGCAGTAAAGGTTCTGTCCACTGTTAACGCCCCTTATGGGACGACCCTTTCGGCTGAGCAGCTGGCGTCGAAGATTTCCGATCCTGCCAGCGCAGTCTCTTTCGATCCTTCAGCATTTTCCTTCTTTTCCGAGGTCGACGAGAGCCTTCAGATCTCGTTCCTCGACGAAATGCACGTTGATCCGATGGCCGCCTCCGATCTGGCACGGAAGTTCTCGGCACTTGCTGGCTATCCCCTCCCTTTGGCGCGGGCGGCGTAGTTGGTCGAACACCCGGTCAGCAGATGGAGCGACCTGTTTGAACAGGCTTGCGGCATCATCGAACAAGCAAACTCCGAACTTACTATCATCGACAGTTGGACTTTTGGGGGCGGTACAGCCCTGATGCTCCAGATCGATCACCGTGAGAGTTTCGACGTCGACATTTTCCTCGATGATCCGCAACTCCTGCCGTACCTGAATCCGAAGACACAGGGATACGCCCTCGAGATCAACCCTGACGGCTATGAGTCCGATGGATCGCGGACATTGAAGATTGTTTTCGAGAACGTTGGCGAAATCGACTTTATCTGTGCCCCTAGCCTCACCGGCAATCCGACGGTGAGAGCGGAGGTGCGCGGACGACACGTTCTGCTCGAGACCCCCGGCGAGATCATCGCAAAGAAGGTTTACTACCGGGGCGCCGCGATGCAGCCCCGCGACATGTTCGACATCGCTTGCGTCATGAAAACTCACGGCGTGGAGTACCTCGATGAGGTATTAAAGGCCTTCCAGGATAAATGCGAGGCGGCGCTGAAAGTTGCTCGCCAGATGAACCCGCAGTTCGCGGAAACCATCATGACGAGACTTCTGTACCGAGAGAGCTTCTCCGATATTCCGCGCGTGGCTCAGTCAATGACGATTGAACTCCTTGAAACCATCTGCACTGGCGCAAAGACGTAGGGGCGCTACGAAGCCTTACGGCCCGGGGCGCCGTTCGCCCGCAACAACGCCATCAACATTGGCCCAAGCGAGAACTCGCCGCAGGTAGCCTTGCGTGTCAGATTGCGCAAGTAGCCGCCGGCGTTCTCTATGTGCCCTGCCCTTTCGAGGATACAGGCGATAACCGCCGCGGCGTTCTGCGGTCCAAGGATCTCGCAGGCGTCCTGATAGGCGCTGGGGCTGACGCCGAGCATCGATCGGACAACCACCGCAGCCGACATCAGGTCTCGCCAGCTGTCGACATTACCGCTCGGCCCATAGTCACGGATACCTGGGCATGCCTGCAGCACCATACCAAGCGGAAATGCCTTTATCGGCTCTTTTGTCGGCCGGATGGCTTGGCTCGATTTCGCCCCCTGCTCTTTTCCGGAGCTAGGTTCAAGTTCATTGCTGGATTCGGTATTTGAATTCTGTATGTGACGTTCATTTTGAACAGCATTGCTGTCCATACTTTCGGAATTGTCCTGAATTTCCAGTCGGTTGATGATTTCCTCGCGCAGCATCTCCATTTCCTCGAGGATTGGCTGTATATCCGCAATGGTCGGCGTGCGGGGGATGCGCCCGGTCAGGCCGAGGAAGTGCTCCTCGATGCGTCCCCAGTCGCCGGCAGCCCCCTCCTCCATCGCAGCGCTGATCAGCTTGCGAATGTCGCGCCGGCAGATCGACAGCGCTTCCTTGGTGATGCGAAAGCGCTTGCGCTCTGCGGCAACCTGTTGTGCGGCGTGCGCTAGTTCCTCAGCGCGTGCCAGTAGCGGCGCCAGGCTGAAGCCGAACGCTTCCTCGATCGCACCGGTCTCGTTCTTGCGGGCGTAACGTTTGCCATTAGCGCTATCTTTGCGCTGGATTAGGCCAGCGTCGACGAGCGCGGTTAGATGTCGCCGCAGCGTCGTGCCGGCGATGCCGTGTGCGCGGACAGAGAGCTGGTCGTTCGACGGAAAGACCACGAGACCTCGCTCCTCGCAAAGCTCGTTGTCCGGGTAGAACGTCAACAGCGCGTCCAGGACGGCCAGAGCACGGTCCTGGATGCCGAGCACCGCCCTCGCCTCACAGGCGTCACGGAAGACCTTCCATTTGTCCGCCGATTTGCCAGCCTTAATGTCGGCCGTCCGCATCTGCCCTTTGATTTGGGCAAGCGTAACCGACCGCCGCCCGAAGGGCGTCGTCACATTTCCAACCTGCATTTCACTTCCGCCTTCAATCAGGCAAAGAATACCGGCCGCCCAAAACGGGCGTTACGACTCTTGACAGGGATTCGTGGAAATGCGATTCTCGATCTTGCTTAAGGATATGAGAAGGGCTTCCACGACAGTGATGTCTGGGGGCCTTTTTCTTTGCGGTTATTGTCTCTGTTTTCCTACTGCTCCGACTTCCTGAACGCCTCGTACAGGCTCTCAAGATTGCTAGAAATCCACTCGCCGAACGGCTTCGCATCCTTATTTCTGATGTCGAGCGAGAAGCCTTTTGGTTGTGCCTTTGCCACCACGCTAACCAACTTGTCCTCAGGGACCCAAGCTTGGCCTTTCGGCCTCGATTTGCCGATTTTCTTCTTTGGCTTTTCGGTATCGAGGTGGCGCGTCAGCAGTTCCAAACGCTGATCGCTATCAGCAGATTGAAATTCCGGAGATCCAGTAAGCTCCCCTACCCTCTCTTCTGCACCGCCGTCACGGAATTTGAGGGCGAGCCTGTACCAACGATCGCGGCCGCTACTCTTGGCAGGTCCGATGGCGCGAATGACGTCTACAGGGATGTCATTGGTGACGGACATCATCTTGGAAACTACGGTTTTGTCGACCGACAGCGAAGCCATAATCACTTCCCGATCGTAACCGCTACGTTCGAGATTGCTCGCAAATACCGCCTTCTCAATGAACGAGAGATCCGCCCTGGCACTGTTTTCTTGCCCTTGGGCGATGACGTGGTTTTTGTTATCGAGCTCCTTAACAACCGCCTTAACAGGTCTGCCGAGCACTCTTGCGGCACGCACCCTTCGATGGCCGAAGACCGTCATGTAACGGCCCTCCAAATCCGGGTGTGGACGCACCAGGATCGCGCTGTCTTGCCCTCTTTGACGAATGGCCTCGACGAGTTCCTCGAATGCCTCTGTGTCATCGCCCATGCGATCGGCTACGAAGGACGCATCTATTGTTGCGGGGTCCAGTTCCACCACGGTCGCCCCTTCGAGCAATCGTGCCTCGAACTCCTTAGCTGCTTGTGCTTTTTCAGCGAGCTCGTCGATCGATTTCGTTATGGCGCCGAAGGCACCTCGATTGCGGTTGCGCTCCATGGCGGGCGAAAGCGAAGGCGTCGAATTCTCGGGTGCCGGCGCCGAGTTGACCGTGGTCAACTTGCGCTCGGTGATTGAGGTCAGGAGGTTCTTTCTGGACATCATCGACCCCACGCTTTGTGGATCAGACCAACGATTTCATCGTTCACGCGATGTAGGGATTCCATTGCCCGGTCATAGGTTGTTCTGGTAAATTGGGAGCGTTCAACCTCGTAAAGTGATTGCTTCGTAATCCCCGCGTCCGATATCGCCGTGCTCTTCAGCATCTCATTGACGAGCACATGTTGCTTAAACAGCGAGCGCATGAAAGCAACCATCTGGCTTTGGGGACCGTCGGTGGGCTCATACCGCGTCACCAAGTAACGGAGCCAGTCGAGACGCATATTGGCGCCGGCACGCTTCAAGGTCCCCATCACCTCTCCCATCATCAGCAGAAACTGACACATCGACATGACGTCGAGCATTTGGGGGTGGACAGTGATCAAGATACCCGTCGAGGACGACATAGCTGTGAGGGTCAGGTAGCCAAGTTGCGGCGGGCAATCGATGATGACCACGTCGTAGTTATCCGCAACGTCGCCTAGGGCTTCATCGAGACGACCGAAGAAGATTCGGCCCATGGAGCCGTCATTCCGGGCTAGCGCAAGCGGAGTATCATACTCGTACTCCTGCAGTTCGAGGTTCGCTGGAACGATGTCCAAACCAGGAAAGTTGGTCTTCTTAACCAGCTCAGAAAGAGACTTCCGCTGGTCGTCATACCGAAGCGCTTCATACAGAGATTCATTGTGGTCGATCTCCGGCTGGAATCCGTGAAGGGCTGAAAGCGAAGCCTGCGGATCCAGATCGATGGCGAGAACGCGGTGTCCAGTAAGCGCAAGATGCTGAGCCAAATGAGCAGTCGTGGTCGTCTTTGCAGAGCCGCCTTTGAAGTTGACCGTAGCAATTACTTGAAGGTGCTCAGCGCCACGTCGGTGGGGTACATATTTGGCCGCAGAACGGCTATTCCTGTCCAGGAAATAACGCATCTCGAGCATCTGCTCGGCCGTATAGGAACGCCGGCCGGTCGGTGTTACCATCGGCTGCGGTCCTTTCCCTTCCAAGCTCAAGTTCTTGAGGTATCCGCTTGTGACCCGAAGATATTGCGCGGCCTCCGACAACTGAAACGGCCGCAGCGTTTTTTGGGCATTCGGCGGAAACATCTCAAGGCGATGTTCGTGGAGCATTGCGGAAAGCTCATTCGCTTGCTGGGTGATCAGCAAATCGACTTCCGCAATCTCGTCCTGGATGCTCACTTTCACATTCATCGATAAATCTCGCACATGCACTTTTAAGGCAAATTTGATCTACTAACCGCATGTAGAGGTGATTCTATCGATCCGGCAAGAGTTTTTAAGTTAACGAAAGGTTAACCGTGATCTCTTGATCAAGAGCAACGGCCTAAGTTGACCACGGTCAACTCTTGCCATGAGGGCAAAGAAACTGCTCGTACGCCTCAGTGACATTGGGCCTGTCTCGAGCACGCAAGGGGGCCGCTATGCGGCCCTGGTGTCTTTCGTCCCCAACTGCGACTCGTGCAGATAGTCGGCCGCAGCCTGAGCCTTGGCGGCCGCGGTGATGATCGCGCGCTTGTCGTTCTTCAGCGCCTTGAGCCAGCTTTCCAGATAGGTAGCGGTATTGTCGCGAGGATCGTGGGCCACTCCAAGATCGGCGCAGAGGAATGAAGCGGAGAGCTCGGCAACCAGCTCCTCGACGGCGTAGCTTTCACTGCCGAAACGGCCGCTCAAGTCACGGTCGAGGCGATGCTTTGCGCCTGACCAATGCGACATTTCGTGAAGCAGGGTCGAATAGAGGTGAACCTCGTCGACGAAGCGTGCCCGATCGGGCATGAGGATGTCGTCAGGGGCGGGACGATAGCAGGCGGTCGTTCCGCCGTAGGTGATCGCTGCGCCGGTGTTGCGGACGAAGGTTTCGACAGTCTCAAGATGCGGAACTGGCGTCGCCGGCAGCTCCTCCGCCGGCCGATAGAACCGGTCTGGAAGGTTGTCGATCTGCTCGACGTTGAAGACCGTGTAACCCTTGAGATAGGGGATTGCGCGCTCGTCGTCATCTTCGCGCTCCTTGGGGGTGAAAGTGCCGTACTTGACTACGAGGGACCCTTTCTCGCCCTTTCGAGCCTGGCCGCCGAGATCCTGAGCTTGGCGGTAGGTCATCCAGGTGTTTTCCTCGTAGCCGGCGAGCTCGCTTGCGAGCCACAGCATCAGGACGTTGATCCCGCGATAGGCTTCGCCTGTTGCGCGGCGCGGAACGAGGGAGCCGCGGCTGTTTCCGCGCCAGGGCCGGATCCACGGCTTTGTGCCGGCTTCAAGCTGCTCGATGATGGCATCGGTGATGCGCTGGTAGGTGTCCTTGATGCTCTGCATTGCCGTCTCCTTCCGTTGGTTGACGGCAAAAAACGGAGATAGCCGAAGCGAGCCCATGCACCCGCAGGGCCGCAACAGAGTGGAGGACCGCGCCAGCGGTTGCCTGGGGGAGGGGCTATCGTAGCTTGTCCGTCAAATCACCCAACGGAAAGGAGAAGGCGCAGAGCACCGGCGCCTCCTGCTCACGGATAGCTCTTGCAGCTTAAGAGCCGGTGGGCCGGTTACCGCCCGCGATCGTCGCCGTCACGCTCCCGACTGCGCTGTGCCGCCATTTGCGCCTCGATCGCCTTCAACTCCGGGTTATGGTCCTGCTGTGGCTGCCGCGCTGGCGCCGGCTCCGACTGCGCCTCCTGGCCGGCTGCTCTCGCCTCACTCGGGAAAGGCCGACCGGACAGTGAAGGTGATCTCCTCGTCGTCTGGCAACGTCTCCGGCAGGTCCGCGAAATTGGCGACGACAATCCCTTGATCAATCACAAGGCTGGCAACGCGATTGTCGTGGCCGAGAATCTGGCCAGTGATTTCTTCTCCGGCGCGGGCGGTGCGGACATGATGGTGCAGAGGCTCTTCACCGACCTCCCGCAAGTCTTCGAATGCGATCGAATGGCCTCCCGACTGCCCGGGTTCATCGCGTCCTCAATGACGTGCTTCATCACGTGACTGGACGGGTCGTTCGTGGTCTCGATCGACGCCTCGATCATGCGCGGTTTGGTAATGACGGAGAAGTCGATCTCGCGGCCGTAATGGCGGCCCAGCTCGGAAATAAACGCTTCCTGGGCATGTCCATTTCCCTCTCTGAATGGATGCACATAGTTCAACTCTGAGAAGACTTTCCCGGCGCGCTCAGCCTGCGGATCTCGGATCGGCTTCAGTCGTCCAGACCCATTTCTATGCGCGAGCCGGGCAGGAAGGACGTGCCGCCCTTAGAGAGGCCGCCGATCGGCTCTACGCGCTGACCCTCAACGACGGGACTTTCGTTGGCGCGTATGCCCGGCCCATTCGTACACATCCTGAAAAATGTAGCCGTGAATCGCCTTCAGGTGAGCTTTGTCGAAATTGCCTTTCGGGCCGTCGCCTTCAGCAATTTCCCCCATCCGCACGGCGGTCGCGCGATACTCTTTGACGCGCAGCTCGGAATGGGTTTCAATTCCCCATCTGTTTTTCAGAACGTTCGTCCGGTCTGGATCGTCCGGGGTGTTGGGATAGGTGTAGGAACCTTTGGGGCGCTCATCAGCCATGGAGAAGCTCAACAAAAAGCCGCCAGCTCTAAGCAGGCGGCCTTCTGCTCTTGAAGGTTGATCGGGAGGTTATCTGACAGGCGGCTCGATCATGAGCTGCCGGTATTCCTCGCGGGTGATGTCGCCGGCGACATACCGCGCGGTCGCCTCCTCGAGAGCAGGATCGTGAACGTAGCCCTGCCGGATATTAGCGGCGCGCGCCTGCTCGGCGGCCTTGCGCCTCTTCTCGATAGCTTCCGGGGAACGATCCGGACGGCGGGAATGAACGTTCATCGGCAAATCTCCACGTTACGGGCCACCCTAGCAGGAAAAATGCTGAAAATCCAGCACTTTGCCGGATTCTCCGGCCTTTCGAAGGTGGGCGCCCGGCTGCTCGCCGGGCGCTGTGAACGGTTTAATCGCGGGGTTCCCATTCGATGATCGCCTGCAGGGAGGCGTCGTCCTGGCCGGGGAACCGGCCGAGATTCGCGTTGTAGCGAAGCTTGCGGATCGAGAGGGTGTAGTACGGCTTGCCGTCCTGGTTATCTTTCTTCCAGATGCCGCCGACCTCGATGTCATGGCCGCGCGGTGACTTGGCGTAGACGCGGTGCGTCGGAGCCTTTTCATTGTCGGACGCGAACGGCACAACCTTGATGTCCATGTCGCGGTCGATGGTGGAGATGAGGCCGGCGCCCTTTGCGGTGTCGAGGTTGTCGCCGTCGAACTGGATGTAGTTGGTGATGTTCATGTCTTTCACTCCTCTTTGGTGGTTGCGATGATCGTTCCAAGGCACGGCGGAAAGCGGTGCGCACCGTAGGCCGGAGCGTGAGCGGAGGAGGCGAGGGGACGCAAAAATTGGCTCTCGCGAGGAAGCCGAAGGCGGGGAAATTTTTGTGGCGTCCGCATTGCGTAAACCGGCGCCGACGTGCGAACGAGCGTCAAAAGCAACCGCCTTGGAGGAGTGTGGCTTGAACCGTTTTGGCAACGTTTCCCCGTTTGTCAGCGACGTACCAACCGCACAATTTGCAGCAATATTATCCAATGCAGCGGCCTGATCAACGGATTTGTGGCGATTCGGACCACGACATTGAAGCAATATGGTTCATACGCCGTCGGCGCCATTGCGCCATATTGGCTATCTCGCGGTCACGGTATCCGGGAAGATTTGGAACGGCGGTATTCGTGCGGGCTTTCGATCTCCGCGGACCACATGCCAAAGCCGCCATCTCGGGCGCGACTCTCGGCTTGGCCGTACTCGACCTCGCTCATCGAGTGGGTCGCCGGCAAATACCTTAGCATTGCCTCCGCCAGTCCTGCCTTCACCATCGCAAGGCCGATATCGACGTCTCCAATGAAGCACTGGCCCACCAGGCGGCGATACTGATCCTGATCGATGATGTCGCAGCGCACATGCTGGCCGTCGATCATTTTCCCAAGATAGCTGCGAGCTGCGACGCCACAGCGCCATAACTTCCCGTCTTTCAATCCGGTCTGGCCGCGCTCGCAAGCATCGATCGCCGCTATCCTGATTCGCTGATTCCGGATGCTGATGGTGTCGCCATCGATCACGCGGGCACGGCCGGAATAATCCGCGGCCTCCGCCGAACCGTGAACGATGACAAGGGCGGCGAAAAGCGCCGGCAAAGCGTTACGTCTCAATGTCTGACCTCCATGGAATTTCGGGCAGCGAGCCCGAAGACAGAGCGGGCGAGATGCAATTCGCCCGCGGCGGCGCGGTCCGTCATAGCCCGCAAATATCCTCCCGGCGAGCTGACTTCCTTCCGGTCGTATTTCTCAAGTGTCACGGCGACGGCGACGGCGGCTTGCTGCTCGCCCATCTGCTCGACCGCGCGGGCGCGGGCATCGTCGGAGATCCCGGCAAACCGGCACATCAGCGGCACGGCCCGCGCTAGGTCGGCCCAACTGCTGGGGGCAAACCCGTAGGTCTTCAGCGCTGGCACCGCCCTAAGCACGTCTTGCAATGCCACCATTGCCTGCGGCAAGCGCCGTGGCTGGTTGATTTCGCTCCGGCCTCGCCTCAGGCTTTCTTCAAAAGCCCATTTGCTGGCGGAGCCAGCCTTAGGCGAACTGAGTTGTTCGGCGTTAGCCGAACGCCGTTCCTGCTTACTCTCGTCAAAGGGATGAGGGGTTGTAATCTGTCTGTGCATGCCGTTTTCGACATACGGGCATGTCATATTTTGCGTTTCTTGCGCTTCAGCCGATCGGCGCGGGAGCTGCATCATCCGCTCCACAAGCCACTCCAAAATGGCGGTTGCGCGACGCAGCATCCCGCTCGAGGCCTTGCCGGCGATTCCGACAATGTTGCTCACCCGCTCGATCCGGGCGCAGATACGGCTCAAAGAATCCTGCGAGAGACGCGCGGTGGTCGAAAGGGCATGGCGGGCATTGCGAAGCGCCCCGCGGTAGCGCCGTAGCGCCGCGTCGGCGGCTTTCTTCTGAGCCCGAACCTGTCTCACGAGCTCGTCAAGCTCGGCATATCGCACGATCAGGATGCGAAGGTCGATTCCGCAACCGTCCGTGATCTCGCCGTCCCCATTGCGGATGGGATAGCGCTTGTAGTTGCCGCTGTCCTGCATCGTGATCAGGCCAGCGTCGAAGAGGCTGGATAGCATGCGGCTGACGCGACCGACCGACCGGCCAATTTCGAAGGCCAGTTGCTGGTTCGACTTGAATACGATCGGACGGCCGGACCTGTCGAACGATTCAGCGGGAACCGTATTGATCAGCGCCACCAACAGGTGGCTTTCGGTCCCGTTGACTAGCCCTGTGCATGTCAGGCTTTGCGCAAGCACGGCCAATTGGGCACGCGTCACGGTTCCGATATCCGCCGACTCTGCCAGACGCCGGAATTGAGCACGCTGCGGCGTTATCCTGCGGCCGATTGGCCGCTGATGAATTTGGGTATTCCCCATTCCTCGTCTCCACTTAGGGACCAGGCAAAGCTTCGCCGTTCACCGAAAAGGTGCTTTTGCAATTGACAGGGAAGGGAGGGTCTGCGAGAAAGGATTCGGCTAATTTATTGACTCATAGACCCGCTTCCGGACTTGTTCGGGAGCGGTTTTTCTTTTGTGGTCGGGCCTGTCATCTCCGTAAAATTTGATCAGAATGCGTGAGTGCCGGAATCACGACTGATTCCGCCATTTGAAAAATAGCCTCATAAATCAAAAAGGTGCAACAACGTGCTACACGCAAAAGCCTGTAAGGCGCGTGTTAGACCGCGAATGCCCTCGTTTCTTATTGGATTGCCGCGTTTTTGCTGAACTTAAGACGCCGCCTTTGAGTCCAAAGGCTGAAGCAATTTGATGCAACCACCCGGGCGGGAAGGGGAGTTTGACGGGGAGGGGGAACCGGGCCTCCCCTCAACATGATTGTGGGCCAGGTCGATCCTGGCCCACGGTCATCGGCAGTTGTGAAGCGGGAATGGCCGATCACGCGGGAGGATCGTGACCGGCCCGCGACTGATGTTACTCAGCCGCTTTGGGGAACTGCTCGTCTTCGGCGATGCTCCCGGCTTCAAGCTCCTGTTCCGCCTCGGCGGGGACTATGCGTACCGGGGCCGGTATCCAGCCGCTTCCGGCAACAAGGCGATCTGCGATCGTGACGGCTTCGGACTTCTTTACGGCGGCTCTCACCGGCAATTCCGCGTCACTGCCTCTCGCCTCCGCCACTGCAAGTTCAATGGTCGTGCGGTTGACGTGCTTGAAATAGCTGTCGCCGGTCGTCTCGAACCAATCTGGCATGTACACTTCGAGCGCTCGTCCAAGCTGGTTTGCCTGCTCAATGCCCTTCCTTCGGCCCGTAAACTTCTTCTCCACCGCATTGACCGAGTGCGCCGCACCGAATGCCAGAAGCATCAGCACCATGTCCTGCGGCTGCTCCAACAGCCAATCGAACAGATCGGCAGGGTTTCCCGGCAGGTGATGGCCGTAGTTGTCCGCAAGATCGGTGAAGGCGGAAAGCCCCTTGCAGCTTTCGGCGTCCTTCATTGACGGCTCCAAGCGTTCATGCGTGAGCGACAACTGTAGGGCGCTCTGCTCCGAATTGTACGGATAGGCCACGCTCAGCAGCATCGCATGAACGACGGCAACAAGCGCCACGTCCGGATTATTCGCCAATTCGATACGCAAAGCAGCCGTCTTGTGAGCCGTCAGGTCCTCGATCAGCGCGGCGGAATGGCTGATGCTCGGTGCCTTGGGTGTTGCCGCGCTGCTGGCGCTCGGCAAGCCTTCGCCGTCCTCGTCCCCATCTCCCGCCCCCTCGACTTCTCCCGGCTTCACAAAGCCGCGCTCGATGGCAAGCCGGCCGCAATAGTCGAGGAACACGAAGGTTCCCGCCTGTTCCAACGCCTCCGCGCTATAGACTTCCGATCGGGCATTGAGGGTGTCGATCCGCTTTTCGAGGTCGGAAAGCTTCGCCTCTGCCTCGTCGTCGGCCATGCCGCTTTCAATCAACTCGGCAATCTCGTCGTATTCAGCCTGTGCGGCATCAAGCGCCGCCTGATCTTCATCGGCAAGAGGAAGAGCCTCGGGATAGTGGCGCTTCATCGCATGATAACCGGCAGGGGCCGTGGCGGAGCACTCGACCCATTTCCAGCCTTCGGCACGAACGGTCGCGGCGGCCGTCTCGAGCTTTTCCGCCACCAACTTTTCGACCAAAGCGGCGTCCATTGCGTAACCGGCGTTGCGGTCGTCGAAGAGGTCTCGCTTAACCGATCCGCCGACTTCCTCATAAGCCGCCAACCCTCCGATGAACTGCACGCGCTTGTCCGTGGCCGGAATCATTTCCTCGGTCAGCGCTCGCCGGATCGAATGAGGGTCGCGGTTCCAGGAAGGGAGCGAGTTCCAGACGGTCACCTGCCTTTCATGATCATCGCTGACCGTGAAGGCCGATAGCTGCGCAAAGCTCATGTCCTCGTCGCGGAACTGCTGCAAAAGGATTGGCGAAACGCGGGCGAGTGCCAGCCGCTTGCGGACAATTGTTTCGGTCGTGCCGAACCGGGCGGCTATGTCGGCAATGTCTTTTCCCTGTTTGGCTAGTGCGCCAAACGCCTCGTACTGGTCAACCGGGTGCATTTCTTAGGTTATGCGTCAAGTGTCCTGTTAGCTGGATGACGCTGATTCTAAGGACTTTTCAGCTGTGAGCGGTAGTTCGAGTGTATCTTTGGCTCCGCAACTCTCTTGGGGCCGTCAATCAGGCACTTTCGCGACGGAAGCGATAGTTGCCCTTTGATACGCGCATGGCCTTGGCAATCGCCTTATTGATGTCATCGAGATTGCAAGTTTCCGGATGGAACTTGCGGCCTACCCATCGCCGCATGGCTTTGTGCTCATCATGCTCAGGATCGAGCCAGGCGTCGAGGAAGTCGGCATAACCTGAAGTTCCTCCAACATCTTCTGGAGGCCCGGACCGTTTGCCGGCAATGCAGCGGGGATATTGCACACCTTCCTCGCGGGCGACGCGCTCCAGACGCAGCAGATGACGCCAATTATCGCCGAAGTCGTATTCGTAGAGGATCGTCAGAGCGCTTTCGTCGCGGTCGTACGGGAAGTGAAGGTCGATCATTCTGACCTCGGTCGCCTCGAAGGTCCGGCTGTCGGACAGACCGTCCTCATCGAACTCCGGGGCTCCGTAGATAAGGCCGCCAATATTGAACTGATGCAAATGGCTGTCGGTCCAGCCAAAGGCGACCTGCAGCACCTCGTGGAGTTGGGCGAGGTTGAGAGTGATTGGCAGTTCGAGAGTGCGGCTGATCTTGGGCTCGATGCCAAGGATATGAATCTCGGCGCGCACAATGAAGCTGTCTGGATCGAAGGGGTCAAGCATGCCGCAGATCATGCCGGGCATGGTCGTCGCAGGCAATGGGGAAGACAATTGTCCTTCGAGGACCGCAGCGACGCCGATCGCCACGACGTCAGGATTTTGGCCCGCGAGTGAGCGGCACTGGCTTCACGGCGCGATCGCGTTCAGCGATCAGGCGGGCATTGTGACGCTTCTGCCGCTCAACCTCCGTTTCGGCTTCGAGGATGCGCTTCAGTAGGACGGCATTTTCCGTCACCATACGCCGCTCCTCGATCTGCAAGACCTGGATCAGAGCGCGCTGCTGGGCGAGTTTGTCTTCCCAGGCCGCCAGCTTCTCGGGCACGATCTTGCGATCGCTGGCGCGACGCAACTCGTCGATCATCGAGCGGTGGTTGGTGTAGATGGCGTTGCGGCCGACACGCGCTTCGCGTGCGAGCGTGGCAATGGTCAGACGGTAGGATCGCTTTTGCAGGTCCGGGTGCGTGGGCAGTCCCTTCACCAGGCGCTCCAGAGCCTCCCGCAGCTTGCGGTCGGTGTTGCGCAGGCGTTTTTCCTGCGGAGTCATCGCCGGTGTTTTTCTGGATTTACGCGCCATCGCGACCATCCTTTCCATGATCGAGTTCGCCAAGGATGCGATCGCATTCGATGATCCGTGTTTCCGCAACACGGCGGCTGACCGGGTCCAGCCCGGGGTGAGCGAGAAGATCGGCATTGCGGTCGCGGCGCGCCTGCCAGACCGGTCGATGCCGGGCCGTGACCGCAAAGTTGGCGCAGGTGAGACACGTGCTTTCAGTCCGCAGCGCGGGGTTGGGTCCTTTCTCATCGCCGAAGCAGGCAGCCGTTTCGACGCGGTAGACACAATAGCCCCAGTCGCAGACCCCGAGCCGGAGGTCAGTTTCTTCCATCAGGAAACGGACATAAGCCTGGACATCGCCGTCGCGTGTGCGCCCGCGGAACTGCGAGCGAGCGGCAATCATGCGTCCACCCTTGCCGGCGAGCGTCGTCGCCGTCAGCGCCTCTTCCAGGGCGGCGCGGGTTTCTTCCCGGGTATGCCGATCGATCAGGTCGTCAAGCGCGAAGTCGGTTCCGACATAGCCACGATCGGTCATGGCCCGGGTCACATGGCCGAAGTGCGCCTGAAGCGCATGTAGTCCGGTGCGGTCGCGTTTGCCGACAAAGCGCGCAAAGGTCTTTCGGCCCTGATGGGTGTTCAGATGCCAGGGCTCGCCCTCGTGGTCCGGCAGGTCGATGAACGGTGCGAACAGATCGTTCAGCCGCCGTATGATCGTGGAGACGACGGGCAGGTCAGTTCTCGCAGCGGGACCGACAAGGCCCGTGCTGGCCATCACCAGAAAGAGCTCGGATCGCCCGCTTTGGGCCCGCAGGCGAGCGGTCAGTTGCTCCATGACGAGGATGGCTCGCTCGACCGGCGCTGGAGCAACCCAGCGATGGGCTTCGCCATCAACGCTGTGCGCCGTCTTGTAGATCTGACCGGCAAGATAGGCGAAGCTCTCGCTGCCGTCACTGGCAGGATGCTGTTCAATGCAGCCGACCTGAAGGCCAAGGATCTCCGAGACGCGGGCGCCGACCAGATAAGCGATCACGACAAAGCAGGCGTCGTAAATGCGATCTGCAAGATACCGCACCTGCTTGGTGCTGGTGACAGGCGCTTCATGCCAGGGAGATTCCTCTCCGGACAGGGTCGAGAAGGTAAACTCCCTGATCGCGTCGGTCGCGACGAACCCGGCCTTCGTCTGGCTGATGCCCCTGGCAAGGGCATCGTCATACGCAACCTGCGCCTGCGTTTGCAAAGCGATGACTTCGTCCGCCGGCTGTTCGATCAGCCGCAAAGCCGCCGAGACCAATGGCACGGCGACCGCGTCCGGCGTATACGGAAGCCAACCTCGGTCACGCCGAACGAACGGCGGCACGATTCCTGGGAATGGATCATCAATTGCCACTTCCGGGAACTTCGATCCTTGGAGATACAGAAGCGTCAGCAAATTTGCGTAGTGTTGCAGGGTCATGGCCGACAGCGCCTTGCCCGGCTTGCTGCCAGGACGCTGCGCCATCGCCGCCAAGAACCTATCGCTGCCATCGCGGTCGAGATCGGCGAAGCTGCGGTACCCTTGCGCCGCCATCCAGCGGATCAGCGTCCTCTGCATATTAAAGACGCGGACGATCGTCGAATCGTGAACGTTGCGGCGGCCTGCAGGCGGGTCCAGCTTCAGGCTCCACAGGAACAGTTTGGCCGCCTCTCGCCAGTCAGCCCATTGCGGATCGCTGAACCCGCTGTCGTCGGCCAGGGCAAATCCCCAGTCGAGCGAGAAGTCACTCCGGTTTGCGCCGGGGCGATGGCCGTCGAGATGCCAGACTTGGTCTGACCATACCGAGCGCGCCGATATCCGAAGCGCTGGCCTTGCCGTGACTGCAAGATCGGGTGCCGTGGACGCTTGCATCGCTCACTCCAGCTCCGGCAGGATTGGCAGAGCCAACATTCGACCTTCGGCCTCCGCACGCAGCGAGGGCGGGAAGTCGGGCAGGATGTCGTCAGTCAGAATGCGCAGGCTCGGCGCATACAGAAGCTCGAAGCGTCGCGGATCGATGCGCTCACGTGCGCGATCCAGTTCCTCCTTCGCCTGAAGGACACGCGCCATGTGCTCCGTATCGATCGGGATGACCAGTCCCGGGCAGCGCAGGCATCCGCCGAAGTGCCGGCAGATCCTGCCAGCCGCCGATCCAGGCGCTGTGCCCGCGACCGGGTTGAGGCAATCATGGCTGAACGGAACCGTCGCATCTTTCGCCAGCGCAATGCTGTCGCGTTGCGCCTGATCTTGCGCGTCAGCCTTCGGACCGACGATCCAGCCAAGCATCAGCTCCTGCAATCGGGCGATCGTCTCGCCCTGGATGCGGCGTGTCTGAGGCCCCTTGATATAAAGCTCGGTCGTGTCGGCGCGGGCATGGTTGAGCACGTCCTGTGTCGCGACGATATCGCCGCCGGACGCCTTGTAATATTCGGTGGCGACGCTGCCCCGCAGCAGAACGGCGGCAAAATCCGGCAAGAGTTGCCTGGCGCGCTCGGGCGCCGCCTTGTTCCAGATGGATATCCGGGCATTCGAGCGTTTGATGAACGCCTTCAGGGCATGCGACAAGGTCGCCTCAACGACGAGCGTCACCGCGTCCTTCTTCTCACTGTTCACCAGGAATAGCCGGCTCCGATCCTGGCGACTGGCCCGGGCCGCGAGCGGCTCGGTCATCGCCAGCAATTTATCGATTAAGTTCGGCGCCGCATGTCGCCGACGGCGGTCGAAGGATCGCCGCTGCGCGCGCTTCACCTTCGCGCCGGCCCGGGGCTTGGCCCACTCGACGATGATACGATGCTCATCCAGCGGATGCGCCACCTGGCAGTCGCGCGTGACCAGTCGCAGTGCATCCGGATTGCCCGCCGTCTGGATCGAAAGCGCGATAAAGAATGCGACGACCGTTTCGCCGGTCAGGTGAAGATAACCGCCAAGGTGACGAAGGCCGCCATGACGATTGACCGCCGATATGTTGACACCGCTGCGGATCGCAAGCGTCCGCGACGGCAGCACGCCGGCATTCACACCCGCAAGTGCCCAGACCAGGTGGCAAAGCTCGGAATCGACGCCATCGACCGCGTCGCTCGTCGCAAGAATGCTCCGGCCTATCTCGAAGCGCTCCCACGCCTCATCGATTTCCTCATAGCACGCGCGCAGAATCGCCTTGAGGTCAGCCGCCCCAAGACGCGGCCGCGTGTCGGCATTGCGGTTCGGCCAGACACGCCACGGGAAGTCGATCCGCGACGGCAGCCGGGACGGATGCCGGCGTTTGGTCCAGTCGATCATCTGGCGAAGCTGCATCAGCACATTCGCCCGCGATCCCTTCGACCAGGGCTGGTTCGTCTGTCCTACAACCTGGCGATCCAGCCACGCGATGTAGCGCCCCACCATCGCACTGGTCAGATCGTCGGCGGACGGGACCTGGCCGTCCTCCACCACAAAGCGCGCGAACGCCCGGAGCGCCATCCAGCAATGACGCTGTGTCTCCCGGCTCGACGCTGCATGATGGTGACGGAAAGCATCGGCTACAAGTATCGCGATGTCCGACGGCAATCCGAGCTTGCCAAGATCGTAACGCTTTGTGACCTCGCCCCAGCCGTCGCGGAAGACGACGATGGTATCGGCTGGCTGATCCAGAACGATTGGCGCCGCGGTCGCCAGACGCCGGTCGATGCGCTCGCGTCTAACGGCCATCGGGGATCAGCTCGCCATAGAGATAGTCGATGCTGTCGGCGAGTTCCCGCGCGTTCAGTTCGACGCAGCGCAGGTAGATCGCCGTGCTCTGGATCGAGCTGTGCCCCAGCAGAACCTGCACGATCTTCAGCGGATTGAGGTCCGGCGTGGTCAATGCCTGCCGCTGCAACCGCACCAGCATCGTCATCGCGAATGTGTGCCTCAGGTAATGCAAGGTTCCCGTCACACCGGCCGCCCGGAACGCCTCAGCAAACACCGCTGTCAATCGCGTCTTGCTGACGGCGTTTCCCTGAAGGTTGAGAAAGAGCGTGGAGGGCGGCCGATAATCCGGGCGCTGGCGCCGCAACGCCCGGGCCTGCGGCGTGCGAACCTCGTCGATATAGCGCTGCGTGCGGTCGACCAGGCGGATCGGCGGGTAGATCGTGCGCGGCTTGTCACCCTTGGTGATCGTCAGCGGCACGCCAATCAGAGGATGATCGTCGTCATCCAGATGCGCCGTCTCCGGAACCTGGAACACAGCCAGGCCGCAGAGCTCCTTGCGCCGCAGTCCCGTCGCCAGCGCCCATTCCGCCATCAACCGGTAGGGCATCTCGAGATGCGCAAACACCCGGTGCAACTGGTCGACCCGCAACGGTCTCGGCAAACGTTCGTGCTCGGCGACCGTCAGGATGTTCGCCGCCATGATCCCCGGATGCCCATCCACATGCCCCAGAAACGATTGTCGCCGGCCGGAACCCACGCGCACATCGACAAAGTGGAACGGCAGGCTCTCGATCCAGCCGCGGCCCTGCGCCCATGCATAGAACCGGCAGACCGTACGGACCCGATCGTTCACCGTCGAGCGCGCGTATGGCCGTTTCGTATGCGGGCTCGGCTGTGACAGCATGCGATTGCGCCAGGCCGCAATCTCAGCCTCGCTCACACCGCGCCAGTCGAGACCGGATTGCTCCAGGCCGTCGAACCAGTCATGCAAGTGCTCGCCGTAAGTCCGGATAGTTTCCGCGGCATGGCTACGACCGGGAATCGTCGCCAGCTCCATCAGCCAGGCAAACGCCGGCTCGATGATCGACATCCGTTCCGACACCAAAATTGGAAAGCCGGCCGGGATTGCGGCATAACCCATCGCCGCCCTGATGATCCGCACCACGATCTGTCCTCTTTGCTCGCCGCCGTTCAAAACGGCAAAAGACATCAGGCAGGACCCAAAGCCCTGCGCAGCAACAAAGAAGACAGTTTCTCGAACCGGATGTTATCTTGAGCGGAGCGCCTTCGGCGCACTCTTCTCTTTTGAATGCGAGGGGTTCCCCTCGCGCTCTCCCGTTCGCCACGTGGCAGGGGTGCAGGACTTCGCCTGCACCCCATCAAAAAGCTTGTGGTGTCGCCGCCGCATCAAGTGTTGTCCTCGCTACGCTGCGGGAACACTTGACCCGGACGTCCGTGTGCCTTCCTCGATATGCCCCGCGAATATGGCCCACAACCATGACGGTCATACGAACTCAACAGGACAGTTGCGACGCAGAACCTAACATTTCCTCGCGCATGACGTTCTCTGCGAGGCTGACTTCCGTGGCGATCTCCCCTTCGCGTTCTTTGCACTCGACCGGGTAATCCTTGGCGATCTCGCCCGCCTCCGCCAACAGATTGAGCGCAGCCAATCGGCGGCCGCCGGCGACGACGAAATAGCGGCCCTTCTTGTCGCCCTTACGAACAACGAGGTTCTGCAGAAGCCGGTAGCCGTCGGCGCGAATGTTCGCAGCCAGCGCCTCGATACCCTCGGCGCTGTAGGACTTGCGCACGTTCCTCGGATCGGCGTCCAGTTTGCTCAATGCAACAGTGATGATGTCAGTCATGATGGTTCCTTTTTCCCTATTCCCGCGAAGCGGCCTCATGCCCGAAGGGGCAGGAGCCCCCGCTCCTGCTCCCGAGCTCGCGCGGAGCAGCGGGGGAGAGGGGGGCAAGGCGACAAATCGGAGGGGACTCCCCACCTTTTGCAAGCTGATTTTCTGGCTTGCTCAACCATCTCCTTCCTCCCTTCAATTCGCGGCTTGCAGCGCTGCGCTGCAACCCCTGCCTCGCGGCGAGCAGCGGGTGTGCAAGCGGAGTGGGCGCCTTCGCGGGGAACCGGCTGCACGCAGCGCGCCAGCGTGGAGGAAGCTGGGCGGAAGGCGCTCCGAAGCGCGCCGAGGGCGGAGCCCTAAGCGTTGTCGACTCAAGAGTGGAGCGTGCAAAGCACGCGCGTTTGGTCTCTGGCGGCGCTTTGCGCCGCAGTCGTCGGCCGGGCGCTGCGCTGTTGGGGGGGCTCCTCGCCCTGCCGACGAGACCTATTCAAGCTGAACCTGAGGTATACGGTCCTTGTCGAACAGTTCCCCGGTTTGAAGCATGGCGCAGGCGACGCCGATCAGGCGGCTTCCGACCGAACGTAGCGCGCGGGCATGAGAATGGCCTCGCCGGCGCATGGCGCTGTATCGGTTCCGGGAATGGAAGTCGTGCATCACCGCGACCCTCGCCCAATGATAGACGGCCGTTCGGAGCCGATGCGGGCAGGACTGGCGCATCACGACCGTATACTGCTTGCCGCTGCGCCGCGTCACGGGAACGACGCCGGATAGCGCTCGAAGCGCCGCCGCATCCCGCCGCCGGATAGCGTCGTGGCCTTCCGAAAGCAGCGCAGCGAGCACGATCGGCCCCACCCCGGGCAGCGAGCGCAGAATGTCCGGATCGCATCGGGTATCTGGCGCGGTTGGCTCGACCGAAGGAAGATCGGCCACCGCGGAACACAGCCGCTCGAGTTGTTTCATGCCAGCCTTCATCTGCTCCATCACCAGACGAAGGCGCGCGATGATGACTTGGCAGTGCGCGACGCAGGCTTCAGTGACGCCCGGCGCAACCGCGATCGGCGGCGCGCGCAGGTGGACGAGCAGGGATTCCGCCGACCATTTCCGAACTCGGGACCGCTGAAGCAGCCGTGCGACCGCGTTGGTCCTGGCGCCCCGGGCTTTGGCCGGAGTCGGGATCAATTCCCACAGGTCCAGTATCCAGTCCCGCGCCCAATCCTCAGAGAGATCGACGATCTGCGGAAAATATCGCCAGAGCTGATGGCGGAAACGATTGGCCAACCGGTTGCGCTCTGCCGAAAGGTCTTCGACCATCCGCGACCACTCCCGCAGCTCGATGATGGTCGGGTGTACGGGCTCGAGGAAGCGGTAGAAACGCAGATCCGTTCGCATCGAATCGGCCAGGACGAAAGCGTCGAGCCTGTCGTCCTTGGCGCCGGCCATGGTGAAGCGATCCCGCAGCCGATCGAGCTGCTTGGGATTGACGGCATGCACGAGAAAGCCGGCGTCCATCAGATGCTCTACGACCGGGCCATGCGGCACTTCAATGCCGATGGCGACGCTGCCCGGCTCGAGATTTGTAAGGGACCTGATCCAGTTTGCCAGTTCGACCAGTCCCTCTCCGCTATGCGGGAACGAGCGATGACCGAGCTTCTGGCCGGCTGCGTCGAGGGCATAGGCATAATGGGTCGCCGAGGCCCAATCTACGCCGACATAAGCTACATTCGTGTCTTTCATGGCGTCTCCTTCGTTGCACAGACGGGCGGCCGCGAACCTCGCCGGCCCTGTTCTGGCGCTCGAAGGCGCAACTCCCCACGGGGCGTCGATCGCGGCCAATCCATCGGGGCACTCGTCCCCTCTGGGCGCTCGCGGCGCAGGATCACCAGGTGGCTCCCGACAGACTGGCCCGCAGGTCGATCTTTAACGCCCCGCGAGGAGCTTGTTGATTGGAACAGGGATCACCCGCCCGAGGCGTGAGCCGAAGGGGCGACGCATTAATCCGCACATGCGGATCCGCGACGATCCTGCACGGAGCGAGCCGAAGGCGAGGTAGGAAGGACGGGGAGACCGATTTTCGCCTTGTTGGGGGAGAGGCGGGCAGAGCCCTCTTTCCCCTCAAAAGCAAACAAATGAGCATACCAGGCGGAGGCGCAGCCAAAGCCAGTTCGCGCACCGCTTGACCGGTTAAAAGGGCAGCCGCAGGAGGTTAAGCATAGCGGCGCCCGAAGGGCGGAAACCGGGACCGACATGGGATAATTGCGGTCAGTGCTATCCTGCCGCTGTTACAACCCAACCCGGGAGTAGGTCATGGAACAGTTCGTCGGACTTGACGTGTCGCAGGACATCACACACGTGTGCGTCATTGGCA
>NZ_JADYVD010000072.1 GCF_020193575.1 Ensifer sp. IC4062
AGACCATCAGCCCGCGACGTGATGCGGTGCTGCGCAGCCGAAATGGCTCCGCACCGCAACCCGCCGCTACCGCCGCAACTGCAGCAACCCAAAACCGCTGGAGCGAACTCAAAACTGGATAAAACTTGGGGGCAAGGTCAGCGGCAACAGCGCTCTCCATTACTGCTTCCGGCAACGCAAATGGATTCTCATTTGTGTTTAGTTTGACATAGCTTGCATCTGGTGCCGGACTGGACGGAAGAGAATCCAACTGCTTGTGCACTTTCGAAAGAGAAGAAAGTACGCTTTGCAGTTTTGCATCAGACATAGTTTTTCTCCCTTTCATTAGCAGAGGATAGTCGCTTTGTCCGATAGTCAACACCAGTAGGTTACCAGTTGCTGCGCATTTCGCGGCTCCTACTTTAATGGACTATTGTCTAGTACAGCCACATCCCTTCAGTAAAATCATTTGTTGCATTGCAGGAATTGATTATATGAATACGAAAAGGCAAGCAGACGTTCGATTGCTTCCGCGCTGGGCCCGAGGCCCCGCTAGCATTCTTCGTGAGCGCAAACGCGCCGAGCTCCTGGTTCTGGGATTTATGGTGTCAACGCTGATAACCGGGCTCTGGGCGTTGCTGCCCACAGGCTGACTATGTGGTGCACGCGTGGCGAGGCGAGTTCATGGCAGTGCTTAACGCGCAGTAGAGTCGTGGGCACTGGCCCGCGACCCTTGCCATTGATTTGCGCGGTCGCGACGCCGCTTTGCGGTCGCTTGTAATCGCAAATTCGCGGACGCCGCGTGGACGACGTGAATCAGGCTTCGGGTTTTGGATCCACGAGGCGAATGATCAGCGTTTGTTTTCATGATGCCTACTGCGGGGCGATGTGTTTCCGCGCACTTCAGCAAATAGGACAGCGTGGAGAGGTGCCTCGGTTGATTGAGTAACGCGGGAGCCTCTAAGACTTCTTCGAATTGCAGGTCGTTTTACAGCTGGGCGCTGTTCCTCTGTCGCCGAGTGTTCACTGTCTGCGCGATGTGTTTTGGCCGGGTCGTTCAACCGCCGTCAGCAACGACGGGATAATCGCCTTATGAAACGGAATGGCAGCGGCAAGATAGAGCCAGCCCCTAAGGCTCCTGCGGCGCACGAGCGTGGTCATGCCGACAATCTGGCCATCAGCCGGCCCATCGCCGACATCCACGATCAGGCGAAAAAGTAGGTGGCGGTCATCATAGCCGAATACTGTCTGGCGGTCGTCGCTGTGCATCAGAGGGAGGCTGGCGACCAGATCGGAATGCCTCGTGTCCGCGGTTGCGTTCAGACCGACCAAAGGCACGAGGCGGTTGCGAAAACTCAGAAGGTTCCGCACCCAGTGGGGTGCACTCTCAAGCGCTCGCCGTGCCGCCTCGGTTGCTGTCATCCGTTGGGTCAGGACGAGGACCTCGTAGCGATCAGCCCAATCGGCTCCCGGAAGCCAGGCGTTCGGCAGCCTTACGGTGGCCCTTCGTGGTCTCATGAGCGCTTACCTTTCGCTCTTTACAAGTCCGCCGATCAGGGCGGTTCCTGTGCGTGTGGCATAAAACACAATTGCGTAGGAAGGGGTAGGGGACCGCTTGCCGCAGTTGAGGGCCATTTGTCGCACAGGACTGAGCCGACGGAAACAGCGACAGCGATCCTGGTTTGTGCGTCCGGCCGAGGTTTCAAGGTGCTACGCCGTGAAAAGCAATACGCAGCCTTTGTAGTGGATTCCGGTACAGCGTGAGACTCACCCGAGCACCGATTTGGGGCGTACGGAGCTCAAGTCCGCCCTTTGCTGAACGGCGAAGATCTCGTGTTGCATCCATGGCGCGGATGGGTGGCATGCAAATAATCAATTATTATTAACGCGCGGATTGCGGCATAGCCTCAGCAGCTGAGGTGCACCAATCACAGCTCGATCCGGTTGACCGGTATGAGACCGCTTCACTGTGGGAAGGAGTAAGATGGAGAATCTAGTTTATCTGTTGGATCCGGAAACTACGCTCTTTCGAGCTGTTGAGCTTGCCGGCGCCGTCAGCGTCAAGCCGATCAGTGATTTGCTCGGTTGCGAGGTTGCGCACGAGTCGCATTGGCTATTCGTCGATGAAGAAGGACTGCGGCCAGGAGTGACAGCCTTCACCATCTTTGACGGGTACCCACAGCCTCTTGGCGGGAAAATCATTCTTGCCGGAGATAAGCGAAGCGAGTCATATCATTCTCCATCGATAAACATTGGGGATGCTGCTGCACATTTCCAATGTTGCCGACCGGTAATTGACCCGGTTTTCGTCACCCCTTGTGACGTGCAGTCGAAAGGCCTTATACTTGCAGGCGTACTTACGGATTTGAACGTACGCATCGAGAGCCGTCCCCCTATGCTCGTGGACGGAAGTGCCTGAGACTACAACTCCGGAAAGCAGGACTCTCAGTAATAGTCCAGAGACGTTCGCCCGGAAGTCCGCGGCGAAACGAATGGTTTGAACTTGCAGCAAACGATTTGTCTTCGAGGCGACAAGTTCCATCCTCTTCAAGGCCGCGGATCACATGGCCCGCAAACGAATTCACCGCTTTATCGAAACCCAAGACCCGCCGGATTCGTGACTCTCGGCACAAGCGTCAATGAACAGCACGCCCTACTTGCCAAGACGGCTGATCCGGATCCGCTGCTGGATGCGGCAGAACGCTCCGACGGTGTTCGCCGTTCGGCACACGCGTTGCTGCAAGCCTTGGAGTTCAAATCGGCGCGACGGCATGATCCTCTGCTGGCGGCGCTCGATGTACTGCGGCATAATCGGGACGAACGTCGTGGCCTGCCGGGAAGGTGCCGGTCGGGCATCTAAAGCCAAACGTGCGCAAGGTCGTTTTCGCCGAAGGAAGACCGGATCGTCGACTCTACGAAGTCGCCACCTTCGCAACATTACGCGACCGACTGAGGGCAGGCGATGTCTGGGTAGTGGGGGCGCGCAGCTACCGTCCGCTCGACGCTCACCTTATGCCGCCGCCCGCCTTCAGCGACCGGGTCGAGGCGGATGATCTCGGCCTCGGTGTTCCGCGCAACGTCGATTCCTGGCTCGCCGAGAAACAGCGGGAACTGGATTTCAAGCTGAAGCAGTTCGCCTATCGGGCGCGCTCCGGCAAGGTGCCCGGCGTCCGCATGGCCGACGGCGTTCTCATCGTCTCGCCGCAACGCTCGAACGTACCCAAGGCGGCGGAAGCCGTGAAATGGCAATGTCTCGACCGAATGCCGCTGATCGAGATTACGGACCTGATCGCCGAGTTTGATGCCTGGACCGGCTTTTCCAGCTGTTTCACGCACCTGCGCACCGGCGAACCGGTACGTAGTCTGCCAGCGCTTTATGCGGCCATCCTCGCAGACGCAACCAACCTCGGCCCAAAACGGATGGCCGACGCCTCGGACGGCGTTAGTGCCCGACAAATCGCCTGGGCCCGGCTCTTCCATCTTCGCCATGAAACCTTCAAGACGAGTGTTGCCCGGATTATTGATGCGCAGCTTGCGCATCCCTATGCGCAAATCTGGGGCACCGGCACGACATCGTCCTCAGACGGGCAGTTCTTCCGCGCCGCCGCGCAAGCGCAAAGAGAAGCGACGTCAACGCCCACTATGGCCGTGATCCGGGTGGCAAGTTCTACACCTGGATCTCCGATCAGCACGGACACTTCTACATCCTGCCGATCGGTGCGACCGAAAGCGAAGCAGCCTATGTTCTCGATGGGCTCTACGGTCATGAGAGCCGGCTCGAGCTTGATGAGCACTATGTCGACACCGGTGGCGCTAACGACCACGTCTTCGCTATGTTTTCCCTGCTCGGCAAGCGGTTCGCACCGCGCCTGCGGGACTTGAAGGATTGGCGGCTGCACGTTTTCGAGGACGCTGGCACCTATCCGCTGCTGAAGCGTCACATCGGCGAACCGTATCGACACCCACTCGATCCGCGAGGCCTGGGACGAGTTGTTGCGCATCGGCCTGTCGATCGAGGACCGCGTTGTCGCGCCCTCGACCGTGCTGAAAAAGCTCGCTGCCCTGCCGAAAAACAATCTGCTGTCCCGCGCCCTGCGCGAACTCGGCCGGATCGAACGAACGCTGTTCATGATCGAATGGCATTCCGATCCGGCACTGCGCCTGCGATGCCGGGCTGGACTCAACAAGGGCGAGGCCGGCAACAAGCTCACCCGCGCGGTATTCTTTCACGAGCGCGGCGAAATCCGTGATGGCTCCTTTGAGAGCCAAGCCTATCGCGCCTCCGCCCTCAACCTGGTGGTCAGCGCCATCATTCTGTGGAACACGGTCTACCTTTCACGTGTCGTCGATCACTTGCGTTCCGGAGGGGACGATCTACCGGCAGCGCTGCTACGCCATGTCTCGCCGCAGATTTGGGAACACATCAATCTGATGGGCACTTACGATTGGAGCGGCAAGGCAAGGCCGGCCGCAGGAGAGTTCCGTCCTATTCGAGTACCCCGACCGGCGTTCTTGGCAGCCTGAACCGATGAACCAGCAAATTCCTGCTTTGTTCACGGATTTCGGACACCTACGCACTACTCTTGTAACGACCCCATGTTGAGTCGTTCTCCTACCAAACCATCCGCGGCATGCGTCGACGCCACACGAAAACCCTCATCACTCCCCTCCGCATGAATGCCGTTTCCAGTCACTCGTTACTCCCTGTCCCGGCCCAATGCCCGCGTCGATTACCTAGGCGGCTCGCGTGGTGTCGTGTTCACGGATAGAGAACGCTTCTTGGCCGGTGATCTTGAATTACTCCTGTTCAAGTGCTTGCGAGTTTGCCGATTTCGAAGCATGCACCGTGCCAAAGGAGAAGCTCCTTTCGAAACAACAGGCTAGCTCTATCGCGGGCATGTCACATGTCTGACACTGCCGGAGGTCGGACATGCGCATGTCGAGTGCAATCAAGCCGGGAGACTGAAGGGCATTCGCATGCGACGCCGCTACCAAGGGGTTGTGGTAAGCATTGCACCGAACGGTGTGTGGTGAGACAGGAGCATGAAAATTGGAGAGATGGGGAAAATGGCGTCGCTGATACCTCCATGCAGGCCCCTCTCCCGCAGGCATCGCCGCAGGTAGCGCCGCGCTGAGCGACGTTAAAAACGCGCCAGGTCTGCTGCCGTCGTGCCTCTTCTCATCCTCGTGCAAGATATCTGGCATTTGCAACCGACGCCGAGGGAATCGCATCGGATCATCGGGCACTTCCTTTCCTCCCTGTATTCAGGCATTGCGGTGGCTAAAGCAGAATGGCCACTGACGGATTATAGCCATGGTTGTTTTCACTCTGACGTACTCACGCCCATTTGCACGATGCGGGCAAGTATTCGATAACCCAGCACTTCCCCGGTAAAACCGCCTTGATGCGCTTGAAACACAAGCTTACGATTTATGCACAGCGCGGATGGTTCCATGCGGATAATCAATTTGACGATCCAAACTTGATGTTAAGAACTACAGCTGGCATTTATCCGGAAGAACCTTCGGCGGCGTGACAGGACTGTGGATAGGCTGAAGATTATATCAGACAGTCTCTGTTCAAGGATGAGCCTGCAGGATCGGACAATGAGCTCAACGACGGATTTCATTGCAGAGCTAATTAGGGCAGCAAATGGCGTAGAGGAACTCACGCACTATGAGGTAAGCCGCCTCCTAGACTGATACTATCCGCGAGATGCGCAACCAGGCTGGCGTGGCAGGAATACACAGTGCCAGGGACGTTCTTATTGATCTCAGGTTATCGTCGGAGCGCGCTGGCGACCTGCTCCCGGAACAAGCCAGGGACGCTCTCATCGACGCAGCCGACGTCCTCAGATCATTGAAAATTGTACTGGACCGGACTGAGTGATTTGTTCACGCCACTGCCCGACTGAAGCCGATCGGGATCACTGAATTTCGGGCCTTCAGGGCGGCAACAAGCTCAAGTCATTGCGGCGGATCGCCAAGTCCACCGTTACTCAAGGGCAAATCGCTGGAATTGAAAACGACATGACCGGCTAAGTGACGGCAGATCCAGTTTCGCTCAGAACACTCGAAACTCGTGCGAAACCTCCGGCTCGGGGAAGAGTCGTGCGGCGACCGCCCTTAAAGAGCTCTAGGGCCAGGGCCACCTGATGACAGCCGGTGCAAAACTGCAGTTCCGGGACCGGTGCGCAAATCGACAGCAATCGCCGTCGCCAACAGCGACGGAGGCGGCGCAGCGGTTCATCGGTGACGAAGGCAAGGACCATGTCTTCGGCGACGACCAAGACACCTTTGTGTTCCAATCCCACAATCCGGTCCGCGACGCAGCGAACTGGCCTACGGTCATCGTGGATTTCGACCCGACGGAGGACACTTTCGCCTTTGACGCGGCAGGCTATTACAGCGACGGTTCCGGCGCGAACTTCGTCAGTCACGCCAGTTCGCGGTCTGGCCACCCGGTGGATACCTTCCACAGCGGTGCGGCCTCGGAGGCGAACGGCGAGGACGTCGTGGTCGTCACCGACAAGAGTTTCTTCTCGGGCGATGGCGCCGCGAATGCGATCGCCGGCGAGACCACCGGCGACATCATTGTCTACCACGACGACCTGACCAAAACCGCTGTTCTGGCCTATATCACCTCCGAAAACCATGCGGATGAGTTTGCCCGCCTAGGCAGTGTGCATAGTGTATCCGATCTTGCCGCGCTCGGCCTTACCGCTTGGGATTTCACCTTCGTGTGATCCGCAAGATGTACCGAAACCCGCCCCGCGGTCCCAGCGATCGGCCCGCCACGGGCAAGTATAAAAGTGGGCCGGAGTCGTCCACGATCGCTAACACTGTTCGCTAATCTCCGGGGGTCGAGGCGAAGGTTGTAGGAGCAGCGCTCGCCGAGCCCGCTTTTCTTGCAAATTGTTGGCGAGGTTGAGCTTGGAGGGACATCCATACGGTTTGCCCGTTCGTCTCCTCCGGTACGGTATGGCCCCTGCGTGTTCGCAGGGGCCAAGTTTCACTCATTAGGCATATCTGATGAGTTTCCAGGTAACAGCCTTACTGCCGTAGGGGGGCATACGGTTACCTTTCGCGATGGGAGCCGTGGTTGTCGGCGAACCGACGACCTCCCAATTTCCACTCTCGGGGCAAATTTCGCCTGTTCGAGCCGTCGTTCCAATGGGCTTTTTCACTACACTTACTCCTGCGACTGGTTGATGAAACTGCCTTTAGAGTGAAATCCAACGCTCCTTTGCTTTGGTAAAGACTCCGCAAGGCCGATCAGTCTGGCGGCGTCGCGAGCAAACCAGACCAATCGAGAGGCGGTGCCGTTGGCCCGGTCTCGCCTTTTTCTTTTTGAGACAAATTCCCCCTTGTCAGATACCGATCGCCTCATAGGCCTCAGCAATCTGCCGGATAGACGCTACATAGGCGGCGGTTCTGTAGTCACCGAGTTCTGGCTGCGCCTCAAGAAGATCACCGATACGGGCCCATGTGCTGCGCATGATGTCTTCCAGACCGGAGCGAACGAGGTCGATCTCAGCGCCGCCTTCAAGGAACTCGTCGCGCATATCGCCTGGGAACTCCTTGCCGGTCATCCGTTCGAGCGCTGCGGCAATCGTCTGGTTGCGCCGCTCGCGCCGACGTCGTTCCATTAGGCCGAACGGAATGTGCGTCAGATTCTTGACCCATTCGAAATAGCTGACGACCACACCGCCGGCATTGACATAGAGATCGGGAAGAATGGTCACACCGCGATCGCGAAGGATCTTGTCGGCTTCGAAGGTGACAGGACCATTGGCGGCTTCCACGAGGAGGTGCGCCTTGATGCGCTCCGCGTTTTCAGCATGGATGGCGTTCTCCATCGCCGCAGGTATGAGAACGTCGCAGCGCTGTTCTATGCCGGCCATATCGCTGGTGAAGGACCTGACGCCTTCAAAGTCGAGAATGCTACCGGTGCGGATTTGGTGCTGCTTGAGCGCCTCGACGGACAAACCCTCCGGATTGGCCACATAGCCGTCGCGCTCAACGACGAGGGTGACGCGTGCGCCATCCTCTTCGGACAAGAACTTGGCAGCGTGATAGCCGACATTGCCGAAGCCTTGCACGATGACGGAGGCGCCTTTGAGATCGCCCCGGCCGTTCAAGCCCACGGTTCGGGGATCCCGAAGGAAACTCTGGATGGCGAATTGCACGCCCCGGCCCGTCGCTTCCGTTCGACCGGCAATGCCGCCCTTGGAAAAGGGCTTTCCTGTCACGCAAGCGCGCGCATTGACCACGTCGGTCGGATTGGCGCGGCGGAATTCATCCATCATCCAGGCCATTTCCCGTTCGCCCGTGCCGAAATCGGGAGCTGGAACGTTGACACTGGGACCGATCAGGCCGCGCTTGTTGAGTTCCTGGGTAAAGCGGCGGGTGATGCGTTCAAGTTCCTGCGGGGTCCACTCGCGAGGGTCGATCTTCAGCGCGCCCGGAGCCGCCGAAGGGGACGTCGACGAGCGAGCACTTCAACGTCATCAGTGCGGCCAGCGCCTCGACCTCTTCAGCATCCGCATTCGACGCATACCGAATGCCCCCCTTCACCGGTTCGCAGTGTTCACTATGAACCGAGCGCCAGCCGATGAAGCTGTACATGCGGCCGCGTAAGCGAACTCCGAAGCGCACGGTATAGGTCGAGTTGCACTGGATGATCCGTTCAGCAAGTCCTTCCGGCAGATCAAGGAAGGACATGGCATGGCGGAAGTTCTGGTCGACGCTTTTAAGGAAGCCTGCGGAACTGATCTGCATCATACGCCCCTCACAGCTTGAGAACCATCATTTTGAGATTGATGTTCGCCGATCCGCGTCGGCCGTTGTGACGTTGCACGCGCTGGAGCAGGAGAAAGCACAGGGGCGCTCCGGTCAGATCGCCAATCGCCTCGTCCATTCCGATCTCGTCATCCTCGACGAGCTGGGATACCTGCCGTTCAGCGCCTCAGGCGGGGCACTGCTCTTCCATCTGCTGAGCAAGCTCTACGAGCGCACGAGCGTCATCATCACCACCAACCTCAGCTTCAGTGAGTGGGCCAGCGTCTTCGGCGATGCCAAGATGACCACCGCGCTGCTCGACCGCCTGACCCATCACTGCCACATTCTTGAAACCGGAAACGACAGCTTCCGCTTCAGGAACAGCTCAGCTCATGAACCCAAAACGACAAAGGAGAAAAGCAGGAACTTGACCACCACCATCGACACGAAACATACCTAAGAGGCGGGTCAATTCTCGGCGCAACTGCCGGGTCACTTCTCAGTGCAAATCAACAAACTGGTCGCCGCGGGCGTCCTGAACCCGGATCCCCTTGCCCGTCTCGACGATCGTCGGCTCACCCACCTTGCCGGTCGCAAAGTCCTTCAGCTGCGTGAACGGATGCAGGACAGTGTTGCGGTCCTTCTCGGCGATGTCCCTGATGTTGATGGTCATAGATGGCCCCATGGAAAGATTGTCGTCGCAGCAGCGTAAAGCCAAAGCGCTGGAGATTTTCGGCCCTTTCGTGCACGCGCATAACTGCGTCGCTCGCCTGCGCAACGCAGGATTCCGGAATTCTGACGACGCAGAAATCGAGAAAGCACACATTGCATTGCCGGAGTTCCAAAAGTGCAAGGCTTTGCCACTGTGAGGACTCTGGATGTGTCTGCGAAAGTACTGATCACTTTTCGGAGTTGGTTGGACGCGTTCCGAGTTCCCGGGTAATTCAAAAGTCTTTTAGTCTGCTCTCATGTGGCCCGTGCTCATCGCTGGGCTAAAATCTGCCAGCACCGGGCCGCCGTCTGGACCCGCCAAAACGGTCGCGCGTCAACTCTTCAAATCTGCGGTGGACAGCAGTGCATCACCCCACGGGGCAGACCAACGATCCGACCGTTTGATACATGCTAAACGCGCAACCGTCTTGGCCGGTCAGGTAATGATTTTCCAAACGCATGAGTTTGAAGGACTATTATAGCCCGCCTCCCCCGAACACAGGATCATCGAGATCAACTGGAAACTCGTATCCCGCCTTCACCCGATCCATCGCGACCATTGTCTTAAAGCCCTTAATATCAGGATTTTCGTAGAAGAAGCGGCGCGTAAATTGCTCGTAGTCTTCCATGTTCTTGGAGGTTACGATCAAAATGAAATCTGCGTCTCCGGTGACGTAGAAACCCAGCATCACTTCGCGGGTGATACGAATCGCAGTTTTGAAGCGATCGACGATGTCGGCTCGCTCCCGTTCCAGCGACACTAGCACTATCATTGTGACAGGGCGGCCGAGTGCCTTCGGAGACAGAACCGAGACATCTGCCTCAATGACACCCTCGGTGCGTAGCCGTTTCAGCCGGCGCTGGCAAGCAGATGCCGAAAGGTTAACGCGATTGGCCATTTCTTCAGACGTTAACCGATTGTTTTTCTGAACAATCTGAAGGATCCTTCCATCGATCCGATCAAGTTCAAGCATCTACCTCTCCATTTAGAAATTAAGACCGGACCATCCCTGGCTGAATTTCACCCTGTCGTCCAACCACCATCAATTGAGTTATGGGTAATCGCGCGGCTTGACAGCTGGCGAGAAATAGCGCGTCGCCGCGATTTCCCCAACTGACACGAAGTACGAAGTTGCGGGGTCCCATGCCACGGCAAGCTGTCCAACTAACCTTGAACTTCGGGCACACTCATACGGTGAAGAGTCTGCCGAGGCCGGTTATCGGCACTTTGTAGTCAGCAAGTCTGAGAGCATCCCATAGCATTGCCTGGTGCGCCGTAATTACCGGCTTTCCGATGCGGGCTTCAAGTGGCTCAATGATTGTGGAAGTACGAAGACCTGTGCAAGGTACGAATAAAGCCTCGATGTCATCGGAATTGATCGCTTCGCCTGCCGATACGATGCTGTCCGGAGACACATTTATGACCTCATAATCATTCTCGATATGGAACGATGCGCAGGAGACGACGGAAATGCCAGCCTCGCGTAAGCAATCCATCATCGCTGCTGTAACTTCGTCCGGATAGGGAGTCAGCATGGCAATACGACTAATCCCCAACTGACTGAATGCTTTGTACGCTCCCGTCATTGGAGAGGTTAGCTTCGCGCCGGGTGCAGTGCGATGTAGCTGGGCCTCCAGTGTCGCTTGCGAAATCAGAGCGGATCCTGACGTGCATCCGTAGGCGAAGACATTCACGGACTCTCGAGGCACAAACAACTCCGCCGCCTCTGCAATTTCATGTGCATGTCCACGCAAGTTTTCAATTGTAATTGGGTTCTGTGTCTCGATCCGAGTTGATGAAATGCTAACGCCGTCCGAAGGCAACATCTTCCGCAACTCATATTCGGTGACGACGTCGGTCGAAAGAGCGATAAGGCCGATGACGACCTGTCCCGACATTCCACTATCCAGTTCAGCTTCCACGTGTCTGATCGCTGAGGAGTTCATGATAACTTTCTTTCATTTGCTGTCCGTTGAAGGGCCCTTACAATCGCCCAAGCGGCGCGTGCCGCGCGAAGCACGTCATCATCCGAGATCCCGAACTCTGCCGTGTGGACGTGGGTCTTGTTTCCTGAGGCTTCATCATGGCATCCGAACCAGAAGTAGACTGAAGGGACCTTTTCCGCGTAGAAGCCAAAGTCGTCAGCTCCCGCAAGAGGTCTTGTTGAAACAAGGGAACTGGAACCAAAAGTCTCAGCTATGGCGTTTCTCGCCACTTCACTGATAGTCGGATCGTTGAATACTGCCGGTTCGCCGGAAACCAACTTGAACTCAACCTCGCCGCGGTGCATCGCAGCGATCTGTGTGGCTAGTTCCTCAATCCGCGTCCGGAGCCGTTGCCTCGTTTCTGGTGATCGTGTGCGTAGCGTGCCGTCGAGCACGACAGAATCGCAGACGATGTTGTTTGCCTCGCCACCGTGGAAGCGGCCAATGGAGATCACCGGAGCAGCGTCCGCATGGGTCTCTCGAGATACCAACTTTTGGACTTCGGTGACGAAGGTGGCGGCGATCGAAATCGCATCTACGCCCAGCTCCGGCCACGCAGCATGGCTCTTCCTTCCTTTGAAGATGACCTGAAACTCATCGGAAGATTTTGTGACTGGACCTGTGAGAACGGAGAACGTGCCGGAGGGGATTTCCGGGTTCACATGCATGCCTACAGCGCAGTCGAAGCTGTCCAGGAGACCC
Source organism: Ensifer sp. IC4062 (assembly GCF_020193575.1). GTDB lineage: Bacteria > Pseudomonadota > Alphaproteobacteria > Rhizobiales > Rhizobiaceae > Sinorhizobium. The sequence continues at coordinate 12,160 of NZ_JADYVD010000072.1, forward strand.
TGTTCAGCTACCGATCGACCACCGAGAGGCTCAGCCTCCTCGGCAGGTTGAAAGACAACTCGCACTTTGCCTGCGAAGTGCTGCCGGTTCGCCAGTGCAGCCAACACAACACCAAGGGCCGCCGATGCATGCGCGTCGTGGCCGCAAGCATGCATCTTGCCGGGCGCCCGTGATCTATAAGGAAGGTCCGGACGTGCCTCATCGATCGGCAATGCGTCGATGTCGCCGCGAACCACCACATTCAGGGGAATGCCGTTTCCTTCACCTTGTATGTCGATGAACAAACCTGTCTTATGAACGGTTCCAGGATTCGTTAGCCCTGCGTCCGCAAGACATTGTGCGATCTTCTTCTGCGTTCCATACTCTTCATTTGAGAGTTCTGGGTTCTCGTGCATATAGTGGCGCAGAGCGAGGATTCGCTCATCGCTCCCAGCTGGGAGATCCAATTGCTCACTGCCCCCGCCGTCAACTTTCTGGTTCAACATGCTCATCACTCGATCACGATCAATTCGCGCGGGTAGTCCGCAAGGCACTCGGCCTGGCCCTCTGTGATCAGAATGCTCTCAGTAATCTCGATTCCCCAGTCACCGAACCACAGCCCGGACATGAAGTGGAAGGTCATACCCGGACGCAGTTCTGTGCGGTCGCCGCTTCGGAAGCTTGCAGAGTGTTCGCCCCAATCTGGCGGATAGGCAAGACCGACCGAATAGCCGCAACGGCTCGGTTTTTTAAGACCATGACGCTCGATTGCGGCGTAGTAAGCATGTGCAACATCTTCACAGGCATTCCCTGCCACAGCCACCTCAAGGCCAGCGGCCATCCCTTCCAGCACTGCCTTTTCTGCGTCAACGAGCTTTTGGTCTGGCTTGCCAAGATAAAAGGTTCGCGAGAGTGGGCTGTGATAGCGCTTGTGAACACCGGCCAGCTCGAAGAAGATGCTTTCTCCCGAACGGAGTTCTCGATCAGACCAAGTGAGGTGAGGAGCTGACGCATCGATCCCTGCCCCGATCATAGGGACCGCGGCGGGATAGTCTCCCCAAAAGCCGTCCACACCCTGGATTGCTGTATGATATATCTCTGCGACAACGTCGGATTGCTTGACACCCGGTCGAAGAACCTCGGCTACGCGCTGATGCATCAGCGTTGCAATTTTACCCGCGCCGCGCATGTATTCGATTTCGCGCGGTGACTTGACGATCCGCTGCCACTTTACGAGACGCGTACTATCAGCAAATTTCGCATTCGGTAGCGTCGAGGCAAGCGCCTCGAAAGCCGCATGCGTGAAATAGTAATTGTCTTTCTCTATTCCGATCGTACCGCTCGACCAGCCAAGATCTTGGATCAGGGCGCCGAGCGCAGTCATCGGGTGATATTGCGACGACTGTACGTAATGATCGGCGTAGGTTTTTATCCGACTCTCGTCCATATAGACGGTTCGACGAGCTCCGTTGCCATCCATTTCCCGTCCGAACCAGACGGGAGCTTCGCCTCTGCGAATGAGCACGCACTGATGCACGTAAAATGACCATCCATCATAGCCCGTGAGCCACGCCATATTTGCTGGATCGGTCACGACCAAGAGGTCTATTCCGTCTTTTTCCATTGCTTCGCAGGTTGCCGTAAGGCGAGCCTCATACTCGGAAACTTCAAAGCGTAATGTCGACATAGTCATTTGATCCTCATTCTTTGCTGCTCAGGCAGCACGAAGGTTTAGCCGGTTTTCCAGAAGCCGGATTACGGCTGCCGAGCACAGGCTTACACAGAGGAAGCCTGCGGCGACGAGAGTAATTGGTTCCAGATATCGGTAGCTGAAGTTTGCTTGCGCAAGCGCCTCGCCCATGATGTCGAGTACAGTGATAGCCGACAGGATCGGGGTCTCCTTGAACATCGCAATGACGTAGTTACCCAATGGCGGGATCATTGGTGGAATTGCTTGAGGCAGTATGATTTGCGTCCAGGTCTGACTGCTGGTCAGATTGCAAGCCCGCGCGGCTTCCCATTGTCCTTTAGGAACGCTGAGCAGGCCTGCACGATAAACTTCAGAGACGTATGTTCCGTAATGTAGCCCGAGGCCAGCGACGCCCGCGACCAACGGCGACAAGACAATCCCGATGTCTGGTAAGACGTAGAAGAGAAAGTAGAGCTGCACCAGTAGTGGCGTTCTTCTGATCGCTTCTGTCACCATGATTGCAATACGGCTGATCCAACGGTTTGCCGACATTTTGGCAATGGCAAAGAATAGACCGACAACCATTGCCACCACTGACGAGATCAACGCTATCTGCACCGTTACAAGGAGACCCTGTAGCAACGACGGCGTTATCTCGGAGACGTAGTCCCAACTCCAGTTCATGATGTAACCTCACGTGCTTTTACTGGTGATGCCGCGGCCAAAAAGCTTCTCAAGCCATCGCACGAAGGCCATCATCAATGACGCCATCGCAAGATAGGTCACCATAATGAGCAGGAAGGGTATCGCGGTGTCGCCGGTTTGACTTCTCACCGTCTCCGCCTGAAACGTCAGCTCCGAAACTGTTATAAGAGAGGCCACCGCCGTACCCTTCATGATCTCGATCGCGAGATTGCCAAAGCTTGGCAACATCAACACTACCGCCTGTGGAAGGATTACCCACCAAAGCGCTTGCCATCGCGTCAGGTTCAAGGCGATAGTCGCTTCCCTTTGATCACGACCAACTGCATTGATTGCTGCGCGAACGACCTCAGCTCCATACGCCCCGCCGTTCAAACCCAGCGCCAGGACACCAGCCTGAATCGGAGATAATGCGATCCCGACCAGCGGAAGAACGAAATACGCTGCAAAAAGCTGAACGAATACCGAAGTGCCGCGGAAGAACTCGACGTAAAAGCGGGCAACAAGACGAACTAGATGGCTGTTACTGGTCAGGACGATGCCCGCAATCATCGCGACCACGAGTGCCACAATGCAGCTGAACACCGTCAGTTGCACGGTTGCCCAGGCGCCCGTAAGTATGTACCAACCGTAGCCTATCAAGGCTTCAAGATTTTCCACTTCATCACCTCTACTCGCATCTGCTTCGCAAAGTCACACGCGGTGACCGGCTGCAATCACCTTGCGGAGGAAGCTTTTCGTGCGCTCATGGTGGGGCGCTTGGAAAATTTCGCCGGGGGGGCCCTCCTCAACGATCTTGCCCCGCTCAAAGAAAAGGACCCGGTCGGCAAAATCCTTTGCGAACCCCATCTCATGTGTTACCAGCAGCATGGTCATATCGGTCTCATTGCGGAGATCCGTAATGACGTTGAGGACCTCCTCTACAAGCTCAGGGTCGAGCGCGGACGTGATCTCATCAAGCAGTAAGATCTTTGGTTGTAATGCCAGGGCACGGGCGATCGCAACGCGCTGCTTCTGGCCGCCTGAAAGCCTTGAGGGGTACTCGCCAGCTTTGTCAGCAAGACCAACTTTTTTCAATAGCTTAAGCCCACGCTCTTTAGCTTCTGCTTTCGACAAGAGCCCGGTCAACACGGGAGCAAGTGTCACGTTTTGAATTGCGGTCTTGTGCGGAAAGAGATTGAAGTGCTGGAAAACCATGCCGAAGTCGCTTCGCATCTTGCGAAGATGTGCCTCTGAGGCGGGTAGTTCCTTGCCGCTTTTGTACTCGTGATTCAGTGAGACACCGTTGACGATGACGTCGCCGGCGGTGACCGATTCCAGGGTCATCAACATCCTGAGTATCGTAGTCTTTCCCGACCCTGAAGGCCCTATCAAGGCAAGGTGCTCACCTGGCTTCACCGAGAAGCAGAGCTGATCCAATACCTTAATCGGACCGAAGCTTTTCTCTACGTTGCGAAATTCAATAATCGGCGACTGTTCCGCCGTGTTAGGGGCGACATGTAATCCCATCGCTCGGCCTCCATTCTTGCAGAACACAGTCCGGCAGACGATGCCGCCGGACTTGAGCGCTTAGAGTGCTTTACTTAGGATTGCACATCTCGGCTGCTGATTTAGCGCTAGCCAGGAGCTTGTAATTGGACTGAAGACCGTGCTTGTTCATGATCTTCTCAAACTCGCCGCTCTGTTTGATCTTCTTTAAACCCGCGTTGTATGCGTCGCGGAGAGCGGTGTCCTCCTTATTGAAGGCCGCCGCCGCGCAGTCGATCGGCGTGTTCGCGATTGGCAGAACGATTTGCAGACTCTGGTCGCCAGACTTATTCTTCATGTCGAGAACCGCCGCATCATTCAGGGCAATGGCGTCAATTCTCTTATCCTGCAACATCTTCACGGCGCTTACCGGATCGGGATAGGGAACGATGTTCTCCTTCTTCACGCCCGCTGCCATCGCGTCTTTTGCCTGCAGAGTTCCAGCACCTGCCCCCAGTTTCAAGCCAAGCTCCGCGAACTCCTTATAGCTATCAAACTTGCCGGCCATGTCGGATCGTGTAAGGAAAGCTTGCGCTGTGCAGATTTCGGGCTCTGCGAAGTTGACTTGGGTGCACCTTTCCGGCCGGATGTTCAGCGACCCGGACGAAAGCACCTTAACTCGTTTCGCCTGAACAGCGGGGATCATAGCGCCATATTGCATGATCACGCCCTTGACGTTCTTCAAGCCGGACGCAGCGAGCGCCGCGCGATCGATTTCGCCACCCGCACCGCTCAGTGTCCCATCGGGCTTCAATTCGGTGTACGGCGGCTCATTGCCAATGGCAATGGAAATTTCCTGGTTAACATCCAAATCCTCGGCCATGGCCGCAGATCCAGCCAACATAGCTACAAGTGCGGCTAGCGCTAGGTGCGTGCGGCGAGGATTGAGAAGGAATGATTCACTGCAGTTCTTCGTAGCCATCGCTGTTCCCTTTATTTTGATATTCCGAGATTGCAGCGCGCCCGTTTGAGCAACCTGTTACGGCTCAAGCACTGAGCGCTGTGGCGCAGTTCTCCCGCTGCACCTCATTTCCGGCCCCGCTATCTTGCCAACGGCCGTAGCCAACCATGACAATCGCTCCACTTGCTGTCAATTGCCTAAATTGCACAAGGACATTATTCTCGCTTTCGCGCGTCGCGCTTGTGGGCTATGCATAAGGACGATGATTTTCGCGACAACTTATTTGACCAGGCGGAAATCCGGTTGGACTGTGTGGATGACAATGTGGACACCATCAAGAGATCGTCTAGGTCGGCCTTATTTTCTGTCAATCGCAGACCAGGTCGCGCACGCAGTTTCGACTGGAGTTTTGAAGTCAGGTGAACAGCTGCCGCCTCAACGACAATTGGCTTACAAGCTCGGTGTCTCCTTACCCACGGTTTCAAGGGCTTATGAAGAGCTGGTCCGTCGCGGTCTTGCCTCGGGAGAAACCGGACGCGGCACTTTCATCAAAACTGCGAGTGCGAGCCCTGAGGCGATCACACCGTTCATGCCAGAACGCACGCCGGGGTTGGTCGATCTTTCAATTCTGAAGCCGGTCTCAGATGCTGTTCATCTGGAGAAGATGAAATCGGCTCTTGCCTTACTGTCTGAAAACTTGCCGCCAAGCGCCATCTTCGGTTCTCGTCCAAGCGCAATGTTCGCGAGGCATCGGGCAATAGGAATAGAATGGCTGAAGTTGTGCGGCGTTGAAACAGACGCACGGACAGTTCATTTGACCAACGGTGGTACGCCTGCGCTTACCGTTGCTTTCATGGCAGTTTGCCAACCTGGTATGACAATCGCCACCGAGGCCACTGGCCTCCACGTCATGTTGCCGTTGGCCTCCTACCTCGGATTAAAGGTGCACGGCGTCGACATTGACGAGAACGGAATCATTCCCGACGCTTTGGAACATGCCTGCCAACTGGGCGTCATCCGCGCGCTCTTCATGTTGCCGAACGCTCTCGCGCCTACCGCCTTTATCATGAACGAAGAGCGGCGGCTGGCGATCGTCGATATCGCGCGCAAATATGACCTGCAAATCATCGAAGATGACGCGCTTGGGCCGCTCCTAGAGGAAAGGCCAGTTACCTTCCATGAGCTTGCTCCCGAGCGCACGATATACATTACCAGCTTCACCAAGCCGGTAATGTCTGGCCTACGAACAGGATACCTCGTCGCACCGGAGCGTCTACTTCCCGCGGTCGAAAACCGTCAGATTGTAACAACGTGGACTGCGACACCGCTGATCGCCGAGATTGCTGCGCGCTGGGTCGAAGACGGGACCTCTTTTGAATTGGTCGAGTGGCAGCGCGGCGCGTTGCGACGACGGCACGAAATTGTTCAGGAAGCTCTTAAGGAGCGATCCTTCATGTCAAGTCCTGGGAGCCTTCATTGCTGGCTGCCCTTAGGCGACCGGTTTCCGGAAGAAGAATTCGTGTCGCATGCGCGCAAGCAAGGGGTCGCGCTGGCGCGTGGTTCTCTCTTCGCCATTTCTGAGAATCGAGCGGCAGTGCGGGTCTCCCTCGGATCCTCAACAGAGGAAGAATTGAGACGCGGCTTGAGTGTGATCACAAATCTACTGGAGAGTGAACCTGAGCCATTCTTGTATTAGCTCCTCGTGATGCTCCGCGCGCGCAAAGAAGTGGTTCGGGCAGATGGGCGTAGCGACGCTTATTCGTATGCGGGACGCCCCGCATACAGCTAAAATATGCACGAACACTGCATGATACGGCCCAAATTGACCGTCTGCATTGCGGTTAACGCCATAGTGATGCTTCAACATGGGAGACCTCCACCACTGAATAGAGCGGCATTTGAAGCGAGCAGCGCCCGCTTTCTACCAAATCGGAACGGAATAGAATGACCGAAATCAAAACTACCGCAGTTCTGGGAGCAGGCGTGATCGGCGCCAGCTGGGCAGCCCTTTTCTTGGCATCTGGTCGCGACGTATCGGTCTACGACGTATCTCCGAACACCGAAAAGACGGTGAGAGATTACATCGAACGGGTATGGCCGACACTCGAACAATTGGGTCTGATTAAGGGCGGCAATCCCGACAAGGTGAGATTTTTTCGATCGGCTCGCGAAGCCGTTGACGGAGCCCTGTTCATCCAGGAGAACGTACCTGAGAAACTTTCGATCAAGCACGCCCTGTACACGGACATCGAAACGGCACTTGATCGCAATGCGGTAGTGGCGACATCCACTTCCGGCCTCACTTTGAGCGAAATGCAGTTGGGATGGAGCGACCCGTCACGATTTGTCCTCGGCCATCCCTTCAACCCGCCTCACCTCATCCCATTGGTTGAGGTCATGGGTAATGATCGTACACAGGGGAGTGCGGTAGAGACTGCCATCCAGTTCTATACAATGCTCGGGAAGGTAACGATAAGACTCAAACGAGAAGTGCCGGGGCACGTGGCCAATCGGCTCCAAGCTGCCATTTGGAGAGAGGCTATACATCTGGTCAAGACCGGCGTCGCCTCCGTCGAGGACGTAGATAAGGCAGTTTGGGCAGGGCCAGGTCTTCGCTGGGCGGCGATGGGCCCTACGATGCTTTTCCATCTTGGTGGCGGTGCTGGCGGTCTTGGAACATTCTGTGAGCGCCTCGGCGAAAGCTTCAATCGTTGGTTCGATGACCTGGGTGTGCTTCACCTGGATCCCGGAACGTCAGAAATGCTCGTAGCCGGAGTCGAGGATGAAGCAAATGGACTCTCTCCAGCGGAATTATCCGAGCGCCGGGATGCGATGATAGCTGGGATTCAGGCAGTTCTTTCTCCACTCCGGCGCACTTAACCTGCACCATGGCGCCATTGCAACGCTGAGCGACGGACATTACGCTGCGGCAGGCACATTGTGCGGCCTCGAAGGCATCGTAATCTGTGGCATCGCCTGAAATGGCCCCTCATTTTAAAAAGCTGCAAGCGGCCGTCTGGCGGAAGGGGGTGGCGGCCGGATATGATAGCGCGTGTAGTGAGCCGCTGTGAGCTTCTATGTCTGCGCCTGGTTCTGAAACTAGAAACTTTCACATAATCGAAGCGGTTGCCGAGCGCCTGGAAGGTGCGCCACGGCAAGTGCCCGGCGTTGGTCAGATGCGTTCAAGGCACAGGGTGTCGCAAAGGCGCTGGAGCCCGGTGCAAGCGTGTCGGCGATCGCGCGCATCGTGTTGGCATTCACCCGTCGCAGCTCTTCGCCTGGCGTCGTTACGCTCGGCCTGAAAGGGCAGGAAAATCGGAGCAAATGTGCTCTGGTCGGACCGATGACGCCGCCCGATCTCAAACTCCCGGATGACGTAGAAGCCCTGAAAACCACCCTGCTTGCCATGGCCGAAAAGGCGGCGCGGGCCGACGCCCTGGAGCGCGAGGTCGCTGATCTCAAGGCGCGCAATGCCGATGCCGATGCGCGCATCGAACGACTGACGCAGATCCTGAAAGCCTTCGATCGCGCCCGCTTCGGCCGGCGATCGGAAAAGCTCGGCTCCCCAACCACCGACGACGAGCAGCAGGCCTTTGTCTTCGAGGAAATCGAGACCGGCATCGCCGCGATCAGGGCACAGGTCAACAAGGGCCGCGAGCGCCCAGAAGGCAAACGACCGCCGCGGCCACGCAAGGGCTTCGCACCCCACCTGGAGCGGGTCGAAGTGGTGATAGAGCCGGAGGAACTGCCGGAGCATGCCGGCAAGCAAAAGGTGCTGATCGGCGAGGACGTGTCGGAGCGGCTGGATGTGGTGCCGGCGAAGTTCCGCGTCATCGTCACCCGCCGCCCGAAATATGCCTTCAAAAACGAGGACGGTGTCATCCAGGCGCCGGCCCCGGCGCATATCATCGAAGGCGGCATTCCGACGGAAGCACTTCTGGCGCAGATCGCTGTCTCCAAATATGCCGATGGCCTGCCACTCTACCGGCAGGAAGCGATCTACGCCCGCGACAAGGTCGAACTCGATCGCAAGCTGATGGCGCAATGGATGGGCAAGCTCGGGTTCGAGCTGGAGATCATCGCCGACTACCTCTTCGATGAGATCAAGAAGGGCGAGCGGATCTTCGCCGACGAGACCACTTTGCCGACGCTCGCTCCCGGCTCCGGATCGACGAAGACAGCCTATCTATGGGCCTATGCCAGGGATGACCGACCATTTGGCGGCAGTGGTCCGCCGATAGTCGCCTACCGCTTCGAGGATAGTCGAGCCGGCGAATGCGTCGCCCGTCATCTGAACGGCTATCGCGGCATTCTGCAGGTGGACGTGTGTGGACGTATATGGACCCCGCCCGTTTGCAACAGCCGGCTGGATCAGGATCGATGGTCACAACTGCTGACGTATATCCGGCTTCGTGATGCGGCTGGACAACGTCTTCGCCGCGAGCCTCGATGGGTTTT
>NZ_JADYVD010000073.1 GCF_020193575.1 Ensifer sp. IC4062
ATGGCAAAGAGCAAATTTGAGCGCAACAAGCCGCACGTTAACATTGGCACGATTGGCCACGTTGACCATGGCAAGACGTCGCTGACGGCAGCGATCACGAAGTATTTCGGCGAGTTCAAGGCGTATGACCAGATCGACGCTGCGCCGGAAGAGAAGGCCCGTGGTATCACCATTTCGACGGCGCACGTCGAATACGAGACGCCGAACCGTCACTATGCGCACGTCGACTGCCCCGGCCACGCCGACTACGTCAAGAACATGATCACCGGCGCGGCGCAGATGGACGGCGCGATCCTGGTTGTTTCGGCTGCCGACGGCCCGATGCCGCAGACCCGCGAGCACATCCTGCTCGCCCGCCAGGTCGGCGTTCCGGCGATCGTCGTGTTCCTGAACAAGGTCGACCAGGTCGACGACGCCGAGCTGCTCGAGCTCGTCGAGCTCGAAGTCCGCGAACTGCTGTCGTCCTACGAATTCCCGGGCGACGACATTCCGATCATCAAGGGCTCGGCGCTCGCTGCGCTGGAAGATTCCGACAAGAAGATCGGCGAAGACGCGATCCGCGAGCTGATGGCAGCGGTTGACGCCTACATCCCGACGCCGGAGCGTCCGGTCGACCTGCCGTTCCTGATGCCGATCGAAGACGTGTTCTCGATCTCGGGCCGCGGTACGGTTGTGACCGGTCGCGTCGAGCGCGGCATCATCAAGGTCGGTGAGGAAGTCGAAATCGTCGGCATCCGTCCGACGACGAAGACGACCTGCACCGGCGTTGAAATGTTCCGCAAGCTGCTCGACCAGGGCCAGGCCGGCGACAACATCGGTGCGCTCTTGCGCGGTGTCGACCGCAACGGCGTCGAGCGCGGCCAGATTCTGTGCAAGCCGGGTTCGGTGACGCCGCACACGAAGTTCAAGGCGGAAGCCTACATCCTGACGAAGGAAGAAGGTGGCCGTCATACGCCGTTCTTCACCAACTACCGTCCGCAGTTCTACTTCCGCACGACGGACGTCACGGGCATCGTGACGCTGCCGGAAGGCACGGAAATGGTGATGCCGGGCGACAACGTGACGGTTGACGTCGAGCTGATCGTGCCGATCGCGATGGAAGAAAAGCTGCGCTTCGCCATCCGCGAAGGCGGCCGTACCGTCGGCGCCGGCATCGTCGCATCGATCATCAAGTAATGATCGCGAAGACGATGCCGTCAGCAGCCGACGGCTGCAAGGAAGTTGCAAATGGCGCGCAAGCGCGATTTGCACGCGGCGCCGGCATCGTCGCCTCGATCATCAAGTAATTCCGACTAGCCCGGACTTCGAAGGCCCCGCAGGCAACTGCGGGGCTTTTTGTTTTGGCGATGAATGCTGATCCAAAGTCTGCTTTGTGCCCGATGTTTCGACAGCGCTCGCGGGATCCGGTCACCGATGAGCATAAGGTCGTCACAGATCTGCACTATCTTCCGAACCTGACGATTTTGCCGGAATGGCAACGGTTGTGACCGAGGATCGGAATCCCAAATGAAAAGACGCATTGCTACACGCTTCGCCGCGGTCGGCCTCGCTTTTGCTTGTGTCGGGCCTACGCCGCAAGCAGCATCAGCCGCCGATGATGACCTGCTTATCTGGGCACCCGCAAAGACCGGGACCAACGCCTATAAGCTGCGGCTCGGTCTGCGTTTTCCCTGGAGCTGGGACACGACAGCGGGAGCGGATTTTTCGATGGGGGCGGCGCCGTCGGGCAAGATCAAGCCGGTCGCAGAACCGGTGCGTCTCTGGGGGACGCTTTCGCGCAAGAGCGGGCGGGCCGCTACGCGTTCTTCGCAAGTCAGCATGGACTTCAACGCCTTGAGTGGCGCCGGCAATGTGGGCGCAGCTTCGGCGCGCACATGGATGGTTACGCCTACAGTCGATGCGGAGGTTCACCGCAGCATAGCCCTCCAGTGCAATGCTTACGAGAACCGTTGCGCCAAGCCGAGATTGACGCAAACAGCCAGGCTCGCGTCGCCGGCGACCCGGACGTCACTTGTCGCGCAGGGCGAGCTTTCCAGCGACGGTATCAGCGGCTTGAGCCGCATTGGGCTGGAACAGAAGTTCGGCAATTTGCAGCTTGGCGCTGCTGTCGTCGACCCCCTGTTGGCGCCCCGCAGTGTGTTTGATATTCGCTATAACCTGAGGTGGTGAGGCAGCGAACGCCCGTCTCCAGGGTCTGGCGCGGTGTCGGGGCGATACGGAACGCAAGCACGTCTTGTGCAAAAGCACAAAGCGTCTAACTATTGCGTTGTTTTCGTAGGGAGGCGACATGAAGAAGCGGATTCTCTTTACCGGCGGCGCAGGCAAGGCCGGGCGGCATGCTGTGCCTTATCTCGTCGAAGCGGGTTACGAGGTGCACAATGTCGACCTGGTTCCTCTCGACAGCCCCGGCGTTACCAACCTGATCGCCGATATCACCGACAGCGGCCAGATGTTCAATGCGCTCTCGATGCATCGGGACTTTCCCGATCTCGATCACGGGCCGCGCGCCTTCGATGCGGTGGTGCATTTTGCCGCTATCCCGCGCATTCTCATCAAACCGGACAACGAGACCTTCCGGGTCAACGTCATGGGCACCTACAACGTGCTCGAAGCGGCGGTGAAACTCGGCATCCGCAAGATCATCGTTGCCTCGAGCGAGACGACCTACGGCGTCTGCTTTGCCGAGGGCCATCGCGATTTCCACCATTTCCCGCTAGAGGAGGACTACGACGTCAACCCGATGGACTCCTACGGTCTTTCCAAGGTGGTAAATGAGAAGACGGCGCGCGCCTTTGCGGAGCGTTCCGGGTTCGACATTTACGCATTGCGCATCGGCAACGTGATCGAGCCGCATGAGTATGCGAATTTCCCGCATTACTTCGCTAATCCCGATATCCGCAAAAGGATTGCCTGGAGCTATATCGATGCACGCGACCTCGGGCAGATCGTCAAGCTCTGCATTGAGAAGGACGGCCTCGGCTTTGCGATATTCAACGCCGCAAACGACACGGTCTCGGCCAACACGCCTTCGCGTGAACTTGCCAGCCGGTTCTATCCCAATGTTCCCTTCAAAAGAGAGATCGGTGAGTTCGAAGGCCTCCTGTCGAATAGGAAGATTCGCGAGGTCCTAGGATTCAAGGAGGAACATGACTGGCGGAAATACGTTCAGTTGTCGAGCTGAAGCGCCACGACCGCCTGAGGCGTCGACGGCCTTCCTGGCAGTCTGCGAAATTTTCCTGGAACTTTTTTCCCTTTTGGTGCAAATGCGCTTGAAAGCATCCGGCAAACTGAATATGAAGCCGCTGACTTGAGACGCGTTCGGCGTTTCGGTCTAGGGGTATAGCTCAGTTGGTAGAGCGGCGGTCTCCAAAACCGCAGGTCGGGGGTTCGAGCCCCTCTGCCCCTGCCAGTTTCGTCATTCTTGCCTCATCGTCGGAATTCGGCCAGAATGGAAAGAGTAGGGCGGCGCGGCCGTCTTTGTATATTCACAAAAAAGACTGATTGGCTCTTGTGGTTTTCGGAATCGGTCTTTATGTAGGGTCCAAACAGACACGCGGTGCGTGGGGCTGAATCATCGGCTTTACGCGCCGTAATGGCGTGAGCATTTTATGGCATCCAAAACGAATCCGTTCACGTTTCTGCAGCAGGTTCGCTCTGAAACGTCAAAAGTGACTTGGCCTTCACGGCGCGAGACGATGATCTCGACGCTGATGGTCTTTGTCATGGTCTCTTTTGCCGCCGCCTTTTTCTTTGGTGCGGACCAGTTGCTGGGCTGGCTGATGAGCCTCGTCCTCAACGTTGGCGCTTGATTGGGTGGAGAGTAGCATGGCTGCGCGCTGGTACATTGTTCACGCCTATTCGAATTTCGAAAAGAAGGTCGCAGAGTCGATCGAGGAGAAGGCCAAGCAGAAGGGGCTGGATCACCTTTTCGAGAAGATTCTTGTTCCGACGGAAAAGGTCGTCGAGATTCGCCGCGGCCGCAAGGTTGACTCGGAGCGCAAGTTCTTTCCGGGTTATGTGCTTGTTCGTGCCAATCTGACCGATGAGGCCTATCACCTCATCAAGAATACGCCGAAAGTCACGGGATTCCTCGGAACCGACAGCAAGCCCGTTCCGATTCCGGATCATGAGGCCGAGCGCATTCTTGGTCAGGTCCAGGAGGGTGTTGACCGTCCGAAGCCGTCGGTTTCCTTCGAGATCGGCGAACAGGTGCGGGTGTCGGATGGCCCGTTCGCATCCTTCAACGGCATCGTTCAGGATGTTGATGAAGAGCGGTCGCGTTTGAAGGTCGAGGTTTCGATCTTTGGTCGTGCGACCCCTGTCGAGCTGGAATATGGCCAGGTCGAAAAGGTCTGAAAAACACGGGTTTTAAAAGGATGGAGCAGGTCGATTGGCTTGCTCCGGCGGAGTGATCCGCATGCGCGTGGGAGGTTGTCCGGTCTTAGCCGGGTCGGTTTATCCGCACCACGCAACCGCAGCCGCCGGTCGGAGGGCCGGCAATCAGTCGGGTGACCGACTCAACAGTTCCTCTTCCGGCTTGATCGTGAAGGGGGCATTCAGAGGCAGAGAGAAATGGCTAAGAAAGTTGCAGGCCAGCTCAAGCTGCAGGTGAAGGCCGGCTCGGCGAATCCGTCGCCGCCGATCGGTCCTGCGCTTGGTCAGCGTGGCATTAACATCATGGAATTCTGCAAGGCGTTTAATGCCGCCACGCAGGAAATGGAAAAGGGTATGCCGATTCCGGTCGTCATTACCTATTACCAGGATAAGTCTTTCACCTTCGTCATGAAGCAGCCGCCGGTCAGCTACTTCCTGAAGCGCGAAGCAAAGATCCAGTCGGGCTCGAAGACCCCGGGCAAGGCCAAGGCCGGCTCGATCTCCAAGGCTCAGATCCGCACGATCGCAGAGGCCAAGATGAAGGACCTGAACGCGGCCGATGTTGAAGGCGCAATGGCAATGGTCGAGGGCTCTGCCCGCTCCATGGGCCTGGAAGTGACGGGCTAAGACCATGACGAAGATTGCAAAGCGTGTACAGAAGTCCCGCGAGGGCATCGATCCGGCGAAGATCTACGGCCTCGGCGAAGCCGTAACGCTGGTCAAGGAGCGTGCGACGGCAAAGTTTGATGAAACCATCGAAGTCGCCATGAACCTCGGCGTCGATCCGCGCCACGCCGACCAGATGGTCCGCGGCGTTGTCAACCTGCCGAACGGCACCGGCCGCTCGGTTCGCGTTGCCGTTTTCGCACGCGGCGCCAAGGCTGATGAGGCCAAGGCTGCCGGTGCCGACGTTATCGGCGCCGAAGACCTCGTCGAGATCGTCCAGGGCGGCAAGATCGATTTCGATCGCTGCATCGCCACCCCGGACATGATGCCGCTCGTCGGTCGTCTCGGTAAGGTTCTCGGCCCGCGCGGCATGATGCCGAATCCTAAGGTCGGCACGGTCACCATGGATGTTGCGGCTGCCGTCAAGGCCTCCAAGGGTGGTGCGGTCGAGTTCCGCGTCGAAAAGGCTGGCATCGTCCACGCTGGCGTTGGCAAGGCATCCTTCGATGCCAAGGCGCTGGAAGAAAACATCCGCGCCTTCGCCGATGCCGTGATCAAGGCAAAGCCGACCGGTGCCAAGGGTAACTACGTCAAGCGCGTAGCGATCTCCTCGACCATGGGGCCGGGCCTCAAGATCGATCCGGCGACCCTCAGCGTCGCCTGACAATTTCCGGGCTTCGGCCCGAAACCGAATTTCCGGCCTTTCGGGGCCGGAAATATCCGGACCCCGGTCCGGAACTCCTGTCCGAGATTGCGGGTGGTTTTACCTTAATCACCATTGCCCGCATGAGACGGGTAAGATCTGAATTTTGAACAACGCTTCTGGCGTCGAAATTCGGTTCGAACCTCGCTTGCCTTGTGTCAGACCCGGCTCTCCCGGGAACGCCAAGGGACAGGATCCTTAAGCGTTGCTTGGGATCGAGCATGATCCCGGGTGACAAAGGCAAACCCGGCAGGGCTGCTTCAAGCAACCCTGTCAACTGGAGACAGACAGTGGAAAGAGCGGAAAAACGCGAATTCGTCACGGAGCTGAACGAAGTCTTCAAGGCTTCCGGTTCGGTTGTCGTGGCCCACTATGCTGGTGTCACAGTTGCGCAGATGAACGACTTCCGTTCGAAGATGCGCGCTGCTGGCGGCACCGTCAAAGTCGCGAAAAACCGCCTGGCCAAGATCGCTCTTCAGGGCACGGAGTCTGAAGGGATGACCGATCTCTTCAAGGGCCAGACGCTGATCGCTTACAGCGCCGACCCGATCACGGCTCCGAAGGTCGTCGTGGATTTCGCCAAGACCAACGACAAGCTCGTTGTGCTCGGCGGCGCCATGGGGACAACCACGCTCAACCCCGAGGCAGTCAAGTCGCTTGCGACCCTGCCTTCGCTGGACGAGCTGCGCGCGAAGCTGCTGGGCCTTCTCAATGCCCCGGCAACCCGCGTCGCGACGGTTGTCGCAGCACCGGCAAGCCAGCTTGCCCGCGTGTTCTCGGCCTATGCCAAGAAGGACGAAGCCGCCTGAGGCGGAATTTCGCTGTTGTATTTAAAACCAGTTCGAACCGAACAAAAGGAAAAGTAAAATGGCTGATCTCGCAAAGATCGTTGAAGACCTCTCCTCGCTGACCGTCCTGGAAGCTGCTGAGCTTTCCAAGCTGCTCGAAGAGAAGTGGGGCGTTTCTGCCGCTGCTCCGGTAGCTGTTGCTGCTGCTGGCGGCGCTGCCGGCGGTGCTGCTGCCGCTGCTGAAGAAGAAAAGACCGAGTTCGACGTCATCCTGACGGATGCCGGCGCCAACAAGATCAACGTCATCAAGGAAGTCCGCGCCATCACCGGCCTCGGCCTGAAGGAAGCCAAGGACCTCGTCGAAGGCGCTCCGAAGGCTGTCAAGGAAGCTGTTTCCAAGGCTGAAGCGGCTGACCTCAAGAAGAAGCTCGAAGACGCTGGCGCCAAGGTTGACGTCAAGTAATTCGACGAAATGCAAAGGAGGGGTGGCCTTGTGGCCGCCTCTCTTTGACCGTTTTTGGAACATATTACCCAAAAGCCTGTCGAAAACGGCTTTTGGGTAATGGGTTCTTCAAGAGGATGGTCGCGATCGGAAGACAGCACAGCAATCCGTGCTGGCGTCTTTCGAAAGCTTGACGAGATTGAACTACTCATTGATCGACGGGATCGACTGGCCATCGGTTCCCGTCCGTTGCAGGCCCGGATGCAAGATTGACAAGGAGCGACGATGGCTCAGACCCTTTCGTTTAACGGTCGCAGGCGCGTACGCAAGTTTTTTGGTAAAATTCCAGAAGTCGCAGAAATGCCGAACCTCATTGAGGTTCAGAAGGCGTCCTACGACCAATTTCTGATGGTTGAAGAACCCAAGGGCGGCCGCCCGGATGAGGGGCTTCAGGCAGTTTTCAAGTCGGTATTTCCGATCAAGGATTTCTCGGGCGCTTCAATGCTCGAATTCGTGTCCTACGAGTTCGAGCCGCCGAAGTTCGACGTCGAGGAATGCCGCCAGCGCGATCTTACCTATGCGGCGCCGCTGAAGGTGACGCTGCGCCTGATCGTGTTCGATATTGACGAAGACACCGGCGCAAAGTCCATCAAGGACATCAAGGAACAGAACGTCTACATGGGCGACATGCCGCTCATGACGGATAACGGTACCTTCATTGTCAACGGCACCGAGCGCGTCATCGTCTCGCAGATGCATCGCTCGCCCGGCGTGTTCTTCGATCACGACAAGGGGAAGAGCCACTCGTCCGGCAAGCTGCTGTTCGCAGCGCGCGTCATCCCGTACCGCGGCTCGTGGCTCGACATCGAATTCGACGCCAAGGACATCGTGCATGCCCGCATCGACCGCCGCCGCAAGATTCCGGTGACATCGCTGTTGATGGCGCTTGGCATGGACGGCGAAGAGATTCTCGACACCTTCTACACGAAGTCGCTCTACCAGCGCGATGGCGAAGGCTGGCGCGTGCCGTTCCAGCCGGATGCCCTGAAGGGGCAGAAGGCGATCACCGACATGATCGACGCCGATACCGGCGAAGTCGTCGTTGAAGCCGGTAAGAAGCTTACGCCGCGCCTCCTGCGCCAGCTGCAGGAGAAGGGGCTGAAGGCGCTCAAGGCCACCGACGACGATCTCTACGGCAATTACCTCGCTGAAGACGTGGTCAACTACGGAACGGGTGAGATCTACCTGGAAGCCGGCGACGAGATCGACGAGAAGACGCTTCCCGTCATCCTTTCGGCAGGCTTCGACGAGATCCCGGTTCTCGACATCGATCACATCAACGTCGGTGCCTATATCCGCAACACGCTTGCCGCCGACAAGAACGAAAACCGCCAGGACGCGCTGTTCGACATCTATCGCGTCATGCGCCCGGGAGAACCGCCGACCATCGACTCTGCCGAAGCCATGTTCAACACGCTGTTCTTCGACGCCGAGCGCTACGATCTTTCGGCTGTCGGTCGCGTGAAGATGAACATGCGCCTCGACCTCGACGTTCCGGACACGGTTCGCACGCTCCGCAAGGAAGACATTCTTGCTGTCGTCAAGATGCTCGTCGAGCTGCGTGACGGCAAGGGCGAGATCGACGACATCGACAACCTCGGCAACCGCCGCGTTCGCTCGGTCGGCGAGCTCATGGAGAACCAGTATCGCCTCGGTCTCCTGCGCATGGAACGGGCGATCAAGGAACGCATGTCCTCGATCGAGATCGACACGGTCATGCCGCAGGATCTGATCAACGCGAAGCCGGCAGCGGCCGCCGTGCGTGAATTCTTCGGCTCGTCGCAGCTGTCGCAGTTCATGGACCAGGTGAACCCGCTCTCGGAAATCACCCACAAGCGTCGTCTTTCGGCTCTTGGCCCGGGTGGTCTTACCCGCGAACGTGCGGGCTTCGAAGTGCGCGACGTTCACCCGACCCATTACGGCCGTATCTGCCCGATCGAAACGCCGGAAGGCCCGAACATCGGTCTGATCAACTCGCTCGCAACCTTCGCCCGCGTCAACAAGTACGGCTTCATCGAAAGCCCGTATCGCAAGATCGTCGACGGCAAGGTCACTAGCGACGTCGTCTATCTGTCGGCGATGGAAGAGGCGAAGTATCATGTGGCGCAGGCAAACTCGCCCCTGAACGGCGACAATTCCTTCGCTGAGGAGTTCGTCGTCTGCCGTCACGCCGGTGAAGTTATGCTGGCTCCGCGCGACAACATCAACCTGATGGACGTTTCGCCGAAGCAGCTTGTGTCCGTCGCCGCCGCGCTCATCCCGTTCCTCGAGAACGACGACGCCAACCGCGCGCTGATGGGCTCGAACATGCAGCGCCAGGCCGTGCCGCTGCTGCGTGCGGAAGCGCCCTTCGTCGGTACCGGCATGGAGCCGGTCGTCGCCCGCGACTCCGGTGCTGCGATCGCCGCCCGCCGCGGCGGTGTCGTCGACCAGGTCGATGCGACGCGTATCGTTATCCGCGCCACGGAAGACCTCGATCCGTCGAAGTCCGGCGTCGATATCTATCGCCTGCAGAAGTTCCAGCGTTCGAACCAGAATACCTGCGTCAACCAGCGTCCGCTGGTCACCGTCGGTGACGTTCTGAACAAGGGCGACATCATCGCGGACGGTCCTTCGACCGATCTCGGCGATCTCGCGCTCGGCCGCAACGCGCTCGTCGCATTCATGCCGTGGAACGGCTACAACTACGAAGACTCGATCCTGCTTTCCGAGCGGATCGTGCGCGACGACGTGTTCACGTCCATCCACATCGAAGAATTCGAAGTGATGGCGCGTGACACCAAGCTTGGTCCGGAAGAAATCACCCGCGATATTCCGAACGTCTCGGAAGAAGCGTTGAAGAACCTCGACGAAGCCGGCATCGTTTATATCGGTGCCGAAGTTCAGCCGGGCGATATCCTCGTCGGCAAGATCACGCCGAAGGGCGAAAGCCCGATGACGCCGGAAGAAAAGCTTCTGCGTGCCATCTTCGGTGAGAAGGCCTCGGATGTCCGTGACACGTCCATGCGCATGCCGCCGGGTACCTTCGGCACGGTCGTCGAAGTGCGCGTCTTCAACCGCCACGGCGTGGAGAAGGATGAACGCGCGATGGCGATCGAGCGCGAGGAAATCGAACGCCTCGCCAAGGACCGTGACGACGAACAGGCGATCCTCGACCGCAACGTCTATGCACGTCTGGTCGACATGCTTCGCGGCCACGTCGCTGTTGCTGGTCCTAAGGGCTTCAAGAAAGGCACCGAGCTTTCGAACGCCGTCGTCAGCGAATATCCGCGCTCGCAGTGGTGGATGTTCGCCGTCGAGGACGAGAAGGCTCAGGGCGAAATCGAAGCGCTCCGCGCCCAGTACGACGAATCCAAGTCGCGCCTTGAGCAGCGCTTCATGGACAAGGTCGAGAAGGTCCAACGCGGCGACGAAATGCCTCCGGGCGTGATGAAGATGGTTAAGGTCTTCGTCGCGGTGAAGCGCAAGATCCAGCCGGGCGACAAGATGGCCGGCCGTCACGGTAACAAGGGTGTCGTGTCGCGCATCGTGCCGATCGAAGACATGCCGTTCCTGGAAGACGGTACCCATGTCGACGTCGTGCTGAATCCGCTCGGCGTGCCGTCGCGCATGAACGTTGGTCAGATCCTCGAAACCCATCTCGGCTGGGCTTGCGCCGGCATGGGCAAGAAGATCGGCGCGATGCTCGACGCGTACCACGAGAACGGTGACATCGCACCGCTTCGCGCGACGATCGACGACGTCATCGGGTCCGGTCCGAAGGGCGAGCCGATCAAGCAGTACGACGACGAGTCGGTGGTTCGGCTTGCCGAGCAGACCCGCCGCGGCGTATCGATCGCAACGCCGGTCTTCGACGGTGCTGTCGAGGCCGATGTGAACGAAATGCTGAACAAGGCAGGTCTCAAGGTGACCGGTCAGTCGACTCTCTTCGACGGCCGTACCGGCGAACCGTTCGATCGTCAGGTGACCGTGGGCTACATCTACATGCTGAAGCTCAACCATCTGGTGGACGACAAGATCCACGCCCGTTCGATCGGTCCTTACTCGCTCGTCACCCAGCAGCCGCTGGGCGGCAAGGCGCAGTTCGGCGGTCAGCGTTTCGGCGAAATGGAGGTCTGGGCACTGGAAGCTTACGGCGCAGCCTACACGCTGCAGGAAATGCTGACGGTCAAGTCGGACGACGTTGCCGGCCGCACCAAGGTCTACGAAGCGATCGTCCGCGGCGACGACACCTTCGAGGCGGGCATTCCGGAGAGCTTCAACGTTCTCGTCAAGGAAATGCGCTCACTGGGCCTCAGCGTCGAACTCGAAAATTCGAAGGTCGACGACCTCAGCGCCGCGGCGCAACTGCCGGACGCAGCAGAGTAAGACGACATCAGGTGCGTGCCTTCTCAGGCACGCACCGTTTCCCCCGCAGGGCAGTTTATGGTCCGCGGCAGGAACAGGGCCGCACCCGATGCGGTTTTAGCTGTTTATAGGGCAGGGGCCGGCGCCCGGGATTAGCCGGCACCCCGCCAAGCTCAGGGCGTATGCCCGCAAAGGAGACAGGCATGAACCAAGAGGTCATGAATCTTTTCAATCCGCAGGTGCCTGCACAGACTTTCGATTCCATCCGGATTTCGATCGCCTCGCCGGAGAAGATTCTTTCCTGGTCTTACGGTGAGATCAAGAAGCCGGAGACGATCAACTATCGTACCTTCAAGCCGGAACGCGACGGTCTGTTCTGCGCCCGCATCTTCGGTCCGATCAAGGACTACGAATGCTTGTGCGGCAAGTACAAGCGCATGAAGTACAAAGGCATCATCTGCGAAAAGTGCGGCGTCGAAGTCACGCTGTCGCGCGTTCGCCGCGAGCGCATGGGCCACATCGAGCTCGCAGCTCCCGTTGCCCATATCTGGTTCCTGAAGTCGCTGCCGAGCCGCATCGCTACGCTGCTCGACATGACGCTGAAGGATATCGAGCGCGTCCTTTATTTCGAAAACTACATCGTCACCGAACCGGGTCTGACTTCGCTCAAGGAAAACCAGCTCCTCAGCGAAGAAGAATACATGATCGCCGTTGACGAGTTCGGCGAAGACCAGTTCACCGCGATGATCGGCGCCGAGGCGATCTACGAGATGCTCGCTTCGATGAACCTCGAGAAGATTGCCGGCGATCTGCGCACGGAAATGGCCGAGACGAGCTCGGATCTGAAGCAGAAGAAGCTGATGAAGCGGCTGAAGATCGTCGAGAACTTCATGGAATCCGGCAACCGTCCGGAATGGATGATCATGAAGGTCGTTCCGGTGATCCCACCGGATCTGCGCCCGCTCGTGCCGCTCGACGGCGGTCGTTTCGCGACGTCGGATCTGAACGATCTCTATCGCCGCGTGATCAACCGTAACAACCGTCTGAAGCGGCTGATCGAGCTGCGCGCGCCGGGCATCATCATTCGCAACGAAAAGCGCATGTTGCAGGAATCCGTCGATGCGCTGTTCGACAACGGTCGCCGCGGCCGCGTCATCACCGGTGCCAACAAGCGTCCGCTGAAGTCGCTGTCTGACATGCTGAAGGGCAAGCAGGGCCGGTTCCGTCAGAACCTGCTCGGCAAGCGCGTTGACTATTCCGGCCGCTCGGTCATCGTGACCGGCCCGGAACTCAAGCTGCATCAGTGCGGTCTGCCGAAGAAGATGGCGCTCGAGCTCTTCAAGCCGTTCATCTACGCGCGCCTCGACGCCAAGGGTTACTCCTCGACCGTTAAGCAGGCGAAGAAGCTTGTGGAAAAGGAAAAGCCGGAAGTCTGGGATATCCTCGATGAGGTCATCCGCGAGCATCCGGTTCTCCTGAACCGCGCGCCGACGCTGCACCGCCTGGGCATCCAGGCCTTCGAACCGATCCTGGTCGAAGGCAAGGCGATCCAGTTGCACCCGCTCGTCTGCACCGCCTTCAACGCCGACTTCGACGGCGACCAGATGGCTGTTCACGTGCCGCTGTCGCTCGAAGCCCAGCTTGAAGCGCGCGTCCTGATGATGTCGACGAACAACATCCTGCATCCGGCAAACGGTGCACCGATCATCGTTCCGTCGCAGGACATGGTTCTCGGCCTCTACTATCTGTCGATCATGAACCAGAACGAGCCGGGCGAAGGCATGGCGTTCTCCGACATGGGCGAACTGCACCATGCTCTGGAAACCAAGGCTGTGACGCTGCATGCGAAGATCCGCGGCCGTTACAAGACCGTCGACGCCGAGGGCAAGCCGGTTTCGAAGATCTATGAAACGACACCCGGCCGCATGATCATCGGCGAGCTTCTGCCGAAGAACCCGAACATCCCGTTCGACATCTGCAACCAGGAGATGACCAAAAAGAACATCTCCAAGATGATCGACACCGTCTACCGCCATTGCGGCCAGAAGGACACGGTCATCTTCTGCGACCGGATCATGCAGCTCGGCTTCTCGCATGCCTGCCGCGCCGGCATTTCGTTCGGCAAGGACGACATGGTGATTCCGGACACCAAGGTGAAGATCGTCGGGGATACCGAAGCGCTCGTGAAGGAATACGAGCAGCAGTACAACGACGGTCTCATCACGCAGGGCGAGAAGTACAACAAGGTTGTCGACGCCTGGGGCAAGGCAACCGAAAAGGTCGCCGAAGAGATGATGGCGCGCATCAAGGCGGTCGAGTTCGATGATAACGGTCGCCAGAAGCCGATGAACTCGATCTACATGATGTCGCACTCGGGTGCTCGTGGTTCGCCGAACCAGATGCGCCAGCTGGGCGGCATGCGCGGCCTCATGGCCAAGCCGTCGGGGGAAATCATCGAAACGCCGATCATTTCGAACTTCAAGGAAGGCCTGACCGTGAACGAGTACTTCAACTCGACGCACGGTGCCCGTAAGGGTCTGGCGGACACCGCCTTGAAGACCGCGAACTCCGGTTACCTGACCCGTCGTCTCGTCGACGTCGCGCAGGACTGCATCGTCACGCACACGGATTGCGGCACCGACAAGGGCCTCACCATGACGGCGATCGTTGACGCCGGTCAGGTCGTTGCCTCGCTCGGCCAGCGCATCCTGGGCCGTACCGCGCTCGACAACATCGACAACCCGATCACCGGCGAGCGCATCGTCGACGCCGGCAAGATGATCCTGGAAGCCGATGTCGTCGAGATCGAGAAGGCCGGCATTCAGTCCGTTCGTATCCGCTCGGCGCTGACCTGCGAGATCCAGACCGGCGTCTGCGGCGTCTGCTACGGTCGCGACCTTGCTCGCGGTACGCCTGTCAACATGGGCGAGGCAGTCGGTGTCATCGCGGCGCAGTCGATCGGCGAGCCGGGCACGCAGCTGACCATGCGTACCTTCCACCTGGGCGGTACGGCGACCGTGGTCGACCAGTCGTTCCTGGAAGCGTCCTACGAAGGCACGGTTCAGATCAAGAACCGCAACATGCTGCGCAATTCTGATGGCGCACTTGTTGCCATGGGCCGCAACATGGCGGTCCAGATTCTCGACGAACGCGGTGTCGAGCGGTCCTCGCAGCGCGTTGCCTATGGTTCGAAGATCTTCGTCGACGATGGCGATAAGGTGAAGCGCGGCCAGCGTCTCGCCGAATGGGATCCTTACACCCGTCCGATGATGACGGAAGTGGAGGGTACCGTTCACTTCGAAGACGTAGTCGACGGCATCTCCGTGCTCGAAGCGACGGACGAATCGACCGGCATCACCAAGCGCCAGGTTATCGACTGGCGTTCGACGCCGCGCGGCACTGATCTCAAGCCGGCAATCGTCATCAAGGACAAGAACGGCGCCATCGCCAAGCTGTCGCGTGGTGGTGAAGCTCGCTTCATGCTCTCGGTCGATGCGATCCTCTCGGTCGAACCGGGGCAGAAGGTCAGCCAGGGCGACGTGCTTGCCCGTTCGCCGCTCGAAAGCGCTAAGACCAAGGACATCACCGGTGGTCTGCCGCGCGTTGCCGAACTGTTCGAGGCTCGTCGTCCGAAGGATCACGCCATCATCGCAGAGATCGATGGTACGGTCCGCTTCGGCCGCGACTACAAGAACAAGCGTCGCGTGCTGATCGAGCCGGCGGAAGACGGTGTCGAGCCGGTCGAATACCTGATCCCGAAGGGCAAGCCCTTCCATCTTCAGGATGGCGACTACATCGAGAAGGGCGATTACATCCTCGATGGCAACCCGGCGCCGCACGACATTCTGGCGATCAAGGGCGTAGAAGCGCTGGCTTCCTACCTCGTGAACGAAATCCAGGAAGTCTACCGTCTGCAGGGCGTTGTCATCAACGACAAGCACATCGAAGTCATCGTCCGTCAGATGCTGCAGAAGGTCGAAATCACCGATGCCGGTGACTCGAGCTATATCGTCGGCGACAACGTCGACCGCATCGAGCTCGAGGATGTCAACGATGCGCTGCTCGCGGAAGGCAAGAAGCCGGCCTTTGGCGATCCGGTTCTGCTCGGTATCACCAAGGCATCGCTGCAGACGCCGTCCTTCATCTCGGCCGCTTCGTTCCAGGAAACCACCAAGGTCCTGACCGAGGCCGCAGTTGCCGGCAAGATGGATGGTCTGCAGGGGCTCAAGGAAAACGTCATCGTCGGCCGCCTCATCCCGGCCGGTACCGGCGGTACCATGACGCAGATCCGCCGCATCGCCACCGCGCGCGACGAGATGATCCTCGAAGAGCGCCGCAAGGGCACCGGCGCGGATGCCGCGACCCCGATGCTCGCCGATATGGCGAACGAGAACGCCGCTGCCGAATGAGCTGCAAGGGGAGGGCGTGATTAGCGCCCGCTCCGTTACCAAATGAAGAAGCCGCCCGGAGCGATCCGGGCGGCTTTATCTTCTGGCAGTGCGCTCAGATCGCGCGGTGCCCTTTATGCAAAGCGAATGATTGCGACCTCGCCCTCGAGCGCGCCCTGATAGGCAGAGGCGTGCGGCTCTTCGTCCGGGATATCCGTCAAGGTTCCGATCTGGTCGAGATCTGCCTGAAGGAAGCCTTCTTCGGCCAAGGCGTTGAGTGCCTCGCGCACGGCGGTGTCGTCGTCGGGCGCCCTAAGCATCACATGGATGTCGATACCCTCGTCGTCGCCGTCGGCTTGGTAGGCCTTGCCGATGATGATGAAAACCAGCGGTTCGTCTGGCATGTTGTCGTTGTCCGGCGTAACGGGCATGGGATGTCCTTTCGAGTTTCGACGATCTTAGCGTGCTTTTCGACTGCGCGCGAAAGAAATAGGAAAAATAGGATAAAGCGGGAGAGAATCAGCCGACCGGCTTCGCCGGCCCATGATCGTGGAAAACGTTCAGAAACAAGTTGCTGATTCCTTAATTGCGGAGGACAATATCCGCGTTAAGGCGCCATGTTGCGATCGCCGCCGAACTGAGCTGCTGTCAAAGCCTTGTTTTCCAGGTATGGCAGGGCTGCGCAGGCCAGAATATTTCTTAATTGCCCTTGACGGATGGCCCCGAAATCAGTACACCCCGCCGCATCGGAGCCCATGTGAGGCTGGCTGGTTCGGAACGTCGCGTTCTGGAGTTCGCCTCAAACAAGGTTCGAAACGCACGCTGAAGACAAAATGCTGCACGCAAGACGCGCGAAATAGTGCGTCCTCTGCTTTTGATGGGGCCATCTGCGAAAAGGCGGATCGGCCCTCGTTTTGCGCATTTCATAGGCGTTCGGCACCGCCGGCGACGGCAACGATCCGCCCGAAAGGGTAATGAGACAAGATTTTGCAAGGGATGGTTACATGCCTACCGTAAACCAGCTGATCCGCAAGCCGCGTCAGGCACAGGTAAAGCGCAACAAGGTTCCTGCTCTGCAGGAAAACCCGCAGAAGCGCGGCGTTTGCACCCGCGTCTACACGACGACCCCGAAGAAGCCGAACTCGGCTCTGCGTAAGGTTGCAAAGATCCGCCTGACGAACGGCTTCGAGGTTATCGGCTACATTCCGGGTGAAGGTCACAACCTGCAGGAGCACTCCGTGGTCATGATCCGCGGTGGCCGCGTAAAGGACCTTCCGGGTGTTCGTTACCACATCATCCGTGGCGTTCTCGATACGCAGGGTGTGAAGAACCGCAAGCAGCGCCGCTCCAAGTATGGCGCGAAGCGTCCGAAATAACATCGCAACCGGCGCCATTTCGCTGGTCAAGTTTTTAAAAGTTGAGAGACGAGAAGTATGTCCCGACGTCACAGAGCAGAAAAGCGTGAGATCAACCCGGATCCGAAGTTCGGTGATCTGGTCGTCACGAAGTTCATGAACGCAATCATGCTGGACGGTAAGAAGTCCGTTGCCGAAAGCATTGTCTATGGTGCTTTCGATGCGGTCCAGTCGAAGCTGAAGCAGGAACCGATCGCCGTGTTCCATTCCGCGCTCGACAACATTGCTCCGCACGTTGAAGTGCGTTCGCGCCGCGTCGGTGGTGCTACCTACCAGGTTCCGGTTGATGTCCGTCCGGAGCGTCGCCAGGCCCTCGCCATTCGCTGGCTGATTGCGGCCGCACGCAAGCGCAACGAAACGACCATGGTTGATCGCCTCTGCGGCGAACTCATGGACGCTGCGAACAATCGTGGTAGCGCCGTGAAGAAGCGCGAAGACACCCACAAGATGGCTGATGCCAACCGTGCGTTCTCGCACTACCGTTGGTAATCTGGAACAGGTCCTGAAAGGCAGTCTCTCATGGCTCGCGAATATAAAATCGAAGATTACCGAAATTTCGGTATCATGGCGCACATCGACGCCGGCAAGACGACGACGACCGAGCGCATCCTTTACTACACCGGCAAGTCCCACAAGATCGGCGAAGTTCACGACGGCGCCGCTACCATGGACTGGATGGAGCAGGAGCAGGAGCGCGGCATCACGATCACATCTGCTGCCACCACGACCTTCTGGAAGGGCCGTGACGGCAGGATGCGCCGCTTCAACATCATCGATACCCCCGGCCACGTGGACTTCACCATCGAAGTCGAGCGTTCGCTGCGCGTTCTCGACGGCGCCATCGCGCTGCTCGATGCCAACGCTGGTGTTGAGCCGCAGACCGAAACCGTCTGGCGTCAGGCTGAGAAGTATCATGTTCCGCGCATGATCTTCTGCAACAAGATGGACAAGACCGGTGCGGACTTCTACCGCTCCGTCGAGATGATCAAGACCCGTCTCGGCGCAACGGCCGTCGTCATGCAACTGCCGATTGGCGCTGAAAGCGAATTCAAGGGCGTTGTCGATCTGATCGAGATGAATGCCCTAGTCTGGCGTGATGAGTCGCTCGGCGCCCAGTGGGACGTCGTCGAAATTCCGGCCGACATGAAGGAAAAGGCTGAAGAATACCGCGAAAAGCTGATCGAGACCGTTGTCGAGATCGACGAAGCGGCAATGGAAGCCTACCTGGAAGGCAACTACCCGGACAACGACAAGATCCGTGAACTGGTTCGTCGCGGCACGATCGACGTGAAGTTCCACCCGATGTTCTGCGGCACCGCCTTCAAGAACAAGGGCGTTCAGCCTCTGCTCGACGCTGTCGTCGACTACCTGCCGTCCCCGGTCGATATTCCGGCGATCAAGGGTATCGACGTCAAGACCGAAGGTGAAATCACCCGTAAGGCTGACGACAACGAACCGCTCTCGATGCTGGCGTTCAAGATCATGAACGACCCCTTCGTCGGCTCGCTGACCTTCGCGCGCATCTATTCCGGCAAGCTCGAAAAGGGCACGTCGGTCATGAATACGGTCAAGGAAAAGCGCGAGCGCGTCGGCCGTATGCTGCAAATGCACTCGAACTCGCGTGAAGACATCGAAGAAGCCTTCGCTGGCGACATCGTCGCTCTCGCTGGTCTCAAGGAAACCACCACAGGCGACACGCTCTGCGATCCGCTGAAGCCGGTTATCCTGGAGCGTATGGAATTCCCCGAGCCGGTCATCCAGATCGCGATTGAGCCGAAGACCAAGGGCGACCAGGAAAAGATGGGCCTCGCGCTCAACCGCTTGGCTGCAGAAGATCCGTCCTTCCGCGTCAAGACCGACGAGGAATCCGGCCAGACGATCATCGCCGGCATGGGTGAACTTCACCTCGACATCATCGTCGACCGCATGCGTCGCGAGTTCAAAGTCGAAGCTTCGGTTGGTGCTCCGCAGGTTGCTTACCGTGAAACCATCACGCGTCAGCACGAAGAGGACTACACGCACAAGAAGCAGTCCGGTGGTACCGGTCAGTTCGCGCGCGTCAAGATCGTCTTCGAACCGAACCCGGAAGGCGAAGATTTCGTATTCGAATCCAAGATCGTCGGTGGTGCCGTTCCGAAGGAATACATCCCGGGCGTTCAGAAGGGTATCGAAAGCGTTCTGTCCTCAGGCCCGCTCGCTGGCTTCCCGATGCTGGGCGTCAAGGCGACGCTCATCGACGGTGCATTCCACGACGTCGACTCGTCGGTTCTCGCCTTCGAAATCGCTTCGCGTGCCTGCTTCCGTGAAGCAGCGAAGAAGGCCGGTGCTCAGCTCCTCGAGCCGATCATGAAGGTCGAGGTCGTTACGCCGGAAGATTACGTCGGTGACGTGATCGGTGACCTGAACTCTCGCCGTGGCCAGATCCAGGGTCAGGAGTCGCGCGGTGTTGCCGTCGTGATCAACGCCCACGTGCCGCTCGCGAACATGTTCAAGTACGTGGACAACCTGCGCTCGATGTCGCAGGGCCGCGCTCAGTACACGATGCTGTTCGATCACTACGCGCCGGTTCCGTCGAACGTCGCGCAGGAAATCCAGGCGAAGTATTCCGGTCAGAAGTGACCGGAATAGCCTCGCGCTGAAACAGAATGAAAAGATTTCCCCTCTAGGGGACAGAAAACGGAGAGCCGGAAATGGCAAAGAGCAAATTTGAGCGCAACAAGCCGCACGTTAACATTGGCACGATTGGCCACGTTGACCATGGCAAGACGTCGCTGACGGCAGCGATCACGAAGTATTTCGGCGAGTTCAAGGCGTATG
>NZ_JADYVD010000074.1 GCF_020193575.1 Ensifer sp. IC4062
CGCCAGCGAGCGATCCTGCGACGTTCATCCATATCGATCTGGGAGTAGGTGCGTCTCATGAGCCATTCCTTGCGCGTGATAACCCATTGGTATCTATCGCAAGTCGCACTTCATCCTTGAACCCACCTTCGCGATTATAATTATCGCATAAGATAGATTATGGAACTTGACGACACAGCTTCGAATTCACCGAACCCCGCAAAATCAACGCCTTGGGAGCCGCATCCTAACGTCGGATATCACGCTTCCTCAGCGGACGGCCTGTCGATCTCGAACTCGAGACGCATCATGTCGTAGGCCGGTTCGACGTGATCCGGCGTTTCGTTCTGCACTGTTTCATAGTCCAACGGCACATGCATGTGCGTCAGCACGGCACGTTTTGGCCGAAGCCTTGCGATCCAGCCAAGCGACTGCACCAAAGACAGATGACTTGGGTGGAACTTGTACTGCAGCGTGTCGAGGACCAGCAGATCGAGATCCTCCAGTTTTCCGACGGTTTCCGGCGGAAAATCGCTCACATCGCTGCAATAGGCAAAATCGCCAATCCGAAAACCGAGCGAATGCGTATTGCCGTGAAATTGCATCAACGGCGTGAACGAAATTGGTCCGCCAGCGCCGTGAACGATAATCGGCGACAGATCCTCGGTGAAGAGATGCGGCTCGACGATCGGCGGATAGCCGCTTCCCGGCGGCGATTCCACGCAATAACGAAACCTCTCGCGGATTGCGCCCATTGTGAATGCATCCGCCCAAATCGGCACGCACCGGCGATTTTCGATCACGAAGCCGCGAAGGTCGTCGATCCCGTGCAGATGATCGGCGTGAGCGTGCGTGTAAAGGACGGCGTCGATGTGGCGAACATCAGCCGCAATCATCTGGGCGCGGAAATCCGGGCCGGTATCGATAACGACGGTCGTCTTGCCGCCGTCCGGCGCGTACTGCTCGATGAGGAGCGCGGCCCGCATACGGCGGTTGCGCGAATTCGATGGATCGCAGGCCCCCCAATCACCGGTAATACGCGGTACCCCTGGCGAAGAACCGCATCCGAGAATGGTGAAAACCCGCCGAAATGCCACGTCAGAGCCTCGGCATTTTCGAAAAGATGCGCAAGGCGTTCTCCGTCGTGATCTCCGCAATTTCCTCAGGTGAAACGCCGATCGTTTCCGCCAGCACCTGCGCGGTATGCGCGACAAAGGCGGGCTCGTTGCGCTTGCCGCGGAACGGTTTCGGCGCAAGGTAAGGTGCATCCGTCTCGACGATCATCCGGTCGTGCGGGATCGTCTTCGCGATGTCCCTGATCTCCTGCGATTTCGGGAAGGTCAGGATGCCGGAAAAGGACACATAGCCGCCGAGCTCGACGCCAACTCGCGCGAGTTCAGGACCCGACGAGAAGCAATGGAGTAGGAAAGGGAAGGCCCCCTTCCCGCTTTCTTCCGTCAGGATCGCCGCCATGTCTTCGTCCGCTGACCGGCTATGGATAACGAGTGGCAGCCCTGTCTCGCGCGCCGCCGCGATGTGGCGGCGCAGGCCTTCGGCCTGCGCGTCGCGCGGTGCGTTGTCGTAGAAATAGTCGAGCCCCGCCTCGCCGATCGCGACCACTTTCGGATGCGATGAGAGCCGAACGAGATCTTCCGTTGTGATATCGAGTTCCTCGTCCGCGTTGTGCGGATGGGTACCGACGGAACAAAACACATTTGGATAGGCTTCGGCGATCGCAAGGATCGTATCGAACCGCTTCACACGCGTCGAGATCGTCACCATCTGCGCCACGCCGGCCGCGGCGGCGCGTTCGATGATCGCGTCGCGCTCGGCCTCAAAGTCCGGGAAGTCCAGATGGCAATGGGTATCGATCAGCATTCGTTTGACTCACCTACACTTCCGGCGCCACGTAGCGCGGGAAGACCGGCTTCGGTGCCTCGAGCGGCGTTCCGGAGACGAGACGTCCGGCTTCGCCAAGATAAGCAAAATCACGCTTGTCGGCCGGCACGGCGACGAGATCGAGAAGCTTGCCTGCCGATTCGGGCATGAAGGGCTGCAGCAGGATCGCGATCTGGCGGACCACTTCGGCGGTGACATAAAGCACCGTCGCCATCCGCTCCGGGTCCGTCTTCTTTAGAGCCCAGGGCTCCTGACCCGCGAAATAGCGGTCGGTTTCGGAAACGACAGCGATGATCGCGGCGAGCGCGCGATGGATGAGCTGCTTGCCCATATCCTCGCGTGTCGACTCGAGCAAGACATCGGCAGAGGCCAACATTGCCTTGTCCTCGTCTGTGAGTGGCCCGCAAACCGGGATCTGGCCGTCGCAGTTCTTCACGATCATCGATAGCGAACGGCTGGCAAGGTTGCCGATGCCGTTGGCAAGGTCGGAATTGATGCGTGTCGCGATCCCCTCCTCGCTGTAGCTGCCGTCCTGGCCGAAAGAGACTTCGCGCAGGAAGAAGTAGCGAATCTGGTCAAGCCCGAAGTGTTCGACCAGATTGAACGGGTCCACGACGTTGCCGAGCGACTTCGACATCTTCTCGCCCTTGTTGAGCAGGAAGCCATGGGCAAAGACGCGCTTCGGCAGCGGCAGGCCGGCGGACATCAGGAAGGCCGGCCAGTAGACGGCATGGAAGCGAATGATGTCCTTGCCGATGACATGGATACTCGCCGGCCAGAACTTTGCGCGCGGACCGGTCGGATCGGTGAGATAACCCGTCGCGGTGAGGTAGTTCGTCAGCGCGTCCACCCAGACATACATGACGTGAGCCGGATCATTCGGTACCTTGATGCCCCAATCGAAGGTCGTGCGCGAAACCGAGAGATCCTTGAGCCCCGACTTGACGAAGGAAATGACCTCATTTCGCCGCTCGGCCGGCCCAATGAATTCCGGGTTCTCTTCGTAGTGCTTGAGAAGCTTTTCCTGATAGGCGGAGAGGCGGAAGAAATAGCTCTCCTCCTCCACCCACTCGACCGGAGTGCCCTGCGGCCCGTAGCGGACGCCGTCGTCGCGCAGCTCCGTCTCGTTTTCCTGATAATAGGCCTCATCGCGGACGGAGTACCATCCGGCATAGGAATCCTTATAGAGATCGCCCGCCTCGCCCATGCGGATCCAGATCGCCTGCGAGGCCTCGTGATGGCGCTTTTCAGTGGTGCGGATGAAATCGTCGTTGGAGGCGTTGAGAAGCACGGCCATCTTCTGGAACTCGGCCGAGTTGCGATCGGCAAGCTCCTGCGCGGAAATGCCCTCCTTCTTGGCCGTCTGCTGCATCTTCTGGCCGTGCTCATCCGTGCCGGTCAGGAAGAAGACTTCGCGCCCGTCCAGTCGCTGATAACGCGCCATCGCATCCGTCGCGATCAACTCATAGGCGTGGCCGATATGCGGCCGGCCATTCGGATAGGAAATCGCGGTGGTGATGTAGAAGGGGGAAGTATCTCTCATGTTTGGCTTCGCCATATCTCGGATCTTTGGACTAGGCAGCTATTAGCGCATCACTTTCAGGTAGGGAACCGCCGCCCCCCAGAAAAAGCCCACTCTCGGCCAGCGGCGGGGGCGAACGAACGGCAAATCGGATTGACACGAACGGCGAACGGGAACAAAACATAAACAAACGGAGGGAAGTGACGTGTTCGGCGAACTCAAACGAAAATTCGAGGTGGCCTCGGCCGCTTATGCAGCCGAACATGGGATTGAGCGCGACCCGGATTGGTACATCCTGAAACTGCAGGAGGAAATGGGTTGAACTGACGCAGGCCTGGAACAAGGTAAGCGGCCGGGGCCGCACTCGTAGGACATGCGCCAGTCGCTCGCCGATGAGACCGCAGACCTCCTCGGCCATGTGCTCCTTTTCGCCCACTACAACAATTTAGACCTGGTCGCGGCGATCGAGCGAAAATGGAAATTCGCCCCGGATCTATAAAGCGTCTCTGAGGTCATCAAGCAGCGACAGGATCGTCTGCTTGCGATCGAGATTGTAGGCGTCGCTTACCGTGAGACGCTGCGCGAAAGTACTGGAGAGGCTCGCAAGGCGCTCCGCTCTGCCGATATCGCCGGCCAGCGCCGCGGCCCGCGCCTGCTGCATGACGCGCCCAGTCAACAGGGACGAGAAGAAATCGAAGATCGTTTCATTATCCCTTGCTGCCAGAATATCCGCGAGCTTGTGCATCTGCTTGCGCACTGCAGGTCCCTGCCCCACCAGGATGTCTTCGAAGGCTGTCGCGATATCGAGGCCGCCGTAATTGATAAGCTTTAGCGCCTCGGAAACGCTGCCGTTTGCCGCGGCGAGGATCCGCTCGACATTCGGCCCTGTCATATCGAAGCCGAGGTGGGCGAGCGCCTGACGCATGGGCTCGTGCTCCAGCGGCTTCAAACGCAGCGGGAGGCAGCGCGAGCGGATGGTCGGCAGCAGCTTTCCGGGCGCGTGCGTGAGTACCAGGAAGAGCGAACGGCGCGGCGGCTCCTCAAGTATCTTGAGGATGGCGTTGGCTGCGTTGCGGTTGAGGTCATCCGCAGGGTCGATGATGACGATGCGCCAGTTCCCGGTGCCGGATGTTTGGCCGAAGAACTTTCCGACGCGGCGCACTTCGTCCACGGTGATTGCCCCCTTCGCCCTGCCTGTTTTCTCGTCCACGGGGCGGGTGAGATGAAGCAGGTTGTGCGATGCTCCGGAAGCAAGCTGCCGGGTAACGAACGAAGCGGGGTCCGGATCGGCGAGATGATCGGGCGCCGCCGCCGGCTCGGGATTGTTCAGAATGTGGTTCGCGAAGCGGAAGGCAAGCGTAGCCTTGCCGATGCCCTCCGACCCCTCGATCAGGATCGCATGGTGCCCTTTGCCGGACTTGTAGCTCTGCGCCAGAAACTCTTCTGCCTGAGGATGGCCGAACAGCTTGCTGTTTTCGGCAGGGGCC
Source organism: Ensifer sp. IC4062 (assembly GCF_020193575.1). Classification (GTDB taxonomy): domain Bacteria; phylum Pseudomonadota; class Alphaproteobacteria; order Rhizobiales; family Rhizobiaceae; genus Sinorhizobium. Next base: position 4,888 of record NZ_JADYVD010000074.1, read on the forward strand.
ACGGCCCCCTCCAGCACACCGGGACGTTCCACCGTCATGACGCAGCTTCCGCGTTTGACGACTGTGGCTCGTCACCGTTCGGCAGCAATGCCTCCATGATCTCGCGCACCTCGGCGGCGATCACGTCCGGCGCCCGCGCCGCATCGACGACACGACAACGCCGAGGATCGGCTTCCGCGATGTCGAGAAAGGCCTCACGCCGCTTCTCGTGCGTTTCGAGCTGTTCCTTCTCGAAACGATCGGGACTGCCGCTGGCAGCGCGGCGGCGCGCGCGTTCGAGCCCAACGGTGGCAGGCAGGTCGAAAACAATTGTTCGGTCCGGAACCACACCATTGATGGCCACGCGTTCGAGCGTTTCCACGAAGGCTGGTTCGAGATTGCCGGTGATGCCTTGATAAACCCGCGAGGAATCCATGAAGCGATCACACAGGACTATGGTTCCCTTCTGAAGCGCCGGCCGGATCACCTCTTCGACGTGATCGCTGCGCGCCGCCGCGAAGAGAATCGCCTCCATGCGAATGCCGAAGGATTCAGCCGCCCCCGAGAGCAGCACGTGGCGCACCGCCTCCGCGCCAACGGAGCCGCCAGGCTCTCGCGTGGTCAGTACATCGTAGCCGCGCGCGCGCAGCGAATCGGCCAGCAGGCGCATCTGGGTCGACTTGCCGGCCCCTTCCCCGCCCTCAAACGTTACAAACAAACCCTTCGTCAGCGACATGCGTTCCCAAATCGGCTCACTGTTCCCTTAAATCGCAGCCGATGTAAGGAAACATGCAGCAATTCAAAGTGCTACGGCATCCTTCACGCGTCTGGTTAAGACACGCGGTACTGCCGCTATCGGCCCTGTTTAGCCGATTGGTTCGCCGGAAGGAACGGGCGCGGGCGCATTTGTTATAGCCAGAAGAAGAGAAGCTCCTGAAGCGCGTCGATCGCGCGGCTGGTAAGCGTACCGACCTCGACTGCGCTTCCGGTCTTCACCGGCACTTCCATCAATAGCCGCTCACCATTCCAGAGTTTGACGACGCCGACGTCCTGACCGGCGGCGACCGGCGCAGTGAGCGGCCACTTGTAAACGATGCGCGCGGTCAGCCGTTCAGCATTGTTGACCGGGAGAAGCACATCGATTGGCCCGCCCGCGACAAGGGCGACACGCGATGCCGCGCCACCATAGACGCTCGCTTCGCCGATCGTCTCGCCATCGGCGAAAATGCGCCGTTTCTCGAAGGCCGCCATCGCCCAATCGAGCACCCTGCGGCTTTCTTCCGTGCGTTCCTTGTCGGTTTCCAGCCCGCCCATGGCGAGATAAACGCGCCGGTCGCCGCGCTGCATCGAGGCCGCGAGCGAGAAGCCGAAACCTTCAGCGAATCCGGTAGCCAACCCGTCGACGCCCACGTTGGCGGCAATCAGCGGGTTGCGATTGCGTTGAAGGATCTTGTTCCATTCGAACTCGGGCTGCGAATAGAGCCGGTAGAAGTTCGGGTGAGCGTCGTGCAGATGCCGCGCCAGCGTCACCAGCTCCCGCATCGTCACCTTGTTGGCAGGGTCCGGAAGACCGGTAGCGTTGTTGTAAGTAGCAACGGACATGCCGAGCTCGCGCGCCCGCGCCGTCATGCGCTTGGCAAAGGCAGCCTCGCTGCCGGTCATGCCCTCCGCGAGGATGATGCAGGCATCATTCGCCAATTGTACGGTCGCGCCTTGAATGAGATCCGCGACGCGGATCCTCGACTTGATGGCGGCAAACATCGTGGAAGTGCCGGACGGTGCACCCCCCGTCCGCCAGGCGTGTTCGGAAACCTCGTAGGTCGTCTCGGGGCTTATCTCGCCCTTGTCCAATGCCTCGAAGACCACTTCCATCGCCATCAGCTTGGCAAGCGATGCCGGCGGCACGGGTTCGTCTTCGCCGCGCGCGAAGAGCACTGTGCCGGTCTCCCCATCGACGAGGTAGATCTGCTTCGCCTTGGTATCGAATGCGGGCGTCTGCGCGACCACATTTGTCGAGACGGTCGCCGCAAGAAAGGCCACGACCGCGAGCAACTTTATGCGCATGAGAAACTCCGGCTTCTTCATGGGCATAGCAGCGCGCGCAAGCGTCTTCAACCGGTGTTAGAGCGGAACACCATCCCTGTTCTGGCGCTTGGCATAGGCGATGATGGAATCGGCCGTCAACGGGTTCGTATCGACCATGATCGCCTCGAAGGGCGAAGCCTTGTCGCTCACGCGGACTTCCACATAGGCGGCGGCATAGGCCATGTTCCCGTCAGGCATCGGGATCAGCTCCGGCCGCTCTCTCGGAATCGGCCCGATCTCCGGGAGCGCGACAAATTCACCGAAAGATGGCGGCATGGTGACCTGCGGCGCCGGTTCGGCCAGCGCCGTCACCGGAACGCCCGCATCCAGCATCGACCGCTGAGGGACCGGCACGCGGGCGAGGTCTGGCACCTGGTTGCGGAACGGTTCGTTCGACGCAACCATGACACCCGTCGCGATCTGTCCTTCCGGCATCACGCCGGGGCTGCGGTCACCCTTCTTGACGTAGGAGGCCATCAGATAGGGCATATCGTTGCCTTCGAGCGGCGCGCGACCGACATATTGCACGCGCACCTTGGCACTGCCCTTGCCCTTGATGTCCAGCATATCGGCTGTCTTCGAGGAGACGTCGATGATGCGGCCGTACTCGTACGGGCCGCGGTCGTTCACGCGAACGATTACCGATGTGCCATTTTCCAGATTGGTGACGCGGGCATAGCTCGGCAGCGGAAAAGTCGGATGCGCGGCGGACAAGTGGTACTTGTCGTAAACTTCGCCGTTCGCCGTCAGTCGCCCATGAAAGGCGGAGCCATACCAGGAAGCGACGCCAACCTTGTTGTAGCCGAAATCCTCTTTCGGCTGATACCATTTGCCCTTGACCTGGTAGGCCTTGCCAACCTGGTAGCGCCCGCCGCCCTTCGGGATGTTGCGTCCGGTTGCGACCCGCGGACTCGCTTTGACGCCATAGACAGACTCGGCAAAGTATTCCTTGCTCCGCGCCTTGCTAGTCTTGACGCTCGACGCCGAACCACAGGCGGCCAGCGTCGCGCAAAGCAACGGAACCGCAGCAACACGTAGCCCCCTCGAAAGAAGTGCCGCATCTCTACTAAATATCATCTGTCCCCAATAGCGTTCGCAAAGCCGTATTTCGAAAACATTCCGCTCTAGCCCCCCGCGGAAAGCTCGGCGTCTCGAAACGAGACAGTCAATTAATCATGTCAGCAAGACGGCAAAATTGCGAACAGGAAGCCGGAAGCGCGGCAAAAATCTTCCGCCATGGTTTACAAATCGTATAAATCCGTCCGCGAGCAACTCTTGCGCAGCCTGATGTCTTCGCGTGACACCAGCAATTTCCCGAGTGCCGGGCGTTTGCAAAAACTGTGAAACGCGAGTGTCTGCGACTTCCGGCGGCTGACCATGACAAGGGGTTACCGAGCCGAGTGGCAGCCTCTTTTCACATTCGTGGCTCCGCTACGGGCAATTCGCATAGGGCGGCGGCCCATACTGGATCGCTCGGTTCTGGAGCTGCAGACGATAATCGGCGAGCACCTGGTTGGTCTCGACATAAGTGGGGTCGGTCACGTTGCCCCAGAGATAAAAGATCGAGGCGTCGCTCGGCGTCAGCGTGGCGTTGGGATCGCCCTGAACGCCCTTCCACGTCGCCTGAGGGACGGGCGTGGTGAAAAGCGAGGGATCGATCACCATCTGTTGCGTCCAGAACCAGCCCCGGCGCACGCATAGCGTCGGCGCGACATGCCAACCCCAGTTCACGAAGCAGTTGGGATTGTTTTGGGTGGCGACGTGAAGGCTGCCCTGTATCCATATCTTGCGCGGCTTGCGGCCCATGTTGATCATCAGCCGACACATCTCGTGCGCGCGGCCCCAGCAGCCGTCATCGGGGTAGAGAAAGGGAATGCACGGCGCTGGCACGGTGAGCGGCGGGCAAGATGTCGCGTTCATTGCATCGAAAATCTGCTGGGCAGTCGCTTTCGAAACGCAGCGAAACCACCACCAGGGCCAGATCGGCCAGCGCCAGATCCAGTCGAGCAGGCGTCTCCACCACGGCCATATGAGCGGCGGCAGATCGGGCTTGGCCCATGGCGGCCGCGGCCTGTCATCGGGGCCGGCCGTGTAGGCGCGAACATCGATAATGTTGTGCGCATCATCCTCGGTGATGATCAGCAGCTGCCCCGAGTCGAGCGCGGCCCGCAGCAATGCTTCGAGCGTCGTAAAATCGGGATTGTCGCGCCTCAGCGCATGGCGGGCGTGCGACCTTTCGAGCATGATCTCATAACCCTGATCGCTCGGACGCATGCTCATCGGGCGCGTCACGTGAGGGATCAGCAGCCGTGTGATCGCCGCGCTGTTAGGATCGATCTCCAGATAGACTGGTGCGTTGAGCCTGGCGAGCCCGTCCAGCACCTGCACGAAGCCGCTCGATCGGGCATCGCTCGGGTCAAGCCGAGCGCGACGTCCCCCTTCGAGCTCGACCCAAAGCCCCTGGCGCAGCAGCTCGTCAGCGGGCCGGTCGAGCGGAGGATCGAAATCAATGCGGGTTGAGACGATCGCGTTGGGATTTGGCATGGCACACCTCCCGCCATGTTCGCCAGATTATCAGAGCCACGCGCGCCTGTCCTCGCGTTAGCACACCTAAAGGTTTATCGTCAGAGGACGGGAGAACTGAATCAAGCTTGCCCAGGCAGAGGAGCGTTTGAGGCTCAGCGTCGGACAGGAGCACGTTGACGCGGCGATCAAAGCTGCTAAAAAGCCAGCCGTCGAGTGATTGGATAGCAAAGCGGTCGCAATGCCGTTTTTGGGGAATTGGCAACCGGTGGATCCCTCAATCTTTTCCATCGACTGGAGGAGTGGCCGAGCGGTTTAAGGCACCGGTCTTGAAAACCAGAGTGGCCCTCTGAAAAGGTGTAGTAAGTACAAACAAATAGCCCATGCAACGCCGCAAAAATGCAACGAAAATGCAACGAGAGCGGCGAATGCAACGGATAGGTGGCCGAGCGGTCTAAGGCAGCAGTCTTGAAAACTGCCGTGGGTGGAAGCCCACCGTGGGTTCGAATCCCACCCTATCCGCCATTTCTCCCCTCCCCGTACTGGCGTATATTTCCCCCATGCGGGACGAGCCGACTTCAGCCGATACGATCGAGGCGATGATTGCCGGATTGCAGGCCTCGGGCATGCGGCCTTCGGCCATAGCGCGGGAAGCGCAGCTGTCGCGGATGACGGTGTGGCGGATCTCGGTCGGCGAAGTGTCCAGGCCTTCCCACGATACCTTCGCCCGCGTTCAGCGCGTCTATCTCAGCCGCGTCAGCAAGCCCGGAACCTGAGTGTCGCCCTGCCCGCCTCGGCGTCGATGGCAAGGGTGCAGTCGATGTCCTCCAGCGGGAAAATCCGTTCAGTCGCCAACGCCACGAGCTGGTCGGCCAGCGCCGTAAGTGCCAAACCGATGTCGGCGTCGCGATAGATAAGCGAGACCGGCAACGGCGTCCGGGTTTCGGTGGTGGTCGTCATTTGCCCCCCCTCCGTTCAAGCGCCGCCTGCAGTTTGGCGACGTCGTGCTTGAGCCGCGTCAGCTCGATCCTCAAATTGTTCGCGCCCTCGGCGAGCCCTTCCGCCCGTTCGATGCGCTCGGTGAGCCTGCGCTCAAGATCCTGATGATCGCGCTTGAGTCGGTCGGCCTCCTCGCCGAAGCGGCGACCGAGAAACCGCAGCGTTTGCTCGCCGAAGGCCTTCATCTTGCGCTCGACGAGGCGCTCGACCCATCGCTGCCATTTGGCGGTGTTCTGTTCGTTGGCCCGGCTCTGCTCGCGCGCCTGCTGCTCGCGCTTGTAGACCGCACGGCGCTGATCGAGGCTGAGGTTGCTGTCGTCCATCACGCCCTCCGTTCGAGACTTTCAACCGCCTCGTCGAGATCCTCGACAAAACTCTCGAGCCGCTTCAGCCGCTGGCCCAATTCTTTGAGCGCCTTGTCGATCTTGCGGCTCCTCTCGCGCTCGGCGGCGAGCTGGCGGGCTTCGGTGGCGCTCACCATGACAGCGGCTCCGTGAAGGCGGCGGCACCCGGACGGAGCATCCACGACACCGGCAACGTGGCTTTCAACGAGGCCGAGTTTGTTTGCCACAGCGAACGAACTGGACTACCGCTCAGCAGGTCATCGACGACGCCTGCCTGATCCTGCTCGATCAGCGACGCCTCGCGCGAGGTCTTGAACGTCGGCTGGCCGCCGAAACCGACGATCAAGCCGTCGCGGTCGAGAGCGACCAGCCTGTCGTCCGGCACCGCACTGCTGCTCAAGAGCAGATAGTCGAAGCCAAGCAATCCGCCCGCCGCCGCCGCGATGCCTGCCCGAGTTGACGGCGAAGTGACGAAAATCGGATCGCCAGCACCGCCGAGCGCCGCGACAAGGTTCTTGACGTCCTCGGCGAACGATGCGCCGGGCGCTGTCGCCGTGACGCCGTGGAGGATGCCACGCGGCGCGCGGATCGTGTTCGCCTGTGAACCGAAAAACACCTCGTCGAGGCATGCGCCAACGGCATCGCCGAGGATGCGCCTTAGCAACGCCTCGACCGACGGCTGGCTTTTTTCGGCCAGCTCCTCAGTGAAGGTGCTCAAGACCTTGACCGAGTAAGGCCGCATCTGCATCGCCGAAACCTCGGCGACAGCCAGACCGATGGGCTCGCCTTCGCCGACGAAAAAGGCGCTCGCTTCGCCAGCGAGGACGGCGCGCATGTCGGCGGCAAGCTGGATGGCGAACGCCCGTTGCGCGATCGACGGGAAGGCATGGATGCCGCTGGTGAGCGACATGACGAAATCGGCGGTGACGCTCGTCGCCAGTTCTTGCGCCCAGCCGGGCACCGTCGTCTGCGCTGGCGATACCGCCGCCCTCTGCTGCCATGCGTCCACGAGATCGGGACGCTTCAGATGGTGAAAGATCGCCTGCGCGGCGAGAGCGACGAAGGCTTGCCCGCGCTGGCGCTCGGCCTTGTCGCCGCCGGATTTGCGGATGGCGCGGGAAATGCCAACGCACAGTTGCTTCAGATCGACGAGCTTGGTTTCGAGATCGGTGAGCGTGGTGGCCATGAAAAAACCTCCCTTCCGGGAGGCTCTGGCCAAGAGGCGGTGCGTCTCTCATTTCGCTGTGCCGATCCAGCGCGCTCCACGGCGAAAGCAGGATAACACCGATCATTTCGCTTCCGAAACGGTTTTGTCATACTGGCGGCGAAAACCGAAGGAGCGAGCCGATGGCAGGTGTGAAAGGCAGATCGGGGCGCAAGCCGAAGCCCTACGCGATGAAGGTGGCCGAGGGCAATCCCGGGAAGCAGAAGCTCACCCGCGATCTCGTCGCCCAGGGCGAGCCGGTGATGCCGGTCGATTTCGATGACGAGCAACAGGCGCTGTGGCGCGAGATCGTCGACTCGCTGCCGCAGCAGATACTCGCGCGGGCCGATACGGCGGTGCTCGAAATCGCCGTCACCGGTTGGATGCAATTCCGCAAGGCGTCGAGAATGGTCGCCAAGACCGGTCTGCTGGTGGCGTCGCCGAACGGCCCAGTCAAAAATCCGTTGATCAGCGTCCAGCTTCGCTCGGCAAATCTCGTGCTTCGCGCGGCCAGCGAGCTTGCCATGAGCCCGACCAGCCGCGCTCGGCTCACAGATCCCGATGCGGAGCCGTACGATCCGATCGAGCTGCTGCTCGGTTGAGCGCGGATAGTTGGCATTTTCCATAAAAAAGATCGTATTAGTCGGGGGTTAGCAGGCGACTACCGCAGCGCCTCAAGGCCTTCCTGCCCCCACAGAGCCGAGTCCCCCCCGAAACGGGGTTCCCCCAGCGATCTGAACCGATGTTCACGGAACGTCTCGTGAATATCGCCTCGCTTTGCCGGTTTCCGGGCAGCTACAGCGCGTTTCGAGGCATGGCAGGTATCATTGCCGTCCGAACGCTCTCGCGCGTGTAGGAAGCTCTCGGAGGCCGCAGCTATTCCGGTTTCCGACGGCTCCTGATCTTCATCAGCGCCTCGGTCGCGAAGCGCACCTGCGCCGCATCCTTCGCGAGCTGATCGGAGTGTTCCTGCTTTTCCTTTTCGGCTGTCGCAATCACGCTGTCGAACGTTTGCATCTGCTTCTTGGAATGCTCGGTCGCGTCCAGCCAGAACTTCAACTCGTGTGCCGCGTCCAGTTCTTCGAGCATCTGCCGCTCCGGCTCCTTCGGCCACGGCACGCGGTTGTGGACGGCGATGCGGATGCGCTTCGTGTCGGGACCGAGCCGGTTTTCCAGCTGCTTCAGCCGTTCGTTCGCGCCCTGCCAGAACAGCACCCGCGCCCGGATGGAACGCCGCTGCCAGTCGTCCCCGCCGCATCGCTTCAGGAGAGCGTCGCTTTCCCAGAAGTCGCGCAGCATCCATGCGTCGATGGCTCCGAGGTGGGCGACGTATTCCTGCTTGACCCTTCCCGTTTCGCGGCGGTTTTCGGCCAGCGAGACGTCGAGGCGGTAGGGCACAAGCTCAAAGCCGTGTTCCAGGCCGATGCGCCAGCGGCAACGCGGCTTGGCCGGACAACGGAAGTCGCGATTCCGGCACCAGCCCTTGCAGGCGATCTTGCAGCCTTCGAGATACGGTGGCCGGATGCCGTCGGAGACGAGCTTGCGGAAACGGACAAACATCGGTCGTTCCCTCCTTTTCCGTAGTGGCATGAAAGGTTCGGGTGCAGAACTTTTATACCACTACATCGCTATATCGCTTGTCGCCCTTTCCGCCTCACTCGCCTCGATATCGTCGAGCATGGCTTCGACCCAAGCCTCGTCATCGTAGTCGCGGTCGAGCAATCTCGGTGCTCGTTCGGCGGTGATCCTGCCGATGCCGGCTTTCTCGATCAGCCACGACGTGAACGCCTCGTCTGCTCCCTTGAAACCTCGCTCACGCACCTCGCCTAGACGACGGACGAACTCACGCCGATGCTCAGCTGCTTCGGCCCATTTGGTTTTGCATCGCTCAACAAGCTTTTCCTCGCGTCTGTGCCTGCCCGCCAGTTCGACCGCCTTGCGGAAAGTTAAATGCGAAACCGTTTCGTATTCGTGCTCGATCATCCCGACGACGCGCTCGTCGGCAGCGATCTGCATGTACATCTGCGCCATGCGCTGCGAGACCTTGGTGTTCGCCTTCACCCAGGCCATGAAGCCGCCATGCGGCGTGACCTTCTTGGCTTCGTGGAGAAGCTCGCCGATGCGGATCACATGCATGAGACCTTTCATCTCGCATGCGCGTTGCGCGTCAGCGTGCGCGTTGATCTCTTCGGCAAGCCCAGCGAGAACGGCGGCGCTGTTCGTTTGCCCGGTCATCGGCCTTTCCTTCCATCGTTGGGCCGTGCCGGGAATGTTAGTAGGTACAAAGGGCGATCCTGTTCCCCGGACTCCCTTAATATTCTCTCTGATTCTCTATCTACTAATATTTCCGGTACGGGCATTGTTCAGTCCTTCAGATGCGCGAATCCCTTCATGTTCAGCCATGGACCGAGCCAGAAGCCTGCCGTTCCGTCAGCACGGTCGTCGGCTCTGAGCAGCCCAAGCACTGTGAGCGCGCTCGCGCACCGCTTCGTCGAACTGAACGGCTTGCGGAGCCGCTTGGCGATCTCGGCGACGTTGCCGCCGGGATTGGTCTCGACGTCGATCAGCACTGACAGCCTGGACGGCGGCATGGTGTCGTGGCCGCAACGCTTGACAAGTGCCATCGCTTTTTCGCGCCCGTGGCCGATGGCGACGGCTCCGCAATAGAGCTGCGTCAGCTGCTTGGCGAAGCGTGTCGGCGCTTCCGGCATATGCCCGTCGACGACGTCGCCGCGGTAATCGGTGACGACGCCAGTGCGGGCGAAGGTGACGACGTCGGCGATGCTGACGATCGTATCCACTTCCTGCGTGCTCATGGTGATCGGCTCACCGCTCATGCTGGCGATGACGGCTCTGGCAGCCCCAGCGAGTTCCTTCTGCATCTCCGGCTCGCGCCCGGAGTTCCTGATCGACTGCGAGGCGCTGTTGTCGCGATGCTTGTTCGAATCGAAACGGATGAGCACGAATCTGTCACCCATCGTCGCGATGACGCCGTGGTGCTCGTCCCAAGCCGTCGTGCATGCACCGATCAGGGTAATGCGACCTTCCCATAACAACGTCTGGCCGCCGTCGGAGCCGACATTCCTTATCCAAGCACCGTCATGGATCTCTCTGAGCGCCGCCAGCATCGGCGCGCGGGTGACGGACTGCATCGACAGGATCGAGGTGAAATCCTTGAGCACTAGCACGCCTTCGTCGCCGATCACCCGCAACAGCCCGCCGGTCGCCGTCTTCGCCTTGCTCTTCTGTGGCGACGCCGACAGCAGCGCGCCCTCGGAAGCGATGGTCGAGATGATATGGACATCGGTTTCCCTGAGCGCCGAGACGGTCTCGGTCTTGGCCCCGCCGCTGCCGGAAACGACGAGCAGCCACACCGGGATGCCGTCGAGTTCGTGGCTGGCGCGAGTGGCCAGCACGATATCGAGCAGGTCGCAGTCGTAATCGTCCGACAGCCATTTCTTGAAAACCTTGTGCACCTCGTCGAGGGCGGCACGGCGTTTCAGCCATGCCTGATCGAACTGGTTGCGGATATCATCCTCGCCGCTGGCGCGCAGCATGTCGTTGATGTCCATCATCCCGCCTCCGCCAACGACAGGGTGACGACGTCGCGGCGTTGCCTGACCAGCCGCCAGTGAAGCTCGCGCGCGGCGTTCTGTCCCGGTCGGTCGTCGTCCTCGACGATGGTCACCTGCCGCGCCCACGGCGGAATGCGGTCGGCAAGCGCGGGCATGCGTCCGGCGCTCCCGCTCGCCCATGCGGCGACGCCGACCGCCTGGAACAACGACAGCGCGTCCTCGATCCCTTCGCTGATCGCCAGATGGCTGCTGCCCTGCGGCTCGGCGACGACGAGCGGGCAGCCGGTGGTATCGGTTCCGAGCATGCGCTTGTCGAGCTTCGATCCGTCGGGATTGAGCCGCGTCAGATGCAGACCCTTCAAGCGACCGGCGGCGTCGAGGAACGGCATCAGGACGGAGGCGGGATATCTGGCGCTCGCGCCGACGAAGCGCATCGACGGCGGCAGTGGGCAGGTGATGCCGCGATGCCGCCGGAAATAGGTCTCACCGAGCGTGCCTTGGACCGGACAGGCCTGCTGCCACAGCCATTCGACGACGCGCTGCTTGCGCTTGCGTTCGTCGGTTTCGGCCCGCCGCGCCTCGGCCACCTTCTGCTTCCATGCCTTGCGCTCCTCGTCCGACCGCGCCTTGCCCTTGAAGTCGAGCGCGTATCCCTTCGCCTCGCAGCGGGCGCAGCTGAAGGAAATGGCGACGTCGGACAAGCGCCACAGTCGCAGCACCTTGCGCTTGCGGTTGACCGGGGTGCGGCAAAGCGGGCCGCACAGCGGACAGGCCGCGTCGGCTTTCGTCGCGGCACCGATCAGCGTGGCAAGCTCGGAATAGTCCATCAGGTCTGCCTTTCCAGGATGCGGCGCGCCAGATCGATGGCGCGAAGCGCGCGAGCCCGCCGTGCCTCAAGCGCTTCGATGTGATCCAATGCGCGATCAACGTCGTGCTCGCGAACGTCGAGAAGATCGCGGGCGTCCTGGGCTCTGAGTTTCTTGCGCCGTTTCTTGGCCACCGTGGTTCCTCCCATGCGGGCTGCCGGGAGTGACCCGACAGCCCGCCGCTTCCTATTTGAAGAGGGGATGATGCCTGCGCGTGGGTTGCAGATTGCACCATGAGCAGCAGACTCGCACGCCGTCCCACTTCGGGCGGAAGCGGTGGCGGCAATGACAGCATGTTTTCGGAAACTTCATTGCTCCCTTCCTTGATGGAGGGCCGCATTTGAAAACCGACTGGAACCATCTATAATCCGGGATGCTTCGACGGTGTTTATAGGTGGGTCGTGGTGGGCTTCCGCTGCGGCCCTTCGTTTTCCCGGGATCGCCCCGGACACGGCAGCAGTCGCGGAACCGGCTGTTGCCATGTCCGGCAGCTAGGCTGCCGAACTGTCTTCCTCCTCCTCCCCGTACCACTCCTCCTCCAACCGGCGTATTTCCGCGTTCGGGATCAGTCTGGCGTTACCAAAGACGATCGTCTTCACCTGCTCCTTCTCGACGGCCTTGCAGAGCCACGGGTAGCTGATCTTCAGCCTCTTGGCGGCGGGGAAGAGACGCATCCCCGGCCCACCTTCCTTCTTCGGCATCCTGTTCACCTCCTGTTCTATACGGAAAACAAAAATAACCGTGCCGTTTCCAGCGTCAACAGGCAAACTTGCGGGTTTTTGCCTTTGGTGCTAGTGGTGACGGATAAAAAGGAGTTACCGGAAGTAAATGAAACTGAGACCACTTGTTTTTGAGGGAACGTCATTCACGAGCGTTTCCGTCACCGACGGCCTCGTCCAGGCGAAAGGCGAAGGCCGAGGATGGAGCACGACACGGCCACTGGCCCTCTGGAGGGACTTCAGCGAGATGGATCTGCGTTCCCCCGGCGAGGTCGAGGCGTTCGTCAACCGCTATGGCGATCCTCGAGCAGCACTGCCGCGACCCAGCGCCATCGAGCTATGGCTTGAAGTCCAGGAGCCGCTGCAGGCGGCAGCGCAGGCATGGGAGCCGCTGGATGCCAACGGCATCTCGCACCTGACGACAGACTCCAACCGACTGCATCATGCATGGACGCTCGGCCTCGGGCCGGGAACGAGCTTCGAAGGCATCAGCATGCGACCGCACCGCAAGACGGGCAAGGTGCAGCCGCACGCAAATAACCTCGGCATCTTCATGATCGCCTCGGCGGTGCATTTTCTGGAAGCGCAGATTCCGATGCGGCGCTGCGAGACATGCTCCCGCTGGCTCGACGCATCACATGCGCGGACGCGCTACTGCAGCAACGCCTGCTCCATCAAGGCCTCCCAACAGAGAAAGATCGCGTAATGGCAAGCGTGGCATCCGGCAATCCCACAAAAGACGGCAAACCGACATGGCTGGCGAAATGGTCCGAGAACGTCGGCGGCAAGCGTGTGCAGCGCTCCAAGACGTTCCGTAAGGCATCCGATGCCAAAGCGCACGCCCGCAAGATGGAAGTCGAGGTCGAGGAGAGAGGCGTCGGCGGCGGTCATGCCTTCACCATGGAGGTGTTCCTTCGCCGCTGGCTGGCGACGCTGAAGGATCGCGGCGAAAACTCGGTAACGACCATCCGTGGCTATCGCGACAAGCTGGATCTGATCATCCCGCACATTGGGCACATCAGGCTCGACAAGCTTTCCACGCGCGACTGCGACGAGCTTTACGCGGCGCTTCTCGCGCGTGGCGGCAGGTCGAGGCGCAAGAACAAGGACGGTCTGTACGATCCGGCCCCGCTCAGCCCGCGCACGGTCTTGCATGCGCACAGGGTGCTGCACACCGCACTTGAAGCCGCACGCCGCTGGAACTTCGTGTCGCGCAACGCCGCCAGCGACGCAAAGGCTCCGAGCGTGAGGAAATCGAAAGCCCGACACTACACGCAGGAAGAGATAGGCCGCATCATGGCGGCGCTCGACAAGGCGAAGGAAGAAAATAAGGAAGGCTATCCCGGCCTCGACCTTGTCGTCACCGTGCTACTGACGAGCGGCATCAGGCGCAGCGAAATGTTGGGTCTGGCTTTCGACACGGTCGATTTCAAGGCGCAGACGATCACCATCCGCCGCTCGGTCGTAGTCGACGACGACGGACGGGTCATCCTGCGGGAAGACGAAGTCAAGACCGACGAGAGCTATCGCGTCATCACCATGCCAGCGGAAGTCATGGACATGCTGCTGAAGCGAAAGGCGTGGATCGCCGAGCAGAAGCTTCTGTGGGGTCGCGACTATTTCGACGGGCCGCTGCTCGTCTTCCCTGACGCCGGTGGCTATCCCTACAGCCCCGATGCGATGACGCGGCGGCTTCGGCAGGTCAACCGCCGCGCCAAGGTCAAGGGCCAGCCAGCGCACGGCCACCGGCACTCGATGGCAACGCATCTTCTCGTCGGCGAGAAGATGGACGTCAAAACTGTATCGTCCCGCCTCGGACATTCGAGTGTCGCGATCACCCTCGATCTCTACACACACGCGCTGGAAGAGAGCGACAGAGCCGCCGCTAACGCGATGGCGGGGATCATAAACAATGCAACGAAAATGCAACGAGAGCCCTGAAAAAACCTGGAAAGCCGTCGCAGCCGATTTGCAGCGGCAGAGAGAAAACCGAAGCTAAGTACGGGGTTTTCCTAGCATATTAGAGAGCCACGAAAAGTTTTCACGAGCAACCAAAAGCGCAGGCGCAGCACTTGAAAACCGGCGTGCGTGAAAGCGTACCGTGGGTTCGAATCCCTTCTTCTCCGCCATTTTTTGATTGTCCAGCCCGAAGACATAGGTAACAGTTTGTACCTAAGACATGGGTGACAACCTCGTGCCGAACGGGTTGTCGATGGTTTGCAAGGTCCTCTGCTCCAGGTCGATATATCCCAAATCATAATGCAT
>NZ_JADYVD010000075.1 GCF_020193575.1 Ensifer sp. IC4062
ATCAGGGCGGCCTGCGCCTGATGACCACCATCCTCGACACGATCTTCGACAGGCTCGATCGCGAAACCATGCAGACAGCCGTCACGGATTATTCCTACGACCTCACGCGCTAAGAGCGGCGGTCGGCCCAACGCCGGCCGTCTCCTGATGAAATCTGGAGATCAGCGAATGTCCTCGCTCAACGTCAAAATCCAAGATGTCTTCAATGAGCCTGCCTGTGAGAGAAACCGCAGCAAGGCTTCCAACGTGCGCAATAAGGGCTGTTCGAAACCGCTGACCCCCGGTGCGGCAGCCGGAGGCTGCGCTTTCGACGGCGCCAAGATAGTGCTGCAGCCGATCACCGACGTTGCGCATCTGGTTCACGCACCACTCGCCTGTGAAGGCAATTCCTGGGACAACCGAGGTACGGCGTCGTCCGGTCCCACGTTGTGGCGCACCAGCTTCACGACCGATCTCACCGAACAAGACATCGTGACGGGGAACAGCGAGCGAAAGCTCTTCAAAGCGATCCGCCAGATTAAAGAAGCGTATGCGCCGCCGGCAATCTTTGTCTATGCGACGTGTGTGACCGCACTCATCGGCGACGACATCGAAGCGGTCTGCAAGCGCGCTGAGGAAACGTGCGGCCTACCGGTGGTGCCGATCAATGCGCCGGGCTTCGTCGGTTCGAAGAACCTCGGCAACAAGCTGGCTGGCGAGGCGTTGCTCGACCATGTCATCGGCACGGTGGAGCCAGATGATGCCGGCCCTCACGACATCAATATCCTTGGAGAGTTCAACCTGGCAGGCGAGTTCTGGTTTGTAAAGCCACTCTTGGACAGGCTTGGCATCCGTGTTCGCGCCTGCATTCCCGGTGACGCCCGCTACCTGGACATTGCATCCGCTCATCGCGCTCGGGCAGCCATGTTGGTGTGCTCTACCGCATTGATCAACCTTGCCCGCAAAATGGAGGAGCGCTGGGATATCCCGTTCTTCGAGGGATCCTTCTACGGCATCACCGCCACCTCGGAAGCACTCCGACAGATCGCTGAGCTGCTCGTAAAGAAGGGTGCCGATCAAGAGATCCTCGACCGCACCGATACACTCATTGCAGAGGAAGAGGCGATTGCGTGGAAAAGACTTGAGGAATACCGCCCACGGCTCGAAGGCAAGCGAGTGCTCATCAACACCGGCGGCGTGAAGTCCTGGTCGCTTGTTCATGCGCTGATGGAGACCGGCATGGAGATCGTTGGCACCTCGGTCAAGAAATCGACGGTGGAAGACAAGGAGCGCATCAGGCAGGCACTCAAGGACGAGCACCAGATGTTCGAATCGATGGCGCCCCGAGAGCTGTACGCGCTGCTCTCAGAACACAAGGCCGACATCATGCTGTCGGGCGGGCGCACGCAATTCATTGCGCTGAAGGCCAAGATGCCCTGGGTTGATATCAACCAAGAACGTCACCGCCCCTATGCGGGCTATGACGGCATGGTGGAACTCGTACGCCAGATCGACCTTGCTATTCACAATCCGGTCTGGTCGCAGGTGAGGGAGCCGGCACCTTGGGAAGACCGTCCGGCCACTAAGGAACAACTGCCGAGCACGCGTAGGGACACCGACACTACGCGTGTCGCGCCCTCAAAATCTCGCCAGCACGATGCCGGTGACTTCGTTGAGTGTTGAGGAAATCAAATGGTCCACATCCATCGCCAAACTAAATCAGCGACGGTCAATCCGCTCAAGTCGTCCCAACCGCTGGGTGCCGCGTTAGCCTTTCTCGGGGTGGATGGTGCGATACCGCTGTTCCACGGCAGCCAAGGCTGCACTAGCTTCGCGCTGGTGCTATGCGTACGCCATTTCAAGGAAACGATCCCGCTGCAGACTACGGCGATGGATGAATTGGCAACAGTCTTGGGCGGGGCAGCCCATCTGGAAGAGGCGATCCTCAACTTGAAAAAGCGGGCGAATCCGCGGCTGATCGGGATCTGCACGACGGCACTTGTGGAAACCCGTTCTGAAGATTTCGCAAGCCAAATCGCGAACATCAAAAGGGTGCGTGCGGAGGAACTTGCAGGCACGGAGATCGTGCTGGCAAACACGCCGGATTTCGATGGCGGCCTCGAGGAGGGCTGGGCCAGGGCCGTCGCCGCTATGATCCAACGGATAACACTGCCGGGCCAGCAGGCGCCGCGCTCGAAAAAGGCAACACTTATCCAGAGAATTAAAGGACCTAGCAAGCAGCCGTGGAAGCGGAAGAAGGTTGCGATCCTGCCCGGATGGCACCTCACGGTCGCTGACATCGAGCAGCTGCGCGAGATGGTGGAAAGTTTCGGGCTGAAGCCGGTGATCATGCCGGACGTCTCCGGCTCCCTCGACGGTACGGTGCCCGATCGCTGGATGCCCACCACGTATGGAGGTACCAGCATTGAGGATATACAGCAGTTGGGTACGGTGGTGCAGTGCATCGCCATCGGAGAACATATGCGGCGCCCGGCTGAGCTACTGCAGAAGTTGACTGGTGTGCCTTACGTATTAGTCCAGTCGCTAACGGGATTGAAGAACGTCGACCGGTTTGTCTCGCTTCTTTCCGAGATTTCCGGCGTGCCGGCGCCGGCGAAAATCCACCGCCGCCGCTCACAGTTGCAGGACGCGCTGCTCGACGGACACTTCCATTTCGCCGGCAAGAAGATCGCGATCGCCACCGAGCCGGACCAGCTGTACCAATTCGCCACCTTCTTCACCGGACTTGGCGCCGAGATCATCTCGGCCGTTACGACTACCGGTGAGTCAGAAATTCTCGAGAAAGTCCCGGCCGAATCGATCCAGATCGGTGATCTCGGCGATTTCGAAGATCTGGCGGGCGGCGCCGATCTTCTCGTTACCCATTCGCACGGACGCCAGGCAGCAGAGCGCCTCGGCATCCCTCTCCTGCGCGTAGGCTTCCCGGTATTTGACCGCCTCGGCAGCCAGCACAAACTCACAGTTCTCTATCGGGGCACGCGCGACCTGATCTTCGAGGCAGCCAACATCATTCAGGCCAACCAGCATGCGCCGTCGCCTGAGAGCATCGATGCACTGCGAAAGCGGAGGAACGCCGGATGAACTCCGTTCGTCGCTTCTCGCTCGTCGCTGACGAGATCCACCAGCGACATTCCGGCGCATTGCGCATCGCCGTCGCGACGCAGGACATGAAAGCCCTTAATGCGCACTTCGGGTCGGCCAAGCACTTTGCAGTCTACGACGTGTCGCGCGACGGCTGGGATTTCGTGGAAGCCGTGAGCTTTGATGACGTCTCCGACGAGTCCGGGAAGCATCGGATCGAGGGCGATGACCGCATCACCCCAAAGGTGAACGCGTTGAGAGGCTGTCATCTCCTCTTTTGCCTGGCTATCGGCGGCCCCTCCGCAGCCAAGGTCGTCTCGGCGAAAATTCATCCGATAAAAGTGGGGCACCCCGAACCCATTCAAGACGTACTTTCGCGAACCCAGAAAATGCTCAGGACGGCTCCTCCGCCGTGGTTGCGCAAGGTGCTGGCGCAAGCAGGCGTCGCCGAGAAGAAACCGTTCGAGGACGAGGACTAAGCCATGAAAAAAATGTCGGTCACTGCGGGCACGCCTGTTGTCAACGAGGATGAGGCGGCTCTTGCCACCCCTTTCGTCAAATGCCTCGTGCGGCTGATCCGCGCTCAGGATACCTATGGATCACAGGACGGCGCATCGGACGCGGAGTTGTTGGCCCGCTTCATCGTCAACGAGCAGCAGCGCCGTGAAATCCCGATCATCGGCGATCCCGATGCGGACGTGATGTGGAGGTTCAATATCTTTTACACCGCCGTCGGGCTTTCAATCGAAGCGCGCACACGTTTAGTGGCGTCGCCAATAACGATGATTAGCCATGAGGGCTTTGGGCGAGTGCTTCTAACAACCGGGCGGCTGGTCGTATTTTCAAAAACAGTGCGCGACGTCCACCGATTCGGCTTCGCGACACTTCGGAAGCTCGCGGAGGCCGGTGCAAAACTAGTGGACGATGCGATCGCCGCCATAGAAGCCTATCCCGAAGTGGCGCGGGCCTGACGGTCGATCCCGCAATGATGAATCGCCGGCCCCTCATCCCCTCGGGGGCCGCCGTGGGCAGCGGGGCTGATCTCTCCATCTCTCCCGGTCCCGCTGCCGTCACTGCCCTGGAAACGCGCTGCGATGCGCCACCGGTGATAAGAAGACCGCTCCGGATAAGCTGGACAACAACCATTGGGGCTGGAGGCGGACGAGGCCGGTTTTGGCGGATGACGTCATAGTCGGATCTTGGAAATTAGTCGACGTTTTTGCGGATGGCCGCTGCGAAGAGAGCGCTTGCGTTCGAGAACTGATGAGACCGGTTCTACTGACGAAGGCGCTAAAGGGATGCAGAGAGATCTGACCGCTATCTCTGGCACGACCTGCGTCGCTTGCGGCTGCAACCGATATATGGTTTTCCTGCCGGCTAAATGTTAAGATGCGTGCAACGAGAAATGGCAGCGGCGCAGCTCTCAATCGCCGCATCCAGATGCGCAGGCCATGCGGAGTAGGTTGTGACCGAACAGACAGATAGAGCGCCATTGCTGATTGAATTGCGACAACCGATGCCGATGGCCGACGCCTGCCGAAATCGCGCAGAGTGGTCCCGTTGATAAAGACGGGCCGGTGACCACCCTGCGAGCCCCAGCGCAACGCGCGAACTCTGCTTTGTCTCCGGACCAAAGGACTCGCTACTGCATGTCGCTCCCAGGGCGCCTTTGGGCGACGAAAGACCTGGAGCACATCGCATGAGTCCAATGGTGGCAAATTCTCCTTCCGACGGCTTCGATCGGCATCGCCGCAGGTTTTTTGTCTTTGTTGAAGTTGGTCCAGCAGAGCTCTTCTGTATGCGCTTCCGATGGTCTCGCCAAATTTGCGCGAGAAAGCCGGCCGGCAACAGAAGTCGCCAGGGCTGTGGGGCGTTAACGCAGATCTTGCAGAATTTGCCCAACGGAGGCTCGCGGCAATTGACCTCCTTCACTCCGGTGACGCAAGTGTCTCGAAGTGAAACGGGCCACGTACGCCGGCAGAAAAACGCTCGGCCGCATTGAGAGCGATCTCCAACCTTTCGCGAGGCGGAGCATCTGAGGATGCGAAGAGCGCACCCAGCGCCACCTGCTCCCCGCTTCCACAGGCGCCGAAGCCGTCGACCGACTCTGCGACCTGGTAGTCCGACTCGATCTTGAAGAGGCGTCCGACATAGCCCACAAGGAAGGTGCCACCGCGCTCGCCTTCGTTGTGGCACTGCGCGTAGCCGCCAGCCTTTAAGCACTGGCGGAGCGCGTCGACGAACTCCGTCACCATGAAAGCGTAGACATCCTGTTCCGGGTGCCTCTTTGGCGGCTGGAAGGAGTGCGCCAACAACTGGCCCATTCTGAATGAACTTGTAAATCCGAAGATGAAGTCTCGGTTACGGAAGACTTTGCGATCGGCACGGACGGTAAGCGAGAGGCCGGCCACACCGGCGCTATCGCCCCCGATGTGAACTGACCCGTTGTTGATCAGACCGACAATACACGTCATTCCTTGCTGCTCCTCATCTGGGCTCCATTCCAGCCTGGATCTCGGTTGTCGGGAAGCAGCCCCGACGGACGTCCTGCCGCTTGCCTGCCCGGGGATCATCAGCAATTGCTGTGCCAACCTCCGGATAGTGAAGGATTGCTTCAACCATCTCCCGGTTGCCCGGCACATTTGCCCGGCGCGGCGCGCTCGCCTGATCGCCGACAAATCCGCTCAAGACGATCGCAGTCGACACGGGAAGACGCGGTGCTGTCGGGTTTGTCGCGTTCGCGACACGGCGGGTGTTCGAGACCTGCTGCTGCCTAAGTGACTGAATAAGACTCGCAACTGGACTTCTGAGGCTCTTTTCGGCCAGGCGGAATTAAGTGGCAAATGGGGCGTGACTGACGTTGGGCCGCTGGGACACAGTCCTTCCCCCTTTACCGATAGGCGTCGGCGCCTCTGGCTCGGCAGGCCCGGCCCAGGGACACAGGCTTGTTTATCCAATCCCTTCTTTGCCTCTGTCCAAATTTCAGACGTGCGCAGCAACAAATTTCCTTTTCAAGCAGCCAACTGGCACGAGTCTTGAAGGCATTCCATTGAGAGGCGACGAGAGCTGCCGATCGGTAGGGTACCAAAGAAGGAAAGCAACATGGCAGGTCTACGTCAGATCTTGTGCGGATCCCGAAGTGGCGCGGCTGATGATCGACCATGCGATGACGAACCGCCGGCCTCGCCGTTCCCACGGTGGCCGACGTCAGGCAGCGGGACCACTCCTCCCCCGGTCCCGCTGCCGCGACCGTTCCAAACGTTGAGGCTCGAAAATGCCTTGACAAGTTATTGCAATGGGCAACCGACGATCAGCATACTGCCCTCGACTAGCTGGACAACAAGATTGGCGCCGCAGGCGGACGGGACCGGTTTCGACGGATGACGTAACGTCGGATCTTGGAAGACATTACGGGCCTTTCGGGTGACCGCTTCGGAGGAGAGCTAAGGATGGCAAGTCATTTTCTTACCCGCGACGGCTCCACATGGATGCCGGAATATCTGACGGCTATCGATGGCATGACGTGCATTGGTTGCGGCCGCTGCTTTAAGGTCTGCTCGCGCGAGGTCATGCACCTTCACGGCATCGACGAATCGGGTGAGATCCTCGGCGTCTGCGATGGCGAGGACGACGACTTCGATGGAGAGCTCAGTCGCACGATCATGGTTGTCGACCACGCCGGCCGATGTATCGGCTGCGGAGCCTGTGCCCGCGTCTGCCCGAAAAACTGCCAGACCCATGTTGCTGTCGACAAGATTGTTGCTTGACCTGACGAACGAACCCAGAGAACGGCTGCAGACAATGAAGGCTTCATGTGCATCCAGGCGAGAACCTTCCCGCCGACCCTCTTTGGCCGCTGTAAGTCGCCCCTGCCGGGCGCTCGCGATCCATGCAATTGCCTCTTAAACGACAGTCCCCACCGACTGCAGTCGCGCTCACTGACATCCCGTTGCTGGCAATGCCAAGACTGGGATTCGAAGATCTTCTCTGAGTGCCCGCGCCGTCAATCGCCCTGAGTCGACGGCAGGAAATCGATGCCAATTCTGATCCCGATTTCGACTGATGTGCTCTAGTACTTTGGCACGTAAACGCTTATGGCTTGATGCTGCGCGCTCGGATGAGGAGGAGCACATCATGACCGGGCGGGATGAGGAGTTGATGGCGTGGCTTCAGCCGTTTCTGGCGCAGCTGGGGCACAAACGGCGGCGCCGGATGTCGGAAGCAACAACCAGCTGTTTCAGGATCGCGCGATGCTGCGGAGCAGCGAAACCTCCAAATTGATTTTCTGGATACGCGCCATGATCGGCGACTGCTTCCCGGCAACGCCTTCATCCAACCGCTTCGCTCGTCGAGCGGTTTCTGGAACCCTTCTTCCCAACGCTTTTGCGCAATTCTTGGATTGCTGTTCCATTCGTCGACATTCTTACCGCTGCCAGGACTGCATCGGCTGAACGTGCGATTCAGTTCCCCCTCGGTTTCCGCCAACGTGTAAGCCTGGACCAAGAAGCAAGCTACTGAAAATTCTGGGATATGTTCCAGAATGGCCCGCTTATTCGCCTGCCGATCTTGAGAGTAAACGGCGCAAGGTTCTATTCTTTGGATGGACAAAACCGTGCTGCCATTCCGATGGGGGCGCGTTCATACGACTGGCGGCAATGCTGAGACTCGGCAGTGCACTATTAAGTAGTGAACCGCTATGCCGGTCGAGATCGATTGGGTGGCTTTGGCCCTAGCTTCGCCCACACAAAGACAGACGCAAGGAACCGATTTTGACTTGAAAACGTGCATCTTGTGCACTATTAATATGATGCAGGAGTGATTGATGCCGTTAATTGCGAGATTTGGAAATGTGAAGCTTCACATATATGCAGACGATCACAATCCTCCCCATTTTCATGTATCGACTCCAGATCATGATGCCTTGATCCAGATTTCCGACCTGAGTGTTCTTCAGGGGCAAATTACAAAACGGAATCTTGATACGGTGGTCAGTTGGGCATCGGTCGAGAGCAATAGGAAGGTGTAGAAAATGAATGGGCACGGCTCAATGAACGATGAAATCATCTCCGTCGGGTCTCCCCTTCCTCGGATCGCAAGGGCTGAGCCGCTTGAGAAGAAGCTTGTTCGCATCACTTGGAATTCAGGCAAGGTTCAAGTGGTGGATTTGGCACCGGCTTTACTGAGCAGACGAGTTTTCATTCCACTTCGCGAAGATGACAAGCTTTTTCGCACAATGCGTGTCGATGAATATGGAACGGCTATTGAATGGGATGGGGGCCTCGATTTCTCCGCTCTTTGGTTGAGCAAGCTGCCCTCTATTGAATTCGACAACCAAGCATTTCGCGACGCAATGGAGGATTTAGGTATGAGCCTGGAGGGTATGGCAGCGGCATTGGAAATCTCACGCCGCCAAGTGGCGGAGTACCGAAAGAACAAGCCGATTCCGAAGTCGGTCGCGTATGCAACTCGATATCTTGTCAACGTGAAACACAAGGACGAGGCAGATCAACTGGCCATGGCCGGTTGAGTAATGGGTATAGCCCGTCGCCAGCCACACCTTCACACCGCTCGGAACCGAACCATCGCCGCTCCAGCACATCAAGAATGCGGGCCAAGTCTTCGGTGTCGATGTCGCTCTCGACCCGGAGACGACGGCCGCCGCCAAGCGACGTCCGCGTCGAGCAGAAGCGCCTTGTTATTGCCATCGTCGCGGAGCCATTCGGCCAATCGTCCGAGCTGCCATTGATCTCTTCTACGGTTTCGAGCGGCATGTTGATTGCCTCGCTCTCACCCATATACGCGAGCCAAGCCCAAAACTCGGGAACCGATGGATCGGGTAATACTGGTTCTTTGCGGTGATCAAGACGTTCGCATCAAGCAGGTACACAGTGAACGCCTCAAGCCGCGGTCTCGGTTAGGGCATAGACATTGCTCGGCTTCACACCGAGAATGGCGGCGGCCTTGGACTGAGACAGGGCTCCTTCGGTCAGCATCCGACGAGACAGCTTCAGAAGCCGATCACCAAGTCGATGCCGGCGCTAACTTGACCCACGGTCGTTCTCCTTTACACGACCCGCCTTACGGTTGCTGGCGGTAGAAGCTCGTAACGGCCGCCCACATTTCGTGGCTGATCAAACCCTCGCAGAAGAGCCGCAATTCTCCCTATGCGGCTGATCACCTCGGCTTGCGGCGCGTCTCTCAAGTCGTATTGCTGCGCGAGTTCCGCCGGCGGCAGCAGGACGCGTCCAAAAAATCTCGACCGGTGTTCCGGCCGTCGATCCGCTCACACCGGTTTGACCGAGGAAGATGTGCGGCAGCTCGTGCAAAAGCGTAAAGGACCAGGCGGTGTCGCTATCCTGACGCAACGGTTATTATCGATGCAAGGGGAAGATGAGCAACGTCGATCGGCTGGTCTGGCTCACCCAGATCCTCGAGCGCCTTATAAGGGCTGACCGAGCAGCGAAATCGACGCGCTCATGCCGTGGATTTACGCCAACTGAACACTCAGCTTGCCGCTTACAGCTGAGGCACGACAAGTTGCCGCCAGTCGGTTAATTGGATAATTCCTATTTGTGCTGTACTTTGACAAGTAACTAAACCAATTTTCGGCAGAATCTAAAGGCGCATGGACGAAACCGCGGTTTCAAGCTACACTTTCTACTAAATTGTACCCGGGGGAGGGCCTCGATGCGACGAATAGTCTTTGCCATCTTCGTCGCACTTACCGCGTTCGACGCGAACCTCGCATACGCATCGTCCGTCGGAGTCGCCGCTATTCACTTCAGGCCTGAGCTTGGAAACGTAGCCGGAAACCGCACGCGGCTCCTCGCGCTCAACGAACATGCCGCAAAAATGGGCGCCAAGATCATCGTAAATACCGAGATGGCCACGTCAGGGTATGCCATCTTCAGCAGAGCGGACATGTCGAGGGTCGCCGAAGAGATTCCCGGCCCGACTACGAATGCGCTGGGCGACATCGCAAAACGCTACGGTGTCTATATCGCAGTTGGCATGCCAGAATTTGATCCACTTACGGAGCAATTCTTTAACTCAGCCGCATTCATTGGGCCAGACGGTAAAGTCATAGGGACATACCGAAAGCGAAATAACCTGATCGAAGCTTCATACAACGCAGTTGCCACCGGACCTGTGCCCGTCTACGAGACCCCTTATGGTCGCGTGGCGATCGTGATTTGTGCTGATTTGTTCTATCCACATCTGGCGCGGCTTGCAGCAGTTGCCGGCGCCGACATTCTACTTGCACCGGCCAACACCGGCGTGGAGATGGCGTTTCTTCAGCAACGCGCCAAAGAGAACGACATCTCTATAATCGTCGCAAATCGATATGGGACGGAAATCAAAGGCAATGAGGTCGATGTCTTCACCGAGGACTCATTCAGCATTCCGTCGCCTTTTGCCTATGATTTCTCGCACGGAAGTCGGAGCGCTATTGTGGAGAAAAACGGTGTGCCCGTTGGGGGATGGACTGATGCTGCCGACCACATACTACTGGGTAACCTCTCAATAGGAGCGCAGGGGACTTTTCCGGTCGTACGGCGCCCTGACCTCTATTCTGTGCTGAACCAGGACACTCTTGAGGAATACACGTTCAGGCAACTTGGATTGCCGAAGCCAACGATTGCGGCCCTCGTGGCTGCCGATCCCGGCAAGTCGATCGCGGAGCCAGATAAGCTTGTTCCACTATTGGATTCCGCGCTGGCTGCAGCGAAAAACGAGCACCTTCCGTTGGGCCTAGTCGTATTTCCTCTTGGGATCCTTCCCGATGCCGATCCAAGATCGCTGGACGCTCTATCCGTACTAGCCAAGAGTTACAGCGTAGATCTAGTCGTATCCTTCGGAAATGATCCTTTAGGAAACCGACCGATGAGTATTCTCTTCGCGGTGGATGCTGGTAAAGTTAGCCTTCATCGCTATGTACGCACACATCGGCTTCCCAACGAGCGCTTCCAAGTCGGAGAGCACTTTCTTGTCGTCGATCGACCTTATGGCCGATTGTCCATTCTGCAAGGGCCAGATTTGCTGGCGCCGGAAACCTCGATGGTCATGGAAAAACTCGGTGTCGATACCATTGCCGTTGCCGCAGATACGTCAGACCCATCTTCGGATACTCTCTGGCGCACGAGAGCGGCCGACTACGTGAATATTGTCGTGGCAAATCGATCCGGTGACGAGGGTGTCTTCCTCGGAGGCTATCCACCTGCGCCGAGCGAGATTGTTGCCGAGGGCATGGCGCTTATTCGATCCGACAGCGCACTGGTGCGCTCGAAGAAAGAGCCGCGGCATGTTGATGTTTCACCCTTGCTTGTCCAGTGTACTTCGGCCCGGTGCTGAGAAAGCAACGACGTCGAACCTGTTTTTGCAACCCAAACTGAAGCTGCGCTGATACTATCTAAGAAGAGCTTTTCTGCCGCGGGACAAGCCGATGACTTTTGATGGGTCGATGTTTGCCAACTTCGTAGCAGTCTCCAGTCCCGTGCATGAAAGGGTCTCGCCGTCCTATACGGCAATCCACGCCCTCTTTGACATAATTGTTGTTGGTTCAGGGATCGGAGGAGGTGTATTAGCCGATGATCTCGCCGACCGCGCAGGGGATAAGAAGCGGATTCTCGTTCTTGAGGCGGGGTCATATCTATACCCCACACACGTTTACAATTGCTCGCGAATGCCGAACAGTACCGTTGCCCAGAGGTTTGGCACCAGTTCGTTTTGGCAATCCGGTGCGGAGGGCACGCAGTATTACATCCACGAGCGGCCACAGATGAATCTTGGCGGTCGTTCGATATTTTGGTCCGGCCTGATTCCGACAATTCAGGATTGGGAACTGGAATTCTTTCCAGCGCGAGTTCGACACGATCTGAAGAGTGGAATGCTGGAGCAAGCCGGTGCGGCATTGAATCAGTCAATCACCTTAGGCGAAACCGCGCGAAAAATAGTTGGTAAACTACGTGCCAGCGCGCTTGCTGAGCATTTCGACATTGCCGAAACGCCTAGAGCCCTGCATCAGCCTTATTTGCGTCCGAACGGCACACCGGTTGCCGAACTTGCCGCCCAATCGACGGGTGTCTTCAACACAGCAGAGTTGCTCATCAATCAAATCGGCTTATCGTCGAACGAAAATCCGGGCGGCGATGGCTCAGGTTTGCGCTTGCTTTTGAACCACTATGTCGAAGACATCAAGCGCTTGGACGAAAACAGACTTGAGGTCCTCGCACGCAACACATTGACAGGGGCGCCCCGCTATTTTCAGGCGGCTACAGTTGTGCTTGCCTGCGGAGCAATTGAAAGTCCAAAGCTGCTGGCGCGCAGCACGATCGGGCGAGAATTACCGGCCGAAGTGCGTTCGCTCGTCGGGCTCGGATTGACGGATCATCCCACGACAAACGAAATTCTAACGACAGCGACACACATTGGGGATGTGGCAATTCCGAAAGACACCACAGCCAAGATAATCCTCTACTCCAGGGGGAAACGCGACGCTGGAGGGCAAATCCTATACCCGTTTAATGTCGAGATGAATGTCAATCACGAATACTGGCATCTCCGCGAGAATGATCCTGCGAGTCCCGCAGTACCCATCGCAACGACGGGTGCATCCATCATCGATATCAAATTCAGCTTTGGAAACTGCATTGATCCTATGAACGAGATCCGAAATTGCCCGCCGTTCGGGTATGTGCCTGAGATCGTATTCCGCAACCAAAGCTGGACCGACTACCTCGTTGCGTCGCGGTTCCCAGCCCTGGCAGGCTGGCACAAGTCGGATAAGGAAGTTTTCGCCGTACTTAACGAGGTCACGCATAAAATCTTCAATCAGTTCCAGCGCAACGGTGTCGCTTGTGAGCCCGTCGAAAATAGATGGTACGGCGAAGGGGGTAAGGGCTTCGGCTATGGCACTGTTCACCACGTTGTCGGAACACTGCGCATGCCCTACAAACAGTGGTTTGGAGGACCGGTGTTGACCGAGAGCGTCGTCGACGAAGATTTGCGCGTGAGGACTGTCGATAACCTTTTTGTGTGTGACATGTCTGTGATGCCGTTTGCTTCGGCCGCGAATCCGGTTCGTACGCTGGCCGCACTTGCTCTGCGCCTCTCAAATCGTCTTGGATGACGACAAGTATGCTCCGATCGAGATCGGCTCAAGGTCGATGCCAGCGAAGCCGAACTTGGCGATCCGAGAACCGACGTCGGCCTTAGATCTCATCTCAGGAACACGTCGATGACGTGCTCGATTTCCCATCGTGGACGCCCGGCACGGCCGGCATTTATGATCTGCAGTATAAACCGATCTTACGGGCCCGGAGCATTCCAGAACCGACAGAGGAGTTCATTCAGCACCCGCCGATCATCGATGGGAACGTCTCGCGGCTTATTGCGCAACCGAGACGACAGGATTTGACCATTCATGGTCCGTGAGTTCGTAGCGGCGACGTCTCATCGAGATGGCTCTACCATTTCCGAGAACCACGAAAGTCGCTAATCGCCAAGAATTTTTATAAGTTTACCGCCCAAGGAAACTTTGGAATTCCTGCATTGCAATCAGTATAATTACATTATTCGAGCCTATTTTTTAATGTTTCTATAGATGTTGCAAACATCTATTTCGGTTTGTAAGGTCGCATCCAGAACAAATATTATCATACATCTGAATTCGAGTAACTGCGAATTTAGACGTTTGTTCTCTTTGCGCTATGGGGGTGCATGCCTTTGCATACCAATGAAACGAGACGAGGAAGAGGATCTTGCGCCATCACGCCCCGTGGCACTAGTTCCGAAATAACGAGCGAGGCGCCATGCTAATCTATCTCATTTATGGGCCCACCTGCAGCGGCAAGACAGACTTGGGAATCCAAATTGCACGAGAGACCGGCTGGCCTGTCATCGCCCTGGATCGAGTTCAATGCTGCCCCCAGATTGCTACCGGCAGCGGGCGTCCTTTAGAGTCGGAGCTGCAATCCACCCAGCGAATTTATCTAGATTCGCGCCCGCTCGCTGAAGGCGTGATCGAAACAGAGGCCGCTCATGTTCAGCTCATATCTGAAGTAGAGGACCGCAAATCTTCGCCTGGTCTCATCCTGGAAGGCGGTTCAATCTCCCTTTTGAACTGCATGGCCAATAGCTCCTATTGGAATGCCGGTTTTCGGTGGCAAGTAAGTCGGCTGCGCCTTACCACTTCGGATGTTTTCCTGTCGCGAGCAAGGCGCCGGGTTACGGAAATGTTTGCCGTCAGGGACGAGCGCCCATCCCTGCTGGAGGAATTGGCGGATCTCTGGAACCAGAACGCTGTCCGGCCGATACTGGAGGACATCGCCGGATATCGCTGCGCGATCCGGTTCGCCAAAGAACATAACATCGCAATCAGCGAGTTGTTACATCTCGACCCGTCGCGGCAGCAGGCGCTGATAGCGGCCATTGCCGACGAATATCTTGAATATGCGAGGTGGCAGGAGCGTGATTTCCCTGACTGGCGAGAAGACGATCGCTCCTCTGGCGGCTTCACATTAGCGGCATGTGGAGAAATTAACTTAGTCAACCAAAGAGATGTGTGATGAATATTGCGATGGACGTACCTTCCGAAATGGTCATTTTGTGCAACGTGCATGGTGAGGCGATAGGCACGGCTCCAAAATCCGAGATCCATCATGCCCAAACGCCGTTGCACCTTGCCTTTTCCGTCTACATCTTCAATGCCGAGAACAAGCTGCTCGTCACGCGGCGGGCATCGGACAAGATCACATGGCCCGGCGTTCTCACTAACAGTTGCTGCGGACACCCGCGGCCGGGCGAACCCTTGACTGAAGCCGTCGAGCGCCGGGCTCGGGAAGAATTGGGGATAGATGTAGATGACATTCGTCTTGTGCTACCAGAGTTTTCCTATTGCGCCACAATGGAAAATGGCATCACTGAACATGAGTTGTGCCCGGTGTTCACCGCCCGCTGCCAAACTTTAAGCGTAACACCGGATCTGAGCGAGGTGTCTGCTTGGGAATGGGCAGATTGGCAATGGTTTCTCGGAAGCGTACAGGACGGGCGTTTGACGGTGTCGCCATGGTGTCGCGCGCAAGTCGAACTGCTTGAAGCGTTGGGTGCTGATCCATCGCAATGGCCGACAGCGGATGACCTAAGGTTGCCAGAGGCCGCTAGAGTTAGTATTCAAGAGGTTGCCCCCACAGCTGCGCATTGCACTGGCGCGGGCACCTGAACCCGACCTTCGTCGCTCGGCAGTTCGAAGGGATGTCACTCTGCCGGTTGGGAGAAAAGTTTGAGATATTGCGTCTGTTCTGGCTCAAACCCTGGCCGGCAACCATTCTATGTAAACGCTGCAAATCGCCTCGGCGAAGCTCTGGCCATGTCAGGGATCGGTTTGGTACACGGTGGCGCTTCGGTCAGTTTGATGGGGACGATCGCAGACGCGGTCCTAAGCAATGGCGCAGAGGTATCCGGCGCCCTCCTCTCGAGTAAGAGATTGCTCACACCGGTCTCGCTGCGGATTTCCATGCTCGAGCGTAAAGCGCTGATGGCGGCGCTTCCCGAAAGCTTTAGCCCGATGACAGGCGGGTTAGGAACGCTCGAAGAGTTGTTGGAAGTATGGACATGGGCTCAGCTTGGCTATCACAAAACGCCTTGTGGACTGCTCGACATAGCAGGCTTTTATCGCCGGCTGGCTACTTTTCTTAATCACGTCGTGCATGAGGCTTTCCTGACCCACAATGATCGCGACATACTGCTCGCCGAGGAGGACCTTGAGGCGCTCCTCCCTGGGATGTCAGGTGGTAGGACCGTTCAAAAAACTAGCTGCAGAGCTGACGAATCTCCAGGTGTGTTCTACCACTCAGCAAGCACCGAGCTTCACTAATTCCAAATCAATGTGGATTGCAGTGAACGACGTTGTCTTCAGAACGAAATCATCTCCGGAACGCGACGCTGCCTCCACGAGACCATTGACGCCTCCGTTAAGCATGTAACGCGATCCGTCTGGCAATGAACGGCTATTCCCATGTTCTTTTGCATCTCTGGCGGGAGGCCGCCGGGTTGACGTGCGTTCCGGAAAGAATTTGTGAGATTTGTCCACACGTTAGGGTTGAGTCATGAGAAGGACCTCCGAAGAGGCCGCAGCTACCCGGAGACGGATTCTTAGCGCGGCCGAAGCTATTTTTATCGAAAAAGGATACGATGGCACTTCGTTGCATGAGATTGCCGCTGAAGCGGCTGTCACAACCGGTGCCGTCCAGTGGCATTTCGGACAAAAAATGTACATTCTGCTAGCGTTGCGCGATGAATTGTGCTGGCATGCAAGGAAATTGGACAAGCTCCTTGAAGCCGGAATGATTGAGAAGCCCCTCAAGGCAATAGCTGATTTCGCGGCATCAGCAATTAACTGTTCCGCCGACAACAACAACTGCAGGCGAATTTTGCGAATCTACCATAACAAAGTTTCTGATACAGCCGCGTTTTATCATGAGGATCGCAGGTTCCGGCAGGAGGTGCGAGCCACGCTAGGGAACGTCTTCGCATACGCTGAGGCGATAAAACATTTACGTGCTCCCTGGACCTCCGATACTGCCGCAAACACCTTATGGTTTGCGCTGCGTGGGACTTTTAAGACTTGGTTGGAGGATGATTCGAAGTTCGATTTAAAGTCGGATGGCTTGCGTATCGTTCAAACGATACTCTCCTCATACGAATGCGCCGGTGTCGCCACGCGTAAACTGAGTGCCGTTCGTTTGATAAAATGAGCCGATTTGGCATTCCGCGTCGCATCATCCGCACTTTGCGCGAAAACCACTTGTCGAACTGGGCGCGAATGATCGTGTAACGGTTTGGCGTCGGCTCATTGAAGTCGTCCGATCGGTAGTGCATTCCGGTGTGTGACGTGTCGTCCATCAGCCAGAATCGCTGCTCGACCAGATGCCGCTCAAGAGGTGCATCATCGCGGAAATCCGGAATGATTGTCTCCAGCATGTTGGCGTACAGGATGGCGCCCTGGACGTTCTTGGAGCCCGGATACTCACCACGCTCCAACTGCAACACCTTTA
The DNA here is from genome assembly GCF_020193575.1 of Ensifer sp. IC4062. Lineage (GTDB taxonomy): Bacteria > Pseudomonadota > Alphaproteobacteria > Rhizobiales > Rhizobiaceae > Sinorhizobium. Next base: position 17,136 of record NZ_JADYVD010000075.1, read on the forward strand.
GACCGCGGCTTGCCATCGTGTAGGCGGCCGCGTTTCCAGCCATACCGGCACCGACGACGATGGCGTCGAACTTTTCCTCGGTCATAGGTCTTACCTCAGTTGACAAGTTTGAGACGGTTGGCCGGCGCCAGCCGTCTGATGAAAGCGTCCGTCAACGCCGGCAGAAAGCTGACCGCGTCGGCGACAACACCGAGATGGGCGAAATCGAAGATGGGTG
>NZ_JADYVD010000076.1 GCF_020193575.1 Ensifer sp. IC4062
CCGCCGCCGGCAGTACCCGAACAGAAGGCGGCCACCGGAAAGGTCGGCCGCCTGCCGGCAAGGACCATCGAACCGCAGCTTTTCGCCGTGCCGCAGGAAGGACTCGCACAACCGCTCGAGCGCATCGCACCCCGGCCGCCGCTCTCCGAACCGAAAGAAAAGCCGGCAGCAGCCACGATTGTCTACCAGCGTCCGGTCGCGCTTGCTGCCGGATTGATCCGCTCAGGCGACACGACCGTCCAGCTCAAGGATATCGAACCGGAAAATGCCGAGAAAACCTGCGAGGGCAACGGCCGCAGCTGGCCCTGCGGCATGGTCGCGCGCACTGCCTTTCGTAACTTTCTGAGGGCGCGCGCGCTTATCTGCGAACGGCCCGAAGAAAACTCCGAGGGAACCGTCACGACGGTCTGCAAGGTTGGAAACGAAAACCCGGCGGAATGGCTGGTCAGCAACGGTTGGGCAATGCCGCTGCCGGGCACGTCGCTTGAATCCAGGGCGGAAGCCGCCCGAAGCGCAACGCTTGGCTTCTACGGCGACGACCCGCGCGATCTGAGCCGCGCGCCGCTCGTCATCAATGAACCACCCGTGGCCCCAGTACCTGATGAAGCAGTACCGGACGACACGGCACCTGACTTGTAAGCCCCAGCCGAAATTCCTAACTGCCCTCCGTCAAAGGAGCCGGAACAATGCCTACAAGCCTCAGCCAGCACGAAGCCTTCGTCTATGTCATGGTGATGATGTCCGCTGTCGACCGGCATATGGCAGACGACGAGTTTGCCGGCATCGGCAGGCTTGTCCGATTTCTGCCCGCCTTCGACGATTTCGACGAGGACCGGCTGATCGACATTGGCCACGAATGTTCGGCCCAGCTTGCCGCGCCGGAGGGCCTCGACGTCGTCCTCGAAATGGTCCGCGAAGCCTTGCCGCAACGGCTTTATGACACCGCCTATGCGCTCGCTGTGGAGCTTGCCGCTGCCGATCAGCGCATTCGCAATGAGGAAATCCGGCTCCTGCAATTGCTGCGCGACCGGCTGGGCCTCGACAAACTGACCTGCGCCGCCATCGAACGCGGTGCGATCGCGCGCTTCCGGAAGTAGATCCTCCTAAGCTGAACCGCTAGGACGCGGGCGAATGGCTGCCGTCGTTCCTTGCGCCTCCTATACGTTCCCTTAAATCGTAGCCGATTTAAGGATAAAAAATGCAGCGATTCACAGTGCTGCAGCGTCGTTCATGCGTCGGATGAGACACGCAGCGCTGTAGAGCACGGGCCCATCGACGAGGTCTTAACGGATGTTGTTTTACGGTGTTGCGGAACCGCTCTGGCGCCTCATCGCCTTTGGCACGGCTTTCGCCCTGCTTGCGGTGCTCGAACTCTCTCATCCGCGTCTCGAGCGACCGGAACTCATGAAGGCGTTGAAGGCCCGTCGCTGGGCGACGAACCTTTCGATTCTGCTTCTCTCCTCGCTGTTCCTGCGCATCGTCTTTCCGGCCGCGGCCACGGGTATTGCGCTCTGGGCCGACGCACGCGGATACGGGATACTGCCCGCTCTTGGCGTCCCACCGCTACTGTCCGGCGTCATCGCCTTCGTGGTCCTGGATTTTGCCATCTGGCTCGAGCACGTCGTCTACCATAAGCTGCCGATCCTCTGGCGCATCCATCGCGTCCACCATGCCGATCCTGGCGTCGACCTAACGACCGCGCTCCGCTTCCATCCTTTGGAAATTCTTCTGTCGATGGTATGGAAGGCGGCGATTATTGTCGCGCTTGGCGCCCCTGCCCTGTCCGTGTTGCTTTTCGAAATGGTGCTCAATGCCGGCGCCATGTTCAATCACGCCAATCTACGGCTGCCGCCCGGGGTCGAGAGAAAGCTGCGGCGCTTCATCGTCACGCCGGACATGCATCGCATCCACCACTCCGTCGAGAGGATCGAGACGGACTCGAACTACGGCTTCAATCTTGCCATCTGGGACCGGCTGTTCTCGACCTATGTCGCACAACCGGCAAGCGGCGACGATGCGATCGAAACAGGCCTCAAGGCTTATGGCCGCACCGAGCCGACCAAGCTCGTCTGGTCGCTAATGCTGCCCTTCCGGCGTGGCTAGGAGTCAGTAGATACCGTTCGGGAAATAGCGCAGATAAATCTCCTCGAGCCTGCCGCTGCGCGACAGTGCCAGCAAGGCGTGATCGATCGCCTGAGTCAATGCCGGCTCGGCCTTGCGGTTCATGATCGTCAAACCTTCGCCAAGAAAGCGTTCAGAGAAATAGGCGCCGTCAAGCAAGGCGCAGCATCCTCCGGCGACGCTGCCAGAAACCCAGAACGAGAGCTGCATGCCGTCGGAGAAAACGGCGGCAACCGAACCCTGCCGCAACGCGGAGAGCATTGCACTACGGTCTGGAAAGGCCTTGGGCTCAACCTTCGGAAAGAAGGCCTTGAGCATGGCCTCGTGCGTCGTGCCGGACACGACGCCGACGGGCTTGCCGTCAAGCGCAGCCGGGCTTGTCGGCAGATCCTCGGCCTTGGTGTTGACCGCAAAACGAGCCGGCAACTGCATGAACGCCCTGGAGAAGGCGAAACGCTGGCGCAGTTCCGGGCGCACCGCGATACCCGCGGCGACGGCCTCGCCCTGGCCTTGTTCCAACGCCGGGATGAGTTCCGCGTAGGTCACTGCCTGAATCTGGCATTTGTCCTCGATCTCCAGCTCGCGGCAGATTTCGCGGGCAAGATCGACATGGAAACCGGAAAGCTTGCCCGATTGGTCAATGAAATTGAACGGCGGGAAATCGACAGTCGTCAGAAATCGAAGCCGCGCAAGTCCTGTCAGGTCCGGTCGGGCGATACGTTCGCGGGCGTCAAACAGGAGGGGCAGATCCCGCGGTTGCGCAAGCACCGATTCGGCGATGAGGCAGGCGCAGAGCGCGAGGATTCCGCAAATTCGTAGACTCAGAGCACGCGTCATTGCGATCCGATACTTGACGATTCCGACGCTGGGAGCCGCGGCCTGGCACACGCGGATTCGGTTTGGTTTTTATAAAGATTATCGGGATGTTGCCCGACTGGCTACTGGAACCTTGACGAGACGAACAACGCTACCCCGGAAGTCCCATCATTCGTTGGAGAGATAAGAAAAGTGGAGCGGGTGATCGGGATCGAACCGACGACATCAAGCTTGGGAAGCTGGCGTTCTACCACTGAACTACACCCGCGACAGAAGCGGAAATTTCATCAACGGCGGCGATCTGTCAAGCGCCTACAGGGCCGTGCGTCCTATCAGAAGCACAAAAAGGAGGCTGTAGCACTATGAATTGCTGGATCACTCGGCACGAAAATGCTTGGAAAGCTTGAGGCCTTGCGCCTGATAGTTCGATCCAAGATCGAGGCCATAGAGACCCTCCGGCCGCTCTATCATGTGCTCGTAGACGAGACGGCCGACGATCTGCCCGTGCTCCAGGATGAACGGCACTTCGTGGCTGCGGACCTCCAGCACTGCCCGACTGCCGCTGCCGCCGGCCGACGCGTGCCCGAAGCCCGGATCGAAGAAGCCGGCATAGTGGACGCGGAATTCGCCGACCAGAGGATCGAAGGGCGTCATTTCGGCGGCGTAGAGCGGCGGCACATGGACGGCCTCGCGCGAGACGAGGATATAGAACTCGTCGGGGTCGAGGATCAGATCATCGCGACCCCGACTGTAAAGCGGCTCCCAGAAGTCGAAGACCGGGTGCTCCGCCTTCTTGTCGACATCGACCACCGAGGTGTGGTGTTTGCCGCGGTAGCCGATGAGGCCATCCGGACCGGTGCCCTTGAGGTCGATCGAGAGCGCAATGCCGCCGCCGGTGACGTTGGGCCGCTCGCTTGCCACGAGCACATCGCTTTCGTGCAGCGCCAGCAGCTCCTGCTCGGAGAGGACCGAGTGCCCGACGCGGAAGCGGATTTGCGACAGGCGCGAGCCGCGCCTGACGACGATCGGAAAGGTGCGCGGGCTGATTTCCAGATAGAGCGGTCCGCTGTAGCCGGCAGGGATCTTGTCGAATTCCTGCGCCCTGTCGGTAATGACTCGCGTGAAGATATCGAGGCGTCCGGTCGAGCTCTTCGGATTGGCGGAGGCCGACATGTTCTCCGGCAGCGCGAGGCTCTCCATCAGCGGCACGATATAGACGCAGCCCGTTTCCAGCACAGCGCCGTCGGTGAGATCAATGACATGCAATTTCAGGCGATCGAGCTTGTCGGCAACAAGATGGGCCGGGCCGGGCATGAAGCTCGCCCGAACGCGAAACGCCTTGGCGCCGAGGCGCAGATCAAGGCTCGCCGGCTGGATCTGGTCCTCATCCAGCGGTCTCTCGCTCTTCAAGCGCCCCGAGGCAAACAGCGCGGCAATTGCGCGGTCGGCCAAAATCCCTGTCTCGCGAGCCATACCGATCCTCATTCCAGTTGCCAGACAAAACCAAACTCCGGGAATTGACGCAAGCACGCCCAGGCAGTATTGGAGCTTTATCCCGTGGTGATTTGGCCGGTCGGCTTGCAGCCACGTTAAACAAGTAGCTAAAAAGGCCGGGTGTCAAACCGGCCCGTTTCGCGGCCGGTTTTTTTGTTTCGAAAGTGATTGTCGCATGAGCAAGACCTGGCGCCCGGCAACCCAACTCGTCCACGGCGGAACCCTCCGCTCCCAATACGGCGAAACCTCCGAAGCCATCTTTCTGACACAGGGTTTCGTCTACGAAACGTCCGAAGCGGCGGAAGCCCGCTTCAAGGGCGAGACCGACGGCTTCATCTATGCGCGCTACGGCAGCCCGACCAATGACATGTTCGAAAAGCGCATGTGCATGCTCGAAGGGGCAGAAGACGCCCGCGCCACTGCCTCCGGCATGGCGGCCGTTGCCTCGGCGATCCTCTGCCAGGTGAAGGCCGGCGATCACATCGTCGCTGCCCGGGCACTGTTCGGCTCCTGCCGCTGGGTCGTCGAAACGCTCGCGCCCAAATACGGCGTCGAATGCACGCTCGTCGATGGCCGCGATCTCGCAAACTGGGAGAAGGCGATTCGCCCGAACACCAAGGTCTTCTTCCTCGAAAGCCCGACCAACCCGACGCTCGAAGTGATCGACATAGCCGGCGTCGCGAAGCTCGCCGATCAGGTCGGCGCCAAACTGGTCGTCGACAATGTGTTCGCAACCCCCCTCTTCCAGAAGCCGCTGGAACTCGGCGCCCACGTCGTCGTCTACTCCGCCACCAAGCACATCGACGGCCAGGGCCGCTGCCTCGGTGGCGTCGTGCTTTCCAGCAAGGAATGGATCGACGAAAACCTGCACGACTATTTCCGCCATACCGGCCCCGCCATGTCGCCGTTCAACGCCTGGACGTTGCTCAAGGGTGTCGAGACGCTTCCTCTGCGCGTCAAGCAACAGACCGAGAGCGCTCGCCGTATCGCCGACTTCCTGGCCGAGCAGCCGCAGGTCGGCCGCGTCATCTATCCCGGCCGCAAGGACCATCCGCAGGCGGATATCATCGCCAAGCAGATGAGTGGCGGTTCGACGCTGGTGGCGTTCGAATTGAAGGGCGGCAAGGAGGCGGCCTTCGCGTTGCAGAACGCATTGGAAATCGTCCGGATTTCCAACAATCTCGGCGATTCCAAGAGCCTGATCACGCATCCGGCAACGACAACGCACAAGAACCTGACGGAAGAAGCGCGTGCCGAACTCGGCATTTCCGCCGGCACCGTGCGCTTCTCCGCCGGCATCGAGGACAGCGAGGATCTCATCGAGGATTTCGCCCGCGCACTGAAAAGCGTGAAGGCGTAACTACAGCAGGCCACTGCTTTGTTGATGCCGCCCGTGCATGCACGGGCGGCTCTTATTGCGGATCGAGGAAGCTGAGGCGAGCAAGAACGATCCGCGATATGGCCGTGTAAAGGCAGACGAGCGCGAACATCGCCGCCAGAGGGGGGAACCATCCGGGAAACAGGCAGAAAGCCAGGAAAACAACGATGGTTTCGGTCGCCTCGGCGAGCCCTGTCGTGAAATAGAGCGACTTTGCGCCGCGCACGCCGGTCGTCATAGCACGCTTCTCGGCCATGATCGCGTAGGCGAGAAAGCTCGATCCGTTCACATAAAAGGAGAAAAGCAGAAACGCGCCGGCAAGGCCGTTTGCGACTGGATCCGCGACGATGAAGGCGAGCGGGATCGCGCCGTAAAAGGCAAAGTCGAGGACGATATCGAGAAACCCGCCGAAATCCGTGCCGCGGCTGGCGCGCGCCACGGCTCCGTCGAGCCCATCGCACAGACGGCTTAGCAGGATCATGACGGCTCCGGCGATATAGAAGCGGTATGCGATGAGACCGGCGGCCGCCAGTCCGAGGCCGAGACCGACAATCGTGATGGTGTCGGCCTTTACGCCGCCCTTGACCAGAGCGGCGCCTAGCCGGTCAAGAAGCGGATCAAGCCGCCTGCGCACCGCGCCATCGAGCATGGATCTCGGCTCCGTCTAATTTGAATGGGACTCATGCAATCTTGCTGTTATTCTTGCCGAAACCATATTGCAGTAGAATACCTGAATAGATTTGGCATAAGGTGTTGCACATGTATCGTGCCCTGACCCGCGACATCGAGGTCACCGTCGAACCGTACTATCTGGAAGAACAGTCGGATCCGGACGATAGCCGCTATGTCTGGGGCTATCGCATCGTGATATCGAACCATTCCGACATGACCGTTCGCCTGATGACCCGTTACTGGCACATTACCGACGAGAACGGCCAGGTCGACGAAGTGAGTGGCCCCGGCGTGATCGGCGAGCAGCCTCTGCTCAATCCCGGCGACACTTACGAATATTCCTCCGGTTGCCCGCTGGATACCCCCTCGGGCGTCATGTTCGGCCACTACAGCATGGAGGCCGAGGACGGGGAGACCTTCGATGTGGCGATCCCCGCCTTCTCGCTCGATTCACCCGGGCTGGTCCGCACCCTGAACTGAGGGTGCGGCGCCTACAGCGCTGCGCGTCTTATCGGACGCGCAAAGGACGCTATCGCACTTTGAATTGCTGCATGTTTGTCCCTAAATCGACTACGATTTACGGGAACATGCAGTGGGGAGCATCAGTCGAGGCGCCTCACTGAGAGCGCACCTCGCTCGCCTCGAAGCGATAGGTGGCGGAGCAGAACTCGCACGTCACCTTGATTACACCGTCCTCAATGCTGTTTTCGACATCCTCGTGGTCGAGCCCGGCCAGTACCCCCCGGATCTTCTCGCGCGAGCAGCTACAGCGATCAAAGACCGCTTGCGGCTGATAGACACGGACTCCGCGCTCGTGGAACAGGCGATAGAGCAGCCTTTCCGTCCCGACGGTCGGGTCGGTCAGTTCGTCTGTATCGATCGTTTCGACCATCACCTTGGCTTCCGACCAGAGATCGTCCTCCTCGAAGAGATGGAGAGCCTCCCCCCCGTCGCCGTCGCCGCCCGGCAGATCCGGCTGGCGCATGCGTTCGGGGGCATCCGGCAGGAACTGGGCAACCATGCCACCGGCGCGCCAGCGGTGCCGCGGCTTTCCGTCCTCGTCGCGATCGAGAAGCTCGGCGACGCCAAGGCGCACCTTGGTCGGAATCTGCTCCGACTGGCGGAAATAGGCGGCCGCGATGTCCTCGAGCGTTGCACCGTCGAGTTCGACAATACCTTGGTAGCGCTGCATGTGAGCGCCCTGGTCGATCGTGAAGGCCAGGACCCCCTTGCCCAAGAGCTCATGGGGCTGTGTGCGACCGCCCTCTTCGGCGGCAGCCAGCGCCTCCTCGCTGTAACGGGCATAAGCGCGGACCCGATCTGGAGTCGAAAAATCTGCGACGACAAGATCGACCGGACCGTCGCCCTGCGTTTGAACGATCAGCTTGCCCTCGAACTTCAGCGACGTGCCGAGCAGTACTGTCAGCACCACTGTCTCTGCGACCAGACGCGCCACCGGCAGCGGATAATTGTGCCGCTCCAGGATGGCATCGAGCATCGGTCCGAGCTGCACGGCGCGCCCGCGCACATCGAGCCCCTCGACGTGGAAAGGCACGACATGGTCGTCACCGGCAAAATCGAATTCGCCAAGTCCTCGCGCTGTTTCTGTCATGTCTTGCTCCTTGCATCACGGGCGAAGTTACGTAGAGACATAAATATCCCCGGCGCAGCCTGCCCGTTATTTCATTTTGACCCTGTCGCGAACGAACTTTGTCCAGAAGGCTTGTGCATCCCGACGGTGCGCGCGCGCCCGCCATACACAATAGCTGATGGGCAGCCACTGTCCGGTAGCAGAACCGGAGCCGCCCGCATGCGGCCTAAATTGTGTTTCAGCTCGATAAATTCAATAGGGCGTCCCGGTTTCTAAAATCGTTACTGTGTTCGTCAGACAATGCCCATGCACCAGGCGAGGATCGATTTCTGCGCGTGCAGCCGGTTTTCCGCCTCGTCGAAAACAACCGATTGCGGGCCATCGATGACCTCATCCGTCACCTCTTCGCCGCGGTGCGCCGGCAGGCAGTGCATGAACAATGCGTCCGGGGCGGCATGCTTCATCAAGGCCTCGTTGACCTGATACGGCTGGAAAACATTGTGGCCGCGGGCGCGGTGCTCCTGGTTCATCGATACCCAGGTGTCGGTGACGACGCAATCGGCGCCGGCCACGGCCTGCTCGGCTTCATGGCAAAGCAGGATATCGCCGCCATTGTTGCGCGCCCAGTTGAGGAATTTGTCCTGTGGTTCGGACCCGAGCGGCACCGCCATGTTCATGCGATATCCGAAACGCGCGGAGCCTTCGATCAGCGAATGGAGGACGTTGTTGCCGTCGCCCGTCCAGGCGATCGTCTTGTCCTTGACTGGTCCGCGATGCTCCTCGAACGTCATGATGTCGGCCATGATCTGACAGGGATGCGTATCGTCGGTCAGACCATTAATGACCGGCACCGTGGCGTGTTCGGCAAGCTCTAGCAGCCGCCGATGGTCGGTCGTGCGGATCATGATCGCGTCCACATAGCGCGAAAGTACCTTGGCGGTATCGCCGATCGTTTCGGCCCGGCCGAGCTGCATTTCAGTTCCGGAAAGGAACAGGGTCTCGCCACCGAGCTGGCGCATGCCGACGTCAAACGAGACGCGCGTGCGGGTGGAGGGCTTCTCGAAAATCATCGCGAGCATCTTGCCGGCAAGCGGTCGTTCGGCAGTGCCGTCCTTCGTCGCCGTCTTGCGAACGCGGGCGTCGTCGATGATCGTCCTCAGGTCGGCAGCCGCCATCGCCGAGATGTCGAGAAAATGTCTGGTACCTGTCATTGCTCAGAATTCCTGTCGTGAGAGTCGGGCCGCTCAGGCCGCCGCGTTGCCGCTGTTGCTCTTGACCGCCTCGGCGGCGCGCTCGAGTCGTGCGAGCCCTTCTCGGGCCTCGGCGGCGGTCGTGATCAACGGCGGCAGCAGGCGCAGCACGTTTTCTCCGGCCGGAACTGCAAGCAGCTTCTCGGCGCGGATTGCTTTCAACAGGTCAGCCGACGGCACTTTCGCCTTGATGCCGAGCATCAGCCCGTCGCCTCGGATTTCCTCGATCACATCCGGGAAGCGGTCCTTGAGCGACGCGAGCCCCTGCCGGAAGACAAGGGCGACTTCGCGGACCTGCTCCAGGAATCCGTCGGCGAGAACGACGTCGAGAACGGCGTTTCCGACTGCCATGGCCAACGGATTGCCGCCATAGGTCGAGCCGTGCGTGCCCGTGACCATGCCGGCTGCCGCTTGTTCGGTCGCCAGGCATGCGCCCAGCGGAAAGCCGCCGCCGATGCCCTTGGCGACCGCCATGATATCGGGTCTGATGCCGGCCCATTCATAGGCGAAGAGCTTGCCGGTCCGGCCAATGCCGCACTGAACCTCGTCGAGGATCAGCAGCAGGCCGAATTCGTCGCAAAGCGCCCGCAACTCCTGCAGAAACTCCTTGCTGGCCGTGCGAATACCGCCCTCGCCCTGGATCGGCTCGATCAGGATCGCCGCGGTCTCGTCGTTGATCGCATCCTTGACCGCAGCGATGTCGCCGAAAGGAACCTGGTAGAAGCCCGGCGCCTTCGGTCCAAATCCCTCGATGTACTTCTGTTGGCCACCGGCCGCGATCGTCGCGATCGTGCGGCCATGGAAGGCGCCTTCGAAGGTGATGATATGGAACCTTTCCGGATTCCCCTTGGCGAAATGATAGCGGCGCGCGGTCTTGATGGCGCATTCAAGCGCTTCCGCACCCGAGTTGGTGAAGAACACGCGATCCGCGAAGGTCACTGCCGTCAGTCGGCGCGCCAGACTTTCCTGCCCCGGAATCTCATAGAGGTTGGAGAGATGCCAGATCTTGTCCGCCTGCGCCTTCAGCGCCTCGACGAGGTGCGGATGAGCATGGCCAAGCGAGTTCACGGCAACGCCGGCGGCAAAATCGAGATAGCGGGAGCCGTCCTCGGCAATGAGCCAAACGCCCTCGCCTCGCTCGAAACGCAACGGCGCACGCATATAGGTGTCGTAGAGCGGCGTTGTTGCGGCCATGGCGAACTTCTCCTTCCGTCCTGTTGGCATTCATTATCGAACGATCGTGTCCAATAAAAATCAAAAATGCCGCCTTTCGGCGGCGCAGGCACTATTCCCATTTCGCACTGCAATGTCAACAAAACCAGGGCTTGCAGCGAGCTCGAGCGCGCGGATTCCGACACGCGAAAAAACATCCGGCAGGGGCTTGCAAAAATGCAACGGCCAGCCAGCAAGTTGGGGAAAACTCCGAAATCGATTCGGCGCGATTCCCGCGACTCTTGCCACGGAGTCACCCTGCCAGTAGGTTAATATTCAATTACTAGACGCATGCGGCGGACCTAGTCACCAAAAGAGTTATCGCGTTGCAGCTCCGGAGCTTTTCCGGAGCTTGGTGATGGATTCTGCCATCCAACGCCGAGAACGGAGAGTGCGGAAATGAACTGGACTGACGAGCGGGTGGAGAAACTAAAGAAGCTGTGGTCCGAAGGACTGAGCGCCAGCCAGATCGCGGCACAACTGGGTGGCGTGAGCCGCAACGCCGTAATCGGCAAGGTTCACCGGTTGAGCCTGCCAGGTCGCGCGAAGGCGGGTGGCACAACCACTGCCGCACGCCCGAAGCGCACCACGTCCGCCCCCCGGGCACCGAACTATGCCGCGCGCGTCGCCACCCGCACCGTCACCCGCACCGCCGGCGCCACCGTGCTGAAGGAAGAGATCGAAGTCGATCTCGTCGCCGACCAGGATCTCGAACTCGCACCGAACGTCGTCGTCCCTATGTCGCGACGCCTCGGCCTGACGGAACTCACGGAGCGTACCTGCAAATGGCCGATCGGCGACCCGTTGAAGGAAGAGTTTCATTTCTGCGGCAACGACTCGCCGGAATCGTCGCCCTATTGCAGCTATCACACGCGGCTCGCGTATCAGCCTTCCGCCGAGCGGCGGCGCATGCGCTGACCGGTCTCACGCGAACCAACTGAAAAAAGGGGCGGTGACGCCCCTTTTTTCGTGTCTATTGAACGCGCGCCAGGCGGCTTCAGCTTTCCAGCGAATAGCCGGCGCCGCGCACGGTGCGAATGACGTCGGGCATGTTCGAGAAGTTCAGCGCCTTGCGCAGGCGGCCGACATGCACATCCACGGTACGCTCGTCGACATAGATGTCATGTCCCCATACACCGTCGAGAAGCTGTGACCGGGAGAAGACGCGTCCTGGCGAGGACATCAGGAACTCGAGGAGCCGGAACTCCGTCGGTCCGAGCCGGACTTCGCGGCTGCGCCTGTGGACACGGTGCGTCTCCCGATCGAGCTCGATGTCGCCGCAGCGCAACAGGGTCGAAAGCACCTCGGGCTTGGCACGCCTGAGCATCGCCTTGACCCTCGCCATCAGTTCCGGTGTCGAGAACGGCTTGACGACATAGTCGTCGGCACCGGTCGCAAGACCCCGCACGCGCTCGCTTTCCTCGCCACGCGCCGTCAGCATGATGATCGGCAGTCGTTCCGTCTCCGGCCGCTGACGGAGCCTGCGGCAGAGCTCGATACCCGAAACCCCCGGCAGCATCCAATCGAGGATCAAAAGGTCGGGCAGGCGCTCCTGCAGGCGGATTTCCGCCTCGTCGCCGCGAAGGATCGTATCCACCTCGAAGCCTTCGGCCTCGAGGTTGTAACGCAGGAGCACGCTCAGCGCTTCCTCGTCTTCGACTACAGCAATCTTCGGCAACATTCAGTACGACTCCTTCCTACGCGCGACGGCCGTCATATCGCCGCGACACAGTGTCAGCCGCGAAAGGGCGGCCGGAACAAGATTTGACGCATGCACCAAGCATGCGCGGGCGACCTCAGTCCGTCACCGAGCCCAGCGTCGAAGTGGTGTCGTCCTTCGGCCGCTCACCCTGCGGCTGGGCGCCCGTCGCCATGTAGTAGATCGTCTCGGCAATGTTGGTCGCGTGGTCGCCGATACGCTCGATATTCTTGGCGCAGAAGAGAAGATGCGTGCACGGCGTGATGTTGCGCGGATCTTCCATCATATAGGTCAGCAACTCGCGGAAAAGCGACGTATAGATCGCGTCGATCTCCTCGTCGCGCTCGCGGATGCTGTTTGCCTTTTCCGGCGAGCGAGAGGCATAGACGTCGAGCACTTCCTTGAGCTGGACCAAAGCCAATTCCGCCAGATGCTCCAGGCCACGGGCGAGCTTGCGCGGGAGGCCGGATCCGGCGACCGCGATCACGCGCTTGGCGGTGTTCTTGCCGAGGTCGCCGACGCGTTCCAAATCGGCGGCGATACGGATCGAGCCCATGATCTCGCGGAGATCCGAGGCCATCGGTTGACGCTTGGCAATGGTGACGATCGCCTTGTCGCCGATCTGGCGCTCGGCATCATCGAGAATCGCGTCGTCGGAAATCACCTTCTGGGCCAGCGCCAGGTCGGAATTCACCAGCGCCCGGACGGAATCGGCCACCATCTGCTCGGCGAGCCCGCCCATTTCCGAGACGCGGCGCGTCAGATATTTGAGCTCGTCGTCAAACGCCGACGTGATGTGTGTGGATGACATGTTTTCGTTCCTCGAATTCGCAACCCGGTCGACTTGCCGCCTGGCTTAACCAAACCGACCCATAATGTAGTCCTGCGTGCGCTGGTCATCCGGATTGGTGAACATCTTGTCGGTATCGTTCTCCTCGACGAGATTGCCGAGGTGGAACATGGCGGTGCGCTGCGAGACGCGCGCCGCCTGCTGCATCGAATGGGTCACGATGACGATCGTGAAGTTCGCGCGCAGCTCGTGGATGAGTTCCTCGACCTTCGCGGTGGCGATCGGATCGAGCGCCGAACAGGGCTCGTCCATCAGGATCACCTCAGGGCTGACGGCTACGGCGCGAGCAATGCAGAGACGCTGCTGCTGGCCGCCGGAAAGGCCGGTGCCCGGCTCGTGCAGGCGATCCTTGACCTCATTGAAAAGACCGGCCTTCTGCAGGCTCGTTTCCACGATCTCGTCGAACTCCGCCTTCGTGCGGGCGAGGCCATGAATACGAGGACCATAGACGACGTTCTCGTAGATCGACTTCGGGAACGGGTTCGGCTTCTGGAACACCATGCCCACACGGGCCCGCAGTTCCACGACGTCGATCGACGGATCGTAAATGTCGTCCTCGTCGAGCGTGATCTTGCCGGCAACGCGGCAGTTCTCGATCGTGTCGTTCATGCGGTTCAAGGTGCGCAGAAAGGTCGACTTGCCGCAGCCCGACGGACCGATCAAGGCGGTCACGGTGTTTTCACGGATATTGAGATTGACGTCGAAGAGCGCGCGCTTCTCGCCGTAATAGACCGACACATCCTTGCCGATCATCTTGTAGGGTACCGTGTTCATTTTCAGGTCCAGAGCTTTTTCCACTGCAGCTTCCGACATCATGTTCATAGTCCTTACCCCACTACCAGCGGCGCTCAAAGCGACGCCGCAACAGAATTGCGCCGAGATTCATGAAGACGAGGAAGATCAGGAGAATGATGATCGCCCCTGACGTCCGCTCGACAAAGGCGCGCTCCGCCTCGTTCGCCCACATGTAGATCTGCACCGGCAGGGCCGTGGACGGCTCCAGCGGCGATCCCGGATAATCGACCACAAAGGCGACCATGCCGATCAGCAACAGCGGTGCTGTTTCGCCGAGGGCGTGCGCGAGGCCAATGATTGTGCCCGTCAGGATACCGGGCATGGCAAGCGGCAGCACGTGGTGGAAGATTGTCTGCATCTTCGATGCGCCTAGGCCAAGTGCCGCCGAACGGATCGACGGCGGCACGGCCTTCAACGCCGCACGGGTGGCGATGATGATCGTCGGCAGCGTCATCAGCGTCAGCACGAAGCCGCCGACGATCATCATCGCCACCCGTGCGGCGTTGAAG
>NZ_JADYVD010000077.1 GCF_020193575.1 Ensifer sp. IC4062
CACCCATCTTCGATTTCGCCCATCTCGGTGTTGTCGCCGACGCGGTCAGCTTTCTGCCGGCGTTGACGGACGCTTTCATCAGACGGCTGGCGCCGGCCAACCGTCTCAAACTTGTCAACTGAGGTAAACCTATGACCGAGGAAAAGTTCGACGCCATCGTCGTCGGTGCCGGTATGGCTGGAAACGCGGCCGCCTACACGATGGCAAGCCGCGGTCTAAAGGTGTTGCAGCTGGAGCGTGGTGAGTACCCGGGCTCCAAGAACGTCCAGGGCGCCATCCTGTACGCCAACATGCTGGAGACCATCATTCCGGATTTCCGCGAGGATGCACCTCTTGAGCGGCATCTGGTCGAGCAGCGATTCTGGCTGATGGACGACACGTCACACACCGGAATGCACTACCGGTCGGACGACTTCAATGAGCCGACGCCAAACCGTTACACGATCATTCGCGCCCAGTTCGACAAGTGGTTTTCGCGCAAAGTGCGAGCGGCGGGCGCAATAGTGTTGTGCGAGACAACGGTGACGGAACTGGCTCGCGATGCTCGCGGTAAGGTGATAGGCGTCCATACCGATCGAGCGGGCGGCATCCGTGCGGACGTGGTCGTTCTCGCCGAAGGGGTCAACGGCCTCCTCGGCACGAGAGCAGGATTTCGCAAGGTACCGAAACCGGAAGCCGTGGCACTCGCTGTCAAGGAAATGCATTTCCTGCCGGAAGAGGTTATCGCTGAGCGCTTCGGCCTTACCGGCGATCAAGGCTGCGTTATTGAAGCGGCAGGGACAATCTCGCGCGGAATGGCCGGATTGGGATTCCTTTACACCAACAAGGAATCAATCTCGCTCGGCATCGGCTGCCTTGTCTCCCATTTCGCAGCGAGCCTGGAAAGTCCATACGCGCTACTTGACGCTTTCAAGGACCATCCGTCGATCCGACCGCTAATTGCAGGCTCGGAGATTAAGGAATATGCGGCGCACCTCATCCCGGAGGGCGGGTTCAAGGCAATTCCGCAGCTCTTTGGGGATGGCTGGGTTGTGGTTGGCGACGCGGCACAGCTCAACAACGCCGTGCACCGCGAAGGCTCGAACCTCGCCATGACCTCGGGCCGCATCGCCGGCGAAGCGATCGCCACAATCAAGAGCCGAAAACGCCCGATGACGAGAGACAATCTCTCACTTTACAAGTCCATGCTGGACAAATCTTTCGTTGTGGGAGACCTTAGAAAGTACAAAGACATGCCCGCCCTGCTCCACACAAATTCACGCAATTTCTTCATCACCTATCCACGGTTGCTGTCGCAGGCGGCGCAAAACTTTGTGCGCGTCGACGGCACACCCAAGATCGAGAAAGAAAGAGCGACTAAGGCTGCCTTTATCAAGGCGCGTTCGCGATGGGGACTGATCAGCGACGCAGTCCGCTTGGCACTGGCCTGGCGCTAAAGGGGAGTATTGATATGAGAGCTTCAGTCGTTCGCATTGAGGACAAGCTTTATCAAAACCGTTACCTGGTTGACGCAGGGCGGCCGCACATCAAGGTGCGACAGCATCAGTCTCCGAGCCCGAATCTGCTGGCGCTGACCGTTGTGTGCCCGGCGAACTGCTATCAGGTGAATGAAGACGGCCAAGTAGAGGTTACTGCGGATGGATGCATGGAGTGCGGGACATGTAGAGTACTGTGCGAAGAAAGCGGTGACATTGATTGGAGCTATCCGCGAGGTGGATTTGGTGTGCTTTTCAAATTCGGATGACTTGCATCTCGATTTTGTCTGACAAGACGGGTACGTTCACGGGCGCTCACAAGTGCAAGCGTAAGCACTTGACAATGTTAACAAGGCGGCATTTTCGCGTAAGGGAGCCATAACGCGTCCCTACGACGCTCAGGGTGTTTGCTCACAAGAAGCGGCTCGATGAGGGCATGACTGCATTATCCACTAAAACCATGCACAAACGAGACTTGGGGTGCAGCGGTCTCTACCGGATATCGAGGGTCCTGATCACTCCAGCCAGCCTCGAGATCAAGCTTGCCAATGTGATTAACACCCTGCCGGCACTCTTGCCAATGCGACGCGGTGCAATCGTCGTTCTGACCGCTGAAGGAGAGCCCGAGACCACCGCGACGTTTGGGGTGGAGGCTGCATCATCGGGCGCTCGCCACATTCCAGCGAAGGCTGCAATAGACAGAATCGTCGCAAAAGGTGCGCCGCTGGTGGTACCAGACACTTGCAAGTCGGACCTGTTCCAGGATGAGCTTCAAAGTATTTTGAGCGGCACTGGCCAAGTCACCTTCATTGGTGTCCCGATGAAGGTCGATCAAGAAACGCTTGGAACACTATGGATCGACCGCGAAAAAGATGACGCCACCAGGGCACAATTTGAGGAAGAGGTGCGCTTCCTGTCAATGGTCGCCAACCTTGCGGCCCGGGCGGTTCGGCTGGATGGCCACGAGAGCCGCGATGGTCAGCCGACCATGGGTGAGGAGGGTGCTCGCAAGATTGGTTCAGGCGACAAGGAACTGCCCGAATCAGCCCGACAACGGCCTACAAAAATCGACTGGATTGTCGGGGAAAGCCCCGCACTCAAGCAGGTGGTTGAAAGCGTCAAAGTCGTTGCAAGAACCAACTCTGCGGTGCTCCTCAGGGGCGAAAGCGGCACAGGCAAGGAATTCTTTGCAAAGGCAATCCACGAGCTTTCACCCCGTAGAAAGAAGCCCTTCGTGAAGTTGAACTGCGCCGCACTGTCTGCAGGCGTCCTGGAATCGGAACTGTTTGGGCATGAAAAGGGCGCCTTCACGGGGGCAATCTCTCAGCGCGCAGGCCGTTTCGAACTAGCGGATGGTGGAACGCTGCTGCTCGACGAGATCGGCGAGATCTCGCCGGCGTTTCAAGCGAAACTGTTGCGCGTCTTGCAGGAAGGTGAACTTGAGCGAGTTGGCGGCACAAAAACACTCAAAGTGGACGTCCGGCTCATATGCGCCACTAACAAGGACCTGGAGGCGGCAGTGGCCGATGGGGAGTTCCGGGCCGACCTTTATTATCGCATCAATGTAGTGCCTCTGTTTTTGCCGCCTCTCAGGGAACGAAATGGAGATATTCCACGCCTTGCGAAGGTTTTCCTCGACCGATTCAACAGCGAAAACAATCGCGATCTCGAATTCACGCCTGCTGCACTCGAGATCGTGTCAGGATGCAAATTTCCCGGCAACGTCCGGGAGCTTGAAAACTGCGTCCGGAGGACCGCCACTCTCGCGCGTTCGCGGACGATTGTTCCATCGGATTTCTCCTGCCAGAGTGGCCAGTGCTTTTCTTCAATGCTCTGGAAACCCGCTGACAGACCGCTTGGCACCCATTCGCTCAACGGATTGACTATGAGCAAGAGTTTGCCCGTCGAATCCCCGGTCGGTCTCGGTTACCCCAACGGCCCTGGCAGCTTAACGGTGGCACCACAACTAACGGACCGCGAGCTGCTAATTAGCGCGATGGAGAAGGCCGGCTGGGTTCAGGCGAAGGCAGCTCGGCTCCTCGGCCTGACACCGCGGCAGGTCGGCTATGCTTTACGCCGGCATCGTATACAGGTGAAAAAAATCTAGAGCCGATGAGCCCTCTTATAATTATCTGGGCTCGGCCACTCCCCTCCTCAGGCGCGCGGGTTTATCGTCCAATTTGGCCGCTTCTTGTCGCGAATTCGACAAAACTGCGTCGGGGCTATTGGTCCAAATCCATGACGAAACGCCAAATTCTTGAAATTTCAATATTATCTGGTTGGCACAGCGCTTGCTTTTTGGACGACGAGCTTACTCACCAGTGGAGCCGTTTGATGAGTGCACCGATAATTTCGCTTGAAAGCCTGACGAACACGACATCCTCTGGGCAGTTGCTGACAACCGCAAAATCCGGTGGTTGCGCGTCCTCGTCTTGCGGGTCGTCCTCAAGGCCAACCGACATGGATTCGGCTACCTGGGAGAAGGTCAAGGATCACCCTTGCTTTTCAGAGGAAGCGCACCACTATTTCGCACGTATGCACGTCGCAGTAGCGCCAGCGTGCAATATCCAATGCAATTACTGCAATCGCAAATATGACTGCGCCAACGAGAGTCGCCCTGGCGTCGTGTCGGAAAAGCTGACACCGGACCAGGCGCTACGCAAGGTGATTGCGGTCGCCAACGAAGTGCCGCAGCTTTCCGTTCTTGGCATCGCGGGGCCGGGCGATGCGTGTTACGACTGGAACAAGACAAGGGCGACTTTCGAACGCGTCGCCCGGGAGATTCCCGACATCAAGTTGTGCATCTCCACCAACGGACTTGCCCTGCCGGAGCATGTCGACAAGTTGGTGGAAATGAACATCAGCCACGTGACAATCACCATCAACATGGTTGACCCAGAAGTCGGTGAACAGATCTACCCATGGATCTTTTATGGTCATCGCCGCTACACCGGCACGGATGCCGCCAAAATCCTGCATGAGCGGCAGATGTTGGGCCTTGAGATGCTGAGCGAACGCGGCATTCTTACGAAGATTAATTCGGTGATGATCCCCGGCGTCAATGACGAGCACCTGATCGAAGTCAACAAAAGGGTCAGGGAGCGCGGCGCCTTTCTGCACAACGTCATGCCACTGATTTCCGACCCGGCACACGGCACCTCGTTTGGCCTGACCGGACAGCGCGGCCCAGATGCGCTCGAACTGAAGGCGCTTCAGGATCGTCTCGAAGGCGGTGCCAAGCTGATGCGTCACTGTCGACAGTGCCGTGCCGATGCAGTCGGCCTCCTCGGTACTGACCGGGGCCAGGAGTTCACGCTCGACCAGATTCCGCTCGAACCTCATTATGACGGTGCCAAGCGTCATGCCTACCGGGAGGTGGTCGCAGGCATACGCGATGACCATTTGGCGGCTAAGGAGAAGGCGATCGCGGCGGTTACATCAGTGAACATCCGTGGATCGCTTCAAGTGGCTGTCGCGACGAAGGGCGGCGGACGCATCAACGAACACTTCGGCCATGCGAAGGAGTTCCAGGTTTACGAAGCCTCCAAAACCGGGATCAAATTCGTGGGGCATCGCAAAATCGAGCCGTATTGCCACGGCGGCTGGGGTGAGGACGCCGCCCTCGTTGGCATCATCGCTGCGCTCGAAGGCATAGACTTCGTGCTGTGCGCCAGGATCGGACAATGCCCTAAGGAGAAGCTCATGGAAGCCGGGATCCGGGCCACGGACGCCTATGGCTATGACTACATCGAGGCCGCGATCAGCGCTCTTCACGCGACAGAGTATGGTACCGCCCCGTCGCAGGTAACGGCTTGAGCTTGGCCTATCGATCGAGACCTAACCAGGAGTTGAATAGTGGCTTTCAAAATCATCGCATCCCAGTGCACCCAGTGCGGCGCCTGCGAATTCGAATGTCCGTCCAACGCCATCGAGTTAAAGGGCGACAGGTACGTGATTGATCCTAACAAATGCACCGAATGCGAGGGAGTTTTTGAGCTGCAGCAATGCGCCTCTGTATGTCCGATGCCGAACACCTGCGTGCCGGCTTAAGTCCGGTTCGAAGCCAGGCTTCGTGCGCGGCAGGAGCTGGTTTTTCCCACGTAACTCCAACGATGAAAGGAATGGAGATGGGTCTTGGACGCGAAGAGGAGATGGAAATCAACAAGCCCCCGCGATTTATGCCGGGTGAGAGGGTCTGTGCCACACGCCACATCAAAAACGACGGCACCTATCCTGGGAAGGAAATCGGAGAAGGCCTAGTCAGGAAAGGAGACGCGGGATTTGTGCGCGATGTCGGGACCTTTCTCCAGCAGTTTTACATCTATGCCGTCGAATGGATTGATCGCGGCAACGTCGTTGGAATGCGTGCGCGTGAACTGAGGAGCCTCGAGGAGGCCTCAACCCGGAAAAGCACTGAATGCGCCACTGGTGTCAACGAAGGAAAAGCCAGATGAAAGTAACAATCCGCAGAACTGGCGATGGCTTATCCGCCTATGTACCCAAGAAAGATCTCGAAGAGCCGATCGTTGAGGTCGAGAATGAAGACCTATGGGGCGGCTTTGTGGTGCTCAGGAACGGCTGGCGGCTCTTATTGCCCGATCTTCCGAAGGACACCCAGCTACCGGTCACCATCGAGGCGAAGAAGATGGTGGCCGGTGCCGCTGCTATAGAAGCGGAAAGAAAATCATCATGAAACAACGCCGCCTTCCGAGTGTCTCGTCGTTTGCAACAGCCATGCCGAAGTAGCTTGACCCGGCATCGATGAAGCTTCCGCCCCGAACGCCTGAGACACCTCTATTGCTTCGATCTGCCTGGTGCCTTCATGCCATCGTGCCGTGGAGCTCCCCTCCCCTTTCCCGCCGGCCGTTGCTCAAGCATAACAACTTGCCGCAGTGCGCATGCCGACCGAAGGACCACCAAGATCCTCTCGACGCAATCGGTCCCGCGGGAGTCTACGCGGGCGCCCAAGCGCTCTAATGAAGGAGTTCACCATGACCACTGCAAAAGCAGCTATCCTGCGCCCTGGAGGACTGAAGTCTGAGGATCGCGGCGCGTCGACTGCATCAATCGGCACGCGCGAAGGTTCCGATCAGCGTGATCGACGGCATCACCGTCTTCGGCCTTGGCGCTCCAATCAGCCTGCACAAGAGTTGCGAAGATTGCGTGATGGTTCTCGACACCGGCGATCGCACAAATCTACAGCGCCACTGCGAATTTGTTCCAAGGGATGCGGGCTCGATCCGATCAAAGGCGCCGCACCGCTGCATCAACCCATTCGGAAGTGATTTGATGCGTGTCCATTCGATCGCGCACCAAACGTCACACATTCCGAGGCTATGGCATTCGGTGGCCGATGATACGTAATAAGGGTTCGTCAGTCGCCGAATTTGCGCTCACTCTCGCGCTGGGAACTCTTGGCGGGTCGGTGATGTGGCATTGCGATATGCCGCTCGCCTGGCTCAACGGCGCAATCATCGCCACCGGCGTGGGTGCGCTGTTCAGGCTCCCGGTGGCGGTTTCGTCCGTCTCTTTCTTGTAATAGGAGGAGCGGCGGCCGTGTTTCGGTGGTTGAAGCGCGAAGACTCCGGACTGCCCTAGCAGGCTCCACTTAGCGGGACCTAAACAGGATCACCGGCCCAGTCTTCATGTCCATGGCGTATTCGGATCACGAAAATTGCTCCGTTTTCCTCGATCCGGTAGACAATAAGATGGGCTTTGAGCGAATGAATTCTAACTGGTGGCGAGATCTCCTCTCGCTCACGTGCCATTCGGGGATTGGCAGCAATCAGATCAAGCATAGCGAACAAGTCGTCATGATATCGCCTAGCCTGTGTGGATCCGAACATGCGTACACCTTGTTCGGCGATCGCAATAATGTCCTCTTCCGCTTCGACTGAGAGGCTAAAAGCCATTATCTGCCGCCGCGCGCTGGTTCCACGCGCGCGACCGCTGCAGCGAAGAGTTCGTCTTTCGACCGGCTACCAACACCGCTTTTGAGACCGTCATCAACAAAAAATTGCATGGCGGCAACCTTATCACTGCGAACTTGGTCCCTGCGAATTAAGTCGCGCACATAATCACTAGCGTTGGAATATCGCCCAGTGTTCGCTTGCGCTTCGACCCAATCTTTCATCGGGTCCGGAAGAGATACGTTCATCGTAGCCATTCGTGCCTCCATAATGGGAATAGGTTAGCTGATTGTGGCAAAGTTTGTCAAATCGATCTCTTCCCAGCCGCCTCCTGCGCGCGGCTTGATGTTCACCTCCGTTCGCCCTTTGCGTTGTTGGCGTTTATCAACCAAAGCCAGCAATATCCTTGTAATCCAACGGTTTCCATACAATTCTTCGGGGTCGAAGCGAAGGAGGTCGGGTGTCTTGAAACGATGCCGGCAACGCTTTCCAACATTCGGACAGTCGAGATATGATCGGTGGCGTTCGAGGATGAGCAGCATCGCCGGCGGTTCCTTTAAGGCATGGTGCGGCCGGAGTGGAGAATCTGCACAGCCTGTGGTTACAAACGCTCAATTGCAATAGCCGGCCGCGACATGGGCGAGCGTTCGTGCACGCCGAGACTCTATCAATACTCCAGCGGCGATTGCCGGTTCCAGTTCACGGGTGGCGACGCACACGCCCCTGCCCGCCACAAAGCTTCCCTTGCGTGTGTGGCTCAAAGCGATGTGGCTGATGCTGCAGTCGGACAAGCGCTTGTCCTCGGTGCGCCTTGCCGAGGCTCTCGGGGTGAGTCAGCCCACTGCCTCGCGCATGGGGCATGCGCTGCGCCCGATGGTTGCGCGCGAGCACATGCTTGATCGCACGGTGGAGATTGACCATTTTCGATCTCGGTGGCCGCCCAAGGAAGCATCCAGACGATCCGCCGCCCGGAAGAGGCCGAAAAGGTCAGCCGAATACGCAGAAAACGCCTGTCATAGCGATGGTGCAGCGCCCGAACGACGACGCCGGGCGCTCCGGCGGGCGATGCGCGTCCCCGGTCGTGACCGGCCTTTCGTTCCGCGGTGCGGAGCGCGTCGTCGAAACACAGATCACGCCCGATGCCCGCTTGATGAGCGACGAGGCGAAGGCGTTCATGGCCATTGGCGAGAGTTTCGCCGAGCACGAGACGGTAAAGCACTCCAGCGGCGAATATGTTCGCAACGCGGTCCACGTCAATTCGGTAGAAGGGTTCATTCGCGTGTTCGCCGCACGATTGCCGGCGAATTTCACCACATCAGCCCCAGGCATGCGGATCTGTATTCCCACGAGATGCACTTCCGCTGGTCGCAGCCTGTCGTCACAGGCAGCACCGTTTGCAAAACCCGGCATGGCCGTGAAATCGTGCGAACTCGATGGTCGCGCGCGCCCGCAGCCCCACAGTTGCCGAACGTCTTTCATGCGGCGATCGGGAGACAGATACGCCGAAGCCCGGAGGCGGTACCAGCATCAAATCAGCCGTAGCTGTCTTTGGTTGATAAAGACCGCGTACGATTTTGAACTGCTCTCGTTCCGACCCCAATATCGCACTCAGCCAACTCGATCCATTAGTTCGGATTGAATTGTCATTGCGGTGCACAGTGAAGCATCCAAAGGCAGATCCCCAAACGCGACCTGACAAAGGAGATAGTTGGCACCCGCCTCTTCCAGCTGATCAAGCAGAGCTTGTCGCACAAAAGCCGCCGTCCCCACGACGCACAATTCACTTTCGATTGCTGCATCGAAGGTCAGGGGCAGATTTTTTGGAACTGGGATCGCATTGAGGTCGTGCAGGAATTTGAAGTTTTTAAGCCATCGTTCGTAAGCAGGAGCTGCAAGCGCATAGGCATGGTTTGCAGACTGCCCGACCACAATCATGCGAAGCAGTCCGAGAAATGACGCTTGGTGGTTTGCGTCAGCGTTGTGTCCTTCCGCGGAGCGGAAAGCGTCAGTAATCTTGCGAACAAACGAGGCGGGTCCTACACAAGCGATATTCGCGCCGTTTGCAGCGGCCCACCGTGCCGGCTCGGGTCTGGTGGTGGCGATCCATGTGGGCGGATGGGGACGTTGATGAGGCTTTACGGTCAAAGGGGCATTGTCTAACTCAAAGTGGCGGCCACGGTAAGAAAGAGTGCCGCCCTTCATCGCTTCCATCAGGATTTCGCTGGCTTCGAGATAGCGTCCTGGCACCGCGTCCGCGTCAATCCCGAAGTAACCGAGCTCGATCGGAAGAGAGCCGCGCCCTATGCCTATCTCGGCCCTACCGCCGCTCAATTGATCAAGCATGCAGATCTCCTCAAACGCACGCAGCGGATGAGAAAGGCTAAGCAGCATGGTAAGGGGGCCAAGACGAAGTTGGCGGGTGCGTTGCGCAACGCTCGATAAGAACAGATTCGGCGACGGACTCCTCCCATGCGGCGAACAATGGTGCTCCGCCAGGTGGTAAGCGTAGAAACCGAGACGATCACACGCTTCCGCTAGCGTGAGGCGGTCTGCGTATTGTCGTGCAATGTCACCACCGTCCTCGTCCAAATGGTCGAATATGCCGAAAGCTAGCTTTGAAGGAAGGGCTTTTGTCATTAAACCGTCTCCGAATTTTGTCCCGGGAACCCGGACCTTGATCCAAGCGAAGTAGGACTGGGGGCATTTCTTGGCCGAACATCACGAGTTATGCTAAGTCTGCCTGAATTGCGCCGGCGGAAGCCGGATCGTTGAAGCTGACGACATCAAGGGGACACGTCCTTTGCACGCTCGGCTATTGTTCAAGAGTTCTTCAGTGTTCACGAAACCGCTTTGGCTCCAGCCGTCTTGTCCAGGTCGTGGCAGAATGGAGGGACGCCTTGCCCTATGACACGTGCGAGCGCCTAAGCAGTTCAGTCTCCACTCACGGGGGTAGTAGGGCTGGCCTACGCAGTTAGGAGATCATTCTTGCAGCCGTTGCTCTGGTCTGTCGCCACGGTCCCATTCGCAGGTGCAAAAGAGCAGAGCATGAGGCTGCTATACTGCCGCTTTTGGAGATGTCTCAGCTCCCAAAATGTCCTCGACAGCGGCACGAAATGCATCCATTTGTGGTTTTGTCCCGATGCTGACGCGAATGCAATCTTCGAGACCCTCATCCGGAAGGACGGCCACCAGTATCTTTTTACGCTTCAAGCAGGCTTGCCACCAGGCGCCGTCTCGTCCTGCCGGCACACGGACCAGCAAGAAGTTTGTATGCGAGGGCGTGACAGAGAACCCAAGTTGCGATAGCGCGAAGTTCACACGCGCTCTCTCACTTAATGTGTCTGTGGTGCTCCCTGTAGGCTGTGCGGTGGCCAAGGATACTGACGCCGACCGCATGGCCGATCACATTCATGTTGAACATGTTCTGCATGTTGCGCAGCCTGCCTATGACCTCAGGATGACCGAGGCCGAAGCCAACGCGAATGCCGGCCGCTGCATAGCTCTTCGAAAACGTCCTCAAGATCAGGAGGTTCGAATAGCGGTCAACAAGACGCAGAGCACTATCTGTCAATCGGCGTCCAATATTGGCTCTGACTCATTTTTGATGCAGTCGTAACGATGCTGCGTTGCTGGTTTCCACAAAGGAATCAGCATGATGAGCACGAAGCTCTGCGCTTCTGATTTGGTCCCGGCTGGCTTCATTGCTGAACGCATTACGCGCGTCGGCGATGAGACCTGCATCCTGCTTTCCCGAACCAGCGCAACGGCGGCTTGCCCTGCGTGCGGACGAATGTCTCGAACGGTCCGAAGTCGCTATTGCCGGCAGGTGGCGGACCTTCCCCTATCAGGAAGGCGCGTCAGGCTTCTCGTGCGCACTCGGAGGTTCGCTTGTGATGCTGTGCTCTGCGGGAGACAGATATTCGCCGAACGGTTCGGCGATGTACTGCCGCCGTATGCCAGGCGAACTGGACGCCTCGAGCATGTTGTCCATCACTTGGCCCTCGCGCTTGGTGGACGCCCGGCGGCGCGTTTTTGCCCAGCGTCTGATGCTTCCCGTCAGCAACGACACCTTGCTACGCGTCATCCGCAGGCAAGACCTTCCGCCATCAACCCCACCCTCGGTGATTGGCATCGATGATTGGGCTTGGCGTCGCAATCATCGCTACGGCACGATCGTGTGTGATCTGGAACGGCGGCGGCCGGGTCAGTCTGCTGCCAGACCGCGAGCCAGCGACGGCGGAGGCTTGGCTGCGGCAGAACCCCCAAATCCAAATCGTTGCCCGCGACCGTGGCGGCGCTTACGGGCTAGCGGCAGCAAACGCGTTGCCTGATGCAGTGCAGGTCGCTGATCGATGGCATCTGATGGAGAATGCCAGCCGTGCGTTCCTGGACTCCGTCCGCAAATCGATGCGGCAAATCCGCAAGACACTCGGAGCAACACGCGTCGATCCCAAGCTGCTGACCGCGGCCGAACGCCTTCAATACGAAGGCTATCTCCGGCGCGAACAGACCAACGCGGTCATCATGGCGCTCGCAAAGGATGGTGTCACGATCAAGGAAATCGTGCGCCGCACCGGTCATAGCCGCGGCTTGGTCCGCCAGGTGCTCAGAGGGCAACGCAACGACGTCTTTCGGTCAAGAGAAAGTTCGTTGGAACCCTATCTCGAATGGCTCGACGCGCAATGGGCTGCCGGCAAGCGGAACGGCACTGAGTTATGGCGGCGGTTGAGAACTCAGGGCTTTCGTGGTTCGCGCCGGGTCGTGAGCGAATGGGCCACACGACGGAAGCGGGGCGACAAGGCGGATGCGGGGCGACAAGGCGGATGCGGAATCGTTGACCCGCATTCCCTCCGCCCGAACCATCGCTCGCCTTTTGACAACCAGCAGAGACAACCTGACGAAGTCCGAGACCGTCACCATCGCCGCGATCGAAAGCGGTGTTCCCTTGCTTGTTACGGCTCGCGATATCATTGCCGACTTCCATCTCATGGTCCGGCGCAAGGCGGAAAATCAGCTCGCGTCGTGGATCGACCGCGCCCGCGACAGCCTGGTTTCCTCCTTTGGCCATGGCGTGGCGAAAGACATTCAGGCGGTCCGCGCGGCGATCGTCTCACCGTGGTCCAATGGACAAACCGAGGGGCAGATTACCAAACTCAAGCTGGTAAAGCGCCAGATGTATGGACGCGGAAAGCTTGACCTTCTTCACGCCCGCCTGATTGGCGCGACATGAGAGAATTGCACCAAATCTGCGTCAGAGCCAAATTTGCACGCCGGAACACACACTATCAGGCGCAAAGTCCACATAGGCTTCATCTAGAGCAGATCCTGCGACCGATGAATCGATTGTGAAGTGACGGCGCAGGCAGAAGCTGATTCAACATCCACTTTGGAGAGGTGGATGATGGCACGAGCCTTGAGCGATGATCTTCGATTGCGGGTATTGAAAGCGTCGGCGAAAGGCGTTTCTGCGCGTCAGGCTGCAGCGCGGTTCGGGATTGGAGTTTCGACAGCAATCCGCTGGATTGCAAGAGCCAGAGAAGGCGAGCAGACGGCACGTCCACAAGGTTGGCGAAGATCCTCGAGCTTGGATGCACATGAAGCGTTCGTTATCGAAATTCGATGATCGCAAGGACGTGACGCTCGATGAAATGGTCGAGCGGCTTTGCGCGGAGCGGCAGATGCGCATCAGCCGGAGCGTGCTTGGTGCTTGGCTACGACGCTGGCTGGACGTTTAAAAAAAGTCCGCACATGCATGAGCAGGATCGGCCGGATGTCCTGAAGCGGCGACGTGCCTGGTTCGATGGTCAGCTTGATCTCGATCCCGATAGGCTGATCTTTATAGATGAGACCGGCCTGTCGACGAAAATGGCACGCCTGCGCGGACGCGCAATTCGAGGCGAGCGTTGTCGGGCTGGCATACCGCACGGCCATTGGAAAACAACGACATTCACCGGCGCACTCCGCCTCACAGGCATGACCGCACCCTTCGTCTACGATGGAGCGATGAACGGCAATGTCTTCCTGGCCTATGTCGAGCAAGTGCTTTCGCCGACCCTTCAGACCGGCGACGTCGTCGTTATGGACAACCTGCCGGCCCACAAGGCAGCCGGGGTGCGCGAAGGCATCGAGCGCGCCGGCGCCAAACTCATGTTCCTGCCGCCCTATAGTTCCGACTTTAATCCCATCGAAAACGCATTCTCGAAATTGAAAGCGATGTTGCCGGCAAGAGCGGAGCGAAAGATTGATGCACTATGGGACGCAGTCGGCGCCTTGCTACCCCGGTTCACCCCTGGAGAATGCGCCAACTACTTCAGAGCTGCAGGATATGACCCGGATTGAACAGGATCTGCTCTAGCACGATCAACCGGTCAGATCGTTCAATGAGGTTTTCAATATCCGCAATTGGCAAATGTTCCCGTCGGGTTGTTAGGATTGGACAGCAGAATGAACTTGGCCTCCGTTGCAGGACCGAAAAGCAATTCGCGTATCGGCAACAAGCAAGTTTCGCCCCATTTGATTTCAAGCAATCGAGCACCCTGCAACCGCGCGAGCTTGTGGTTGTATGCAAAGCCAGGGGACAACATCGCGACACCGTCACCCGGGTCAAGAAATGCTTTGTATATGAGCGAAAGAAGTTCGGACGATCCGTTACCGGCGATCACCTGGTCACTGGAAAGGTTATAAGACGCGGCAGCCGCTTCCCTCAGACTGATGTTGTCGTCCTCTTGACCTTGCCCCGTTGAAATAATCCATTTTGAAGTAAGCTCTGGCCCATTGAGAGGACCAGGGAATGAAGCGCAACCGTTTCACGGACGAACAGATTATCGGCATTCTGAAGGAGCACGAGGCGGGC
>NZ_JADYVD010000078.1 GCF_020193575.1 Ensifer sp. IC4062
GCCCGCACCGCTTTACGCGGCGCTCGACCTCGGCACCAACAACTGCCGCCTGCTGGTCGCACAGCCGACCCGGCCGGGCCAGTTTCGTGTGGTCGACGCGTTTTCACGCATCGTCCGGCTCGGCGAGGGGCTCGGAGCGAGCGGGCGCCTTTCGGACGACGCAATGGAGCGATCCGTCGAGGCACTCAAGATTTGTGCCACGAAACTCAATGCCCGTTCGATCCGCCGACGCCGACTGATCGCGACGGAAGCGGCGCGTTCGGCCGCCAATGGCGAATCCTTTTTGAAGCGCGTGGCGGAGGAAACCGGACTGGAGCTCGAGATCATCGATCGCGAGACCGAAGCGCGGCTGGCCGTTTCTGGCTGCTCGTCGTTGGTCGATCGCGAGACGAGATCCGTCGTCCTCTTCGATATCGGCGGCGGCTCGTCCGAGATCGCCATCATCCGCATCGGAGATAACCGGTCGAGCCGGCTTGCCAACCACATCACCCACTGGACGTCGCTCCCGGTCGGGGTCGTCACCCTTTCGGAGCGCCATGGCGGCGAGCACGTGACGCCGCAGAGCTTCGAGGCGATGGTGCGCGAGGTGGAGAGTATGCTTGCCCGCTTTGACAGCCCTCCGGTCGAGGCTCTTGCGAATGGCGGCGACGGCTTTCATCTGATCGGAACCTCGGGAACGGTGACGACTCTTGCCGGCGTCCACCTCGATCTGCCGCGTTACGACCGCCGCAAGGTCGATGGGCTGTGGCTGTCCGACGATGAGGTTTCGGCGATGCAATCCCGCCTGCTTTCCTGGGACTTTGCCGCTCGCGCCGCAAATCCCTGCATCGGTCCGGATCGTGCCGATCTGGTGCTCGCCGGCTGCGCAATCCTCGAGGCGATCCGCCGCCGCTGGCCGTCGACGCGCATGCGCGTGGCCGATCGCGGTCTGCGCGAGGGCCTGTTGACCGACATGATGGCTGACGACGGCGCTTGGCGCCGCGCCCGTCCGCGCCGGCACCAGCGCAGCTTCAATGGCGGATCGGCGACCCAGGAGGGAAACAGGGCCCATGAGGGGAACAAGGTATGACGAAATCGCCGATCGGCGGCAACCGCAGCGGCCGTAAGCTTGGCCAGAAGGTGAAGAAGGGCAAGCTTAAGGCTTCCTCGCGCCGCTGGCTGGAGCGCCATATCAACGATCCCTACGTCCAGCGGGCGCAGCTCGAAGGTTATCGCGCCCGGGCAGCCTTCAAGCTTCTTGAGATCGACGAAAAGCACAAGATTCTTGCCGGTGCCCGGCGCATCATCGACCTTGGTGCTGCGCCCGGAAGCTGGTCGCAGATCGCCGCCAAGGTGACGAATTCGACCGACGCCGACCCGCGTGTGGCGGCGATCGATTTTCTTGAAATGGATCCGATCCCCGGTGTCCGTTTCCTGCAGATGGATTTTCTCCACCCTGAAGCTCCCGATAGGCTGAAGGAAGCGATCGGTGGAACGCCCGACCTCGTGATCTCCGACATGGCGGCGCCGACGACCGGCCATCGCCAGACCGACCATCTGCGCACGATGCATCTTTGCGAGGTCGCGGCGCATTTTGCCGTCGATGTGCTCGCCGATGGCGGCCACTTCCTGGCCAAGACGTTCCAGGGCGGCACGGAGCGTGAACTCCTGAACATGCTGAAGCAGAATTTCCGTCAGGTCATCCATGTCAAGCCGGCCTCGTCTCGCGCCGAATCGGTCGAGATGTTCCTGCTGGCCAAGGGCTTCAAAGGACGGCAGGGGAGGGAACCAACGGAACCGGCGGAAGACGCTGCGACGGAGTAGAATATGCTGCTTTATGTGACGCTCGGCACGAACGACCTCGACCGCGCAGGCGCCTTTTACGACAGCACGCTCGCGACACTTGGGCTAAAGCGCCGGAAGCAGGACGAAGCCGAGATCGGCTACGGCGCCGAAAGCGATATCCGCTGCCGCCTCTGGGTGGTGACGCCGTTCAACCGCAAGGCGGCAACGATCGGCAATGGTTCCATGATTGCGCTCCAGGCGGAAAACCGCGCTGCCGTCGATGCCTTCTACGCTGCTGCACTTGCCAATGGCGGCACGGACGAAGGCGCACCGGGCCTAAGGCCGTTCCATCCCGATTTCTATGCCGCTTACGTCCGCGATCCGGACGGCAACAAACTGTCGGCTGTCTGCGAGCGGCCGGAATAAAGCGGCGCTACCGCTATCGAGCCTTCCCTATTTGCCGGCCGGCGTTTCTGCTTCGCGCATCTGCAGGCGGTGGCCGGAAACGGAAGCCCCGGCATTCTTCGCCATCGTCAGGAAGGGGAGCGTTGCCAGCAGATTGGCGGCGGCGATGACCATGAACGCGATGTGGAAATCTTCCAGGCTCAGGGGACCTCCGCTGATGGCCGTCTCGATTTCAAGAATTGCGCCGGCGACGGCCACGCCAAGCGCGAGGCTGATCTGCTGCATGACGGCGCTCATCGAGGTTGCCTTGCTGGCATCCGCATCGTCGATATCGGCGAAGGAAAGGGCGTTGACGCTGGTGAAGAAGAACGATCGGGCGAAGCCGGCAATCAGCAGGATGGAGATCATTACCAAATAGGGCGTCGCCGGCGTGAAGAAGCCGTTGGCGAAGGTCATCAGGGCACCGACGACGGCCGCAACGATCAGCGTGGTGCGGAAGCCGGCAAAGGCGAGTACGCGGCGCGCGAGAAACTTGGTGGTGATGGCGCCAACCGCGCCGACGAAGGTGATGAGCCCCGACTGGAACGGATTGAGGCCGAAGCCGATCTGCAGCATCAGCGGCATCAGGAAGGGGATCGCGCCGACCGAGATGCGGAAGATCGTGCCGCCGATCGTCGCCGCGCGGAAGGCGCTGTTCGTGAACAGCTTCAGATCGAGCACCGGTGCGGGATGCCGGCGGGCGTGGACAATATAGAGGAACGTAGCGGCGATGCCGGCCGAAACGGATGCAAAGCCGATCGCCGTCGGCAGCGCCGGCAGGCTGATGACCGACAGGCCGAAGACGATGCCCGAAGCGGCGATGCCGCCAAGCACGAACCCCAGAATGTCCACCGGCGGCGGGTTTCGCCGCTCCATCTCGGGCAGGTAGATGCCCGAAAGCACGTAACCGGCAATGCCGACCGGCACGTTGATCAGGAAGATCCAGTGCCAGGAAAAATAGGTGGTGATGAAGCCGCCGAGCGGTGGGCCGGCGAGCGGCCCGACGAGTGCCGGGATAGTCAGCAACGCCATGGCCGAGACGAGTTCGCTGCGCGGCGCGCCCCGGACGAGAACGAGGCGAGCGACCGGCGTCATCATTGCGCCGCCCATACCCTGCAGGAAGCGTGACAGGACGAAGGCGATGAGGCTGTTCGAGATGGCGCAGAGCACCGAGCCGACGATGAAGACGAGAATAGCCGCACGAAAAATGCGCTTGGCGCCAAAGC
Organism: Ensifer sp. IC4062; assembly: GCF_020193575.1. Lineage (GTDB taxonomy): Bacteria > Pseudomonadota > Alphaproteobacteria > Rhizobiales > Rhizobiaceae > Sinorhizobium. The sequence continues at coordinate 3,435 of NZ_JADYVD010000078.1, forward strand.
GGTCGGCCATCCAGCCGCTCAGCGGTATGAAGATCGCGAGCGCCACCATGTAAGATGTCAGTGCCAGTTTCAGGGTGATTGGGCCGACACCGATGTCTTGGGCGATTGCTGGCAGTGAAGTCGAAATAACCGTGGAATCCATCTGCTCCATGAAAAGAGCTATGGCAAGGATCAACGGGACAATGCGATTCATGCTGAAATGCCCTGGTGAGTGGCGCGGGCGTGGCGCAACAGCCTTTAGCATAATTCCCGGAAGTTGAATCGATTTCAGGAAATCATGGTGGTCAAAGCGCAACCGCGGCCCTACAGCGCTGCGCGTCTTATCAGACGCGCAAGGACGCTGTAGCACTTTTGAGTTGCTGCATATTTTTGTCCTTAAATCGGCTACGACTTTAGGAAATATGCAGTAGGCGTCTAAAAACACGAAAACCGTCGAGGCGCAAACCAAACCAGCGATTGCAGATCAAAAGCCTGTGATCCTGTCTGTCCTTTTCCATTGGAACGCTAATTCCTGCCTGTCACGGCTTGCCGGGACAACGGCTTATCTGCAGTGGAGGAGGGATGAAGATGACATTTTCGCTGACGCGCCGGACGCTGTTCGGAACGGGAGCAGCAGGCGCTTTAGCGGCTCCGGCCTTGTTGACGGAGTTCGCCGGGGCTCAGGACGCGACGGAACCACCTGGAATGACGAACGGCACGGCCTTCAAGACGCTCAAACTCGGCACCGCCAAGATCACGGTGATCAGCGATGGCACGCGCATGTCGGGAAATCCGCACGAGACCTACGGGCTCAATCAGCCGGCTGATGCGGTTTCGACCCTGCTGACGGAAAATTTCTTGCCGGCCGACGGCTTCGTCAACGGGTTTTCACCGGCGCTGGTCGACACCGGAACCGATGTCGTGCTTTTCGATACCGGTTTTGGTGAGACCGGCCGGGAAATGGGGACCGGCAAGCTTGTCGATGGGCTGAAGGCTGCCGGCTACACGCCCGAACAGATCTCCGTGGTGGTGATCACCCATATGCACGGCGACCACATCGGCGGTCTGATGACCGCCGGAAAGCCGACCTTTGCGAATGCGCGCTACGTTACCGGACAGGTCGAATACGATTTCTGGAAGGACGAGGCGCGTGTCGGCACGCCAGCGGAAAATGGTCACAAGGCCGTGCTCGAGAAGGTCGTTCCACTTGCGGAAAGGACCACTTTCATCGCCGATGGCGCCGAAGTTGTACCGGGCATTACGGCGCTCGCGGCCTTCGGCCATTCTCCGGGACACATGGTGTTCCGGCTTGATTCGGACAACGAGGCGCTGATGCTGACGGCGGACACGGCCAACCATTATGTCCTGTCGCTGCAGCGGCCCGATTGGGAGGTGCGCTTCGACATGGACAAGGCGCAAGCGACCGCTGCGCGCCGCAAGGTCTTCGACATGATCGCCACCGATCGCTTGCCCTTCATCGGCTATCACATGCCGTTCCCGGCGGTCGGTTTCGTAGAGCGGAGCGATCTCGGCTACCGTTTCGTGCCGGCGACCTATCAGTTCGATATTTGAGCGCACAGAAATGTTGCTGTGCAATAACAATTTTCAAGGCCCGGGAGATTTCCGGGCCTTGACTATTCCCATTACGACATATCCGTGTTACGAGCCCTCGCCAACTTCCAAGACAAGCTTTGAAGTCACCCGGTGGACAAATCGCTGACGGTCCCCGGGGATTTTCGTTTATTGAAGAGGAACTGGCCATGGCGCGTATCATAGAAACGGCAACCGGTCTGGAGGCTTTGACCTTCGACGACGTTCTGCTTCAGCCGGGACATTCCGAGGTCATGCCGGGCCAGACCAACATCTCGACCCGCATCGCGCAGGATATCGATCTCAATCTCCCCATTCTGTCTTCCGCAATGGACACGGTCACCGAAGGCCGCCTGGCAATAGCCATGGCCCAGGCCGGCGGCCTCGGCGTCATTCACCGCAACCTGACGCCGGCCGAACAGGCCGAAGAGGTTCGCCAGGTCAAGAAGTTCGAGAGCGGCATGGTCGTCAACCCGGTCACGATCGGCCCGGATGCGACGCTGGCGGACGCGCTGAGCCTGATGAAGGTGCATGGCATTTCCGGTATCCCGGTCGTCGAAAACGGCGGCGCTGGCGGGCAGAAGCAGGGGCGCCTCGTCGGCATCCTCACCAATCGCGACGTCCGCTTCGCCTCCGATCCCGCTCAGAAGATCTACGAGCTGATGACCCGGGAAAACCTGATCACGGTCAAGGAAAACGTCGACCAGCAGGAAGCCAAGCGGCTCCTCCACAAGCACCGGATCGAGAAGCTCCTGGTGGTGGATCCGGACGGCCGCTGCGTCGGTCTGATCACGGTCAAGGACATCGAGAAGTCGCAGCTCAATCCCAACGCGTCGAAGGATGCGCAGGGCCGGCTTCGCGCCGCCGCCGCCGTCAGCGTCGGTGACGACGGTTTCGAGCGCGCCGAGCGGCTGATCGACGCCGGCGTCGACCTGATCGTCGTCGACACAGCACACGGTCATTCGCAGCGCGTGCTTGATGCGGTTGCGCGGATCAAGAAGCTGACGAACTCGGTTCGCATCATGGCCGGCAACGTGGCCACGGCGGATGGCACCAAGGCGCTGATCGATGCTGGCGCCGATGCCGTCAAGGTCGGTATCGGTCCCGGCTCCATCTGCACGACGCGTATCGTCGCCGGCGTCGGCGTGCCGCAGCTTGCGGCGATCATGGCGGCCGTCGAGGCCGCACAAGCGTCCGGAATCCCGGTGATCGCCGACGGCGGCATCAAATTTTCCGGTGACATGGCGAAGGCCGTCGCGGCCGGCGCCTCCGCGGTCATGATCGGTTCGCTCCTGGCCGGCACCGACGAGAGCCCGGGTGAGGTCTTTCTCTATCAAGGCCGCTCGTTCAAGGCCTATCGCGGCATGGGCTCCGTGGGCGCCATGGCGCGCGGTTCGGCCGATCGCTACTTCCAGGCCGAGGTGCGCGACACGTTGAAGCTCGTGCCGGAAGGCATCGAAGGACAGGTCCCCTACAAAGGGCCGGTTGCGGGTGTGCTGCATCAGCTCGCCGGGGGCCTCAAGGCCTCCATGGGCTATGTCGGCGGTGCGACGATCAAGGAGTATCAGGAACGCGCGACCTTCGTGCGCATCTCCGGTGCCGGCCTTCGCGAGAGCCACGCGCACGATGTGACGATCACCCGCGAGAGCCCGAACTATCCCGGCGCCGTCTGACGGTCGCTTCGGGGCGCTTCGAAGCGCCCCGCTCTTCCCAAAATTCGAGTCGCCGCGCGTCTTTTGAGACGGGCAAAGGTCGCTGTTGCAGATCGAATCGCTGCATGATTTGTCCTCAAATCGATTCCGACTTGGGAAATCACGAGTGTCATTGGCAAGATCGACGGCATCGTCCTCGACCTCAACGGTTAAGCCGTGAAACCGGCGGCGGTTCTTCGCCCGCGTCGCCCGATTGAATGCCGCCGGTAACGCAGTTTTGTACGCCATGCGCGCGCCGGTTGACTTATCCTCTCGCCGGGCGGCTTTCCTTCCCGGTACCGCCTGCGGAGAGGATAGCCGAAGGAGGGCACTATGAACGAACCCGTCATCACCCAAGCGATGATCGATGCCTATGACGAGTATACGCATCTGACGCTGGATCGCCGCCGTTTTATGGAGACTTTAACGGGGCTGGCCGGCTCTGCCGCGGCGGCTGCGGCGATTGCTCCGATGCTGGCGGCTAATAGTGCGAAGGCGGAGATGATCGCCGACACCGATCAGCGCATCAAGGGCGAGGACATTACCTATCCGGGCGCCGACGGCGACATGAAGGGGTATCTCGTGAGGCCTGCAGATACCTCCGGCAAGCTGCCTGCAGTGATCGTCATCCACGAAAACCGCGGTCTCAATCCCCATATCCGTGATGTTGCCCGCCGTGTGGCGCTGGAGGGCTTCGTCGCCCTTGCGCCCGATTTCCTTTCACCCGACGGAGGAACGCCAAGCGACGAGGATAAGGCCCGTGAGATGATCGGTGCGCTTGATGCCGGCGCCACCAACGAAGACGCGGTTGCAACTGTCACCTTCCTCAAGGGCCACGAAGGAAGCACTGGCAATGTCGGCGCCATCGGATTCTGCTGGGGCGGCGGGCTCGTCAACCGCCTCGCCGTAAACTCACCGGACCTCAAGGCCGGGATCGCCTACTACGGTGCTCAACCGAAGGCCGACGATGTTCCGAAAATCAAGGCCGCAATGCTGCTGCATTATGCCGGGCTCGACGAACGCATCAATGCCGGCATCGAAGACTATCGCAAGGCGCTGACCGCCAACGGCAAGGACTTCACGATCTATGTCTACGATGGCGTCAACCACGCCTTCAACAATGACACGTCGGCGGCCCGCTACGATAAGTCCGCGGCCGATCTCGCCTGGGGCCGTACGGTCGAGTTCCTGAAGGCGAAACTTGCCTGACGACCGAATGCTCGGCCGGGCAGGTTGAAACGGCTTCCTCTGGCATCACTCGAGAAGGCCACGCCGCTTCCGGAAGCGTGGCCTTCCCTTCGATGAGTTAACGCGTGGTTTTACCACCCGGGCAGCATGTGGCTCTGTCTCAGCCGCGGATAACGCGGATAGCCCTTCAAATCGCCATCGAGGTCGTCGTTGACAGTGATCGGCGTGATGTTGTCGAGGCAGGCCGTGATGTGATTGGTGATCGCGTTCGAGAGCGACGGCGAAAGGCCGGGGCGCTTCATGATGCCGATCTGCACCGGCGCCAGCGCCGGGAAGCCATCGGCCAGCGTCAGCACCTTCATTCCGGGTCTCAGCGCCGATTCCGGCAGCACCGAGACCGCCATGCCGGCGAGTACGGCGGCGGCAACGACGGTCGACGACCAGCTTGTGAACAGGATCTGATATTCCTTCCCCGTCGCGTCGAGCGCCGCGCAGGCGGCCTGCCGCCACTGACAGTCACGCCGGCCGACGGCAAGCGGGATCGGCGCGTTTTCCGGCAGCGGATGATTGATCGAACTCACCCAGCAAAGCGGCTCCGTCCGCACCACATCGGAGGCCCGCGCCCTTGGATTGTGGGTGACGAGTGCGATGTCGAGATCGCCCTTTGCCATCTTCTCGGCGAGATCGACCGAGGGCTCGCAGACGATGTAGAGTTCGACGTTCGGGTGGGTCTTGGCGAAACGAACGATGATCTCCGGCATGTAGCGATCGGCATAGTCGTCTGGCGTGCCGATCCTGAGCGTGCCCTCGAGACGGTTGTCGTCGAAGGAAGCAATCGCCTCGTTATTGAGACGGATCATCCGGCGCGCAAAATTCAGGAGCCGGTCGCCTTCGACGGTCAGCCGATTACCGCGCCCGTCCTTCATGAAAAGCGGCTTGCCGATGCGCTCTTCCAGACGCCGCATCTGCATCGAGACAGCGGACTGGGTCTTGAACACACGATCGGCCGCCTTGGTGAAGCTACCGGTGTCTGCGATGGCAACGAAAGTTTGCAACTGGTCAATATCGAGCGGTGCTGACATGGCCGTAATACCCATAAGATTGTTTGATGAATATCATTAAAAACATTCGTTGGACTGATCAATAAGCATTTGCGACTAATAGCCTGCAAATCACATCAAGTCCTGTCCGCGAAATTCGTCGCTGACCGCAAATTTACTGCCTGCCCCTGCGTAGACCTCCCCGCAGGGAGTGGGCTTCTTCGTGCCTGAAAAGGAGTACCGCCATGCGCACGACCCAACACGCCCTCAATCTCCACCTCGTTGCAGGAAAGCAGTCGCTTGCATCCCGTACCGCAGGCGTGACCGGCGTGCTGACGACTGTCTGGCGCCTGTTCCGCAACCGCTGTCAGATCGCTCGTCTGCAAGATCTTGATGATCGGCAATTGCTCGATATGGGATTGAAACGCGAAGATCTGCGCGAGGCCCTGACCTCCTCGTTCTTCGACAATCCGGGCAGCTATCTGACGCGTGCGTCCCGAAACCGGGCGAACCTCTTCTACCGCGGGATACGCCACGATTAACCCCTTGGCGCATCCCGCCGCCTTGGATGCGCCATACGGCATGATCCGCGACCGGTTGCCGCCTTCGCGGATCATGCCGTCGAAATTCGGTTTACGGTGCGCCGACCCGCACTGAAACGTTCCCCGCAGGGTATGAGCCAATAGACCCTGCCGCTTGCCCGGTGCATGACCAAGACATGCACCGGGCTTTTTTATGCGCGGTTCTGCGCGTGTGCTGACGAAGGCGGCGGATGAATCCGTTTGAAATCGATGTGCTCTACGGCAATTCCAGGAAAAGTGTGTAGCGGTTTTCCGTCCGGAATTGCGTCGCCTGAAAGCAATTCCAGGAAAAGTGTCTGGCGGTTTTCCGCCCGGAATATTCTAGTTCAAAGCGTTAGAACATTTCGGCGTTCTAGGCCTTGTCCCCCGAACTCTTCTTGTAGATTTCGAACAGGGCGTCGATATTCTTCTGGTATTCCTTCTGCATCTCGAGCCCGCTGTCGAACATCGTGTTCATCATTTCGTTAAATTGCGCGAAGGCCGCGTTTTCCGCGGGCGCTTTTTCGGGCGCGCTTGCGCCTTTCTGCATCATTTCCTGAAACGCCTTGAAGAAAGGATTGTCGGCGAAGATGACCGGCGTCTTCGGCTTCTCTTCCGCCTTTGCCATGCCGAAGAACCCCTGCATCGCCTGAACGAAGGGATTGTCGAAGGCGGTCGGGGCGGGCTCGGGTTTTTTGGCGAGTCCCGTCGCCTCCATCCATTGCTGCATCATCGCCATCATGGGATTGTTGGCGAAGGCATCTCCGGTCGCGCCGGTCGTTTGTTTGAAGAGGCCCCCCATCAGCGTGCTCGCCATCACCGGCAGCATCTGCTTGTAGATCTCCTGACCGATGCCCGTCATCTGCGCGGCCTGCGCGGCGATCGCGCGCGACATCTCCTTGGAGCCGAAGAGCTGATCGAGGATGCCGTTACCATCAGCCATACCCTGCGGCGTGAAGGCTTGGCTTATATCTTCGAAATATTTCGCGTAGTTGCCAGTAGAAAGCGCTCCTAGGAATGCACCGAAATCATAGGGATTGGCGGTGTTGCGTTTGAAGGCCGTGGAGAAGGCGGGCAAAAGCGCCGCCGTCGCCTTCGTCATCTGTTCCTGGGCGAGGCCGAATTGCTTTGCCATCAACTCGATGGCCTTGCCGTTCTGCGCCTGCGCGAACATGTCAAAAAGCGGTGCCATCCCCATTTCCTTCCCGGACGAACGACGCATCTCGTTGCACTATAACGGGAATTGGAAGGCTGCAAACCGCCTTTTTAAGCGAGCGAATGTATTCGACGCACCTAGATCATCCATTGCTTCATCGAAGCGATGGGTGATCTCGTCCTTTGAATTTACGCAATTGCGGACGGGAAACCGCTACACACTTTTCTTGGGATCGCTCAGTACTGGTATTCGGCGAAGACCGGCTCGACAGAACCGTTCCAGCGGCCGTTGTAAAGCGCCAGCAGGTCCTCGGCGAGCGTCGCCTTCTTCGCCAGGACTTCGTCGAGCGGCGCCAGGAACTGACTTTCGTCCACCCCATCACCGTTCAGTCGATTGCGCCGCTTCAGGCCTGCGCGTGAAATCGTCAGAACTTCGCGTGCGATGTCGAAGAGGGAGGTCGTGCCGAGCTTCGCGGCAAGCGCCTGGGCGGGTACGGCATCGCGCAGCGCCTGCACGTCTTCGTAGCTCCAGTCGCGGGTCAGCGCCTCGGCCGCCGCGAGCGCCTCGTCATCGTAGAGCAGCCCGACCCAGAAAGCCGGCAGCGCGCAGATCCGGCGCCAGGGGCCGCCATCGGCACCGCGCATCTCAAGGAAGCGCTTCAGCCGGACATCGGGGAAGAGCGTCGACAGGTGATTGGCCCAGTCGCCCATGTTGGGCTGCCATTCGGCGATCTCGCCCTTAAGCGCACCGGCCATGAATTGCCGGAACGTCACATGGGTACAGTCATGGTAGTGCCCGTCGCGTACGACGAAATACATCGGTACGTCGAGCGCCCATTCCACATAGTCGATAAAGCCGAATTCCGGCCTGAAGGCAGCCGGCAGCAGACCGGCGCGTTGATTGTCCGTGTCGCGCCAGATATCGCCCCGCCAGGAAAGCAGGCCATTGGGCTTGCCGTCCGTGAAAGGCGAGCTTGCGAAGAGAGCGGTTGCGAGCGGCTGCAGTTTCATCGACACCTGCATCTTGCGCCGCATGTCCTCCTCGGAGGAAAAGTCGAGATTCACCTGGATGGTGCAGGTGCGATACATCATGTCTAGGCCCTTGGTGCCGACCTTCGGCATGTAGCGCGTCATGATGCCGTATCTCGATTTCGGCATGCGCGGCGTCTCGGCAAATGTCCATTTCGGACTACCGCCGATGCCGAGGAAACGAATCCCGAGCGGTTCGGCAATTTCCCGAAGAACGGCCAGGTGCTGGTTGGATTCCTTGCAGGTCTGATGCAGGTTTTCGAGCGGCGCGCCGGAGAGTTCGAACTGCCCGCCCGGCTCCAGCGAAATCGCGCCATTACCGGAATGCTCGGCGAGCCCGATGATGTTGCCCTCGTCGAGGATCGGCTCCCAACCGCTTTTCTCGGCCATCCCGTTCAGAAGCGCCTGAATGCTGGCTTCGCCGAAATAGGGCACGGGACTGTTACCCGCCTTAAAGAAGGCGAATTTCTCATGCTCCGTCCCGATCCGAAACTTCTCCTTCGGCTTCGATCCGGACGCCAGATAGGCGGTCAGTTCAGCAACAGAGGTAACCGGCGTCTGGTCGGTGGTATCTCGGGCCATATGCGTCTTCTTTGTTTGAGCGGCGCCCGCCGGGCAGCAGGAGCGATGATGGGTGCTTGAACCGTAATTACGTGCCGCGCAAGTGAATTTCTTTCAAGATCTCCTCAAAAAAACTCCGTGCTGCAGGATTCCTTAAATCGGAGCCGACTGAATGGCAAATCGTGCAGCAATTCAAAGTTCTACAGCAATCGTTGAACGTCTGATAAGGCGTGGGACATTGCAGGGCACGTGAGGGGGCGACGAAATCATCGCCAGTCGCCCACTGACGCCTGGATGACGGCCATCGCCGCTACCGCCGCCGTATCCGCCCGCAGGATCCGTGGTCCGAGCGGGAT
>NZ_JADYVD010000079.1 GCF_020193575.1 Ensifer sp. IC4062
ATGTCTGCAATGCCGGCCTCCGCCGCATTCCACCTGACGATCTCGCTGCGGGCGGCGCGCAAGGCATCCTCAAGTGAGCCGCGGCGAATGGCAGTCGATCCCTCCAGCATGGTGATCAGGCAAGGCAGTTCGCTCTTCAGGACGTGCGTGCCGCCTTCCGAGCGACGCTCGACCGTAATCGCGCGCGTGCTGAGATCGATGCAAGTGATCTTTGCGACATAGGTCAACTGCACGAGGTTGAGGCGCTTGGCTATTCCCGGGCCAACCTGGGCGGTGTCGCCGTCGATCGTCTGCTTGCCTGTGAAGACGATATCAGGCGGACCAAAGCTGTTGCCAATCTTTGCGATTGCCTGGGAAAGAGCAAATGACGTCGCCAGCGTGTCGGAGCCGGCAAAGTGCCGGTCGGTCAGCAGTACCGCGCGATCTGCGCCATAAGTGAGCGCCTTGCGCAGCGATTCCTCGGCCATGGGCGGACCCATGGTGAGCACCGTGACCTCGCCGCCATGGTGGTCGCGCACTTGAAGGGCCTGTTCGAGAGCAAACAGGTCGTAAGGGTTGATGATCGTCGGCACGCCTTGGCGCATGATCGTGTTCGTCACCGGATGGACGCGTATCTGCGCCGAGTCCGGGACCTGCTTGATACAGACTACGATGTGCATGAGGTCTCTTTAGCTCCGATCGCATGTGAGCATGACGTTTCGCCTTTCTTCCAAGCACCAATCATGCCAACCGGCTGTGGTCCAACAAGCCCATGAAACTCAAGGCGATCTTCGGTTCACGGCATGCCGGCCGCGTGACACTGTTGTCGGCTCCAGGACAACGAATTGTCGCAACCGCGCCACACTTGTCGCTTCCCGATGGTTCAAGACCGAGTCCTGATGGTACAAAGGTGCGGCCAGGCGCACGGGGTGAGGAAAAGTGTGTACGGTTTTCCGCCCGCATCGCGCGCTAACCTATTAGAATCGATCACGTTCATGATTTTGGGTCGATCGGACCTCAAATCATCGTGATCTCGTCGGGTCGCGCGCCTCAAGCACCTTAAAGATCCGATGTGAAACCGCCGCGGTGGTTGCAAACTCCGCACAGGCGCGTTCGAGCGCGCCGCTCGCACCGGCGGCGGCCGCCACGGCGCCGAGGTCGGAAAAGCCTGCTCGGCCAGTCTTTGTCGCACCCGCTTCATGATGGGAAGTCCATGAGGCATTTAGCACCTTCGGTTCATAGGAAACGCCGAGGCTCTCCAAGACGTCCTCCGCGGAGCCAGAGGAGGATGCCATGCCGGGGCAGTTGAGCAGCAATTGTATGGCTTCGCCCACGGCGCCGCCAAACGTGACGCTTTGTGGTATTTCATAACCCGCAAACGGATTGCAATTGACGGAGGTCTTGGGGACGCGCTCGAGTAGTCCCCTTCTCAAAGCGGTCACGCAGTGATCTAATCGCATTTTCCTTGCCCATGCACTCCAACGCGAGTTCGAGGGCTTTGCCCAGACCTACTATGCCGGGCGTGTTCTTAGTGCCCGCGCGTCGGTCGCGCTCCTGGTACCCTGATTGGAGCATGAAAGGGTACCCCACGCTTCATGTAGAGTACCCCGACGCCCTTCGGGCGACAGAGCTCGTGTGCGGAAGGCGCCAGCATCAAATAGCTTGCCTGATCCTTCTCGTGATGCCTTCGCATTCTCGTTCCTCTCTGTTTCTGCGATCAACCGAAGGACTTCCCGCAGGCGCAGTTCTCTCGCGCGTTGGGATTGTCAAAGACGAATCCGGGGGAATTGACACCCGTGGTGAAATCCAGCGTCATGCCGCCGACATGCGGTTGGGAGGCTGAGTCGATGAACACCTTGACCCCACCCGCCTCAATGACAGCGTCGCCCTCGCGTGACTCGCTGTCCAAGCCCAGGTGGTATTTGAAGCCCGAGCAGCCGCCCGCTTCCACTTTGATGCGCAACCCATTCGCCGGCTCGGAAGCCTGGGCAAGCGCGAACTCTATTGCAGCAATGGCACTATTGGTGAGTGTTATCATGGGTTCGTTCTCCTGGTTTCGAGTTGCTTGCGAACGATGCACCTTGTGTGCCAACGAGAAACCATCATGAAAACAACGCGATGTTCAAATACGGCCATGTCGCTTGTACGACACAGTCGTAGTTGCGACATTGAGTGATGAGCCGAGTTCGTGTGAGGCTCTTCACGGCCTGCCGAGCATCGCCGTTTAATCCTCTGCAGCGCTGCTGAGACATCCGGCGCGGGAGGGTGGATGCCTCGTCGTTACGAAGGCTTTTGCCGTGGCAGTTCGTCTTCATACCGCAATATGAACTGCTACGACGCAAGTCCTTCATGTCGGTATACATAAGACGGATGCTCCTCTTGCGAGCGCAAGTTCGATCACGACATCAGTTGTGATGACAGGCTCGCTCATGAGGAAGTCTTCTTCAATTGTTCGATTCCGTGCTCGAAGAGCGGCATAGCAGGAAACAGTATTTCAGTGAAATCGATTATCTCGATGGCCGACATTAGCTCTCTGGATCAAGAGGTCGTCCGCGAGCGGTCCGGCAAGTCACCTTGAGCGCCGATTTCCTGGCGGCGCGGAATTCATCAAAGTGCGATGGACGAGGCCGTTCACTAGCGAGCCAATAGGTGCGGGCGGGGTTCGCTTCAGCACCTGGGCTCCGCAGGATCAGACCGGAGAGCTCGCGCGGCAAACATCAAAGTCTAATCGGGACCGTTGGAAGAGGCGGTCGCGGTATCGAGAGTCCTCAGCGTTTCAAGAATGTTCTGCGGAGAAGATACTCCATAGGGATCGGACTCGCAGTTGTCCAAGAGACCTCCTTCTTCGAACCATCGCTCCACCACGCCATCATTGACCACGGCAGCGTAGCGCCAAGAGCGCATCCCGAAGCCAAGATTGTCCTTTGCAACCAGCATGCCCATCTTGCGAGTGAATTCGCCCGAACCATCCGGGATAAGCTTCACCTTCTCTACGCCCAACGCCTTTCCCCACGCATTCATGACGAAGGCATCGTTGACTGACAGGCAGTAGACCGATTCGATTCCCTGCTTCCGGAATTCGTCGTAAAGTTTCTCAAAATCGGGCAATTGTTGAGTTGAGCAGGTCGGCGTGAACGCACCGGGAAGCGAAAACAGAACGACGCGCTTGCCGCTGAAGTAATCCTCGGTTGTTTTGACTTCCCACCGGTATGGATTTGGTCCCCCTATTGTCTCGTCGCGAACGCGCGTGTGAAAGGCAACGAAGGGGATTCTCTTTTTCACAGGCATTATGCATTGCTCCTTCGGAAAAGAACTGGGGGATGCGCCGCCTCTGGATCCTCTGGCGAAGCACTGTTACTTGATAGTCAGCTCGTCGGCCAACGAGCAGACAGCAAGCGCCGTGCCACTTTAGATCCAAGCCGCAACAGCACTGCTTTGTTGCGGGCATCGCCATGTTGGTGTGCGCGTACTGGCCATTGGCTTAAACTCACGCACACGCACCTTCTCGAGGCTCAACCCAGCGGCAATAGCTGACAGTGCTTGTGCGTCCAACGCGACCGCCTGCAAAACCGACATGTCAGGAGCTTGCCGGTCGGCGGTTCCGCGTTTCCCATTGATAACCCGGCGGCTGCTTTTGTCAGAGAACCGACATCTCATGTCGCCTTTGTCGTCCTCCGACATGGCCGCATTCCCCCTACTTCCTGCCAGACCTTCGTTTAGTCCTTGAATGGAACCCACAAAGTTAACTCTTCAGCTCGAGCAGGCTCGATTGGCACGAGTCTTGAAACGTCTCCAGGGGCCACGATTGCCGTGCAGTCATCTCGCGGGTGCCCGGGGTGTGGAACGGAAATAGGGAAGGAAGGAAGGGAACATGTCAAATCTAGCTCAAGTCCGCGCTCTGTCGAAAGGGAGAGCAACAGTCGGAATCAGAATGACCGATCGGCCCGGTTGGCGACAGTTATCCGAATTGCTGGACCTCGGACCCTGGCCGCCTGTAGACATCGAAATGGATTTCGATCAGTACGTGCTTGCATGTGTCCTTTCGCGTGCACTCGAGGAAATCGATGCTGGCGAGGCAACTGCGACAGAGGCAACTGGCCTTTCGCAAATAGAGCTGCGGGACGTCCTGAGCCACAGTTTCCCCGCCCCAACTATTCACGTTTTTCGCTTGGAAGAGATAAGCGATCCGGAGCCCGGCCCCGAAGAGGAACTTCTGCGCGGTCTGTTGCTCGCGCATGCCCGAGCGGGCGATCCGGCGAGCGTGCGCTTCGCCAAAATCATAGCCCGCCGTACCTTGCGCCACGACCATCTCTGGAAGGAGCTTGGCCTTTTTGATCGAGTCGAACTCAGCCGATTGCTCGCCAGCCATTTCCCGACGCTTGCGGCCGGCAATACCCAGAACATGCGGTGGAAGAAGTACTTTTACCGCAAGCTCTGTGAGGCTGAGGGCTTTTCGCTGTGCACGGCGCCTTCTTGCCAGCAATGTGAGGAATTGGAGAGCTGCTTCCCTGAGGAAGGCGAAAGTTGTTTCGCCTGTAGGACAAGTAGGAGGAGACCTCGAGCTTAAGCGCCGCCTAAGCCGGCTGTAAACCGCTGGGAGGCCTTTTCATCATTTCAGCATGCTCGAATTTCGAAATATGCATGCACCAAGTGGAGGATATCATCTTGATCGCAGAACATCCCGCGGAGGTCAGCCGCAAGACACCCCTCTATAGACATCTGTATGTCCAGGTCCTCGCGGCGATCGCCGCGGGCATCCTGCTTGGGTATTTCTATCCGGATGTCGGCACCAAGATGAAGTCGCTCGGCGATGCTTTCATCATGCTCGTCAAGATGATCATCGCGCCGGTTATCTTTCTGACGGTCGCGACCGGCATTGCCGGCATGACCGATCTCGCCAAGGTCGGCCGCGTCGCCGGCAAGGCGATGATTTACTTCCTGACGTTCTCCACGCTAGCGCTCATTCTCGGCCTCGTCGTCGCGAATATGGTCCAGCCGGGTGCGGGAATGCATATCGACCCGGCATCGCTGGATATGAAGGTGGTCACGAGCTATGCCGAGAAGGCGCATGAGCAGTCGGTCACCGGCTTTCTCATGAACATCATTCCGACGACGCTGGTCAGTGCTTTCGCCGAGGGCGACATCCTGCAGGTGCTGTTGATCTCGGTCCTCTTCGGCATTTCGCTCGCCACGGTCGGCAAGAAGGCGGAACCCGTCGTCGATTTCCTGCACGCGCTCACGTTTCCGATCTTCCGTCTGGTGGCGATCCTGATGAAGGCCGCCCCTATCGGCGCGTTCGGTGCGATGGCCTTCACCATCGGCAAGTACGGCGTAGTCTCGATTGCCAATCTCGCCACGCTGATCGGCACCTTCTATCTTACCTCCTTCCTCTTCGTCTTCATCGTGCTCGGGGCGGTTGCACGCTATAACGGCTTCTCGATCGTCGCCCTCATCCGCTACATCAAGGAAGAACTGCTGCTCGTGCTCGGAACGTCCTCCTCGGAGGCGGCGCTGCCGGGCCTGATGAACAAGATGGAGAAGGCAGGCTGCAAGCGCTCGGTTGTCGGCCTCGTCATTCCGACCGGCTACTCGTTCAACTTGGACGGCACCAACATCTACATGACGCTTGCCGCGCTCTTCATCGCCCAAGCCACCGATACGCCGCTCTCCTACGGCGATCAGATCCTGCTGCTCCTCATCGCCATGCTGAGTTCAAAGGGGGCAGCTGGCATAACCGGCGCGGGCTTCATCACGCTTGCCGCGACGCTCTCCGCGGTTCCCTCCGTACCGGTCGCCGGCATGGCGCTGATCCTCGGCATAGACCGCTTCATGTCCGAGTGCCGGGCAATTACCAACTTAATCGGCAATGCGGTCGCGACCGTTGTGGTGGCGAAGTGGGAAGGCGAGCTTTCCCGGGCGCAGCTTGCCACCGCCCTTGCAGGCAACGCGCCGGTCCAGACCATGTCGGCGGTTGTCAGGCCAGCGGTTGTCAAGCCAGCGGAGTGACGCCGTTGAACCGGACAGGAAGTGCTGTTTTGCGCCGCCTATTTCGCAGATCGCGCCCTTGATGCTCACCCAGGGGACAAAGCGCGATACCTGTCGAATGTTCCGGATTGATTACGCTCAGATCTTCGGTGGCCCGCGCAGCCGTGAGAGTGACTAAAGGAGAAAGCGAGTGAAGACCAACCCCATTCCAGATCATGTTCCGCCCGGACTGGTGCGTGACTTCAGTCTTTTCACGTCGCCTGGCATGGCGCCGACGCCTAACGGGGATCCGCATGCCGCCGTGGCTTGCGTTCATGATGGCCCACCGATCTTTTACTCTCCTTCCAACACGCGTGATGGACGAGGTACCTGGGTCATAACACGCGCGGGAGACCAGCGCCGGGTACTGCAGGATACAGAGACCTTTTCCAGCCATCGCAGCATCTTCGCCTCCGCACTGGGCGAACACTGGCCTGTCATCCCCCTCGAATTGGACCCCCCGGCCCATGGCGTGTTTCGTGCACTGTTGAATCCTCTGTTCTCATCCACGCGGGTGTTGGCACTGGAGCCGACTATCCATGACAGGGCAGGCGCGCTGATCGATGGCATTGCGAGAGAGAAAACCAGCTGTGACGTCATGAAGGATTTTGCCTTGCCCTTCACGGTCAGCGTTTTCCTCAGCTTTCTGGGTCTTTCGCAGAGGCGATCCGAAGTACTTGTTGGCTGGGTAAGCGATTTGCTCCACGGTAACGCGGACAAGCGAACGGCAGCAGCCTGGTCGATCGTGACCTTCATTGATGAACTTGCAGCCATGCGCCGCAAGGCGCCGGCTGTCGATTTCATGACCTTCGTCGTGCAGGCGAAAATCGAGGGCCGCTCCTTAACAGAAGAGGAAGTCCGTGGCATCGGTGTACTTTTCTTAGTAGCGGGACTTGACACGGTTGCCGCCGCCATTGGCTTTGACATGGCCTATCTTGCACGCAATCCAGAGCACCAGGAGTTGTTGCGAAACGAACCGGATCGGCTCGTGCTCGCCGCTGAAGAATTGCTGCGTGCCTATTCAACCGTTCAGATAGTCCGCGTGGCCACGAAGGACATCGAGTTCGAAGGCGTGCCTATCCGTAAGGGTGATTATGTTTCCTGTGCCACGATGATTGCTAATCGAGATCCGTCTGAATTCGAGTGCCCCAACACTATCGACCTGGCACGACAGGGTAACCAGCACACCGCCTTTGGCCATGGCCCACACCTTTGCCACGGAGCGCATCTTGCACGGCGAGAAATTGTCATTGGCCTACATGAATGGTTGGCGCGCATCCCAGCATTCCGCATCAAGGAAGGTACGGCGCCGATTGCTCATGGCGGTCATGTATTCGGGATTAATAATCTCATCCTAACTTGGGCCTGATCTGTCACGCGAGGCGGTAGCTAAGAAGCGACGCTCGCTCCCAAGCTTCATCGCTCGCCGCTTCCTTCACACTCACCGCATCATGATAAATCAAGCAAGCATAACCAACTTATTCGACCGAGAAGCAATCCGCGACTGTCTCCATCGCTACTGTCGAGGGATCGACCGGGCAGACGAGGCTGCACTGCGCAGCTGCTATTGGCCCGATGCACATGACAATCATGGAAGCTACTGCGGCTCTGCCGTGGGGTTCATTCAGCTTGCACTTAGCGTTTTCAAAACCCAGCCGCGCAACATCCACCAGCTTGGAAACATAATGATTGAGTTCCTCGGCACGACAGAGGCCGCCGTCGAGAGTTATTTCACCGCACTGCAGCGCGGTCCCGACAAAACAGGCGCGATAAAGCAGGTGCTCCTGTGCGGACGCTACTGTGATCTGTTTCACAAAAGGGAAGGGGAGTGGCGCATCGCCGAACGGACCGTGGTCTATGATTGGGTCGAGAAACAGAGGCCTCCGAAATCCTCGGAAACAGAGCGGTTCGGCCCTCGCCAACCGATTGGGGCACCGCATCCCAATGATCCCGTTTACGAGCTTTCGAAGCGGCGCGCTGCTGCGAACAATCATCCAAAGGACCTGATCGGCAGTGGAGAAGAAGAACCATGATACGAATGCGCTATCCTGCGTTTCCTCGAGGCAGCACCCGTGCAGTGAGGACACGCATGGACGATCGCCAGGTTCAGCCTGGGCAGGTCATCGTCGTCACAGGTGCCGCAGGGGGTATCGGCCGTGCGCTGGTCGATACATTTGCCGCGAATGGAGACATCGTTGTCGCGGTGGACCTCCCGGACAGCGGCGTAATTGAACTTGGCCACGAACTCGGCCAGCCCCATCTCGGCCTTGAGCTCGACGTGTCGCGAGAGCACGATGTCATCGCATTTGGTGCCCTTCTGGAAAAACGATTCTCCCGGATTGGAGTGCTCGTCAATAATGCGGGGATTGGGCCGACCATGGCTGCGACCGCCGATACCCCTGTCGAAGATTTTCAACGCGCTCTAGCGGTAAACCTCGTCGGGCCGTATTCGGTGGCGCGCGAAATTGCGAAGCTGATGAACCCTGGAGCTGCCATCGTCAATGTCGCTTCGCTGGCTGGGCTGCTCGGCAATCCGAAGCGCAATGGCTACGCCGCTTCGAAAGCTGCTCTGACCTCAATCACCAAATCGCTGGCATGCGGATGGGCTTCGCGCGGCATTCGCGTGACAGCGGTAGCGCCCGGTTACGTGCGCACGCCTATGCTTGCCGAATTGGAACGCTCCGGCAAGCTCGATGTCAGCGCAATCAGACGTCGCGTACCGATGGGCCGACTGGCGCGTCCCGACGAAATCGCGCGGGCCGTGCGCTTCCTGGCGAGCGCACAGGCGAGTTACATAACCGGGTCGACGCTCGTGGTCGATGGTGGCTGCATGTCATTCAACCAGCCGGGTGGTGCCCACCAGGCTCAGGACAGGACGCCGGGAGCAGAACTCATACGCCCGGTCGAGGACACCGATGCGCGAACAGTAGTCGTCATGGACGGCGCGAAAGGCATAGGCGCGGCCATCGCTCGGCGGTTTGCCAAGAACGGCGACACGGTTGTGATCGCTGACGGAGACGGTGGAGAAGCGGTAAAGCTCGCTGGCTTGCTCGGCAGCAAACACCTGCCAAGGCGCGTGAACAGAACCGCCGAAAGCGAGGTAGTCTCGCTCTTCGAAGAATTGCGGGAGCGCTTCGGCCATATCGACGTCTTCGTCAACGGCATGAATGACACGCTCGTCCCCGATATCGAGCAGTCGCCGGAAGTCCTCAAGCACATACTGGATGTCAATCTTACTGGCGCCTTCACCTGCGTTCGCGAGGCCGCTATATCGATGCGCCCTGGCAGCGTAATCCTCAATCTCGGGTCAAGTTTCAGCCTTTCACCGCTCGCGCCGGGTCACGCCTACAGCGCATACAATGCTGGCATAGACATGCTGACCCGCTGCACGGTGGCCGAACTCGCGCCATTTGGTATCCGCACAGCCACAGTCGCTCCAGGTCACATCCGTACATGTGCTGCCAGCGGGCTGGCAAAGGTAGACGGCATGGATTCTGCATCGCTTCGACAGCGAATTCTTTTAGGCAGGGTCGGGGACCCAGAAGAAGTCGCCGAAGCTGCATACTTTCTGGCCTCTTTTGATGCCTCCTACATCAACGGCTCAATCCTGCACGTGGACGGAGGCTTGATCTCGTCCAGAGAAGCGGCGTGGGGCAGCGAAGTCGGTGGAGAAATTTCGACGGAGAGGAGGACACGGCGCCGGCCCGCGACGCGGCGGCGGCTTCTCTCTCCCTGATGCATTGCACGCTTTTAGCTCTTGGCGCTCCGGTAACTCTTGGCGCTCTGGACGCAAACGGACCATGAGCATGGTCATCGAAACCGCTCTCGTTATTCGAGGCGCGACCGCCACGAGCGGCGCGATCCCTGATCGGAAAACAAGGAGACCCCATGGAGTTCGCAACGTTTATTCTGGCTGCCCAGCGTGGCTATCATCAGTCTCCCGATAACGTCATCCGCAACTCGATCGAGCAGGCAATTCTTTCGGAGCAGGCTGGCTTCAGCACGGCCTGGTTCGCCGAGCACCACTTCAACAACTACAGCCTCGTCCCGTCGCCCTTACTGATGATAGCCCACTGTGCCGGATTGACGAGCACCATTCGCCTCGGAACCGCAGTCTGCGTGCTCCCGCTCTACCAACCGCAGCGCCTGTTAGCGGAAATCGGCTTTGTCGACGTCGTTGCGAACGGTCGGCTCGAACTCGGCGTTGGTGCGGGATACCAGCAGTTCGAATTCGAACGCTTCGGCGTCAATATAGATGAGGCGCCGGCCGTCTTTTCGGAATATCTCGACATCCTGCTCAAAGGTCTAAAGCAAAAGATCTTCACTCACAGCGGTCGCTACATGCAGATACCCCCGACGGCGATTTCGGTGCGCACCCTCCAAAAGCCGACCCCGCCGATCTGGATTGCTACCGCGTCCTCCAAAACCGTGGCCCGAGCCTATCGTGAGGGACACAACCTTTTCGTCACGGCCCTCCACGACGGCTTAGAAACTCTGGGCTTGCTGCGCGGCATCATCCAGACCGCCGCGGGATCCGCGGGCAAGAAGGTCCGCGACGCCAAGGTATCGCTGCTGCGGTGCTGCTATGCCAGTGATGATGGAGCGGAAATCAACAACTATCTCGATAACGCCCGCTTCCAGCGCCGGCTGTCCGAGGCACTGCATCAGCGTCGGCAACAAAGTCAGGACGGTTATATGTTGGAGGAGATGCCAACGCATCAGGATCTATCGTTCGATACTATGCGCAAGAACCTGCCCATTGGCAGCATAAATCGCGTGATTGACCGCCTTCTGGAGGAGATCGATGTCTTGAAGCCGGACCAGATTGCAATTCAGACCCAGCTGGGGGATTTGAACCAAAAGACGATGCTGCGCCAGATAGAGCTCTGGGGAGACAGGATCATCCCAGCAGTCCAGAAGTCTCTCGGGCAGGCGCAGGCTTGAAGTTGCACCGTCCTGACCTTTAGGTCAGCTCACTTTCTCAGGCGCCATCAGAGTGCCCGGCAAGTTTAAAGCCGACGCCGCAGATGTCGGCACAGATTACAGCTGAACTTTTCGTGAAGCAGTGGCTGGTGGGCGTGATCGGTCCCATACACATTCACGCGCGGACAAGCAGGCTTCCGGCGGCAGTGCTCAGTTGAGCTCCGCTGGCTGAATTCAGTCGCGATCTTAATCGGGTGAGGGCCGGGAAACCCATCTGAAGCAGATTGATCGGACGGCGGACACATCGAGCTGCCAAGGCCCCCGAGAAGAGTTCCCAAGCCCGGCTTCGGCGCTATCGTCTTGTCGGCTCCTAACGGCCGATAGGCAACGCTGTACGACAATTGCTGGCTACAATTGTCGGCTCCGCGACACAGGCTTGCTTTTAAGTGCGGGTGATCTCTCTTTGATCCAAGCGGCTGAGAAATCGGGAAAAATCGATCGCCTTTGCTCCGCTCCACCGAGTTGGCACGGGTCTTGTAGGCATTGTTGCGCAGGCGGCGGAAGCTGCCGCGGCATTCGTGTTGCGGGCAACCGCGATGGTTCGAACAACGAAGGAAAGCAACATGGCAGGTCTGCGTCAAATCGCATTTTACGGCAAGGGCGGCATCGGCAAGTCCACCACCTCGCAAAACACGCTCGCCGCCCTTGT